>NZ_JBKQXN010000311.1:0-637702 GCF_046762905.1 Yoonia sp. R2-816 | reverse complement strand
AGTCGCCATCTTCCAATACATCAATGGCTTCTACAATCCGCGCAGGCGGCACTCAGCTTTGGGCTGGAAAAGCCCGGTCGCTTTCGAACGGAAAGTGGCCTAAACGAGCACCTGGGGCGGCACAAAAACGTGACAGGTCCACCTCGCTCCATCCAAACGTTTCTGCAATCTGACGGTCAGTAAGAGCCGCCAGTATCAGATCGATATCACGTTCATCGATTTCACGGTGTTTGTCCGAAGCTGTCTTGTCGTCATACCTGCTTCATCAAACGGTCATCGTTGTCTTGGGTTTCTATCTGGTTTAGCTACCAATTGGCGCAACATGGAACTATCTCGCTATCTGTATGACGTCACTGGTGGCGATTTGCGTGGCATGCTCAACCTCCAAAACCACAACCTCCCCAAGATTCCCGATTAATGCAACAGTCCCCTCTGGACAGGTCAGCGATTACATTGGAACGCGGGCGTTGCTGAGCAGCTTGCCAAACTTCGAATGATTGCTCAGGGATCGTGGTTACGACGCCGATTGGTTCAGAGAAGCCCTACAAGAAAGTGGCTTGCGACCATGCATCCCGCCCCAATAAGGGCGCAAGGTTCCAATCTCTCTTGACGAAGCGTGACTACGCAAACGTCAAAAAGATCGAATGAGGGCGTTCGAACCGGACGCGGTGAATAGGTGGTCTTGATCTTCGTCAATTTGTTCGACGTGCATGTGGATAGGCTGAACCGGTATTCATTCAAAGGTCTTGTCTCAATGCAAAGGTGAAGTGCGCCTGGCCGAGATACAGTACTGGAGGGTTGGAATGGCCGGATCGGTCCGATCGAGCCCACCAGGTCTTTGATCCCCAGGAGCCGAAAGCGATGACAACAACATCCCGCGATCCAAAGCAAAGTATGAACACCAAGAAACAAAGGCCGGAGGGAAGTGGCCCCAACTGCAACGTAATCGTTTTCCTTGAAGAGGCACAAAAAGATCTGGAGCCGGTAAAACACGCCGATAGAGTCGCTGCCGCCTTGGGTGGACACGTGACGTTGTGCCACGTCATGGTGCCCCCGCATGACGGGTCCAAACCGGTTGATCCGGTCGATTGGGACATCAGGAAACAGAAAACCCGAAATTGGCTGTCGGGGGTTGCGCGTGCGCATAGCTCAAAGGAACGCACGACCGAGGCGCTGCTTCTCGAAGGGCAGTACATCAAACAGATTGCGTCCCATATGGCCGTCAGGCAAGGCGATATTGCCGCCGCCCTGCGAGTGCGAGGCGAGGAAGGTAAACGGCTAAGTGACACGGTATTGGGCGTCTTGGCATCGCGCAGTGCCGCGCTTTTGATGATCCCCGTAACGGCACGAGAGCCGAAAAACGGCACCTACCAGAAAATCCTTGTTCCGCTTGATGGTTCGTCTCGTGCAGAAAGCGCGCTCCCGACCGCGGCCAAGCTGGCGCTCGCAGAAGGCGCCGAACTATTGCTGTGCCATGTGGCACCCCAGCCCGGAGTAACCGAGTTTGGCGTGATGGATCAGGAGGCTGCCAGGCTCAGCTCTCAGGTAACAAAGCGGAACACGCAGCTAGGGCAAACCCATCTGACGAAGGTCAAGAACAGCCTCGCACATCACAAACTGAACATTTCGACACTGATTGTGCCCGGCGGCGATGCGCGGCGCGCTCTGATCGACACTATTGAAAAAGAAGCAGTCGACTTTGTGGTGATGGCGACACATGGGCAAAGCGGTCATCGCGATGTGCCTGCAGGTGATGTCGCCAGTTTCATTCTGGATCGTGCTGACATCCCGGTTCTGATGGTGCGTAGCAAGATGAACCAATCCAGAGACCACGCGTTTGGTCGCGTCGTTTCCAAGGGTATCAGACAACCCGCCGGGACCGATAAATGACCGCCGACCCCGGAAAGGATGCAATCATCCAAGGGGACCCAGCCGCATTGGCCGTGGGCCATAACATCGCTCAGGGCCGGCCAGCCATTATTGACATCTATCGAGCTTTGCCGGTGCTAGACGACTGGCTCGAGGATGTGCGCAAATACTGCGCCCATCCGGCATCTGAACATGCCCGCGCGGCGGATTGGCTGCTGGATAACGACTATCACATCGCACGCGCCTTGCGCCGTGTCCGCGAGGATCTGCCACCAGACTTTTACCGCCAACTTGCCGCTCTTGACGCAGCACAGGGTCGGGTTCCCCGTATTTACGCTTTGGCGGAGGCGATCTTTGATGACGTGCGCCCGCAGATCACTCTGCCCAGCCTGATCGCGTTCATCCGCACCTACCAAGAGCATGCAGATCTTACCAATGCCGAGCTTTGGGCATTGCCGTCAATGCTCAGGCTTGTCTGCATTGAACGACTGATCGATGCATTTGGGTCCATGAATGATACGCTTCTGCCGAAAGCGGCGCATCGGCCTGAACAGCAACGCATCAGTGACGAAGTTCAGACGGAGCTAATTGCACAGGCCATCACCAACCTTATCGCGATCCATGGCATCAAGTGGACCGACTTCGTTGATCTGGCAAGCCGGATAGAGGCCATCCTGGCCAGTGATCCCGCGGGCGTGTATGCCGATATGACATTCGAAACCCGCGACAGGTATCGATCAGCGGTCGAGCGGCTGGCACGCCGATGTGATTTTTCAGAAGTCGCCGTTGCGCACAAGGCTGTCGCGGCCTGTCATCCGACAAGCGTCAATATTTCCAGATCGCATGTCGGATACTGGCTGATCGGCGACGGTCTTGCCGCCATTGAAACTGAATTGGGCTACCGGGCGCCACGCGCGCTTGCCTTGCGTCGGCGGTTGGCGCGATATGCTGGTACCCTTTATGCAGCCGGTTTGGTCGCCGGTGTCTTGATTGCCTTGATCGTACCGCTGGCCTACCTGTGGATGCAGAACGCCAACTTTCTTCAATGGTTGCTAGGAACCACTATTTCGGTCCTACCCGCGACCATTCTGAGCGTCTGGGTCGTGCATTGGATCATTACCAAGATCACTCGCCCAGAGACACTACCAGAACTCGATTTTTCGAAATCCATTCCGGGCAACTGCGCGACGGCAATCATCGTGCCAGTGATTGTCGGATCTGAGGTCGATGTTGAAGGGATCATTGAAAAGCTTGAGATCTTGCATCTGGCCAATCCCGATCCCGCCTTGCGGTTTGTGCTTTTATCCGATCCGGTAGATGCTCCGACGCAGACGGTGCCAGAAGACGAGCCGGTCCAAACAGGTTTCAAGAATGGCATTGCCTTGCTGAATGCGCGGTACGGAAAAAGCGGGAATGCGCCATTTGTCCTGCTGCATCGTGGTCGCCAGTTCAATGCCGCTGAGGGCTGCTGGATGGCCTGGGAACGCAAACGCGGCAAGCTGGAAGAGTTTAACCAACTGATCTTGGGTGAAAAAACAGACGCCTTCTCGGTGGTGGAGGGCGATATCAAGGAACTGTCCAATCTGCGATATGCGATCACGCTGGATGCGGACACCCAACTCCCACCTGGTGTGGCGACACGACTGATCGGGATCTTGGCACATCCGTTGAACAGGGCTGAGTTTGATCCTGAAAGCGGGCGGGTCGTTTCCGGATATGCGATCCTGCAGCCCCGCATCGAAATCCTACCGAAACTTGGCAAAGACACGCATTTTTCCCATCTTTATGGCGGCGATACGGCGGTCGATATCTACAGTCGCGCGGTCTCGGATGTTTATCAGGACCTGTTTGGCACCGGTATTTTTGTCGGCAAAGGTATCTATGACATTGCTGCCCTGCATCGTAGCATGGCTGGCCGAGTTCCTGAAAACCGCATTCTCAGCCATGATCTGTTCGAGGGGCTACATGGGCGGTCTGCGCTGGCCAGCAACTTGGTTCTCTACGAAGACCTTCCTGCCAACTACCCGGAATTCGCTTTGCGTCAGCATCGGTGGATCCGCGGCGACTGGCAATTGGTCCCGTGGTTGTGGCGCCGTGTACCCGCTGCCGATGGAGGAAAGGTCCCAAACCCCCTTTCGGCACTGGATCGTTGGAAAATTCTGGACAACCTGCGCCGCAGCCTCGTGCCGCCGACGCTGCTGCTTTTCTTTGTTGGTGCATGGATGGCATTGCCGGGCAGCGCCTGGGTCTGGACGTTATTGGCCGTCGCGGCACCCGGCAGCTATCTGGCGGGCGAGGTGTTTGCCATCGCAACCGGGGGCATTCGTCGTGGGGCGCTGGGCACTGCAATTCATCAGATCAAGACGAAGGGCGGACGCTGGTTTTTCTCAGTTGTCTTTTTGGTAAGCGACACGGTCATCGCCACTGACGCAATTACGCGCACGCTTTGGCGTCAGCGCATCAGCGGCAGAAACCTTTTGAAGTGGACCTCGGCGGCGAACGCGGCCGCAGAATTCCGGGGCGGCAGCATCCGTAGCGCGTCATGGCGGTTGATGTGGCCATCATCAGCGTTGGCGCTTCTGTTGTCAGCTGAGCTCGTATTCTATGAGGCCCACGGGTTCTTGTCGGCACTGCCTGTTCTATTGCTTTGGTTCCTTGCACCTGAAATCGCGGTGTGGAGCGCGCGATCGCGCCTGTTCAGCAGCCAATCGCTGGATGATGGGCAACGCCGCTTTCTGATCCAAGTCGCCCGGCGGACGTGGCATTTCTTTGAGACCTTTGTCGGCCCGGACGATAATTGGCTGCCACCCGACAACTATCAACACAACCACCACGAAGAGATCGCGCACCGCACCTCACCGACCAATATAGGAATGTTCCTGGTCTCTGCCCTTGCTGCAAGGGATATGGGCTTCATTACCACTAACGACTTTCTGACCCGAAGCCGCAACTCCGTCGACACGCTTGGTCGAATGACGATGTATCGCGGGCACATTCTGAACTGGTACGAAACCCGGACGCTTGAGCCGTTGGAGCCGCAATATGTTTCGACCGTTGACAGCGGCAATCTCGCGGTGTCGCTGATCGCACTTAAACATGGTTGTCTGGAACTGGCCGATCAGCCAGCAATCGGGGGCGCATGTTTTGGCTGTCTGAGCACAACATTTGACCTGCTGGTGATCGCGATTCACGAGCTGCAGGACTTTGATGAAGGCGAGTTGAACCGCATTGAATGGGCGATCCGTACTTTGATCGATCAGGCAAAGGGTGCACCTCTTGCGTGGAAATCGATTATTGCCGAACTCAATGGCAGCTGCTGGCTTGATCTCGAAACGCTGGTGCGCGATGCAATCCAGAATACGCCGGACGCACTCGACAGCCAGATTGCCGAAATTACTACTTGGCTGGACCGCTATCAACACGACCTGCACGCGATTGGACGCGATATCGACGGCTTCATGCCGTGGCTATCGGTTATTGCCGCCGCGCCGCCTGAAAGAATACCTCTGGCCGAGGATATTCTCAAAGAGCTCCAACCCGCAAATCCCAAGTCGAAAACGGCTGTTTTTGAAAAGATCACGGCGCGACTCGAAAGCTGCGATGCTAATGACGAACCATTGAAGGCATTTCTGACCGAGATGCAGCAGGCCTTGCAAGATGGTTTCGCAAGGCAAGCCGCGCTGCGTGACGGGCTGATCGCGCTTGCCGATCAGGCCGAGATGATCGCCTATGGCATGGATTTTGCGTTTCTCTATGACCCCACGGTGCGCCTATTTACGATCGGCTATAACCATAGCCTCGGTCAGATGGACAACAGCCACTACGATCTTCTCGCGACAGAGGCCCGGTTGGCCAGCTATTTTGCAATCGCCAAACACGATGCACCGGTTGAACACTGGTTTTCTTTAAGTCGTCCCATCACGCGCTTGCAAGGCAAGCCGTCAATCCTGTCTTGGAACGGGTCGATGTTCGAATATCTCATGCCGCCGCTATTTCTGCCCAGCTACCGCGACACATTGCTGGGTGAGAGCGAGCTGACGGCGGTCGAGTTCCAGCGTGCCTATGCCCGTGAACGCGGTGTACCATGGGGCATATCGGAATCCGCATTTGGTGTCACCGATGCGCAAGGCACGTACCAATACCGCGCTTTCGGAGTACCCGGGCTGGGCATCCGCCGCGGATTGACCGAGGATATCGTGATCGCTCCTTACGGATCGGCACTGGCCCTTTGTGGCTGGCCTGAAGCCGCGGTCGAAAACCTGAAAAAGCTCGCTGGCCTTGGCGCGATGACCCGCTATGGATTCTTCGACGCGCTTGATTTCACGCCGGACCGCCTGGCGCCTAATCGCGATTTCATCCCAGTTCAGAATTACATGGCGCACCATCAAGGCATGATCATGGCCGCCATTGTTAACGCCACTGCTGACGATGTAATGGTACGCCGCTTTCTGCGCGAGAAATCCGTGCATGCCATGGATCTGCTTCTGCAGGAGCGGGTTCCGTGGGATCTGCCGCTGGAGCGCGGCCGTGCCGACGAAGCGTGGGAGCATCATGCCCCAGCGCCCGCCTCTGCTTTGGCACCGTGGGCCCCATCATCCGATCTCGCGGTGCCGCAGATCCATCTGCTGGGCAATGGTCGCATGTCTTCACTAATCACTGAAACCGGCGGCGGTGGGCTGAAAGAGCGGCAGAGCGCGCTGACGCGGTGGCAACCGGACCCAACACGCACCGCCCATGGTTTATGGTTTTACCTGCGCGATACCCAAAGCGGTGAAATATGGTCGCTTGGCGCTGCACCAGCCGGGCGCGATCCCGGTCAAAGCAGTTGTGTTTTTCACCAGCACATGGTCGAACTGCTGCGCCGAAATGCCGGTATTGTCGCGCGGATGGACATCACTGTTGCCCCGTTCGACGATGTTGAAATTCGTCGTGTGACGCTGGTCAATGAAAGTGATGAGGAGCGAACCATTGACCTGACCAGCTATGCCGAAGTCGTGCTGGCCCCGCCGCTGGATGATGAGCGCCACCCGGCCTTCAGCAAGCTCTTTGTGCAAAGCAGCTATTTGGAGCAGCATCAGGCCCTGCTATTTCAACGCCGTCCGCGCAGGCCAGAAATCCGCCCACCGGTTCTGTTGCACAAAGTCGCGGCACAAGACCCCACGATCCAGATACGCGCGTGGGACACCGATCGCGGGTGCTTTATGGGGCGTAACCGAAGTGACCGGTCACCCAAGGCCCTGTTTGATGGGCTGACGGAAACCGCAGGATGGACACTTGATCCTGTCATGGCGCTGCAGGTCAGGGTGCACCTGAAACCGATGGAGACCAAGGAACTGACTTTCCTAACCGTCGCTGGCAATTCGCGCGAGGACGTTGTTGGTGCCGCAAATCGCTATCCCGCTCTTAGGATCGACCGCGCGTTCCGCGATGCCCATTTTGAAAGCGGTCGGGTCATACAGCAGCTTGAAATCGATCCCGTTCATTTGCCGGAACTGCAGGTGCTTTCATCGCTTCTGATCCATTTTAACCACACACTTCGCGGGGCGCCGTCAGATGATCCAAGCGCGCGCATCGGCCAGCCTGACCTGTGGCGGTTTGGAATTTCGGGCGATTTGCCCATTCTGTTGCTCAAGGTCGCAAAGGTTGGCGATCCTTCCCTGCTGGACGTGCTGGTGCGCGCGCAACGATTGTGGCATCGATCAGGGCTTGATGTGGATCTGGTCGTGCTGCGCGATGCAGTGTCGGGTTACGAAGAACCCTTGCGCGAACAGGTGCTTTCGATCCTGCGTGACACCCGATCCGACAGTGTTATCGGCAAGCGTGGCGGGATCCATTTACTGGCCGCTGATCAGATGGACGCACGATTGCGGCGCGGGATCGAGGCGGCGGCGCATGTGGTCCTTAGCGACGATCACCTGACCTTGCGCGAGATGCTTGATCAGGCGCTCGAAACCCGTCTGCCGCCGCCTCGATTTGATCCGGGCTCGGCTCCTGCTTACGATCCCGCTCCGGAACTGGATCGGCCATCGGATCTACTGTTTGACAATGGCTATGGCGGCTTTGATCGGCAGACTGGCGACTATCTGATCCATTTAGCACCCGGCATACATACGCCCGCCCCATGGTGCAATGTGCTGGCCAATGATGATTTCGGGTGTCTGGTCAGCGAAGCCGGGTTTGGCACAAGCTGGTCCATCAACGCTGGCGAACACCGTCTGACCCCCTGGTCCAACGATCCGGTCGCCAATACGCCCGGAGAGGCCGTGTATCTGCGTGATGAGGCCAGTGGCGATATCTGGACCACTACGCCCGCGCCCATTGGCGATGATGCGACCTGTCAGGTCCGTCACGGCGCAGGCGAAACATCATGGCGACAGAACAGCTATGGGCTCGAGCAGGAAATCCTGACGTTTGTGCCCGTAGATGCGTCGGTCAAGCTTGTGCGGCTAAGAGTGACAAACCGGTCCGGGCTGCACAGGCGTATATCGGCCACCTATTATGCCGAATGGTTACTGGGCGCGTTGGGCAGCGTTGCACGCCCGCATGTCACATCGCACTACGATGATTTTCTGAAGGCAATCATCGCGCGCAACAAATGGAACCCCGAGTTTGGGGACGGAGTTGCGTTTCTGACCGCCTCGGCAGAGCCGCACAGTGTGACAGGTGACAGGCACGACTTCCTCGGGCGGGATGGAAGCGTGCATGATCCGGACGGGCTGCGGCGCTGGGACCTTGGCGGACGCTTCACTTCCGGCGGCGGTACTTGTGCGGCGTACCAGGTTCATCTCGACATTGCGGCAGACGAAACTGTCGAGGTGATCTTTGCACTGGGTGAGGCCGCGAATGAAAGTAGTCTGGCAACGGATATCCGGAAATGGAAAGACCCCGCAGAGGCAGACCGCGCCCTTCACGCGTTGCGCGAAACGTGGCAAAATCGGCTTGGCGCGGTGCAGGTCCAAACCCCCGATCCGGCCTTTGATTTGATGGTCAATCGGTGGCTGCCCTATCAGAACCGGTCATGTCGGATCATGGCGCGCGCAGGGTTCTATCAGGCTGGCGGTGCTTACGGATTCCGGGATCAACTGCAGGACGTTCTGGCCCTGCTTCACACTGATCCTGAAAGGGCGCGTGAACACATCCTTCTTGCCGCATGCTATCAGTTCGAAGCAGGCGATGTTCTCCACTGGTGGCATCCGCCTGCAGGGCGGGGCGTTCGCACCCATTGCTCGGACGATTATCTGTGGCTTGCTTTCGTGACGGCCCGCTATATCGCTGCGACAGACGAAAGCGGAATACTTGATGTGAGGCTGCCATTCTTGACCGCCCCCGAACTTCGCCCCGACGAACATGATCGCTATGCCTTGTTTGACGGGGGCGAGATCTTACCGCTTTATGACCACTGCGCGCGGGCCCTTGACCGGATGATGGCAACAGGGGCACATGGCCTTCCGCTTATGGGTGCGGGCGATTGGAACGATGGCATGGACCGCATTGGCGAAAAGGGGCGCGGCGAAAGCGTATGGCTCGCTTGGTTTCAAATCGCAACAGTGTCACTATTTGTACCGCTAGCCCGCAGCACCGGCCATTCAGAGGATGCGACGCGCTGGGAAAGCTATGCCGCTGATCTGCGCCGCGCGGTATCAGAACATGCATGGGACGGCGATTGGTATGTCCGCGCCTTTGATGACGAGGGATTGCCATGGGGAGTCAAGGCAAATGATGAATGCCAGATCGACCTGATCGCGCAGGCATGGTCGGTGCTGTCCGACCCCAACCCTACTGATCGTGCGCGCAAGGCGTTGCAGTCGGCCCGTGAACGGCTGGTGGATACGGATGCCCGCCTGATCCGTCTGCTGACCCCGCCCTTTGATCAGACAGATCGCGATCCGGGCTATATTCAGGCCTACCCGCCTGAGATACGTGAAAACGGAGCGCAGTATACCCATGCCGCGACTTGGCTAGGTGTGGCTTATGTTGCATTGGGCGATGGTGATCGGGCGTACGAGGTCTTTGACATCATCAACCCGATCCGACGCGCTGCCGACACGCAAGGTGCCGACCACTACAAAAGAGAACCCTTTGTCCTGGCTGGTGATGTTTCCGGTGCAAGTGACCGGGTCGGCCAGGGTGGCTGGTCTTGGTACACTGGGGCGGCTGGTTGGACTTGGCAGCTTGGGCTTGAAGGAATCTTGGGGATTAAGCCAAAGGCTGGAGGAATTCGCATCGCGCCATGCCTACCGACTGCATGGAGATGCGCGCAGATCACACTTGATGGCTATCGCGGGCGCATCGACATAACAATCGAGCGTGATGATAAGGTAGACGAGCCCAACGCGCATGTGACAGTTGATGGCCAACCGGTGTCGGACGACACAGTGCAATATCCCGGCAAGGGGAAGACACGTCAGGTCGTGGTTAAGCTGGCAGCAGTATCCGAAGTAGCGCAGGTATAGGCCGAACCGGCTGCTGATCTACCCCACAGGCGCGATATCCTCTGGTGCCAGATACTCTTCGAAAACCTCCGCATAGGCAGGATCATCACGGGCCAGAAACAACGTTGCCGCTAACATCCCCTGTTTTGAGCCGCAGTCGAACCGGCGTCCGGAGAACCGAAAACCCGCTACGCCGGCCTTTACCGAGCTGATCGTGATCGCATCTGTCAGCTGGACCTCGCCACCGGCACCCGGGGCTTGCTGCGCAAGGGCATCAAAAACCACAGGATCTAGAATATAACGGCCAACAACAGCCATCTGTGATAGCGCCTTATCTGGTTCAGGCTTTTCAACGATACCGCTGGCCTGCACAAAGCGGCCGTCCTCCGCTGTTACGGAAAGAATACCGTACCGGCCGGTCAGCGCCTTTGGCACTTCCATCACGGCCACCAGATGCCCCGCCTTGCCACGGTCATACGCATCGACCATTTCGCGCAGGCAACCCGGCGTTCCAAGTATCAGATCGTCAGGCAGAATAACGGCAACGGGGCCGTCCAACAGATGCGGCCGCGCGCACGCCACGGCGTCACCCAAGCCGCGCGGCTCTGGCTGCGTGACAAAGATGACCTCGCAGTCGCGGGTGTCCAGTGCGGCCTCTTCCAACTCATGCGCTAGGTCCGATTTGCCATGGTCTACAAGCGTGGCGCGCAGTCGTGCATCGTCCATCACGTAGTGTTCAATGGCGGCCTTTGACGGATGGCTGACAAAGATCATCCGCTCCACGCCAACCTCGCGCGCCTCATCTATCGCGTATTGGATCAGCGGTGTGTCGATCACAGGAAGCAATTCCTTTGGTGTTCCTTTTGTTGCAGGCAAGAACCGTGTGCCAAGCCCGGCCACGGGAAAAATCGCGGTACGGACACGTTTATGGGTCATTGCCGAACTCCCTTTCTGCTAGAATTCACGCTGCAATCTGAAAAGGCTCGGGCCTGGAGCCCAACCGGGTATACATCGCATCACGGCTGAAAGGCGGTCGATTGTCTCCTTCCCCCCTTTCTCATTGGCCTAAGAAGAAGGCATGCGCGTTGATTTTTCTCAATGCGGCCCCATCAAACGCCTGCCATGTAACGCCGGCCGGTCGCCACCACAAATTGGCTTCTGGATCACTGCGCCATCGCATGAGTCCAAATTAGCTCCGCCAGGTATTGGCGCCGTCCTCAAGCCAACGCTTTGAGCAAGGTACTACCCGAGAAGTTTGTCGTTCGTTGTGACGTAAACCGATGAACATAACGATGGGATGCCCGCTCGACGCCCGGAACACATAGGAGCTTCGAAGTACGCCGGTGATACCAAACCGGGAAATTCCTCCGGGATCTACTTTGGTACTACGTTCGGCTCCTGGCACTGGTACCCGGACGGGACTGCTTCAGCCGACAATGACTTTGCAGGAGATAGGTAATCGAATTCTAACATCTCAGATGTGGGCAAACTGTGCCACATAGACCGGCGCATGAAATCATCGTTGATCACGACCTGCGGGTTCACGCCTTCGACGATCGCACCAAGAGCGACCTCGGGGTTGCCGGGCGCTTCGATCTTGCGCATCAGCACCAGATCCAGCGGTGCGTTCAGCCTCGCGGCTAGCTCAACCGCGACAGGAACGCCACCGCGCGGCAGGGCAAAGACAAGCGGTTGCATCAACCCCATGGCAGCAAGCCGATCAGCCAATAGCCGCCCGGCTTCTTCACGCCCCGCAAATCTCTGCATGATGTCTGCCAAGGAGACGAGCGTAACGGGCCGACACCCTGCCGGGATTGATCAATCTCAACGCCTGCGCCCCGTCCGGGTCAAGGTGCCCGGACACGCGCCAAGACCTCCTCGATGAGCCGATCTGCATCGTCCTGTTGTTGCGCAATGGCCAGAAGGTTCAGTGACGCGCCGCGCGGCGCATCGGGCGGGGACAGGATGACGAGACCGCTGCGCCGATGGCCCACCTGCAACAGCAGGTCCTGAGTGCAGTTGATCAACCCGCTGGTGTCCAGGCGCACCTCTGGCAGCACGTCCTGCATGATGCTTAGCGTCGGATGGCCGCCTGTCAGACGCTGGGCGACCGTCATGGGGATCGAAACACCGCCCCAGCGTCCATTGCATTCGATCCAGTGGATCGCGCGACCCGGCTGTGCATTTTGACAGATGACCGCATCCATGCTGCACCGCCCATAGTAGCCGACCTTTTGCAACACCCGCGCGATCTGCATCGCCTCATGACCCAGTTGGGTCTGGATACACTGCGGCAAACGCGAAGGTGCGCCGCCGACAAAACTTCCGATGGTGCCGCGAACATGTTGTTCAAAAACCCCGTCGACAACCGGCGGCCCTTCGGCGGCCAGCGGTATCCAGAGTTGGACGGACGGGCTGCATGTCACCTGCGCGTCCCAGACACCGACGAGGATGGGATAGGTATCGCGCCAACCCACCGCATGCAGGCGCTGTCGCAGAAACTGACGCAACACCGCGGACGGCGTGGTTCTGATTGCCGCGCTTTGCAGGCGGATATTGCCCATCGAACCCGCGCTGTCGGGCACTTTTACCACCACATGCGCGCTTGTCCTGCTCAGTCGTTTGACAAGACCTGTCGCCGCCGCTGGACCATAGGCGGCCATGGTCGGCGGCGTCGCATCACGACCGATGATCTGCCGAGCCAGTTGTGCAAACCACAGCTTGTCATTGGCCCGGCGCATGATCCGGGGGGACGGGCCGCTGACATGAACCCGGCACTGCGCGCGTTGCCCGATCACTCGCGCCAACCGCCAGACATGACCGGTTGTCAAGTAGGATTGGATCGTCAGGCCACCAGCCTTTGCCGCTGCGCTGACGCAGGCCGCAACCGCAGTGTCAGACCTGCGGGCCTGATTTGCCAGGGGGCCGATGTCCTTGGCGTCGCCACCCAGAAACACCATCCCGGACAGGCCAAGGTAATCCGCCAGATAGTCCTCAAAAGCCTTGTCAGGTCGCCGCACCAGCATCAGATCACCAGGTTGCGCCAGAAGGGCCATACGAAAATCAAGCTGCAGCTGTGCGGCATTGCCAAGAAGGCTGATCTCGGACTGATCACCGATCAGCAGTGAGGCACCGGCCCCTTTGCCCTGCTGCACACATGGCCCAAAATCCAATGACGACAGCAATGCAGGTTCATCAGCAAGCAACTGTTGAACGATGTCGTTTTCGTACGGCTGGGACACAGACGACATATTGGTCATGCACCAAATTTACGATCTGGGTTGCGCAACGGAATTGACCAAAGTCATTTTGCTTTGCCTCAAGCTGCTAGCATGCGGCGGTAAAGCAAAGGGATCCGCCGATGTGCCGTCTTTACGCCATGCATGCCAACGAACCGACCAAGGTCGAATGTGGGTTGGTCAAGTCACAGAACGCGCTGATGGCACAAAGCAAAAGTGACATGCAGGGCTATGCGCATGGCCACGGCTGGGGCGTTGCAGATTACAACGACGGCGTACCCATGATCGAAAAACAGGTCTGGGCGGCCTTTCATGGCGAGCATTTCAGCCGCAAGGCCGCACGGGTCTATGCCAGAACAGTCGTGGCCCATGTCCGCCGCGCAACCGTGGGCGGCACGAGCATCGAGAATACTCATCCTTTTCATCATGGCCGCTGGATATTTGCCCACAACGGCACCGTCACCAGCTTTGACGAAGTCCGCATCAAGATGCTGGAAGAGATGGATCCGCTACACCGCGCTGAAATTCGGGGAACAACAGACAGCGAACATCTGTTTCGCTACCTTCTCAGCCTTTTTCTGCGCCACCCCGAGCGCGGCCTTTGCGCTGTCGTCCAAGAGGGGCTAGAGCAGGTGATCCGCTGGTGCGCCGACGTTGAACCGACGGCGCTGCCCGGCCTGAACATCATCCTGACCGATGGCGACCACATGATCGGGTCGCGCTACAACCGTTCGCTTGTCTATCTGCAACGCGACCATGTCTTTCTCTGCCCGATCTGCGACCAGCCGCATGTGCATCACGACCCGCAAACCGGCTATCAGGCGATCGAGATCGCGTCCGAACCGGTGACCTTTGTCGATGACTGGTATGAAGTCCCCGACCGCACCATTTTTCAGGTGGCAGAGGACTATCGCCTTGATATGCAGCCATTGGGGCGCGCGCTGTCAGACCAGCAATAGCAGGGCTGTGATTGGGCTTGGCCTGAGCGGCGTTCACCGGTTTCGACCAGCCAACGCAAGAACGCTAGCGCGGTGTATCGGTGAAGCGCATAGCGCCAACCGGGCGGACAAAGGAGGCGTGCGGCCCTTTTTCGGAGCCCTTGTTGTCGAGGGACAACTCGACCGGGTCGCCCTCATTGAGGGCATCAAAACCGTCACCACCCACCGCGTTGCGATGAAAATAGATCAGGCGGCCATCCGTCGTTTCGATATGACCGTAACCGGTGTGCCCATTCAGCATCGCGATCCTGCCCTGAAGCTGCTGTGCATGTGTCTCTGGCCTGCCCTTGTGGGTATCGCTCCATTTCTTCAGCTGGCGCTCCATCGCGCTGAAGGCATCCCGTATCGCGATATGGACATCGGTGTGTGCCTTGTCATCGCCCGGATGTCTGGTGATGGCCAGCGTCTGACCGGGCAGTTCGGCAGAGATGTCGATGATGTATTGCGTTGCTTTGTGTTTCTTGTGCGGCGCCCGCACCCAGACGTTGCATCTGTGCAAGTCCGGGCACATGGCTTCAAGTCGCGCGACCCTTTCACCTATTTTGGCTTCGATCGCATCCGAGGGGTCAATCCCCTGAAAGGTAAGGTTCATAGCCTCTGTCACTGTTCACTCCTTTCTTGCTGTCTTGGGGGGCCTGAGCTGATACGCAAAGGCTGCGGCCCGCCTTGCCTGCACGATCAGGCACGGGTGTTATAATGCCGGGATCGAGGCATTCCCGAATGGCGGCCGCACCCAGCGTTTCTTCGGTTTCCAGCCGTGCAATCAACGTCGCAATACGGTCGCCATGTTGTTTGATCAGTGCCTCCGCGCGCGCCTCGGCCTGCTGTAGAACTGCCATCACGGCCTCATCCACTTTTCCGGCTGTTTCGTCGGCAAATGTCACCGGCTGCGCAATCTTCCGGCCAAGAAACGGGCTTTCCTCGGCATTGCTCAGGTCAACCGGCCCGATGTCGTTATCCATTCCCCAACGGGCAATCATGGATCGGGCAAGGTCTGTGGCGCGGCGAATGTCATCTTCGGCGCCAGAGCTGACCGTGCCGAGAAAGTGCTTTTCTGCAGCCCGCCCGGCAAGCAGAACGCTCAACTGAGCGCGCAGATAGTCTTCGGGGAGTACATGGCGTTCATTTTCCGGCAGCGCATGGGTGCCGCCAAGCGCGCGGCCGCGCGGAATGATCGTGACCTTGTAGATCGGATCAGCAACCGGCGTATGGAACGCAACCGCCGTATGCCCGGCCTCATGCACCGCCAGTCGGCGTTTCTCGTCAGGATGGATCGCAAGTGTGCGTACTGTGCCCATCATAATTTTGTCGCGTGCCTCTTCGGTGTCGGGCAAGCCGATATCGACATTCCCCTTGCGCGCAGCAGAGATCGCAGCCTCATTCAACAGGTTTTTCAGGTCAGCGCCGGAAAACCCCGGCGTGCCCGCTGCGATCTGATCAAGATCGACGGATGCATCAAGCGGCAGTCCCCGCGCGTGGATGTCCAGAATGGCGCGCCGTGCCTGTTTGTCAGGTAATGACAAGGTCACATGTCTGTCAAAACGACCCGGACGCAAAAGCGCGGGATCCAGCACATCAGGCCGGTTTGTTGCGGCCAGAACAACCACGGCATGCTTGCCTGAAAACCCGTCCATCTCGGCCAGGATCTGGTTGAGCGTCTGTTCACGTTCATCGTGCCCGCCACCCAGCCCGGTGCCGCGCGTCCGACCAATGCTGTCCAGTTCATCAATGAAGATGATGGAAGGGGCCTGTTTGCGTGCCGCTTCGAACATCTTGCGGACCCGACCGGCGCCGACACCCACAAAAACCTCGATGAATTCCGACCCGGTCGTGGAAAAGAACGGAACGTCAGCCTCACCCGCGAGCGCACGCGCCAGCAGTGTTTTGCCCGTTCCTGGCGGCCCCATTAGCAAAACCCCATGGGGCACCTGGGCACCAACGCGTGAAAACCGGTCCGGCTCGCGCAAGAAATCGACCAGTTCGGCCACCTCTTGTTTGGCACTTTCCTGCCCGGCCACATCGGCAAATGTCACCTTGCGCCCGTGACTGACAGGCGAAGAGAACCGCCCCGCCATCAGATCGCCCAAGCCTTGCCCCGGAAAACCCGCACCGCCCATGGATGTGCGCCGCGTCAAGAAATAGAAAAACCCCGCAAGGAAGATCCACGGCAGCAGCGCCCCAATGATCGAGCCGCCACTGGGGGCCTCTGCAAAAACCTCAACGTCGTGTGCGTTCAGAAGCGGTAACAACTCAGGATCGCCTTGAACCGGCACGACAGCCCGTGACGGGACATCATCGTTGTAGGGCTCTGCTATCAGATGTGTTTCGGTTAAGACGACGCTTTGCACCCGACCATCTGCTATCTGTCGCTTGACTTCGGAGTAAGACACAGTCCGGGTCGAGGTCATCGTGCCTTGAAACAGGGGGGCCAAGATGAACACGGTCAGAACGGTGACAAGGATCACCCGAAGCCCTAAGGAAAGCTGTCCGTTTGGATTTGGATCAGGCCTATCTGCCACGCTGCGTTTACCCCCTGACGCGATCTGCGTTGCACAATCGAAAGTCTTTCAGATTTCCACCTTTCAGGATTGAGCAATGTCAAACCAGAACCGGGAGAGCGGGATACCCCTAGCGCAGGGCGCGAGACCGTTGCCCACCACATCAAGGACCACTATGGCAACTGCAGCGGCGCAAGCTGACGATACAAGCGAGAAGCGCTTCATCGCGCAAAAGCTGATTGAGGTTGCGGATCTGTTGCAGCAACAGAATGCCAACGGCTTTCGGGTCAGTGCTTGTCGCGATGCGGCCTCTTACATTCTGCGGATGGGGCCACATCTGCGCGATATCGTGATCAAGGACGGTCGTAAGGACCTGGAAGGCTTGCCTAATATCGGCACATCGATTGCGCGGGCCATTCAAGAGCTGCTTGACACCGGATCATCGACGATGATCGACCGGCTGCGCGGCGCGATTGACTCCGAAAGACTCTTTCAGTCTGTCCCGATGATTGGCACAAATCTGGCGCATCTCATCCATGAAGAACTGGCGATCGAAACGCTTGAAGACCTCGAAGCGGCCGCACATGATGGCAGCTTTGTTGGTCTGAAAGACTTGGGGCCGCGTCGCGTCAACGGGATCCGGATGGCACTGGCGGAGATTTTGGCGCGCCGCCGTCCACGCCATGGGCCTGTCACGCCTACACCGCCCACAATCGCCGAAATACTCGATGTAGATTAGGAATACCGGGTGGAGGCCGATGCGGGCACCTTGCCAACGATCCCGCCAAGGCGTTCCAACCCGCAAGGCAGCGCTCGGATTCCCGTTCTGCATACCGAACGCGGGCCGTGGCAGTTTACCGCGCTCTATTCCAATACATTCCGCGCCCGCTGGCGGGGTCGCACAAAGGATTGGGTTGTGGTCTTTTCTGACTAGGACGGACAAGATGAGGGACAATGCACGGTTGTGACCGAACACCACGGAACACCGAGCGGCTTGCGGGTTGTGCGCCGGGCTTGAAGCCGCCGGTATGCAGCACTATTAACTGGACTGGGCGGTGGACAGGTCATTCCATAACCCTCCGCCCCCACCACCTGTCTGAGGTAACGCTTTGCCGTGCCCGTACACTCACACCGACAAGCAGGATGAATATGGAAAACAGGCACCAGATGGCTGGCATTTCGTTGGGATTGTTTGTCAGTGCAGAGGCCAGGATCGGCCCCGACGAGACGTGGAACACGACGAACCGCCATGCGCCATAGGCCAAGGGCAGCACAAAGGCCACAATCATATAGGCCGGAAACCCAGATGCGATCCCGGTCGCGGCCTCAAACGGGACGAAAAGGCCGTTGTAGGGAATGTTCCAAGCGATGTGCCATTCGCCCGAAACGGTACAGAATTCTGGACCACAAAGCGGCGCACCCGCAGTGCAACGCCCAAGTGCACCCAGTGGAACAAGCTGGATCAACAGGATCGCGGTAGCAGCAGCACAAAGCAGCATCACCCAACGCCACACGCGCGCCTTGACGGGCGCGGGCACCAGTTCCATCGCGAAGGCATTGATGAAGAACGGCTGAAAGGCAATGTGTAGGTAAGAGGCAAATGTAACAGCCACATTCGCCCGCGTTCCGCATTGGTCCAGAACCACGTAACCTGCGACCTGCAGGGCCTCCATCACGGTGAAATAGCCAATTGTCAGCCAGATGGCGGGCGGGTTCTTTCGGCTGTAGGAGACTGCGGTGCCGACGCCGCCGACACAGGTCATCGCCGCGGATGCTTCAATGCTCCAACACATTCATCAACCCCTTCACGCCTACGATAAGAGGGTCAGTGAAGGTTGATTTGATAATTGTCAGTTGGGGTTGCGGCGAGCGGAAAGATCTTGCTGGCTGTCGTCAGGCTGCTTGCGCGCCTGGCTGCGATGCCAGGTCCCGCGTCGCCGCGTGGGTGCTGAGATAGATCCCGCCGTCACCCAGCATATGAGGGAATGAAACCCGCTCCAGCCGGTCCATCACTGGCCCTTTCACCTCGGCCAGGTGCATGGTTACACCTGCGTCGTGCAGGCGTCCGGCCGGGGGTTTCGAGCGTCTCGAGCGCGCTGGCATCAATGAAGCTGACCGCACTCATGATCAGAACAAGGTGATTGATCCTGGGCTGGTCGGCGACACGGGCCAAGAGCTCGTCTTCCAGAAAGGCGGTGTTGGCGAAATAGAGGCTTTCGTCGACACGCACGGCCAGCACATCGGGGTGTGTCTGCACCTCGTGCCGCAGGACGTTGCGGAAATGTTCGGTCTCGGCCACACGGCCCACTTCGGCCATATGCGGGCGGCTGGTCCGCCACAGATAAAGCGCAATGGACAGCCCCCGCCACGATGCCAATCTCGACCCCAAGGGTCAGCACGGCGAGGAATGTCGCGATCAGCGAGGCGGCATCGGCCTTGTTGTAGACCCAGGCGTGGCGCAGGGTTTTCAGATCGATCAGATTGGCCACCGCCACCACGATGATCGCGGCCAGCGTTGCTTGGGACAGAAAGTAAAGGAGCGGCGTGAACAAGAGCACCGTCAGCGCAATCAGTACGGCGGTGATGATGGAGGCAAGCGGCGTGGCTGCAACGGCAGCGAAGTTCACCAGTGACCGGCTGAACCCGACCGTGACGGGATAACCGCCCGTGAATGACGCACCGATATTGGCCGCGCCAAGGGCGATCAGTTCTTGGTTGGGGTCAATCTTTTGTCGCCGTTTACTGGCTAGGGATTTGGCGACCGACACGCTTTCCAGAAAGCCCACGAGGGAAATCAGCAGCGCGGCAGGCAGCAATTGCTGGATCAGCGCGATATCAAAGCCGGGCAGCGTTAGCGGCGGCAGTCCCGCCGGGACGTAGGCCACGATTTTCACGCCCGCCGATGCGTTCACCCTCATGAACCAGACCGCCAGTGTCGTGACCAGCACGGCGACAAGCGGGCCGGATTTTGCGACCCCGTCGGCGACGGCGGGTGCGGTCCCCGCTGCCCTGAGCCATTGCGACAGGCGCCCCTTGAACAGCAGCAAGATCGCCGGCGACGCAATCGCGATGGCAAAGGTCGCCGGGTTCAGTTGGTTGATATGCGTCGCCGCATGGCTGATCGTTTCGGTAATCAGGTGACTGCGCGGAATATCGAAGCCAGCAGGTGTTTCAGCTGGGAAAGGCCGATCACAAGCGCCGCAGCACTTGAAAGGCCGGAATTGACCGGGTGGCTGAGGAAATTGACCAGAAAGCCCAACCGCGCAAGGCCATCCCCAAGAGGATTGCACCGCGCAGAAACGCCAGCAGGATGGCACCGCTGGCATAGCCTGCGGTCCCGATTTCTGCCAGTTCACCCAGTGTCGTGGCCACCATCAACGACACGATGGCGACAGGCCGCACGGCCAGCGCCCGGCTGCTGCCAAGCAGGCCGTAGAACACCAATGGCACGATGCTGGCATAAAGCCCGACCTCGGGCGGCAGGCCGGCCAGGAGGGCATAGGCCATCCCCTGCGGGACCAGCATGATAGCTACAATTAGACCGGCGATACCATCATTGGCCAGCGTTTGCCTGTTATAGCCCGGAAGCCAATCAAGGATCGGCAGATAGGGGTGTGACTGACGGTGTGCCATGGCGCGTTTCCTTTATGCTGCGGTGGGCAGACCTTGCTGGCTGGTGATGACCCGTTTCCACGGCATATGCTTGAGCAGTGACGCCATGGCGCAATCACGCGGACAAAAAAGTGGCCATTGTAGGGCTCGTAGGAGCACAGCGAGCTCAGTATTTGCTCGATACCGGCGCTGGCATCGAAGACGTCGAAGCTGAGTACCTGAAGATGTTGCGCGCCGATTTGGGCTACAGGTACGCGGGCTTCTCGCCCATTCACAACCCAGACAAGGAGCAAATCCACTTCAACTTGGCATTTGCGACCAATCATCCCATGGGCATGGAGACCATGCGTACAGCCGAATTTAGGTCGCTTTCAGACTACGATCGCGCACGTTTTAGCAAGAAAAAGCCACCTCAAGACGACCTCTTTGTAAGTATTGGAGAGCATTTTGATGTACGAGGACCTTACCTGAGAACTCGTGAAAACCATCTGGTGTGCGCAGGAGATGTAATTCTGAGGTTGCTGTCAGAGAGCCCAGAGGGCGTAAAGTTCGATCGACTGTCTGCTCTCATCCAACAAGATCTCTACCTACGAAGAACCGAGCTAAAAGACACACTGGTCGAACTGACATCCCGAGGAAAAGTGTCCGCCGATTGGAAGGTCGGTCGAAAACAAGAGCCCAGCAACTCATACCTGATCAGACGTACTCAATAGGTCTACAAAAGGCTGCTTTGCGGTTTGCCAACTGTTACTGCGCACTTGTAGCGAAAGCCTGCTTTCCGCCGTCCGCGCCGACGATGCACCAGTCAACCGGCCCCTCAAGCTTCAGCCAGTAACGCGTGTAGCGGAGTTCTCTAGTACGCCTGAGAGCACCTATTTCGACAAGTTCTTGTAGATCTCTTGTAGCGGTCCCGCGCGATGTACCGGTGATGGAAATGTAGTTCTCGGCGCTATAGCCTCCCTTGAAACCATCTGAACCCTCTCCGAAAACATACTGACATCCCCGGCTATTTCGCACTAGTTCACCGTGCCCTGATCGATCCGATCCTGCTTGCCTGTGTGCCGCGCACGATCGCCATAGCCAACAGCACCTTAGCCGCCACCATAAGTCTTAGCCTGCGACTCTGGATCGTTGGCCTGCTCTTCATGCTCATAGGCCACCTCCTCGCCATCTGGGCCGCAAAGCGGGATGTGCAGATCGCCGACGTGGCGCGCCGACATCTGCGCTACCCCTCCTAGTTTAGGGTCTTAGCTAATAACTCGCCTTGCGGAATACCGCTCGAAATGCATTTCGAAAGCGCGTATTTTCTGACACTGGTCTGGATGCCGCCTGCGGACGAAGCAAGCCGCGCCGAGGGCTGGTTGCTGGAAAATGGGCCGGAACGCGGCACCAGTCCACAGGACCTAATCGCAGGCTTTGTGGGCCAGGCGGACCGGCTTGTCGATTTGTTTGACGGGTTCGTGCCGGACATCGCTTGGCTCTCCGATGTCCACGCCCCGACTTACCTGCATTCGACCGTCTCAGCCCGGCGCCAACGGGTCCGCGTGCCTTAAGAGGACCGTTCCAGCAGCGCAGTGCATGGCACGAGGGACGTAAGCAATCGCTCAAAAAAGACTGCTCCGTCTCCAATATCGCCGGCCGCTAGGGGCAAGGCTGCCAGCTCGCCGCGTGGAGAAAGCACAACCGAGGTTTCGGGAGTAACATCTATTCCGGTCGTTGTGGCGTGTATTGGAGCCATCAACGTTCGGCCGATCGAGTAGAGACCCGCACCGACACAATCCAACCAAGCATCGGCAACCCGGTTCGCCTCCTCCGAGTCTTGCGGATTTGAAGCCACGAACTGTTCGTATTCACCGCTCCATGTTACGTTGGGCTCGTCACCGGCGAGAAAACGCAGATATTCCTCTGCGTTCGGAATATCTATTTTCTGCGGTCGAATTCCCGCGCCCGTTACGATGGCCGTCATCCAGCAATCGACCATGGCGACCCGGACAGGACCGCCCCGTTTCCGACATGCCCTTCCAAATGGTCTGCAGAGATCGGTTCCAGATCCAAACCCTGGCATGTCTGACGACGGACACTTTACCCTCCCAGACAATGGGTGCGACGGGGATCGCCTCACCCTTCTCCGTGATGCCGACCCGCACCTCTCAAAGCAAGTCGGCAGTCGCCTCACCAAATGCAAAGAGCCGCCTAGTGCGAACCGCGAAACAGGTACCCGTAACGATGGGTGGAAATATTCCGTTGAACGCCGACATGTTACAGCAAGAAAACTGTTTCAATAGCCAAACACTAGTCGTATTATTCAATAATTCGAATATGAAGGTAAGACATGCAACTGACACGCAGAAGAGTGATACAACACGGGATAGCGGCGGCCCTTTCCGGCGCTATCCCCCAGCGCATTTGGGCGCAAACCACACTGCACGCGGGTGATCGCAGCCTTAACACTATGAGTGACGGTAACCTTGTGCTGCCAAAAAGCTTTGCCTTCGGAGAAACACCACCAGACGGTGCGAATGAAATTTTGGCGCGTTACGGAATCACCGGCGACACGATGACCCCGGACTGCAACATCACCCTGTTACGCGACGGTGATCGCACAATCCTCTTCGACGTCGGCGCTGGCCGGGAATTCATGCCCAGTGCGGGCAAGCTGATGGATGCATTCAACGCGCTGGAGCTTGATGTCAGCGACATCACAGATGTGGTCTTTACCCACGCGCACCCTGATCACCTTTGGGGCGTGCGGGATGATTTTGGCGATCTGATGTTTTCCGACGCGGCCTATCATATGGGGCAAGCGGAGTGGGATTACTGGACCGACCCTGACACCGTCTCAACCATTGATGAAGGGCGCGTGACCTTTGCCGTGGGGGCCATGAACCGGCTGGAACTGCTGGCCGATCAAATCAACCTGTTTACAGACAATCAGGAAATACTGCCCGGTGTGCTATCGCGCCTGACACCGGGGCATACTCCGGGACATATGGCGTTTGAAGTGCAGATGGGCGGCGAAGCCGTCATGATTGTGGGCGACAGCATCGTGAACCATCATGTTGCCTTCGAAAAACCCGCTTGGCTGTCAGGCTCCGATCAGGATCCTGAATTGGGTGCCCAAACCCGCCTTGCTTTGCTGAATCAACTCAGCACGGCGCAAATGCGGCTGATTGGTTTCCATTTACCCGGAGGCGGTTGGGGCCATGCAGCGCGGCGTGGTGACGGGTTTGTCTTTGTCGGTGAAGACACATGATCCGGTTTGCTGCACCTCTGATCGCCATTTGCGCAACCGCGGCACATGCAAACGAAGACATCGCAGATCAGTATCCGGGCTCACCGCTTTATAGTGCGCCGGTTGAATTCATCCCCGGTGTGTTCAGCGCCATTGGCGCAACCGCCCCGCCGACCTATGAAAACACCGGTCATAACAATAACCTCAGCTTCATTGTCACCGGGGAAGGTGTTGTCGTGATCAATGGCGGCGGTGCCTACGTATTGGCTGAAGCGCTGCATCAGGAAATCAAAGCCCGCACAGAAGAACCGGTTGTTCTGGTGATCAATGAAAACGGTCAGGGGCATGCCATGCTGGGCAATTCATACTGGGCAGAGCAAAATGTGCCAATCATCGCCCACAAGGACGCCGCCGTAGAATTCGAAGAACGCGGGTTTCGCATTCTTGAAGCCATGCAGCAACTGAACAAGGACAAGGCCGAAGGCACGTTTCTGCAAGGCCCGACCGAGACGTTTGCGGATGAATACATCCTCGAATTAGGCGATTATCGCATTGAGGTGCGTTATCTTGGCCCCGCCCATAGCGCAGGCGATGTGGTCGTCTGGCTACCCCGTCAGGACCTTGTGATTGCGGGTGACATGGCCTTTCACGAACGCATGCTGCCGATATTCGAGGACACTTATACCCTTGATTGGCTGGACACATGGGACACCGCATTTGAAGCGCTCAATGCGACCTATGTCATTCCCGGACACGGGCATCCGACGAATATGGATCAGGTCCGGCGTTATACGAAAGGTTATCTGGAATATCTGCGCGGCAAGATAGGTGAACACCTTGATAATGGTGGCGGGCTTGCGGACGCCTATCACGTAGACCAATCACCCTATGCCCATCTGGACACGTTTGAAGAATTGGCTACCAAGAATGCCGGACGTGTCTATGAGCAGATGGAGTTCGAATAGCTTGGGCAACGACCATTGACGGATGCTGAAGCAAGCGGTGTGTCAGCATAGCGCCACCCCAAAGCCATCGGGATCGACAAAGCTCAATAAGGTTTTCCAGCATGTTCAGGCCCCTTTCAACTATGCAGGCGCCAATAAAACATGCCGTTTCGAACCTTGATGCAGGTCAACACTATTGCGCCGCAACAGGCAAACGGGCCAGCTGGCACTGCGCCCAAAGCGTCTCAAGCGCGCTGACAAGATGGTCGATATCCGCCGCGGAATGCACGGGTGATGGCGTCAGCCGCAAACGCTCCGTCCCTTTCGGCACGGTGGGGTAGTTGATCGGCTGGATATAGATGCCGTAGTCACGCATCAGGATATCAGACAGGTATCTGCATTTGACCGGGTCGCCGACCATCACGGGAATGATGTGGCTTGGGTTATCCAGATGCGGAATACCGATGGCATCCAGCCGCGCACGCACTTCAGCCACTTTGGCCTTCTGCATGGCACGTTCGGTGTAGCTGGTTTTCAAATGACGGATTGACGCGGCGGCACCTGCGACCACGGCAGGTGGCAAAGCAGTCGTAAAGATGAACCCACTGGCGAATGACCGGACAAAGTCGCACAGATCGGCCGACGCCGCGATATAGCCGCCCATAACCCCGAAGGCCTTGCCAAGCGTACCCTCGATAACGGTCAGCCGATGCATCAGGCCGTCACGTTCTGCAATGCCGCCGCCGCGGGGGCCGTAAAGTCCAACGGCGTGCACTTCGTCCAGATAGGTCATGGCGTTGTATTTGTCGGCAAGATCACAAATCGCAGCAATTGGTGCGATATCACCATCCATCGAATAGACGCTTTCAAAAGCGATGAGTTTCGGGCGGTCCAAGGGTTGCGCCGCCAGTAACTCTTCTAGATGTGCAAGATCGTTGTGACGCCAGATCTGCCGCTCTGCTTTCGAATGACGGATGCCCTCGATCATGCTGGCGTGGTTCAGCGCGTCTGACAGCACCAGACAATCAGGAATCTTTGCTGCCAGCGTGCCAAGCGCAGCCCAGTTGGAGACATAGCCGCTGGTGAACAAAAGGGCGGCTTCCTTGCCATGCAGGTTGGCCAATTCCGCCTCTAGCAAGACATGGTGATGCGTTGTGCCAGAGATGTTTCGCGTGCCACCCGCACCCGCACCAACCTTGTCCAGCGTATCATGCATGGCCGCCAGTACATCAGGATGCTGACCCATGCCAAGATAGTCGTTCGAGCACCAGATTGTCACATTGCGGGGGGCATCCCCGTGATTGGTAGCTGTAGGAAAGCGTCCGCAGTGCCGTTCAAGATCAGCAAAGACGCGATAGTTACCTTCATCCTGTAACCGCGCCAACGACGCGGCAAAGAAACCGTCGTAATTCATGAATATCCTTATCCGCCCACGGCGTCTTGTGCGATTTCGTCCAGCAGTGCCTGGACCTTTTGCATTTCACCATCCGGATAGGTCCGATAGCCCACCATCACCGCATCGTCGCGTTCAGTCACGAAGATCCCATAAGGGCAATGCGCGATGTTCATCAGGTCGGCCTCCATCACCTCGCGCGATATTTGCGCAGAGCAGAACAGAAATATATCGGCGGCCTCAAATAACGGTACCGTACTGCCGACATCCGCAGCCGTCCGGGCAAGCATATCGCCGGTGTGGCTGACATAGTCGATGACCAGACCCTTGCCGATAATCGCGTTTTCCACCGCAAAGGTTGCATCCTCAAAGCTGCCGTCAAAGGGATAGGTCACAGCCTCTTGCCCGATAACAGGGGTCGCGGCCAAACCGAGAATCGCACAGGTAAGTAGATTTTTCATATCGTTTCCTCCATTCGCGGAATCTTAGGCGGCGCAGCAAAGCGGGCCCTGATCAAAATCAAGGCCCGCATGATTTTAGCCAAACATGTCCGCGACGATGCCGTCATACCAGCCAACAGATTCCTGATAGGTTGCCGCGCGCAGTTCATCGCTTTCGCCGGTCTGGCTGACAAACCCATCGACCTTCGCGATCTTCTCTTCGGTGGCCTCATAAGTGGCCCCGACCTTCACGCCGTCCTCTGTGTCGATTAGAGACCAGCACGTATTGGCAAAGCGTGCGGGGAATACGGTTGAGCCGGTCAGCGCACCGCGCACCGCATTGGCGCACACCTTGGCCTGGCTATTGGCCGAAAAGCCTGACTTTGGCATATCGCCCTGCGCCGCTGCATCGCCCAGAACATGAATATTCTCATCCATCTTCGAGGACATATCGACCGCATTCACGGGCGCCCAGTTGCCCTCTGTGATGCCTGCAATCTCTGCAATGCGGCCTGCCTTCATGGCGGGGATCACATTACACACATCGACACTGTTCACATCGCCATCAATGGACAGCGTCATCGCGACCGGGTCAACGACCACGTCTGCACCCCCGAAATCGGGCCCAACACGTTCGATCATGCCAGCGTAGTGATCGTTCCAGCCTTCCTCGAACAGACCCTGCTTTGAGAACTTCTCTTTCGGGTCGGCAATCAGGATCTTGGCCGTCGGGTTCACCTCTTTGAGTGTATGCGCCACCATCGAGATACGTTCATACGGGCCGGGCGGGCAGCGGTACGGATTTGGCGGCGCAACCATCGCATAGGTGCCGCCTTGCGGCATTGCCATGATCTGCGCCTTCAGCAGTTCAGTCTGTGATCCACCCTTGTAGGCATGTGGCATCGCGTTTTGCGACGACAGATCCCAGCCTTCAACGGCGCCATCAACAAAGTCGATGCCCGGCGACAGGATAAGGCGATCATAAGGCAAGCTGCTTCCACCGGCGAGCGTGACAGTCTTTGCATCACGATCAACACCGACCGCCCAGTCATGCACGACGTTGATCCCGTATTCCGCAGCCAGCGTGCCATAGCTATGACCAAGCGACTGCATATCGCGGAAACCGCCCAGATAAAGGTTCGAGAAAAAGCATGTGTAGTAAGTGCGCGTCGGCTCGACCAAGGTCACATCAATGGCGCCTTGGCTATCCTTGGCGATGTAGCGCGCAGCGGTCGCCCCCCCCGCACCGCCCCCCACAACCACCACACGCGGCTTGCCTTGTGCGCGCACCATAGGTGCTGCCAATAGACCCGCTGTTACGGCTGCAGATCCAAGAAATATCCTTCTGTTGAATGTCATGATTACTCCTCCCCTATGCGCATCAACTACTCGATGCTTTCAAAATACGCCGCGAGCGCAGCGATCTCTTCATTCGATAAACGGCCTGCCATCATCTGCATGACAGGATGAGCCCGCACACCTTCCTTGTAGGCGTGCATCACGACGACGAAATCTTCCGCTGGCCAGTTGGTGATGGATGGAATCCCATCTGTGGCGCCGCTGGCCTGATGGCAGGATGTGCATTCCCCTGACAGATATTCGCCATAGGCGGGGTTCCCGATAATCGCCAAAACTTCAGGTGCGACGGCATGATCTACGGCTGCGGCAGTTGGTGCTGCCTCAGGGATATTCCCGGGGCTGGCGGAAAACAGGCGTAGATAGGCCAGTAAATCGTCACGTTCCTGTTGCGCTTCAAAGCCGTGGAAGCTCATTCGTGTGTTGGACACAAGCCTGCGCGGGTTCTCGATGAAATCGTCAAGCGTCTCGTAGGTCCAGACCAAGCCACCATCCGCGGCGCGTTGCAGACCGGCGGAATAGCGATAGCCGTCTGCCGCACCAGCCGGACGGTCAAAGACATTGTTCAGGTGCGGGCCAATGCGATCGCGGGCACCCTGGCCAACCTCGTGGCACCCGCTGCATTGTCTGAACAAGGTCTGCCCGTTTTCCGCATCACCACCAACTTCGGCATGGCTTGTGCCCGCAGCGCTAAAGAGAGCGATGAAGAAAAGCCGCTGCAACATCACTCTTCAAAGCTCTGAAGATAGGCTATCAGGGCTGCGATATCCGCCTCTTCACGCACGCCCCGGAACGTCATCTTCGTGCCTGCCATTGTGCCACGTGGGTCGGCAAGGAACGCCGCGAGGCTTTCAGGTGTCCAAACCTCGTTAGCTGTATTGGCCTCTTGGAACACATTGGAATAGCGGAACCCTTCAACCGAACCGATTGTCCGTCCCACCATCCCGTTGAGGGCCGGACCCGTTCGATTGCTGGCATTCTCCCCAACCTGATGGCAGGATTTGCACTGTCGAAACGCACCCTCGCCCGCAGCGATTAGGGTTGGATCAAGACCATCGGTTTCGTCGGTAGCCATTGTTGCAACAGTGTCATCAGACGCCGAGAACACAGGCCCGTCGCCCGTCGTGGCCTCATTCATCACTGACTCACCCCCGCCCTCGGGTGTGACATCCAAGAATGTCGCGCGCATCGTGATTTCAACGGTGTCCTTGCAGTTCGCCATACACGGTTCAGTCCGCCATTGGGCGTATTCAAGCTCTGGCCGGTCATCAA
Source organism: Yoonia sp. R2-816 (assembly GCF_046762905.1). Taxonomy (NCBI): domain Bacteria; kingdom Pseudomonadati; phylum Pseudomonadota; class Alphaproteobacteria; order Rhodobacterales; family Paracoccaceae; genus Yoonia; species Yoonia sp. R2-816. Next base: position 608,417 of record NZ_JBKQXN010000311.1, on the reverse strand, counting down.
CGACAAACCCGTCGCTGTTATACATCTCGACTTCGGTGAAGTTTTCGTGGCTCAGCTCGAAATCGTCATCAACCAGATCGTTGGAATACAGGATGTACGCGACGATGGCATAGGTTTCGTCCGGCGTCAGGGTCCCCGCCTCACCAAATGGCATGGACCGATTGATGTAATCCCATGCCGTCGACAGATGCGGCCAGTAAGAACCAACTGTCTTGACCGGGTCTTTGTCAGCCAAGGTGTCAAAGCCGCCTGCAAGAACGGGCCAATTACCAACGCCTTCGGCGAAATCACCATGGCAAGAGGCGCATTTTTCAACGAAAACCTCTTCCCCGGTATATACATCACCGCGCCCTTCGGGCAGGCCGCGACCGTCCGGCAAAACATCGACATCCCATGCGGCAAGCTCCTCCTCCAGCGCGGCACGGCCAAGTTCATAGGTACCTTCAATGACCGGCGCAGGCGCTGTCAGACTGGTGCTGGCATTGGCGGCATCAGCCGCGATTTGTTGGAGCTGATCACGCTCTGACATAAGACGCGCAGCTTCCTCAGCAGCAGTCTGCGCCTCTGCACTGGCGCGGGCCGCATTCGCTTCAATTTGCTGGACACGGGCCTCCAGCGTTTCAATTGTCTGCGCGCCGTAATGCCGCGACGCCAAGCCATATGCCAAGCCAAGACCAAGGGCAGTGACCCCGATTGCGGGGACAAATAGGTTAAGAGACTTCGACATTCTCGGCGATCCCTTCTTCGTTCACAAACCAGGTTTGGATGCAATTGTTGTGGTAGACCGCGTTTTCACCACGCATTTCGCGAAGCTGATCCTTGGTCGGCTGGACATAGCCGGTTTCATCGATGGCCCGGGATTGCAGCAGCATCGGGCTGCCGTCCCATTCCGTATCCAGATAGAACCGGGTCAGCGCCTTGGTATCGCCCTGCTTGCCAAGTCTTGCGGTTTCCCACGTGATCCCGCCGTCTTTTGACACATCGACGCGGGTAATCTGCCCATGACCGGACCAGGCAAGGCCGGAGATCACCAGCGGCCCTGCGCCATGCGTGATCGGCATCTGCGGGCTGGGCGAAGTAATGACTGATTTGGCGTCCATGACCCATGTCCACTTGCGGGCGATGCCGTTCTCATAGACGTCGGTGTATTTGGATGTTTCTTCGCGACTTTCCACGGCCATGTCGGTGACTTCGACACGGCGCAGCCACTTGACCCACATGTTGCCTTCCCAGCCGGGTACGACCAGCCGCACCGGGTAGCCATGTTCCATCCGCAGCGCCTCGCCATTGGCTTTGAATGCGACAAGCACATCATCAAGCGCCTTTTCCATTGGTATCGAACGTCCATTGGACGACGCATCGGCGCCTTCGACATAGACCCATTTGTCAGAAAGATCGCCCGCATCCTCTAGGCCCGCTTCGCGCAGCAATGTGCGCAGCGGAACGCCCGTATATTCCATGTTGTGGATCATACCGTGGGTGAACTGCGCGCCGTTCAGCTGCGCACCCGCCCATTCCATGCCGGTATTGGCAGCACATTCGCAGAAATACACGTGGTTTTCGCGCGGGAACCGTTCCAGATCGGCGTAGCTGAAAATCAATGGACGATCGACCAACCCGTTGATCATCAGGCGATAGTCTTCCTTGGACAGCTCGATCGCACCCGAATGGTGGCGTTCAAACGCGCAACCCTGCGGAGTGATTGTTCCATCAAGGGCGTGGATCGGAGTGAAATTGATTGATGAAATGGGCGACGCTGTCAGCCATTCCACATTGCGGCGCACAACGTCGCTTTCGAACTTGATCGGCAAACCGTAAGGCGTTTCATCAACGCCAGCCCCTGTGTAAGATGCCCAATCCTGTAACTCCGTGATCTTGGGGTCAGGCGCGCCCTGCGCTGCCGCACCGCCTGCAACTGTGCCTGCTGCAATCGCAGCGCCGCTACGCAGGAACGCGCGTCTTGAGGGCTTGAAGAATTCATCCATTGCGACTGGTCTCCTCATGCACCGGCCACGGTGACGCTGGTATTTGGCGCCACGCTCACCGTGCCTTTGTTGCGAATATGGTTTTCAACGACATCCCAGATTGGCGGGCCCTCGGTGCCCTCATTGACCGATGCCCACCCCGCGGCCACGTAGGTTTTCGCAGGATCAATCGCCTCACCCGTTCTGAGCAGGGTCATATCTGAAATCCGCTCACCGATGGGTTTGCTGACATCGATGCGGTAGCCCATGCCACCAACGCGGACCATGTCACCGCCTTGCTGGTAATAGGGGTCGGTGTTGAACAGGTTATCGGCGACATCTTCCATAATAGTATGGATGAATTCGCCGGTCATTTCAGTGCGGTAAGCATTTGGGTAGGTCATTGATGTGACGTTCCAGATGTCCTCGCGGGTGATGTCCTGACCGGGCATGATTGACGGCCCCCAACGCACGCCGGGTGACAGGGAAATATCGGCATCGCGTTCTTCGATCAGCGCCTCACAAATCAGATCATCCCAAGAGCCGTTGAAATTGCCGCGCCGATAAAGCAGCGTGTCATCCGCCGTTTTCCCGATCACCTCTGTCAGATCATCGAGGAACGGGGCACGTTCGGCATCAATGGCCGCCGCTACCTCCGGATCAGGTGAAATCACATCCGAAAAGACCGGGATCAGCTTATGGCGGAAACCCATCATCCGGCCATCGCGCACATCCAGATCAACCCGGCTGACGAACTTCCCGTTCGAGCCTGACGCGACGATGATCGTCTCACCAATCAAAACTGGTTCGGGAAGGGCATCATGGGTATGGCCGGCCAGAATGACATCAATACCTGTCACCCGCTCTGCCATCTTCTTGTCCACGTCAAAACCGTTGTGCGACAAGCAAACAACCAGTTCTGCGCCTTGTCCGCGAGCCTCATCCACCATTTCCTGCATCCGCTGGTCACGGATACCGAATGAATACTCCGGAAACATCCAGCCCGGGTTGGCGATTGGCATGTATGGAAAGGCCTGCCCGATCACGGCAATCTTCACACCACCGCTTTCATAGAACTTGTAGGGGGCAAAATCCTCTGCTGGTTCATCCCACTCGGCGTCAAAGATGTTCTGGCCCAGCGCCGCAAAGGGCAGGTCGCCGACAATGTCGCGCACGCGATCAGAGCCAAGCGTGAATTCCCAATGAAACGTCATCGCATCTGGCTTCAGCAAGTTGATGACGTTCACGACGTCCTGCCCTTGGGTCTTGTAGCAAGTGTAAGAGCCGTGCCAGGTATCGCCGCCATCCAGCAGCAGCGCATCAGGGCGTTCCGCCCGGATACTGTTCACGACTGTGGCGACACGATCCATGCCGCCCATCTTTCCGTAAGCCTGACCAAGGGCCGCGAAGTCATCATAGCTGAGCGCGTAATGTGACGCGCTACCATCTTCGATCCCGTAAAGTTTGCGAAACTCTGCGCCGGTGATGTGGGGCACTTGCCCCTTATTGGGCCCAACCCCCAGGTTGATTTCGGGTTCACGGAACCAGATCGGTTTCAGTTGGGCATGGATATCCGTGATGTGGATGAGCGATACGTTCCCAAACGTATCAAACTGCAACAGGTCACTTTGCGAAAGCGATTGCTGTGCTGCCAGCTTGCCCCAATTCCCAAAGCCAGACGCACCAACGATCGCCGAAGCCGCCATGCTGGCTTGCAGAAAATCACGTCGAGATATCATTTCGCCAATCCTTCTACCAAAGCCTTCATATTCCAATTATTGAATGGAACATGATAGAAAAAAGCCCGCCCCTGACATCCAGGAAGCGGGCTTTCAGGGAGGTTAGTTTCGAACAGCGGGCCCTTCGACCGACAAACCATTGCCGCGCGAGGCGACGTAAAGTTCCAGCGCGATCATTTCCTCAGCGCCGACACTGTAAGTCTCTGCGCGGGTATCGCGGATACACCCACGAAAGCGCGATTGGACACCGTTCAGCTTGGCGTTCTTTAATCGATATGTCGGGAAACCGTTAATCTGGCCCTGGCTGAGATGGTCCGCGCGAATGTTGTTGCCATAATTGTCTTCATGACAATTCGCGCAGGATAGATCCAACTGGCCAAAGCGGGTGTAATAAATATCCCGCCCCTTCTCCCAAGTGGACTGCGCCGGTCCATCAATGGCGACATCAATGGTCATTCCGCGCGAAACAGAGGCAAGCAGGGCTTCCATGTTCAGCATGTCACCGCCGTCATACTTCCACTCTTCCGCGCCCATCCGTTCGGTGCGACAGCCATTGACCTGTGTTGCGATGGTGCGCACCTCACCGGCGTCTTCGTTCCACTTGGGATAGACGGCGCGTACGCCAGCCATCTCTTCGGGGGCACCATGGCAAGAGGCACAGGATTCACCTGCGCTGCCTTCAACTGTGTTCCAGGCTTCAATGGCTTCATCGACAAAGATCATGCCGGGGTTTTCAAAATCGTCCATCTGCAAGGCTTGAGTCTCGCTCGAACGGAAAACCCAACCGGAATAGATCGTGCTTAGGTTCTCAAGATGCTCCGGCGCGTCCGTCCGCACGGTAATCTCGATCTCCTCATTGACGACCAGGTTAGCCTCTTCATCGGCCTGTACCGCAAAAGCGGCGCAAAGCGCGACAACGGCAATACCACCTCTCAACACTGTTTTCATTGACATTGCCCTCCCCGGCGCGTCCGCTGTCGTTATCCGACTGTGATCTCTTTGCTGTCTGTGTAGACGTCGCCATCGTCGTCGTACCAGGTGAATTCAAACGTCCCTGTTTCCGGCACAACGGCCTGAAATTCAAAGTAGGGGTTTGTTGAAATCGCAGGCTCCAGCGTGACGTCAATCACGGTCTCGCCATTGAACGTGCAGGTGAAACGATTAATGATCGAACGCGGAATGACGTTGCCGTCCCCATCCTTGCGCTGGCCCGATTCCATCGGGTGACTGATCAGTGTCTTGATCGTGATTTCTTCTCCAGCGGTTGCATCACGGGGGACACGAACGCGGGGTTTTACATTCTCTGCCATTGTCTTTTCCTCGCTTAGCCGCCGCAGCCGCCGATTGTGACTTTCACTTCCTGACTGGCCTGTACAAAGCTACCATCAGGCATACGGGCAATGGCGATGACATCCTGTGTGCCAGCCAGCCGAATACGTGTCGCAGCGGATTGCGATGCGGCCAGCGCACCAAAGGTGAATGTCGCCACTGAAGGGGTCGGGTTACCGGCCGCAAAGACAATGATTGCCTCTGCGCCTGGGGCGTCGACCTCGATCGGCACGGTGTTCCCGTTCTCGGCGATTTCTGGGGCGATCAGCGTGATGCCATCACTGCCAATATCGGCACCACCGGTGAAAGCTGCGATCTCATCTTCGACGGCCGCAAAGGCCCGCACCGGCATGAGGGCTGCAACCGCTGACCCGACCGCCATCATAAGCGTGTGTCTGCGTGTAAGTTTCATGGTATCTCCTGTATATCTGTTGATGACAGATCAGTCTTTGAGTGTTTGAAGATATGCGACGACATCTTCGATTTCCTGGGCGGTCAGCAAAGGTGCAAGCTCGCCCTTGGCAGCTTCACCTGTGAAAGCATCGCCTGGACGTATGAACCCACTGGTCCGGTAGAAGGCAGGCATGATCGTTCCCTCAAAAGTCATCTTTGCATTTGCAACGATGCCGCGTAGTTCGGCAGCGCTACGATACTCACCAATACCATCAAGCGATGGGCCAACCTCTCCGTGGAACGGATATTCATCCAATGCAGTCACCTGATGGCAGGCAATACAATTGCCTTTGCCGCGGGCCACCATGATTTCCTGTCCGGCAACAGGATCGCCGTCTTGACCGGACAAGGACATTTCGACCTCGCCATACTCACTGTAAGCCACATCATCAGGCGTTACGCCTTCGGCAAATCCTACTGTCGCTATTGCTATCGCGACGCCTGCGCCAACTAAACGCTTCATGGTCCCTCCCCGGATCACAAATCCCTCTTGTGTACCGTAGACCACGAACCATGAGAGTCGCAACATCAAAATCAACTATTTGAATGTTTGCAACTAATACGTTGTTCTCATTCCGTTATTCCCTGCTCCTGAATGATCCGCGCATGGTACTTTTGAAAGGCTTCATCGCCCAGATAGCGCTCTTCATTTATCCAGTTGAGCAAGTTCAAAGTTGTCCATCGCCCGAAGGCACCCGGCATGACGGCAACGGCAGCGTCTGTAGCGGTCTGATCTGGGCCAACGTCTTGCGGAAAGAACATCATTGTTGGCGTGAAAAGTGCATTCCAACGCCGCACCATATCTTTCTCGGACAAGGTCGTACCGTCAAAATCCGTCACTTCCACATCACCAAACATGTTGATCTGCACGACAAAGAAATTGTCATTCAGGGCGGCCGCAACCTCGGGTACGGGGAACACCTCTTCATGCATCTTGGTGCAATAAATACAGCCCCGCTGTTCGATGATCACCATCAACCGTTTACCCTCGGCGTTCGCTTCCTCTAGGTCTTCCCGGAGATCCTTGAACGTTTCGCGCATCCAGTCTGTCTTATGCAGGCCATCATCACCCAATGTGGCGGCAAGCACGGGCAACGCAAAGATGATCGCAACTGCACCCAGTATTGAACGAAAGTACATAATCGGTCCTCCTATCCCAGGTTTGTAAAGGCAGGCATGACCTCGATCATCCACTGCGCAATATAATTCACCGAATTGGTCGCAATCAGTACGGCAAAGATGATGAGCATGCCGCCCATCACCCGCTCGACATAGGCAAGGTAACGGCGATTGCGTCGCAGCCAGCCCATAAACGGACGGGCGAATAGGGCTGCAAGGACAAAGGGCGTTGTCATAGCCAGCCCATAGACCAGCAAAAGTAAACCGCCGCGCCAGATGTCACCCATCCCGCTGGCGACCATCAGGATCGCAGCCAATGCAGGGCCGACGCAGGGCGTCCAGCCAAAGCCAAATGCCAGCCCCATCAGATAGGCACCAATAATGGTCGTCGGGGCGATCGTGCTTTCAATCTTTACTTCGCGGTATAACAACGGCACCCGGATCACGCCCAGAAAATGCAAGCCAAACAGCAGCAGGATCCCAGCGGCCACGTATCGCAGCGTATCGCGCCACATACCGAAGGCCTGACCAATCGCCGTAGCCCCCATTCCCAACAGAACAAAGATTGTCGTCACACCAAATGCAAAGAACACCGCCGATATGATCAGGCGTCTTTGTACGCCGGTGCTGATCTCAGTGTCCGCGCGCAGCTCGGTCATCGACAGACCGGCCATGTAGCACAGATAGAACGGCACCATTGGAAGCACGCAAGGCGTGAAGAATGACAACAAGCCCGCAAGAGCCGCGCCAAGATAGCTGACTTCCAGCATGAATCCCCGCCCTTGATCATAAGATACATTCACATTAAGATTATTGAATGTTTAGACCATTGACCACTGTTTTTCTTTACAGGTTCCTCGCCGCTCTCACGGCCATGATCCTTTCGGTGACATCACTGTCGGCGGAAACGCGGTTGTTGATGGCAGAAGAACCCGGTTGCATATGGTGCGCACGCTGGCACGCCGAGATTGGGCCGATCTACTCGAAAACCGGTGAAGGTGCTGCTGCACCCTTGCGGCGGGTGAACCTGCGAGACCCCCTACCGGCAGATATCGCGCTGACACGTGGCGTGAATTTCACACCCACATTCATTCTTTTAGTCAATGGGGCTGAGAAAGGCCGGATGGAAGGATATCCTGGCGAGGATTTCTTCTGGGGGCTCTTGGGGCAAATGCTTGATCAAGAAGGGATCAGCTTTGCACTAAAAGGTGACAACCAATAGGAAATGTGAGTTTTGAAGCACCAATACCGACAAACAGGGGTGGTCATTTGGAGAATTGATGCCACATACCACAACCAAGCGCGAATAGGTTAAATCGTATACAGGCAAGGCAGTACAGGCAGATGACAATCCCGGTTTTTGACGACAGCATCGATGATGACCGCTTGGACGAGATGATGGAAAACGCAACCATTGCGACCAACTATCTCAAGGCAATCAGTCACGAAGGCCGGTTGATGATCCTATGCCATCTGGCCACTGGCGAAAAATCGGTCACAGAGTTGGAAACGCTTCTATCGGCACGTCAGGCAGCGGTGTCCCAACAGCTTGGGAGATTGCGCCTTGAAGGATTGGTGCGTCCCCGTCGCGAGGGAAAGACGATCTACTACAGCTTGACGGATGACAAATCTCGCAGGATCATCGGTCTGGTCTACGAGTTGTTCTGCAAAACGGACTAGGTCTAGCCACCTCCCGTTCAAGTCGTTGGACCACATACGGGGAGGAACCACCCAATGCTCGACGCATGGGGCGATGCGAATGTAGCGGCAGCCATCGGGCTGTTTGGCGGCGTTTTACTGGGGCTTGCAGCACGGCTTGGTCGGTTTTGTACGCTTGGGGCCATCGAAGATTACCTGTATGGCAGCAACGACAAACGGCTTCGGATGTGGGTTCTGGCCATTGGCTCCAGCATTGTTGGCAGCTTCGGCCTTATGGCGATTGGTCTGTTTGACCCCGGCAAATCATTTTATCTCTCACAACAATGGTCGCCAGTTGCCAGTATCGTGGGGGGTGGTCTGTTCGGCTATGGGATGGCCATGGCAGGCAATTGTGGTTTTGGTGCGCTCGCACGACTTGGCGGGGGCGATTTGCGGTCCTTCGTCATCGTACTCGTCATGGGGATCAGCGCCTATATCACACTTTCCGGACCATTGGCATGGATCCGCGTCGTCATATTCCCACCAACACAGCCAGCATCCATCCCAAGCGGAATCGCGCATACGATCGGTGAAATCAGCAGCCTTCCGGTCGCCGTTACAGGTATTGTCATCGGGTGTTTGCTGATCGGACTTGCCCTGAATACCACCTCGTTGCGGCGTGATCGATCAGCCGTGTTCTGGGCAGTTGTGGTCGGTGTGGCGGTTACAAGCGCTTGGGCGGGCATGCAGTATGTAAACGCAAATGGCTTCGACGATCTCCAGATCGTTGGGCATACATTCTCGGCACCAATCGGTGAAACAATTCTCTACGGCATGACGGCATCCGGACAAACACTCTCATTCGGCATTGGGTCCGTTGCTGGCGTCTGGATCGGCGCATTACTTGGCAGCATGATCAAGGGCCATTTCCGCTGGGAGGCCTGCGAAGACCCACGAGAGTTACGACGCCAGATCATCGGTGCTGGCATCATGGGAGTTGGTGCGGTTATCGCCATCGGATGTAGTATCGGGCAAGGTCTATCTGCATTCTCGCTGCTGGCCTTCAGTGCGCCCGTCACATTTGCTGCGATCTTTGCAGGAGCTGCTTTTGGATTACGCCAACTCATTGTTGGCTTTACAGCTACTGAATAGACTCAGCACTGTAGGCGGTTTGGGGTGGGCGAGTACTAACGCGCAAACGATGATGCAAACAAAGAGTGCTGCTTAGGAACTGAGGTCGTCTGGGTTTTTTGCTCCAACTGTCAGTCGTCAGAGATATCGGGTCAGTTGGCGGCCTGATATAAGAGAGGGTCTGGCGCATCTGGTTTGTCTGATTATGCGGCGGATTTGCGGTGAAGCAAGCGCCGGTTTTTGATGGTCTGTCGTTTGATCCTTCCTCGTTGTTTCAGAATGGTCTCCCCGCGCCCGAAATAGATATCGGCAGGCGTGCGGTTCTGCAGGCTCTCGTGGTAGCGTCGGTGATTGTAGTGATCGACGAAGGCATCGATCTGCTGACTGAGATCGCCTGTTAGTTAGTGGTTCTCCAGCAGGATGCGGTTCTTGGGCGTCTGATGCCAGCGCTTGATCTTGCCTTGGGTCTGCGGGTGATACGGGGCACCGCGGACATGATCCATTTTCTGATCTTCCATCCAATCGGTCAGTTCACCAGATGTGTAACTGGAGAAGTTTTCACTGAGCAGCCGCGGCTTGCGCAGAACCGTCGCCTGAGCCAGTTGCTCTACATGGTCCGCGTTTGCTTGACGAAATGAAGGGTTAATTGTTTGCCGTGCCCCTTCGCAATGGTTTCAGCGCAACAAGGTCTTCATCGCAGTTATGCCTGAAGCGTGAGCATTCTTCGAAACCGCAAAAGCGCAATCGCCAGAAACCCGGCTCCAAGCAACGAAACGACTGCAAGTTGCGGTAGGACCGCAACCAAACCTGCATCGCGGAATAGCACAGCTTGGGCGAATATGACGAAATGAACCGTGGGCGACGCATGTGGAATCAAAAACAGGGGTTCCGGCAGACTGTCGAGCGGAGAGGTCGATCCGGACAGCATTCTCAGAAACAGAAATACCGGTACAACCAGCAGACCGAATTGTGGCATGGTCCTTGCGACTGTTGACAGCATGATGCCAAGCGATGTGATCGAAAAAATATATAGTGCGGCGCCAAACAGAAAGAGCGGAACAGATCCAAGAACAGGCACTTGCAGCACCAGCCGCACTGTGAACGCCACGGCGACTGCCGTGGCCAGCAGCACGATCAACCCATTGGCAAGAACCTTTGCGGCTGCGATTTCGCTGGCACGCAGCGGCATCACCAGCAGATGCTCAATCGTGCCATGCTCGCGTTCGCGAATGACTGCTGCGCCGACCAGAAGCAGGGCAAAAAGCGTGATCTGCTCGATCAGTGCCTCTATCGCCTGAAACCAGATCGCGTCGAGGTTTGGATTGAACATCGCCCGCGTCACCGGCACCGCAGGGATACGGGTCATGATATCGTCCATCTGCAGATAGCGCATGGTTTCCGAGATCAGGATCTCTTCGATATAGGCACTGCCGACACCGGCTTGCGTCATCGCGGTGGCGTCGATGTTGAGTTGCAGCGCTGGTTGCAGGCCACGCAGGATGTCCGCTTCGAAGCTTGGCGGAATGTCGATGACAAAAGCATGGCTGCCTGCATCCATGACGGCATCAACCCGGGACCGGTCGATCCTGTCGGCGGGTTTGAACTGCGGCGGTAGCAGGGCATCGCGCAACCGACGTGATAGGGCGCTGTCGTCGGCGTCCACGATGGCAACACCGGCATTTGTCACCTCGGTATCGACGCCGACTGCGTCATTATAGATCAGAAATGTGAAGGCGATGATCAGAAAGCCAAACAGGATCCGGTCACTTAGAAAGCTGGAAACCTCCTTGCGTGTCAGAACCCAGACATTCCGCATCCACAACATGGCTAGGCCTCCTGTTTGCGCAAGGACAGGCGGGCCAGCACAAGATAGATGACGCCCAAGATAATGAGGCCAAGATAATCCGTGACCATGTCGGACATGCCGCGCGCCTTGGCAAAACTGCCCACACTGATGTTCTGAAAATAAATCGCGGGAAAGACGTGCCCCACCACCGCCTCACCGCCCTCAAGAGCAGCGGCGGGCGACAGAAAGCCTGAGAAGCTGAGCACCGGAACCTGCGTCAGTATCGCTGTCGCGATCAGTGCAGCAACTTGTGTGCGAGTGAAGCTGGATACCAGAATTCCGAACGCGGTTGTCGCAAAGACATAAAGCAGGCCCGCCAATAGCAGTCCGAAGGTGGAGCCTTTGATCGTCAGGCCGAAATGAAAAACGGCCAACAGAACCAGTGTCAGAAAGCTCACAAAGCTCAGGATCACATATGGGATCTGCTTGCCCAGCAAGAACTCTTCTACCCAGGCGGGCGATGTGTAGAGATTGCTGATGGAACCCATCTCACGCTCACGGACAATTCCAATGGCCGCGATCATGGCCGGGATCATCGCCATGATGATCATCAGCGTACCGGGCATAAGCGCAAAAACCGACTTGAAATCCTGATTGTAGCGAAATCGCGGCTCAATCCGGATGGGCAAGTCTGCTGGTGTCGCCATCGGGACCTCCCGCTGTTGCGCCTGATAATACTGCAACAAGACACCCTGAACGTAGCCCTGTGCCGTTTCGGCCCGAAACGGCAGACTGCCATCGACAAACAGTCCTACCTCCGGCTGTCGCCCGGCAAGTGCATCATGTCCGAAACCGGGTGGAAAGCTGATCAGCATATTCAGCTCACCCGACTGCATGCGCCGTTCCGCCTCGCGATCACTATGCGCCGGGGGCCGCAGCGCGAAATAGGGCGAGGCCGCAAAGGCGTCAATCAACTGCCGGGTATCTGCGCTTTGGTCGCGGTCGAGTACGGCAAAGCGCACATTTTCGACATCGAAAGAGATCCCGTAACCGAAGGTGAGCGCAAGGATGATTGGCCCGATAAGCGCAAAGGACAACCGAATACGGTCGCGCAGCAATTCATAGCTTTCCCGTACCGCAAAGGCCCAGATGCGTGATGGCCGCGGCAAGATACCGACTGTGTCCGGAGCCATTTCCGATTGCGCGGTTAGCGTCTGGGACTGCTGCGATCTGGCCGCGTCAGAGACGCCTCCCTCCGCTGTTTGGATGTAGGCCACAAATGCATCGTCAAGGTTTTCGGCATTCTTTGCGCGGATCAGTTCTTCTGGCTCTCCGACAGCAAGAACCTTGCCCGCATGCATCAGCGAAATCCGGTCGCAATGCAGCGCCTCGCCCATGAAATGCGTCGATACGAAGATGGTGACGCCGTCGTCCCGAGACATCCGCCCGAGTGTGGCCCAGAACCGGTCGCGCGCCGCCGGGTCCACACCAGAGGTCGGCTCATCGAGGATCAGCACTTGTGGCTTGTGTAGGCAGGCGGCGGCCAATTGCAGCCGCTGCCGCTGGCCCAGCGGCAATTGCTCCGGCATCGCGTCTGCCACCGTATCCAGACCGAATTCATCGAGTGCCTGAAGGACGCTATCTGCGCGCACCTCGCTTGGAATACAATAGAGCCGCGCATGCAGGTCCAGATTAGCGCGGACGGACAGCTCGCGATAAAGCGAAAAGGATTGCGACATGTAGCCGACATCAAACCGTACGCCCAAGTCATGACCTTCAACAGGCTCGCCCAGCAACCAGGCGTGGCCGGCTGTGGCTGGCAACAGCCCGGTCAGCATCTTCATCGTCGTGGTCTTGCCGCAACCATTGGAGCCGAGAAAACCAAAGATTTCACCTTTCTCGATCCGGAAACTGACATCGTCAACGGCGGTGAAGTCCCCGAACCGGCGCGTGAGCCCTTCGGCGCGGATCACAGGCGGCCCGTCTGCCACTTGCAGTGGCGGAATGGCCAAGGACTGTCGGCTTGCGTCAGGCTGATGCAGCCGCGCGAATGCCGCCTCCAGATCAGGTGCGCCGGTCCGTGCCAGCACCTCGTCCACGCTGCCGTCCTCAAGCACGCGACCGCCATCCAAAACAATGACTCGATCAAATCCTGCTGCTTCCTGCATGTAGGCGGTGGCAACGATCAGGGTCATCTGCGGCTGCTCGTCCCGGATCGCGTCGATCAGCGCCCAGAACTGACGGCGCGACAATGGATCGATCCCGGTCGTCGGCTCGTCGAGGATCAGCAGCTCTGGATCATGCAGCAAAGCACAACAAAGTGACAGCTTTTGCTTCATGCCTCCCGACAACTGGCCAGCTGGTCGGTCGCGGAATGCCGCCAGACCGACAGCGTTCAACAGGCGTTCAATGCGCTGTCGCAGCGGCACCCGCCTTACGCCGAAAAGCCTGCCGATGAAATCGAGGTTTTCGACCACCGACAGGGACGGATAAAGGTTCCGGCCCAACCCTTGCGGCATGAAGGCCAGCCGATGCGAAATCCTGTCGCGATGCGTCTGCGACCGCATGTCGCCGCCAAACGCCGAGATTTTACCATCCTGCAATTTGCGCATGCCGGACAGCAATCCCAAAAGCGTCGATTTTCCGACCCCATCAGGGCCGATGATTGCTGTTGTCGTGCCGGGCTGAAACGAAAGCGACACATCGGCCAGTGCCTGAACTTGCCGGTAGCGGTGGCCCACCTCCTTGCAAAGCAATGTCGCCTCACGGCCCATCTGGCAGCCTGATTTGCAGATTTTCGGGCCACGGTACGCTGGGATCGAGTCTCAGATGCGCATCACCGGTGTAGCCCGCCCTGACATAGGCACGGTATCGGTCCAGCAGTTCGGACGATATCTGTAGTTTCACACGATACATGAGCTTTTCACGCTCACTAGCCGTCTGGACTGCCTTGGGCGTGAACTGCGCTTCTGAGGAAACAAATGATACGTTTGCGGGCAAAACGAAACCGGGAGCCGCATCCAGAGTGATCCTTGCCTCGTCACCAACAGCGATCACACCCGCTTCGCTCGTAGGAAGGAAGACAGTCATATAGACGTCGGAAATATCAAGCAGTGTTGCTACCCGTGCGCCCGGCCCGACCACCGTTCCCGGTTGGACCAGACGGTATTCCACGCGTCCATCGACAGGCGCATGCAACGTCATCTCTGCTACACGTATCTTCAGGCGCTGCACGTAAGCCTCCGCCTGTTGCGTCATTGCTTCCGCAGTCGCCACAGCAGCATGTGCACCCAGCAGATTGGCTTCTGCGATAGCGTGTTGTGCTGTCCGCCGTTCGAGGTCAGCTGTCGACGCTACCCGCCGCTGCTGCAGATCCGCGGCACGCGCAAGCTCCAGCTCTGACAGATCATGTTCGGCCTCGCGAAGCGCGACCTCGGCTTTGGCCCGGGCGATCCCTTGAAGTGCACTGCGTACCTCAGCCTCGGCAGCGGCCAATTCTGCCATCGGTCCAGACGTTTTGAGCACCGCAACAATATCGCCTGCAATAACGGTATCACCCTCGCGCACCCGAATTTCGGCGATCTGACCGCCGTATTCCGTGGCAACATCAACGCGCTCCACCTCGATGCGCCCGTTCGCGGTGACAATGCCGTTGTCGGAACTGCGCCCACTAATTATGCCGTCCCACCCGAAGATCGCGGCAGCCCCAACGAGCAGGCCGAGCACCAACGCGCCGCGACTGAGCCATTTTTTTCCAGAACTACCTATCGAGGTCGAAGATGAAACTGTCATAGCCCATCACCTATCTCGGCGAGGTAGCGCGTGTTTTGATTTTGCTCAATTGATTGGGTTTCATCACCAGCTGCCGGGCGGAAATAACGAAGAACCAAGACGCATTCCAATGTATTGCTTACCGCAGTCCGAATGGCGCGGCCCAACCGATGGAAGGCTTTGTTACACGAATCAGTTGAAGGGATTCATGTTTTGAATCAAAGTGTTAGTTGGCTGCCACGAGCATCTGGAGCAGGTAGGATAGCGTTCCTTCGCTACACCGTTCTCAAACTGGTAGGATGCGGACTTTGCTGCCATTTGGTTGCCGTACATGAATGTCGGCTCAAGGGCACTTTGCAGACCCGCGAAGGTCTATTATCAGAACGGAAACAATGAGCTCGTATCGCCTGTGCTAAGCCAGATGATGGGTGCGAGTAGCGGTCCATTGTTTATGCGATGGAAGCAGACTGTCGCGCCGCGAAAGCCCTTGTCAAAGAAGCCTATCGAGCAGGTGATTCACTGATTTGGCAACCCGCCGAACAGATAGCGCGCGCTTGGCGTGGTAGCAGCAATGCAGGAGCGCTTCGGCCGGCAATATCTGAGGGGACTGTTCGCGCTTTTATAAAATTAGCAAACTCCTGGAATTTGCGACTGATGTATTGAATTGCCTCTCCAAAACCGCCATTGCTTCAGCCAACGGGAGAGGCCGCGAAAGAAACCCTTTTGGATATCCTTGGAGATCAGCGAGAAGTGGATGCGCGCCGGAATGCCGGCCGCCTTGCAGAGGGCGGGCAACAGCGTGGCCTTCGTGTTGCATTGCCAGTGTCTCAGCCGGACGGTGCCCGACGCTTTCACATAGTCACCGTCCTTTGGACAGCCGAACTGGATATCTTCGCGAAAAAGTAGAAATTCGTTCAAGTTTGCCGCGCACTGTGGTCTCGGAATGAGTTAAACGAGCAGCCAATTCTTTGATGGTCGGATGATCGTAGTCGGCAAGAATGTTCATAGATTCAGATGGCCTGATCCAGCTGCCGCTCGCTTTGATGCAAGTCAACGTTTCGCTTCAGCTGCGAGCCGCGATTTCTTTGTTGCAAAAACCAAGAGCGGTACCTTATCGGGCTTGGTAGCGTTCTTCTCCGATAGCCTACTAGTTTGAAACAACTTCACAGGTCTCATGCGTCAAGTCGTTCAACACTCCCGTCCAGATCCATCAACAACAGCTCTATCTGAAGGTCTGGCTCACGCGTCTTGATTTCGTCGGCCAGCGCTTCCATCCAGACCATGTGGATCGCAGTTTCCCCCTCGCGTTCATCTGCACAGTCCTGACCGACAAAGGCCTTGCAAGCACCGCAATCACGGTGGTCGATCACGATGATCTTGCGAATGCCGTGCAGATTACGGGCCAGTTTGACGTGTTGCCAGAAGGTTTCGGCCCAGGCGCTAGTTTCATCCGCCATGACGCCAATGGCACCACCAGCCAGCACGATCTGGTCGTATTTGCCCCGCAAGCCACGCGCCGCGAGGTAGTCCGCAACCGGGGTGATCAGACGATAGTCCATGCAATTGAGCACCAAAGCCTCGGTCTGATGTGACGAGTCCGGTGCGTTTTGCGGCTTTTCCATTGCCATATCCATGGCTTTGCTCCTGTCGAATGTGTGGCGGGGCGGTCTGTCGCCGCCCCGCGCCTTGCACAATCAAAGCTGGTTGATCGGCACTTTGAGGTAGGACACGCCGTTGTCTTCTGCCGGTGGCATCTCTCCGGCGCGGATGTTCACCTGCACGGATGGCAGAATAAGCGTCGGCATCGACAGTGTCGCATCACGCGCTTCGCGCATTGCGACAAACTCATCCTCAGTCTGGCCCGCGCCGATATGGACATTCTTGGTCCGCTCTTCGCCGACAGTGGTTTCCCACTTGTATTCATCCCGACCGGGCGCCTTGTAGTCGTGGCACATGTAAAGTGTCGTCTCATCCGGCAGGGCGAGGATTTTCTGGATTGAACGGTACATCACACGCGCATCTCCACCGGGGAAATCGGCGCGTGCCGTGCCATAATCAGGCATGAAAAGCGTATCGCCCACAAAGGCCGCGTCACCGGCAACATAGGTCATGCAGGCGGGGGTGTGGCCAGGCGTATGCATCGACTTGATCGTCATGCCGCCAACGGTGAATTCCTCACCATCCTCAAACAGATGTTCAAACTGGCTGCCATCGGTCTGAAAGCCTTTCTCTACGTTAAAGACCTTGGCAAAAACGTCCTGCACGTCCTTGATATGCGCCCCAACCCCGGTGGTCCCGCCCAATTTTTCCTTCAGATAGGGGGCGGCGCTGAGATGGTCGGCATGGGCGTGGGTTTCCAAAATCCACTCCACCGTCAGATCGTTCTCTTTAACGTAGGCGATAATGTCGTCGGCTGACGCCGTGCTGGTACGGCCTGACTTTGGGTCAAAGTCGAGCACGGAATCAAGGATCGCACAGCTTTGGCTGTTTGGGTCTTTGACCACATAGGACACCGTATTGGTGGGTTCATCAAAGAATGCTTTTACTTCTGGGGTCATATCGCGACTCCTTTCTTGTTTCATTGTGAACGGTCTTTCCCCGCCCCTGATTGATCATTCTCAGTTTCAGGTCCCGTTTGCCGGGTAGGTTTGGGAAAGTACCGCCTTGCCCTTGACGAGATAGGAGTGCCTTCTTATCTGCGCAAGCATGAATATAAAAGAAATGCAAACGACCGCAGACGATATCTGCGAAATCATGACGCTACTGTCCAATCGCAGTCGCCTGATGATCCTTTGCCTGCTGAGCGAAAGTGAAAAGTCGGTGGGGCAACTCGCGGAAGCCATTGGTTCCCGTGATACGGCCGTATCCCAGCAGTTAGCCGTCTTGCGGCGCGAACGGATCGTGAAGGCCAGGCGTGAAGGGCAAACGATGTACTACCGCATTGTGCGTGACGACATCGGGAGAATGCTGGCGTTTTTGTATGACACTTACTGTGCTGATGGCGCAGAGACCGAGGAGACTGACCAATGACTCTGAAAAAAATTAACCCAAGAACCGCTCAAGAATGGATGCACGAAGGCAAGGCCGTTCTGATCGACGTGCGTGAACCGGATGAATACATCAAGGAACACGTCCCCGAAGCACATCTTGTTCCCCTGTCAGGTTTTAACCCTGAAGATTTCCCGCAAGAGCACGACAAGATTGCCGTCTTTCACTGTCACAGCGGTGGCCGGACCGAGGCGTCCGCCGCCCAGATCTTGAAAACCGGCTTTCGTGAAGCCTACCAACTGGAAGGCGGCATTCAGGCGTGGCGCGCCGCTGGTCTACCGGTGAATGAAAACGCAAAGGCGCCCATTAGCATTATGCGACAGGTCCAGATCACCGCAGGCAGCCTTGTCCTGCTGGGCATCGTGCTTGCCGTGCTGATCAACCCTTGGTTCGCAGCCATTAGTGCCTTTGTCGGCGCGGGCCTGACCCAGGCGGGGATCACAGGCAACTGCGCGATGGCGACCATACTCAAGCACATGCCTTGGAACCGCATCATTGCAAGCCAACAAGGCTTGCCCACTGCAGCCAGAGCATAAGGAGAAGACCGATGCAGACCGGGATGCTGAAAAGGTATCTGCCTATTCTGGAGTGGATGCCGGGGTATAACCGTCAAATGCTGGCCAGTGATGGCATGGCCGGTCTGATTGTGACGATCATGTTGGTGCCGCAGGGCATGGCCTATGCCCTGCTGGCCGGTCTGCCACCAGAGGTGGGCCTGTATGCCAGCATCGTCCCGCTGATTTTTTACGGGTTGCTGGGCAGCAGCCGCGCGCTGGCCGTGGGACCAGTGGCCATCGTATCGCTGATGGTCGCCACAACCTTGGGCACCCTGGCCGAAGCCGGGTCTGTAGGCTACGTCGCCGGGGCTGTGCTTTTGGCGTTCCTCAGCGGGGCGATCCTGCTGGGGATGGGGTTGGCGCGGTTGGGTTTCCTCGTGAACTTTCTCAGCCATCCGGTCATTTCCGGATTTTCCAGTGCTGCGGCACTGGTCATCGGGTTTTCGCAGCTCAAGCACCTCTTGGGTTTTGATATCCCACGCAGTCACCTGATTACTGAAACAATCGGGCATGCGATCACCCATATCGGCCAAATTAATCTTGCCACCTTCGGCATTGCAGCCGTATCGCTGACGATCTTGCTGGTCTGGAAAGGCCGCATGACTGGGTGGATGAAAGGTGCAGGCGTCAACGAGTCGGTGACTGATGCCGTATCCAAATCAGGCCCGTTGGTAGCCGTACTGGTCACAACCTTGGCGGTCTGGTTCTTTGGCCTGAATCAAAGCGCAAGCGTCAGTATCGTCGCCGATATCCCCGCAGGTCTGCCGCCCTTCGCGATGCCCGCATTCGACCTTTCATTGATGAAGCAAATGCTGCCAGCGGCGCTGCTGATCTCACTCGTTGGCTTTCTGGAAAGCGTCTCGGTCGCGAAATCACTAGCCAGTAAACGTCGTCAAAAAATCGACGCCAATCAGGAACTGGTGGCGCTTGGTGCGGCCAATATCGGGGCATCATTCACCGGGGGCTATCCTGTCACCGGTGGCTTCAGCCGATCCTTGGTGAACTTTACAGCAGGCGCTGTCACGCCATTGGCCTCTATCATCACTGCAGTGTTGGTCGGGATCACCGTTCTGTTGCTAACCCCCCTGCTCTACTTCCTGCCGAAAGCGACGCTGGCCGCAGTTATCGTGGTGGCCGTAGCCAACCTAATTGATTTCAAGATCGTGCGCGAGACCTGGGCCTATAACAAAACCGACGCTTTGTCGCTGATCGTGACCTTCGTGGCGGTGCTGACCATCGGTATTGAAATGGGTATCGTCATCGGTGCCGGTCTGTCCATCGCGCTGTATCTTTATCGGACCAGCCGCCCCCACATCGCTGTGGTCGGACGGGTCGGCGAGACCGAGCACTTCCGCAACGTGCTGCGCCACAAGGTGCACACCGATGAAGACATCCTGATCGTGCGGGTCGACGAAAGCCTCTATTTTGCCAATACGGCCTACCTTGAGGATGAGTTGCTGGCCCGTGTCGCGGATCAACCGCAGATCAACCACTTGGTGCTGATCATGTCTGCAGTCAACTTCATCGATGCCAGTGCATTAGAGACGCTGGAGACACTGATTGAGCGGCTGCACGACTCCGGTGTCACACTGCACATGGCCGAAGTGAAAGGGCCGGTTATGGACAAGCTACAGCGCGTTGATTTTGAAGACACCTTGGGTCAGGGCCACGTCTATCTTAGCACACATGAGGCGATTGCAGATCTGAAGGCCAGTCTTGGGGCAAAGGCCGCCTGAGCCTGGCCGCACAAATCACCATCAGCTCCGTGAGATCGCGTTTTCTAAGGCCAGTTTCGCCATGCACAGCTTGTAGCAATGGGCAAACTCTGGACATGCAAGGCAGTCATCCCATTCGGTGATATCCGTTTGGATGCTGCGGCCTGATCGCGCCAGCCCGGCGCTGTCTAGCTCAAACGAAAAGACCTTGCCTTGCATCTGGTCGTTGACAGAAAAATGCAGGCTGTCGTGAAACATTGTGCCGTAGCAGTGTTTGTGCTGCGTCATGCTGCAGCCTCCTTCACAAGCATTCCGATGTCAGCCACAGTCAAAACACGCCCGCTTGAAACAACCTTTTCGTTGATCACCAGACCGGGGGTCGACATGATCCCATAGCCCGCAATGGCGATGATATCGGTCACCTTTTCAATCTCGGCATCGACCCCTTCGGCCCGCGCTGCAGCGGTGGCATTCTCGGCCAAGGCCACGCATTTCTTGCAGCCGGACCCCAGTATCTTGATGTTCATTGCTTGCGTCCTTTCGTCAGACAAAGAGATGTGCAGTTGCGTTAAAGATGTAACCGATCAGAATGATCCCGACGGTGACGATCCCGATGAAGACCACCAGCAGCGGTAGCTTGACCACCCGCTTGAGCATGATCATCGACGGCAACGACAGCGCGGTCACAGCCATCATAAACGTTAACGCAGTCCCCAGACCAACACCTCTTTGAACCAAGGCCTCAGCAATCGGTAGCGTCCCAAAAATGTCCGCATACATCGGAACGCCCGCGATTGTCGCGACCAGAACGGACCACCATTTGTCCTGTCCCAACAGCGCCGAGATAAACCCTTCGGGGATCCAGTTGTGGATTGCCGCGCCAATCCCGACACCGATCAGAACATATAGCCACACCCGCCCTGCAATCTCGGCGACCTGTTCGCTGGCATAGGTCAGCCTTTCGCGTCGGCTGATCGCACCGTCATTGTCATGGTCACTGACCGGGCTCTGGTAAACGAAGTCTTCGACCTGATCCTCCAGCCTCAGCCGTCCGATCAAGGTTCCACCCAAGACAGCCAAGACCAGCCCGATGACCACGTATGCCAAGGCGATAGACCAGTTAAAGATGCTGGCCAGCAGGATAACCGACGCCAGATCGACCAGCGGCGATGAAATCAGGAATGAAAAGGTGACTGCCAGCGGCAGGCCCGCGCTGGTGAACCCGATGAATAGCGGGATAGACGAACACGAACAAAAGGGCGTGATCGTCCCCAGCAGGGCGGCGACCGTATTGGCCCACAATCCCTGTCTTTCCCCCAAAATCCGGCGGGTGCGTTCGGGCGGGAAATAGCTTTGCACATAAGAGATACTGAAAATCAAAACGGACAGCAGGATGAATATCTTGATCACATCATAGATGAAGAAATGAACGCTGCCGCCGATCCGCCCAGCTGTATCCAGCCCAAAACCGTCCCGCACCAAAAGCGTCACCAGATCCGACAGCCACTGCATGCGCAGCAGTTGATCGTTAAGCCAGATGATTATCTCTTGCATGGGAAGATTCTGCGCCGGGGCATATTGCGATCGCATTGGGTCTACGTGGCCTAGCGCGCCTTAGCGTTGATATCGATCAATTCCAAATCCGATCGGTGGCTTAGGTGTCTTTTAGACTGGTCGTCTTGACGAACTGGTGCTGAATCAATCCGTAATCTCGTTCCGAGACAGTCAGCGCGTCAGAAGCGTTCGACCTTTAGAGCGCGCCATCGTTAGAATCTAGAAAGGACAAATAATGAACCGTTACCTTAGATTTTATAGCGCGTTAGCGGCAACTGCGGTGATGGCCGCATTGGCAAGCGCAACGCCTACTTTTGCAGATGATGATGACAATGACGACCAAATCCAGTTCATGCCGTTTGGCAACTTTGGTGGGATGAACGTGATGGCGCGCCCTGTTGATACAAATGCGGATGGTATCGTCAGCGCCTCGGAGGCTTCACATCATGCAGGAGCCGGGTTCGCCTTGTTTGACAGTGATGAAGACGGCCAGATTTCTGAGGATGAATATCTGGACAGCGCGCCAACAGCCATGCCGCGGGGCCGGAGCAATATTGAACGGCTTTATGTCAACCGCATCGCGCGCTTTAAGACGATGGACGCCGACGGCGACACGCATGTGACATTGGCAGAGTTTATGGCAACCGCGCAGGAAAACTTTGAAGCTGCTGACGCCAACAGCGATGGCAACGTCACCGTTTGGGAATTTCGAGCGCAGCAGAGGCCGTTCTAATAGCAGAGCGCCTGAGTTTTCACCAAAATTCGGTAACGACCAGACGGGCTTGCCATGTTGTCGGCTCTCGGAAAGCGCCTGCGTCAAAGCGCTGGCCAGATCAGCCATGTGATAGGGCTTTTGCAGCTTGGCGCACTTAATGTCAGGCCCAAGCGTTATCTCCGCCATTTTCTCAGCATAGCTTGCGAGGCGAACGGTAGGTTCCAAACCACCCTCAACCTCGATCAGGCCGCACCTGAACTGAGTTGCTCTGAGCCCGAAGACCATTTCTCCGCAATGCAAAAAATGGGTGGATTCTCGATCCAACACCTCACAAAACTTCGTGTCTATTTCCAGCAAGTTATATGGTTTGCGCAACCACTAGGCCCCGTCATTTGGTAGGGTTGCCTGTTCGGCGTAGCCAGAAGTGATGATGAACTTGAGATATAGACGGGGCATCTAAACCTGATGAATATATGTGCCCGGCGCTTCCTCCAACGGTGGAAGGCCATCTTCCGCGGCGCCTATTGTCGGAAGCACCACTTTCCCGCTGCTTTTGGCGACAAGCCATTCGGCATAGCTGGGCCACCACGAACCGGGCTTGGGAGATGTCTGGGAAAGCCATGCGTCAGGGCCGATGTAATGTGCACCGCTTGGGCGGTCGTCTATGCGGAAGTGGCGTCTTGCATGGCCCGGCTCGCTAAGGATGCCACCGTTGTGGCCACCCTTTGTCAATACAAACCTCAGGTCGCAATCCGTGAAAAGCCGTGTCTTGTAGACGGACCTCCAAGGAGCGATGTGATCCGTTTCCGTTGCCACAACAAACATCGGGACGGCAATATCCTTCAGCGCGATCACTCGCCCCTCAACCGCGAAACGGCCCGCAGTCAGCCGGTTCTCTAGAAAGAGTCCGCGCAGGTATTCCGAATGCATCCGGGCGGGCATGCGCGTTGTATCGCCATTCCAGACCCCCAGATCTGTCGGAAGGTCCTCTTTACCCAGAAAATACCGATTGATCGCACGGGTATAGATCAGGTCTTCGGCTCGGATGGATGCGAATGTTCGCGCCATCTGCGGGCGGTCAAGATAGCCCTGTTCCCACATCATGTCCTCGACGAACGCGACCTGGCTTTCATCGACAAACAGAAGCAATTCGCCCGCTTCACTGAAATCGACCTGCGCGGCCATCAGGGTGATCGAAGCCAGACGGTCATCGCCATCCCGGGCCATCGTGGCGGTTGCGATCGACAGCAGGGTGCCCCCCAGGCAATAACCGTTGGCATGAACCTTCTGCCCCGGTACGATGGTATTGATCGCATCCAACGCTTTCAGAACGCCGTCCTTGCGGTAATCCTCGAGCGATAAGTCTGATTGGTCGGCGGTTGGGTTGCACCACGAGATCATGAACACGGTAAAGCCTTGATCCACAAGGTATTTCACCATCGAGTTATACGGCGACAGGTCAAGAACGTAATACTTCATGATCCAGGCAGGTACGAACAAAACAGGCTCTGTCTGCACTTTCGGTGTTTGGGGCGAATACTGCAGTAATTCGAATAGATGATTGCGGTAAACCACCTTCCCAGGCGTTTGGGCAAGGTCGATGCCAATCTGATACCCCTCGGGCGCGGGTTCGTGTGACTGGGTTAGCGTCTGGAACATGTCGTGGGTGAAAAGTGTGGCGCCATCGACCAGGTTCCTGCCGCCCTGTTTCGCGGTTGCCGCGATGATTTCGGGATTCATCCATGGAAAATTGGATGGTGACAGCAGATCAAGCATTTGCCGGGTCTGAAACTGTGTTCTGTCGGCATCCTGCTTTTGCAAGCCCCGCACAGGTCGCGTGGCATGAGCCCACCAATCCTGCACCGCCAGAAAGCCCTGTTGCCAAAGATTGAATGGCGCCTTGTTCCAAGCTGGATCTTGGAAACGGTGATCATGGGCATTGGGGGTAAAAGGGTGTTCTGCGTCTTTTCCCGTCAGGGTCTCGGTTGTATAGCGCATCATCTTGACCGAATTGTCTTGTGCCCGCTCCATCAGTTCCAGTTGACGGCCCGGGGACCTGGCCAGATGCATGGCCCAATCGCTCCATGCTTCGGTCACCGAATGCGGAGAAATCCCCCCTGTCAGCCGTGCCATTGCTGCCCTTATGGCCCGATCAAGATTCTGATGCGGATGCCTGGTGGTCTGCTTTGCGGGCGGCAATGAAACCGGCACAACGGCCAGATTGCCTTTCTTGCGCTTTGTCGCGGTCATTGGACATCCCCTTGTTGTCGGAATGAAACTAGGCGCGGGACAGGCTTTGATGATTGAGCGAGATCGACGGGCCATGCCGGATACAATGTAGGTATGGTGACCAGCTAGGAGGTTGTGCCACTGTTTTCGAATGCATTTACAGTCTTCAGGCTTGCCGGGTTCGACGTCCGGGTTGATCCCAGTTGGTTGCTGATTGTCACCCTGATCGTCTGGAGCCTTTCGCAAGGCTACTTTCCGCTATCCGTTCCCGACCAGACCGGTGAAACCTATTTGCTGCTGGCAATTTTCGGGGCACTCGGGTTTTTTGGATCGCTTGTCCTGCATGAGCTTGCGCACAGTCTGGTCGCCCGAAGACTTGGCGTGAAAATCAAGGGTATCACGCTCTTCGTCTTTGGCGGCGTCGCAGAATTGGAAAGCGAGCCCAAAACAGCAGGCGCGGAGTTCTGGATCGCCGTTGTGGGCCCGGTGACGAGCTTTGCGCTGGCGTTTGGGTTCTGGTTGGCCGGTGCTCTGGCACAGCTGCTGCTGACCTCAAATGTCGTGCCCGCACTTTTTTCCTACCTTGCTTTCGTCAATCTTCTGCTGGCTGTCTTTAACATGTTCCCCGCATTTCCCATGGATGGCGGCCGGGTTTACCGCGCGTTGTTGTGGAACAAAAGTGGTGACCTGCTGGATGCAACCCGGCGCGCCAGCCATTTGGGCACCATGATCGCATATGGCCTGATTGGCCTGGGTATTCTGAGCCTTATGTCCGGTCAGGGGATCGGCGCGCTGTGGCTTATCTTTATAGGTTTTTTTGTGCTCGCATCTGCGAAAGCTGCGTACCAGCAGACGCGCATCACGGCAGGTTTAAAGGGCAAGACGGTGCGCGATCTAATGACGTCCACCCCACGCTGCGTCCGACCTGATCAGACTTTGGAGGAACTGGTTGACGAGACAATGTTGCCATACCGGACCAGTTTTGTGCCTGTTCTGCGGCGCGACAAATTGCTGGGCTATGTTGATGGCGAAATCATCCAGCAAACGGATCGTGACACATGGGCCTCGACACTGGTGGGCGACGTTCTTGTTCCCGTTGATCAGTCGAATGCTGTCGCGCCCGACCTGGCGCTCGGGGATTTCCTCACGCGGATTACGAAAGAGAAACGCCGAAAATACCTGGTCGTGCGTGATGGTACTTTATTGGGCGTGATTACCCTGGCAGACCTGATTGATTACATCGGTCTTTTGAACGCGCTGGGGCCTGATGCAACGCACGGCGACCCGCATGCATAAGCGAGCCCAACAACACCGGGCTCAGCACGGCCCGCTGTCCGAACTCATTCAAGCGGCCCGCGCAAGAGAGAGGCGGCGATATGGTTGATGACCAGACTGACGTAATCGCGTTTCTTGAACAGTTGGAACCGGGTGCCCAAAAGATCATCCAGACCCACGCTGCAATTGTTGCGCTGTATCCGTCTGAAGCGCTCAAATTGAAGCGTGCGGTTAAGTACGACTACCTCGACTTTTCAACGTTAGATCTGCGCCGCGAGATGCTGCAACGCGAAATCGCACTGAATTCCCGTGCGGCGCCTGGGCTTTATCGAGATGTTGTGCCGATTACGAAGGATGCCCAAGGCCGACTAAGCATGAATGGAACTGGCGAAGTCGTTGAATGGGTATTGCGCATGGTCCGATTTTCAGAAGAGGCGGAATTGTCCGTTATGGCTGATCACGGTCGCGTTGATACTGTCATCGCCGATGCCCTTGGCCAGTCCATCGCCACATATCACCGCGAAGCCCCAGCGATATCCGAAGATGGTGCCGTTCTTATCGAGGAGATCATTGACGAGCTTGATCGGGTGTTGTCTGGCTTGGCGGACATCCTTGAACAAAGCCGCACGCAAGCGCTGCTAAAGGAACTGCGCCATGCGCTTGTTCGATCCGCATCCTTGATGCGTGAAAGAGGACGGGCGGGTTGGGTCCGCCGCTGTCACGGTGATTTGCATCTGCGCAACATCATCATGTGGAACGGTGTCCCAACACCATTTGATGCGCTCGAATTTGACGAACGGCTCGGCACCTGCGACGTCTTGTATGATCTGGCGTTCCTGCTGATGGATCTGGAGCACCGCGGATTGCGCGATGAGGCGAATGCCACGCTAAACGCTTATCTTTCCTCCTGGGCTAGGGATGATCATCTGACGGGACTAGCGGCCCTTCCGCTATTTCTTGCTGTTCGCGCAACGATCCGGGCCATGGTTGACGCACAAACGGCTGGTTTTCAGGAAGATAGTACCGCACTGATCGCCGATGCCGTGGGATTTATGGATCAGGCCAATGCCTATTTGCAGCCACAGCAGCCTGTGCTCGTCGCCGTCGGTGGCCTGTCCGGTAGCGGAAAGACCAGTCTCGCGGTGCGGGTAGCAGCCGAGATAGGCCGACGGCCAGGTGCGGTGCACATTCGAAGCGACCTGGAACGCAAGGCGCTATTCAGGGTCGATCCGCTGACCCACCTGCCGCCGCGCGCTTATGCGCCAGAGACCAGTGCAAAAGTCTACGGGATCATGCGGGACAAGGCTCGACATGTTCTGTCAGCCGGTCATTCTGTTATTTTGGATTCGGTGCATGGTACGGTCGCTGAACGCGACGAGGTCGGTCGCATCGCGGCGGACTTGGGATGCCAATTCTACGGCTTCTGGCTTGACCTTGATACTGAGACCCGCGTTCAACGTGTTGAAAGACGCATCGATGATGCATCGGATGCTGATGCAGCCGTCGCGCGCAAACAGGCGGCTATCGAGACCGGACCTATTGAATGGATCAAACTTGATGCCGCCAAAGATCTGGACACGCTTGCGCGCGAAACCCTTTCAATCATTGCGGTTGACGCAGCGCGATTGCGTACATGATCCAAGACTTAAGAAAATGTTGGTTTCGAATTCCCGCTCTTTTCTTGGTAAGTTTACGTCATCAGAGTAGTGAACATCATGACGATTGAAATCATTCTGGTCCTGTCGCTTCTCGTTCTGGCAATGATCCTGCTGGCGACCGAGTTGCTTCCGATTGAATTGGTTGCGCTACTCTTAGTTGTCGTGCTGGCCGCAACCGGTGTGCTGGACGCGGACCTGGCATTTCAGGGGTTTGCCAGTGAAACAGTAGTCATGCTTGCCTGCGTGATGGTGTTGTCGCATCGGTTGACCGCATCAGGGTTGATCGCCCGCTTCACGCGGGCCCTCTTCGCCCGGCGTAAGATGACCCCGCGAACCACATCTGCCAGCCTGATGACGGTTTCGGCGCTCATGTCCAGCTTTGTCACCAATACCAGCACAACCGCCGTTTTGATCCCGGCGGCAACCGATTTGGCAAGGCGGACAGATACGCAGCCACGGCGGTTTCTGATGCCTTTGGCGTTTGCGTCGATGACGGGTGGATCGGCGACGCTGATCGGGACCTCGACCAATCTGGCGGCAAGTGGCGTCATCGAACGGTTCGGGCTTGAGCCTTTTTCGACCTTTGAGTTTGTCGGGCCGGCGCTGGTGATCAGCTTTGCGGGTATCGCCTTCCTGACACTGTTCGGGCCGCTCCTGTTGCCGGACACTCGGACATCGGCTGAGGAAGCACCCGAAGACCAGACCCGTTTCATGGCAACGCTGGTTGTGCCTGAAGGGTCGAAAAGCGTGGGCAGTACCATCGGAGAGCTCGACTTCACATCGCTGTCGCTTGAACCGCTGGCCGTCAGCCGACCGGGTGGCCGGGTCGCCCCACATCCCCGGCGCAAGCTGCAGGTTGCCGATCGCATTATTGTCGTGGGTCTCCGCGATGCGGTTCTGACGGCCATCAGAAATCCACGACTGGACCTCGCCTCGGACGTCGCTGCCAGTGCGGACATTGCGGCGAAGACAGTCGTCGTTGATGCCGTGATGATGCCCGGGGCGCGCTGGATTGGTCAAACGCTCAAGGCGATGCGTATGTCGCTAGAATCTGATCTGACCATCGTCGCTTTGCACCGCAGAGGACAGGAGGCCCCGGCACTCATTGATCGTATGCGGCTGAAGGTCGGTGATGTGCTGCTGATATCCGGGCCTCATGATCGTATTGCGACGCTGAAGGATGGCACGGAGTTATCGATACTGGGCACCCAGCATCCGTTTCCGCCAACCCAGATCGAAGGCACGTGGACGTTGATGGGGCTGTTGATGGCGATTGTCCTGGCCACGACCGGCGTGCTGCCGCTATCGGTGGGTTTGCTGCTGGCGGTGCTGATGCTTGTTCTGGCGGGTCGGATGACGCTGCAGGACAGCTTTGCGATGATCAACTGGCGCATCTTGATCCTGATCGGCGGCATGTCGAGCTTTGGGTTGGCAATGCTATCTTCCGGTGCGGCCACCTGGCTTGCGAACGGGTTGCTTGCTGTCCTCGGGGGCTATGGTCCCCATGTGCTGCTGCTGGGTCTTGGCCTGCTGACCATTCTTTTGACCCAGCCGATGTCAAATGCTGCCGCGGCCCTGACCTTGCTGCCGGTCGCGATCGAGATGGCCGCGCTTGTGGGTGCTGACCCCCATCCGTTTGTGGTGATGGTGACCTTGTCCGCCTCTTTGTCGTTTATCGCGCCGTTCGAGCCAGCCTTGTTGCTGGTCTATGGTCCCGGTCAATACAGTTTCAGGGATTTCCCGCGCGCTGGCGCGCCGTTGACCGTGATGTCGTTGGTTTTGCTGATGGTTCTGGTTCCCGTTTTCTGGCCGCTCGAGATATCGGTGTAGTTGGCCAAGGCTATGGCAACCCGCGTGCCGTGTTGTGGTTGACATGGCTCAACACGCGATATGCCGGTTCATGCGATCCTCTTTGGGTCGGAAGTATTGCGAAGGGCCGCACGGCCAGATCGTTCACGTGCACAGGAGGAGACATGGCACCGTCGTACGCCTTTGCTGATAGGCAGGATGCAGGCCGGAAGCTGGCCGCGGCGCTGCAGGACGTTGATCTGGGCGATGCCGTGGTCGTGGCCCTGCCACGCGGCGGCGTTCCCGTTGCGGAGGAGATTTGCAAAGCCTATCAACTGCCTCTCGATCTGGTGTTTGTCCGCAAGATCGGTGCGCCCGGTCATCAGGAACTGGCAGTTGGGGCCATCGTCGATGGTGACATGCCGCAGGTTGTGATCAATCACCAGGTTGCCCGGTCTGCCGGTTTGACCGATGCGCAGGTCGAAACGATGGGGCAGAATCTGTTGCCAGAGATCGCACGTCGTCGAGCACTGTACCTCAAGGGGCTGCAGCGTCCGTCGCTGGCGAACAAAACCCTTGTTGTTGTGGATGATGGGGTCGCGACAGGGGCCACGTTGCGTGCCAGTCTACGTGCCCTGCGCAAGGCGGGTGCAAAAAAGATCATCCTGGCGCTGCCCACCGCGCCGCCGGATATGCTGCCGTCGCTCGCCAAACTTGCCGATCAAACCATCTGTCTGGATCAGCCCCGTTACTTTCATGCTGTGGGAGCAGCCTATGGCCGCTTTGACCAGACCACCGATGCAGAGGTTGTCGCAGCACTTCAGCGCTGTGCGGTTTGGCAACAGGGGACATAAGGCGCGGCGCGGTTGCTCTATTCCTTGACGTAAGGTTTCCCATCAGCCGCAGGTGCGCGTGCCCGCCCCACAAGCCCGGCGACGACGATGATCGTCGCGATATAGGGTGCCATGGCGAGGAACTCTGACGGGATTGGTGTCTGCAACAGCGCCAGTTTTTGCTGCAGCGAGTCAGCGAAGCCGAACACAAGCGCCACAGCCAGCGTACCCACGGGATGCCAGCGCCCAAAGATCATCGCGGCAAGCCCGATAAAGCCGCGTGTAGAAAAGATATGTCTGACGACAGACACATGCGACGAAATCACGTGCCCATCCAAAGCGGTTGCAACGTGCTCCGCGTGCCTGATTGCCGTGAGTTCCTTCTGATCGTGTTCGATAAAGAAGATGACGTCAGTATTATGGCTATTGGCCTCATTTCCTGTTGTTCCAGCAGTAGAATTCGACTTGGCCTCGCGCGCTGCTGCTTTCATCGAGTTTGGCTCCTTTGGGATCAAGACTATGGTCACAATGACCAAACCCAACCACCCGGGCTGCTGATCTACTCGTGTGGTTTCTCCAATCATGCTGCGCGTCAGTGTTAGTATTGAATTTCGCAGGAATGACGGCGAGCATATTGCCTGGCGGTCAAACAAATTGACGAAAACGAAACACCTCCGTATGTGCCGAAATCTTCGGGTGGCATTCAAAGCTGGTTCCTACGGCGCTCGGCAAGGGCCCTCAATAGCTTCTTAGGTGTGAAAGTATCGTGTCATTTCGCACCGGACAAACCGATTTCAGTATCGCTGCAGCGGGATGCGGACACCAATCGAAACAACATGACTTTCCACATCGAACGTCAATGGCTGCACCGGTTCTGAACTGCCGCTGCCTGCAACAGGCTGGCGACCACGCTCTGCTGTTCCAAGATTGTAGTATCGCCACGTCGTCTCGACGATAAACGGGTACTGCCCCGGCTTTGTTACCTGCCATGCCAGCCCAGCGCCGACGGGCCAGGCGAAATCAGTCTCGGTATTGCCCTCGAAGGTACGAGCGGTTTGACCTGCAACCGGGTTTTCGCGTGTCCACTCTCCGACCTTGTTGCTGGCGAGACCTAGACCACCCACGACAAATGGTTGAAAGACCGAATTCGAACCCTATGCCTCAAAAGGTGAATAAAAAAAAGGTTGCCCATCAAGACAGTCGATGACAACGACGCATCTGTTATATCAGCGTGACCCGATCCGGAGATGCCCGCATCGAATTCGCAAGGCGTGCCATTGGACGCGCCGGCGCACTCGCTCGAGATGTCGATTTCACCCGTGAAAAGTAACGACAAATCAGCACGAAAGCCGTTTTGCCAATCGAACCCGACAGCGGCTTCTCCAAAGCCGACATTGTCACCACTCAGATCGAAATCGATTTCCGGATCGGGATCAAAACCTGGCGGCCGCCAATACCCATTGTCAGCCGATATGTCCGCGACCCCAAATCCCAGCCGTGCATAGGGACCATATGTAACACTCGCCACTAGATCGCCCGGACGAACTCCGGGATCTTGCGCCAGTGCAGGAGGTGCAAAAATTGCCGTCGCACCAAGAAAGCATCCTGCTGTCACTAGCCTAAAGCCTGCGGTTTTCATATTCGATATCCTTGTCATTTGTTTTGATCAAAAATCACAGTAGAAAAGTCGCGTCTCAGGCGCGCGATGACCGCGCCTGGAAATGCTATCGATTGAGTCGCTCACCCATGAGCAGCTAGGATCGCGATCCTTACCTGCTCGGCATTGGCCGCAATGGCTCCGGCATTTGACGGGTTCATTGGTTGCCCAAGGATGACCGAAACAGCCATCACGGTATCAGCTGTCACGGGCATGTTTTTGTCCGCTGCCGTACCGAAGGTAACCGCCAGAAGCGTGGCAACATCGTTTCGCACACCGATGCCCGCCAACGCAGAAGTGCCATCTAGGGCATCTCTGACCATGGCCAGGTTCTGTAAGGGGGAATCGATCATTTGCATCGCATCCGAATTGAGCGAGATTTCAGAAATGATCTCGTCAAGACTTTGGCTGTAGAATGCTGTCATCTCGGGTGTGAAACTGGCGATAGCTTCATCAAAGGCACGATCCAGGACATGGTTGGGTGAACGCGCGACATTCAATCGACCCAACTCGACATCGGGAATGCCTTCTTGTGCCCACGTCGGTCGCCCGCTTGAACGGTCCTGACCTTGTTGGGCATTGCCACCGCCCGCGCCCTGACCACTGCCACCGTGACCTTCGCCACCACTGCCGCCGTCATGTCCGTCGCCGCCATCATGACTGCCACTGCCGCCATCATGACCGCCGCCACTACCGCCATCATCACCGCCGCCGCCGTCGTGCCCATCGCCACTATCGTGGCCACCACCTTGGCCGCCGCTGCCGCTACCACCTTGACCACCGCCACTGCGACCGCCGCCATGATCACCGTCAGAATCGTGGTCTTCTGCAAATACCGGCAAAGCAGTGACCGAGGCCGTAATCGTTGCAGCGCTAACCGCTAGAAGGGCTGCAATGGAACATGCCGGCCGGCCCAGCCAACGCTTTGCGAATACACCAGCTTTTTGTGTTTTCATCTTCCTTACCCCATTTAAAACAGATGAAGATGGCTCTGCGACACCCCAAATTGCGCCACAGAGCCGACCGGCCATTGCCCGTGGCCCGCAAGAACAGCGATGCGCACCGCCTCGGCTTCGACAGCGAGCGCTGCCGCGTCCGATGAAGTCATCGGATGATCGAGGATTGTCGAAAGCGCGATCACAGTTTCTGTCGAAACCGGAACGGTCTTATCGGATGCAACCCCGAGGAAGACTGCCATCAGCGTATCGACATCATTTGTGACGCCCGCTGCCGCCAACGCTGAAGTGCCGTCCATCGCATCCTTGAGAAGTGAAAGGTTCTGCAGTGGCGAATCAATGTATTCCAGGTTGTCGAAGTTTAGGCTGAGTTCTTCGATCATGGTGTCGAGATTCATGTTGTAGAAGTCGACCATATCGGACGTCAGGCTCGCTATGGCTTCGGCAAATGCCCGATCCAGAACATGATCAGGGGAGCGCGCGACATTAAGTCTGCCGAGCTCGACTTCAGGAATCCCTTCCTGGGCCCATGCAGGTTTGTCACCGCCGCTGCCTGACGACCCGCCCGCTTGTGGACCCTGACCGTCGGAATCGTCACCTGGGCCCCCTTGGCCTCGCTGATTACCTTGGCCACCCTGATTTCCGCGCCGCCATGGCCTTGGCCCGAACCCCCTTGGCCAGCGCCCTGCGGACCTTGGCCATCATCATCCGCCCAGGCTGCGCCACCTCCGCCCACATCGAGGGTTCCAAGTACTACAGGCGATACCCCGAGAAGCATAGCAATGGTGGCAGTTTTTGCTGCCGTGGTTACAAATCCGTTTGATCTAGCCCTCATGTTTCCAACTCCCAATAAGTCGCTGCAAAGCCGCATCAGTATGGGGAGCTAAACCCGATTACATATTCTGATATTTATACGTATCAATTTGGTACGTGCTATCAAACGGCTTCGGAACGGATGCTCAGTGGCATGCCCCCTGAGTGTGGTCACCAACTGGGACGGCGTCCTACCAGCGCCCCTCATGATGTACAGGGCACAAATGGCATCACGACAACGCCCTCTCTTTGAATTGACGTTGACCCTTAGCTTTTGTCCGCCCCACTCCCCCTTCGCTGCGGGGGCAAACCTGCCACTTTGGGACGAAGAAAGCTGACTTTCATATTGGATCGAAGTTGACTTTCGTCAGCGCTGCCGCGGGTGGTCGCAACCATGAAGCTGCCATGTGCGGAGGGCTACTTC
The DNA here is from genome assembly GCF_046762905.1 of Yoonia sp. R2-816. Classification (NCBI taxonomy): domain Bacteria; kingdom Pseudomonadati; phylum Pseudomonadota; class Alphaproteobacteria; order Rhodobacterales; family Paracoccaceae; genus Yoonia; species Yoonia sp. R2-816. The sequence continues at coordinate 574,265 of NZ_JBKQXN010000311.1, read as the reverse complement.
ATTGCTGGAGTTGCCAATCGCTAAAGGGACATTCGCGCAAGTGATCAACGTGCATCTTCAAGTCTGGACCTCCTGGGGTGCCGTGGTATCGAACAGCCTCAACTCCGTACGCGCAATGCGCCGGATAATCTTGAAGATGTCATCAAGCGTTTCGGTTAGTTCAATCTCCCGGGTGTAAGTATGAAGACGTTTCCTTTCGTCGGCACGTAGTCGGTCAATCTGATGACTGGCGACGTTTTCCACCAAAGCCGTAAATCGCGCTTTCATCTGCCTTACATCTGCTGCAACCTTTGTGTCTTGCGCGTCAAGCGCCAGCAATGCGCCATCCAATGCCTCGACCACCTGATCATGCACGTTTTTGATAACGGCCGCAGTTGCTGCACTGATGACTACGTCTTCCTCTGCCCGTTTGCGTGCGGAAGTGACTAGCCCCGTGGCGATTAAATCACCAATATGTTCCATGTCGTTTGCGATCTTGGCCAACCCCAATAGCAAGTTTGATTGGTCCGCAGGCAGACTTCTCAGACTGATCTGGCGGATGTAGCCGACGATCTCTCGGTGTAGCAGGTCAATGGGGCGGTCCATGACTCGCAAGCGATCAACATCCAGTGGGCTACCGGTTACAACCGCGGGCACCGCGCTTTGTAACTGATCGCGCAGCAGCGTACCCAGATGCACGACCTCCAGCCGAACGGCGTCAATGGCAATGGCAGGTACATCGAGAAACTTTGGATCAAGATGCTTTGCAGAGTATTTGGGCTCAGACACTTCGACCTTGTCGGGTGCAAGCCATTCCACAAGGCGCGTCAGATGCGATGTAAATCCAATGAAGAGCAGTGCGTTCGCAATGTTGAAAAACGTATGCACGTTGGCTAATTGGCGCGGGATGCCCGAAACTGACGTGCTATCTGGTGAAAAGTCGCGCGCAAGGTCGGCAAGCTGATCCACAAATCCGATCCAGATCAGAACACCGGCAACGTTAAACAGGGTGTGGATCAGCGCCGCGCGAATGGCTTCTCGCGGGGCTCCGATCGAGGCCAAGAGCGCTGTGACGCAGGTGCCGATATTTGCCCCCAAAGCCAATGCCACCGCAGGCTCTAGTGCGATGAGACCTTGCCCCGCCATCACAATCAGAATGCCGGTTGTGGCGGATGAGGACTGTACCAGTGCTGTGAAACCAGCGCCGACCAAGGCAGCAAGAAGTACACTGTCAAGCGACAGCATAAAGTCGAGAAACGGCTCATAACTGCGCAATGGTTTCATGCTGTCGCTCATGATCGCCATACCAAAGAACACCATTCCAAGACCCAAGACGATCCGCCCCTTTTCTCGAGTGGCTTTTTTCTTTGCGATGAACGACACGAAGAACCCAAGCGATAGTACCGGTAGTGCCAGCGCCGTGACCTTGAAGGCTAGGATTTGTGCGGTAATCGTTGTGCCTATGTTCGCTCCCAGAATGACCGCTGCACTTTGCGCCGTGGTCATCAGGCCAGCCGAAATGAAGCCGACAAGCAGAACCGTGGTGATCGAAGACGACTGGATTATCGCGGTCACAGAGGCGCCCGCGATCAACCCGGTGAAACGGTTTCCCGTCATACGCGCAAGGATCGATTTCATCGAGGCTCCCGCCACCTGCTTGAGCGCGCGGGTCATGATATCCATGCCGAACAAAAAAAGCGCCAGGCCACCAATCAGGCCAGTTCCTAGCTCAAGCTGGTTCAGTTCACTTATCATCGTTTTGGCTCAGGGCAACATCATGCCGCGGATCATGAAGAAGAACATCGCGGCAAGCCCTCCGGCAAAGGGAACAGTGATCACCCAAGCGGCAGCGATCTTCAAAAGCAGCGTGCGTTTGACCAGTTCGATCCGGTGCACTTGCCCAAGTCCGCGCCGTTCGCGCTTGGCCAGCAGTTTGGTGCCTGATGCCTGTTGCTTCATCTCGCGCAGCATCTCGCCTTTTGTCGTCACGTCCGCCGCTTCGAACCGCGCAAGGAAGGCTTCGACTTCAGAGGGGGCATTATTCACATGATGGTCGCGAATATCCTGCAAGGTGCGTGCATAGCTGGATTTGATGTATTCCCGCAGAAACCCGACGCCAAAGACACCGCCAACGGCAATGTGGGTTGAGCTAACCGGCAGGCCAAGTTGCGAGGCCATGATCACGGTGATAGCCGCCGCCATCGCGATGCAAAAGGCGCGCATCTTGTCGAGTTCGGTGATTTCGCTTCCGACAGTGCGGATCAGCTTTGGCCCATAAAGCGCCAGCCCAAGGGCGATTCCGACGGCGCCAACGGCCATGACCCAGATCGGGATTGAGGCCTTGTCGGTGACCGTTCCCCCGACAATCGCTTCGTTGATACCTGCAAGAGGACCGACGGCGTTGGCGACATCGTTTGCCCCATGGGCAAAACTGAGAAGAGCCGCCGCGAAGATCAATGGGATGGTGAAGAGATCGTTCACGCTGGATTTATCATTTTTCATTTTTTGCGTCGCGCGGGCGATAAAGGGGCGCATGATCGCGTAAACAATCACGGCGATGGCAAGGGCGATGAGAACTGCGGTTATGAATTCGACCTTGATCAGCTTCTTGACGCCCTTGAGCATTAGGTAGGTGCCAAAGGCCCACGCCATCAGCGACACCAGCAAAGGCACCATGCTGTTCGCTGCGGCAAGCACGTCAGATTTGTAGGTGATCGTTCGCTTGATGATGTAAAGGAACAGCGCTGCGATCAGCCCGCCCAGGAGCGGGGAAATCACCCAACTGGCCCCTATCATTCCAACCTGCTTCCAGTTCGCGATGTCCCACCCAGCGGCGGCTATACCGGCCCCAAGAACCCCGCCGACAATGGAATGTGTGGTGGATACCGGCGCCCCTACTGCCGTGGCGAAATTGAGCCACACTGCTGCTGCCAACAGTGCAGCGATCATCAGCCAGATAAACGTATCCCGGTCCGCGACCAGATCAGGATCGATGATCCCATTCTTGATCGTGCCGACCACGTCGCCACCCGCAATCAAAGCACCACCCGCTTCGAAGCTGGCCGCAATAATGATGGCGCCTGTCAGGGTGATAGCGTGGCTGCCAACCGCCGGTCCAACGTTGTTGGCGACATCATTGGCGCCAATATTCATCGCCATATAGCCACCGATCATCGCGGCGATCACCAACAGGATGCCATCAACACCGCCATCGGTTCGCACAATCGTGAAAAGCATGATGCCGACAATGAATATCAATGCCGTGCCAAATCGGAACAACTCGTCCCGATTCAACTGCACAGCAGAGTCCACCCGATCCATTCTAAGCATAGCGCCCTCGCATTTATCCCCGTACAAGGTACACACGAGAAATCGACGCGCTGATATGACCTATATCAATACAGGTGCCATGTTTACGTGGCAAAGCGATCAGCATGAAATCGTGGCCCATCACCGAATACGGACGTTCAAAGCTGCTTGACTGGCATTGTGCTTTGATCGCGAAGTGTACTCACTTGGACATTGCGTGTTGTGCTGCCGGGGTTGCGGCTCTTGGTGTCATCGGAGGAGGGACACTCGGCTTTTTGCTCTTTCTTGGCCTTTGGATCATTCCGCTTGGCATTGCCCTCGCAACTATGGATGTCCAACCTTTCGGGCAGACGATCAAATCGCGCAAGAAAAGGCTTGGATGACTTTGGACCCGGCGCAAACGCTACTGACCCTTGCGGGGCTTTTCGCAGTTGGACTTGCCGCCGATCAGATTGGCCACAGGACCCCTTTGCCGCGCGTCACGTTATTGCTGATTTGCGGCATACTTGCGGGCGCATCAGGATTTGACTTAATCCCATTAGATGTCAGCGATTGGTATGAGTTGCTCTCTATCGTTGCACTGACCATGGTCGCGTTCCTGCTTGGTGGATCGTTAACTCGGAAAAACCTGCAGTCGCATGGGCCTGCCATCCTGCTAATTTCCGTCTCTGTTGTGGTCTTTACGATCTTAATCGTTGGCGCCGGGCTTGCTCTGCTGGGGCTGGATCTTGGCCTCGCACTTCTCTTGGGGGCGATAGCAACAGCGACAGCACCCGCTGCAACGCAGGACGTCATCCGGCAATCAGGCGTTAAGAACGATTTCACCGACGCGCTTCAGGGCATCGTGGCAATTGATGACGTTTGGGAACTATTTGCCTTCAGTGTCATTTTGGTGATGGTCCACCAAATGAATGGCAGTGTTGAGGCATCGATCCTTTCAGGCTCAATACGCGAATTTGGCGGCTCTGTCCTGCTTGGCATTTTGATTGGAGTGCCAGCGGCAGTACTGACGGGGCGTCTTTCAGGAGGTGAACCACTTCAGATCGAAGCCCTTGCGCTAACGTTCTTGACCGCTGGCCTCGCGATCATGTTCGAGCTTTCCTACTTAATCAGTGGGATGACGGTCGGCGCGATAATCGTCAACAGAGCGCGCCACCACACCAAGGCATTCCATGAGATCGAACATATCCAATGGCCGTTCATGATCTTGTTTTTCATTCTCGCAGGCGCGTCGCTGGATACACATGCACTGCTCAAGGTAGGATTTTTCGGACTGGCCTATGTGGTTTTGCGGGTGCTCTCTCGATTGCTCGGTGGCTGGATCGGTGCAGCGCTTGGCAAGGCTCCTTCTCGTCAACGCCCATGGTTCGGGCTCGCGCTTATGCCGCAAGCCGGCGTGGCGATTGGCATGGCGCTCGTGGCAGCCAAGCAATTCCCGAATTGGTAAGAGACGATTATTGCGGTCACAATTGGAACGACTATCGCCTTTGAACTCCTTGGACCGGCGGCCACCTTGATGGCCATCAGGCGTACCGCCTGATAAACTCGCTTCCTTCACAGCAGGCCGCTTTGCAACCTCCATGAAGTTATTCAACGTCTTACCGATGCTGATCGTTGGATCGCCTTTTGATCCTTCGATCCGCGGTCGCAATCTCTCCAATCGATGAATCATAACCTGCTTTCGGCCGCTGGTGTTCCCTACTGAAGCCAGATGCTGCGTTGCACCCGATGGCGGCTGATAGCCCAGAATGACCGATGCTGCGCAGGAAACCAATGCCTGCTCTAAATGGGAAGAAACCGACGATAATGAATAATTCCACCAGTGAGGTTCGTGACGTAATCGCTAGAACTGGCTCGCAAAGGCGGCTGCTGCGCGCACCCCGTCGATCAAGCGTATGCCGGATAAGTGGGCCGCTCGTTTTTCAATATCGACCATGCCGCCGCAACCCAGCACAACTGTTTGAATGTCATCATCGCGTACCGCTTTTTGTATTTCGGACAGGACCTGATTTGTTGCTGCATTGGGATCTTGTTCTAACGCCAGCACCGGAACGTCGCTTGCGCGTACTTTGCTGAGCAGACCCCCAAGCCCATAAGCGCGGATATTTTCCTCCAGTATAGGGACCGAGACCTCAAGCGTTGTCACGACGGAGAATTTTCCGCCGGCAACGGCGGCGAGATGATAGGCGGCTTGTCCAATGCCCATCACCGGGCAGCTTGCGGTTTTGCGGGCGGCATCAAGGGCGGTGTCGTCGAAACACCCGATTATGATCGCCGCCGCCCCGTCATCCGATGCCTTGGCGACCAACTGCAATAGCGGGTCCTCTGCCAGCAATCCATCCGCTTCGCCCTGAATTGCCGGCGGACCATCGTGGGATGTCCAGCCCTCGAATTTTGCCGTCGGCACGGTTTCGCGCGCGGTGCGCAACATGGCGTTCGTCATCGACACCGTACTGTTGGGATTTATCAGAACGATCACATTATGCCCTTACCAGCATCTGACCCTGCGCGGGCTTTACGGCGTGTGCTCCATAGCACGAGGCATAGAAAGAGACCGATCATCAGTAATGAAAACACTGTTGTGAGCGTCCCCAAGGCGTAGAGAACGGGTGTGGTGACATTGGTCGTCATCCCGAAAATCTCCAACGGCAGCGTATTGTAACCGCCTGATGTCAGAAGGGTCCGCGCGAACTCATCATAGCTGAGGGTGAAGCCAAAAAGGGCGACCCCGATCAGCGATGGCCCTATGATGGGCAGCACCACATGGCGCAGTGTCTGCCATGAGGTCGCACCAAGATCGCGGGCCGCTTCCTCATAGCTTTTGTCAAAGCGGTTAAAGACGGCAAACATGATCAGCAGGCCAAAGGGTAGCGTCCAAGTCAGCTGCGATCCGAAACCCGATGTCGACCAATGCACCTCAAGGCCCGATTGTGAAAAGATCAGCCCAACACCCAGAGAAATCAGGATGGATGGGATCACCAACGATGTGATGATCAAGTAAAATAGAATACTTGAGCCACGGAATTTCTTGCGAAATGCCAATCCGCCCATCACGGACAGAACGACCGTGGTGACCATCACCATGAGCCCCAGTGCGAAGCTGCGGCGAAAGCTACCCCAGATATCGCCCACAGCCTGTTGTTCGAACAGATCGCGGAACCAGTGCAAGGATGTGCCGCGCATCGGAAATGTCAGCCCGCCGCCGGGACCTTGGAATGACAGGATCGCAATCGTGATGGTCGGACCGTACAGGAACAGGAGGAAAAGCGCGAAAAAGGCGCTGAGGACGTAGAAGGATCTTGGACGCGGTTCCACTTTACAGCTCCTTTCTGATGTCAACGAAGCGCAGCATGATGCCGATCACCAGAAGTACGGTCAAAAGCAGAACGACTGCGGTGGCAGACGCAGAAGGATAGGCCAACAGCGCGATATCATTAGAAATGAGCCGTCCCACATTGGCGGACTGAGAGCCGGACATAAAGCGCACGGTGATGAAGTCTCCCATCACGAGTGTTACAACAAAGATCGTGCCAATCATGATGCCCGGTTTGGTGAGTGGGATGATCACATTCCACAGGATTTGCGCACCCGAGGCGCCTGCGTCCCGAGCGGCCTCGATTAGGCTTTTATCGATCCGCATCATCGTGTTGAAGATCGGGACAACCATGAACAGCGTGTAAAGATGCACGAAGGCCAGGATGACCGCGAAGTCGCTGAACAGCAGCCAGTCGAGCGGTTCGTCAATCACACCCCACGATAGCAGCGTTGAATTGGCGATCCCGTTGCGCCCCAAAAACGGGATCCAAGAGATCATGCGGATGATGTTCGAGGTCCAGAATGGGATTGTGCAAAGCAGGAACAGGACGATTTGCCATGTCAGGCTGCGCACATGGAAGGCAAGGAAATAAGCGACGGTAAAGCCGATACCCAACGTGAAGACCCATGTGATGAAGGCGTATTTGAACGTGTTGAAGAACACCCGATAGGTGACGTTCGAACCAAATAGAAACTCGTAATTTTCAAGATCGAAAGCCGGGATGATTGAGAATTCGGTCGCCTGCCAGAAGCTGACCGCTAAGATCATCAGAATAGGCAGAACCAAAAAGAACATGAGCACCGCCATAATTGGCAGTGCCATCAACCATCCAACAAAAGTGTTATTCTTCAGCACATTGGCTCTTTCTGGGTCAGGAAGAGATGGGCGCCGAAACACCCATCTCTTTCGTGTTTAGGCCGCGATGAACTCGTTCCACTTGCGGACCATGTACTGGTTTTCGTCCATAACTGCGTTCCAGCAGGCGACAGCGCCCATGCGGTCTTGGAATGATCCCCCGTCGCGCACTTCGCCTGCTTGCGCCAAGGCATCGCCCGTCGGGGATGTAATCGTGTCGGTGGCCGCTTTGCCCTCGAACCAGTAGCCCCATTCGTTCTCGGACATGAAGTTCTTGGAGGTTTCTGGCACCGCAGAGTAATAGCCCTGCCGCATCAGATAGCCGCCAACCCAGCCATCGAGATACCAGTTGATGTATTCGTAAGCTGCGTCGCGCTCGAGCCCGGTGAGAGCTGCAGAAAGCCCGATGCCACCACCCCATGACCGATACCCCTCTTCAAGGGGTTGGTAGACACAGGGTACGCCCTTGGATTTCACGGCTGTAATGGCGGGCGACCACATGGATTGGATCACGACTTCACCTGACGCCATCAGGTTCACGCTTTCATCGAAGGATTTCCAGAAGGCGCGGAACTGGCCGTTTTGCTTGGCTTCGGTAAAGATCGCCATGGTCAGGTCAATCTCTTCGCGGGTCATATTGCCTTTGTCAGGATAGGTGTATTCACCCATGCTTTCGACGACCATCGCCATATCCATAATCCCGATGGACGAAATGTCGAGGATTGAGGCCTTGCCCCTGAATTCGGGGTTCAGAAGTTCCGACCAATTGTTGATCGGACGCCCGATCAGGTCGGGGCGGATTCCCAGCGTATCGGCGTTGTAGATGGTCGGGATCAACGTCATCCAACCGGACTCGTTGTCTACGAAGCTGTTGCCCTCGGGGCCCTCGACAAAGCCCACCGTGTGGGGCGCAGTGCCTTGGGCGATAGTGCTTTCAGGTGTCAGCTTACCATTGCGGAAGATCCCCACGATCTTGTCGTAGTTGGTGATCCGGGACGTATCCATGGCCTGCAAGTTGCCGGTGGGCCAGACTTTCTTGCAAATCCAATACTCAATATCGGCGATGTCAAAGCTGTTGGGCTGCGTTGCGGCCCGCTGCGTGACACTGTCACTGTCCAGCGCAGTCATTTCCAGGGTAAAGCCCAGATCTTCCTTCACCTTATTGGCCACGTCATTGAGGTTCGACACGCCTGTACCAAACTGGCGCAAGGTGACGTCCTTGATGTTTTGCGCCCAGATCATTGGGGCACCAAGAGTGGTGCCAGCGGCAAAAGCTGCGCCGCCTTTCAGAATGCTGCGTCTTGATACTTTGGTCATTTGTTTTCTCCTTGTCGGGTGTTCGCTAGGCCGTAAGCTTGTGCAGATTTGCGTCGTCCCAGATCAGACCGACCTGATCGCCTGGGTTAAGTGGGTTGTTGAAAAAGTCGGCTTCCGGAACCAGTGCGCTGATCTCTTGGTCGCCTGCAATCATTGCGGATACAGAGACATGCGCGCCCTGATACTCCACAGCGAGAATGTTACCCTGCAGATTGCCACTGTCTCGTTGCGCAATCCCCACGGCATCAGTGCGGATCGCAAAATGCCCGTCAGGCAGCGCGATGACGTTATGGCCACCAATGAACTGCGCGACAAAGGCTGTTGTGGGGGCATTGAACACCTCGCGTGCTGTACCGGCCTGTTCGATCACCGCATTGTTCATGACCACGATCTCATCCGCCAATGCCAATGCTTCATCCTGCCCATGGGTGACATGCACAAAGCTGATCCCTAACTCGCGCTGCAGTTTACGCAGCTCTCCCCTCATGCGGATGCGCAAGAACGGATCAAGCGCTGACAGTGGCTCGTCCAGCAGCAACACCTGCGGACGTGTGATCAAGGCACGCGCCAAGGCGACACGCTGCTGCTGCCCTCCAGACAGTTGATCAGGCAACCGATCGCTGAGCGAGCTAAGGTCGACCAACTCCAACATCTCACCCGCTTTTTTCAAGCGAGCTTGCTTGTCATCACCACGCATTTTCAGGCTAAAGGCTACGTTTTCAGCAACACTGAGATGCGGGAAAAGCGCGTAATTCTGGAACATCATCGCCGTACCGCGCTTTGCCGGTGGAAGATGCGAAATGTCTGTACCGCCCAACAGGATCGACCCGTCTGATACAATTTCATGGCCCGCAATCATGCGCAGGGTCGATGACTTGCCACAGCCTGACGGCCCCAACAGGCACGCATAGCCGCCGGTCTGGAACTTGTGACTAATTGCATTGACCGCCACAGTTTCGCCGTAGCGCTTTGTGACGGACACCAGTTCCAGTTCTTTGTTCGTGGCGTTCATACGTCCCCCGGGAAGTTATGCCAATCAACTGGGTTGGCAGGCTGTTAGGCAATTTCGGTTTGCCAATTCTCCTGACTTTTAACTGGCGCTGCTCAAAACTTTTGCGCTGCAGACCACTTGTGACCAAAAATTGAACACATAATTGTATACAATACAAGAAGAGGTTGGGTACACAATGACAACCTTGAGCAGTGCCAATCGGTCTGTCATGTGAGAGGCACGAGGAATTTCCATGACCCGCACAACGCTCTTACCCGCTATGCAAAATGCCGCCACCAGTGATACCATCGCCCAAGCGCTATCTTTGGCTATTCACGAACATCGGATAGCGCCAGGCACCAAACTGGGTGAGGATGAGCTGGCAGAAATCTATGGCGTTTCGCGGACGGTCGTTCGGGCGTCGCTACAAAGCCTTTCGCATCTGAAGCTTGTTGATATTCGCCGGAACAAAGGTGCCAAAGTCGCCTCGCCATCATTGACCGAGGCCCACGAAGTGTTTGAGGCCCGCGAGTTGCTTGAACCGCGGACCGCACGCAGCGCGGCGAAACTAGCGACACCGTCTGATATTGCCTTGCTAGAACGACATATCAATGAAGAGCACGCCGCACTGGATGCCGCAGATCCAGGGCGGGCATTATATCTATCTGGTCTTTTTCACACTGAAATTGCGCGCATCGCGAACCAGGGAACCATTGCAGGCTTCATTGAAACTCTTGTCGCGCGGTCATCGCTTATCATCGCTCTCTATTGGCGACGCGAAAGTGCGCTTTGCGAGAAACACGCCCATCACGCATTGGTGCGCGCATTGGCGGACCACGATGAGGAGCAGGCCGAAGCGCTGATGCGCAGTCATTTGGTTGACTTGCACTCTGCATTGGATTTGCGCGAACGAAACGTCCGGGCGCCATCCCTGAAAGAGGCATTGTCACAATGATCGTGCGCCCCATGACTGTGGGTGAATTGCAAATTGTGCTGGGATGGGCGGCCGATGAAGGTTGGAATCCCGGCCTGGATGACGCTGCTGCCTTTCATGCCGCAGACCCAACGGGATTTCTGCTCAAGGAGGTCGATGGCCAACCCATTGCCGCGATTTCTGTCGTCAACCACGATCCCGATTTCGCTTTTCTGGGGCTCTATCTTTGCAAACCAGAATTTCGCGGACAAGGCCACGGCATGGACGTCTGGCGTGCTGGCATTGCCCATGCTGAAACACGCAGCATCGGATTGGATGGCGTCCCCGACCAACAAGACAATTATGCGCGTTCAGGCTTTGTCAAATACGGAAGCACAGTCAGGTACGAAGGACAGATCGCTCCACTGGCTGATCCACGCATCCGTCCGGCGTTACGCGGTGACATCGAGACAATGATAGCCCGCGATACGCGCGCATCCGGCATCCGGCGCACTGAATTTGCAACTGCGTGGTTCGCCCATGCGCCGACGCGTCAAACCATGGCTCTGGTGGAGGGGGCAGACATCGCTGGATTTGCAACCTTCCGGCGCTGCCCGCTAGGCAGCAAGATTGGTCCGCTTTATGCGGTGTCCGAGGCTGACGCCCGTGCGCTGTTAGCCGCCAATCCGTTCGCTACATCCGATGAGCCATGTTTTGTCGATGTTTCTGACCATAACGCCCCACTTTCCAAGATGATCAAGTCGCTCGACTTCAAGGCAACTTTTGAAACAGCCAGAATGATCAGCGGCGCTCAGCCTGTAACGAATCCAGCGAAGTTCCAAGCGATCGCAACCATGGAACTTGGATAATCCGGCGAGCCCCGAACCAGATCGCGAGAACCGGTTATTGACTTCCGAACAACCAAGGTCTGTTTTGTCCGCATCTAAGACATTAGCTTCGAACGCAAACAAGGTCCGTTTTCGCTGCTTACTGGAACTTTCGCCTACCAAGACGCGATCCGAGACCGATGAGAAAGGGTTGCTACCGCCCCTGCCCTAAGCCGACCTTCAACTCACTAACTCTTTGATGGGCGCTGCAAGGGGCAAATGACTACGTCCCGTTGCTTGGTTGGTAAGATCCTTAGGCCTTTCCAGATCCAACGCGCTGCAGTTTAACCAAATTCACACAATCGCCAAACGCACGATAGCGCGCGCCAGAAGGCGATTTCATGTTGCACACATGGCGCACATGGCAGCATTTAAGCTATTGAAAATGAATGTGAATATGGCCAGTCCATCATCGGGGCGATAGAAAGTCTAGCATGTTGATTTATTTTCATTTTTTTCAAACTATTGCGGGGCAAAGTTGCTGCGCTCGAGCACCCCTGATTTGCCCCTTTTCGACGACTCATTGCACAATCAGCGCACAGGATATGGCCACTATAGGCAAGCTTCCCTCCGGTGGATACCGGGTCCAGATCAGACGCAAGGGCCGCTGGCCGTGCTGCGACCTTTCACCGTCGTGACGACGCCCACAAATGGGCCCGTCAGGCGGAGACACGTGTCGATCAGGGCCTGTCACCGAACAAGTCGTCCGCCGCCCGCCTTGCGACGTTTGGCGATCGCATTGACCTGCATATACACGACATGTGCGCGGTTGGGAAACCACCACTCAGAAGTAAGGCCGCGACCCTGGCCACTTTGAAGAACGACCTCGGCAATGAGCGCATTGGTCATATCGATCGCGCGATGCTGATCGAGTGATGCCGATCGAGTATGGCCGCAAGCGCGCCAAGAAAGGGGCCGGTCCCGTCACGCTTGGCATCGATATCGGTGTGATCAAAATGACCATGACGCACGTGGCACGCCGTGCACGGGCTCGATATCTCCTCGGAACCGGTCGACCTCGCCCGCATTGCCTTGAAGCGGCTGGGTCTGATTGACAAAGGCACGGAACGCGACAGAAGGTCGACAAGGAAAGAGCTGAACCACCTGTTCCGCTGCTTCGATGACAATGATCGCCTGACCCTACCGATGACACGGATTGTGCAGTTCGCGGTAGCCACAGCCATGCGCCTCGATGAGATCTGCCGTGTTGAATGGCGCGATTTGGATATCGAACGCCAGATGCTCCTGAAGACCATCAACCCTAGTGGCCCGCTTTCGGTCCAAAGGCGTCAGTCTGGCATTCCTGTTCATGTTCACTCGATCTCAGAACACTGTCGTTGCTTGGAAACTCCAATCAACCCGCAAGGAATCGGATGGACAACCTGTTAAAAGCTCACAAATAGCACCGTAACCATCTCGCGGTCATCGTGATGACAATGGCCGAACCGGAGCTGATGTGGTTACCTCATCTGGAAAGCTTTGCAGCTTTTCCACTGTGCGTCCTGTGTCAACTAATAATGCGTGCCATCGAAACCAGTGGCACCATTTCGATTGGCCTGATTGAGAAGGTAACGATCCGGACGACATCCAGTTACCGCCAAGTTGTGTCACATCAACTACCGCATTATTGGAGTTAACAGCTAATGCAGTTTGTTTGACCAACAAGACCTTTGGAGCAGAAATAAGCGTTCCGTAAATTATCATAATTGTCGCGCGCAAAATTAGTGATAACTTAAAGCTGATGAAACCACGATTTACGGCGGCAAGCAGCAACATGAATACAGGCGGCATTCGTAACATGGAAGAATTCGCGGCGGTCAGCGGGATATCTCGCCCGACCGTTTCAAAATACTTTCATGATCCTGAAAGCGTGCGCGCCTCAACCCGCGCGAGGATCGAAGAGGCGCTGGCCAAGTATGACTATCGCCCGAACATATATGCCATCAATCAGAACCGGCAACTGACCAAGAATATCGGCATTGTCGTCCCCTACCTTGCCGATCCCTTCTTTGCAGAGATCGTACGACGGATTGAGCGGCGTTGTATTGACGCTGGGTATTCGCCGACGCTTTTCAGTTCACATGGCGAACAGGCGCTGGAAAACCAGATCCTGGATGGGCTGCGGTCACTGAAACCGGCCGGGGTGCTTTTGGCTGCGCTGGGGCGCGCGTCGGACAGGCAGGAAATCGAAAAGTTCTGCCGTGATGTGCCGACAATTCTGTTTGACAGCAACCTTGATGGCATTGGCGAAGCTTTTGTCGGATCGGACAATTTCAGCTTTGTCAGCCAAAGTGTCGATTACCTGACCCGGTCCGGTGAACCGCCGATATTCGTGGAAATGGCGACGCCGGCCAACCCGAATGCCCGCAAGCGGCGCACGGCCTATGTGACAAAGATGGAGGGGTTGGGGCTTGAACCGCATATCGTCCAATTGCCGGGCGAAGGCTGGGCATTTGAAGAAATCGGCTATCAGGGCACAATGAAGTTGTTAAGGGATGGCAATCTGCCGACAAACACGATCCTTTGCAGCAATGACCGTCTTGCGATTGGCGTGCTGTCGGCCTGTTACGAATCGGGCCTGAAAGTTGGACAGGATTCGTCCTGTGACCTGCGCGTGGCAGGACATGATGATCATCCCTTTGCCCGCTATACCTGCCCATCACTGACGACAGTCGCCCACGACTACGATTCGGTCTCGAACCGATCGGTAGAGTTGCTTTTCGAGTTGATCAACAACGGTGGGCGGTTTGAACAGCGGTCAGAGGTACTCTTTGCGTCCCGCCTGATCCTGCGTGGATCGGCCTGACTAGCATTTTCTTTACGCGAGTAAAAATTTTATTGACCTCGCGTCACATTTTCGCCTAACTTCGTTTCCAGCAATCTGTTTTGCGTAATGGGAGGAAATTCAATGATTAGGAAAACGTCTTTGGGCGTTGCAAGCGTGCTTGCATTGGTGGCGGGCTCGTCGGCTTTTGCAGACGCGCATAGTGCGACGCTGACGATCGCCACAGTCAACAACGGCGACATGATCCGCATGCAGGGTTATACGGATCAGTTCACCGAACAGACGGGTATCGCCGTCGAATGGGTCACGCTGGAAGAGAACGTTCTGCGCCAGCGTGTCACGACGGACATCACCACCAAGGGTGGCCAGTTCGACATCATGACTATCGGCATGTACGAAACACCCATCTGGGGCGCGAATGACTGGTTGGTGCCATTGGATGACCTGTCCGCTGAATATGACGTGGACGATATCCTGCCTGCCATGCGCAATGGCCTGAGCCATGACGGCACGCTTTATGCAGCACCTTTCTACGGCGAAAGCTCTATGGTGATGTATCGCACGGACCTGATGGAAGCCGCCGGTCTGGAAATGCCAACTGACCCATCATGGCAGTTCATCCGCGAAGCGGCTGCCGCCATGGACGATCCTGCGAATGACATCAACGGTATCTGCCTGCGCGGCAAGGCCGGTTGGGGCGAAGGTGGTGCGTTCATCACCGTCACCGGTAACTCTTTCGGCGCACGCTGGTTTGACGAAGGCTGGAACGCGCAGTTCGATCAGCCTGAATGGGCTGAGGCGCTTAATTTCTATGTCAACCTGATGAACGATTATGGCCCAGAAGGTTATGCGACCAACGGGTTCAACGAAAACCTGTCGCTGTTCAATCAGGGCAAATGCGGCATGTGGATTGACGCGACGGTTGCCGCCTCCTTCGTCACAGGTGACGATTCAACTGTCGCCGACAGCGTTGGTTTTGCACTGGCGCCAAACAACGAAGGCGTTGAAAAGCGCGCGAACTGGCTCTGGGCCTGGGCGCTGGCAATCCCTGCCGGCACACAGCAGGAAGCCGAAGCCAAACAGTTCATCGAATGGGCCACATCCAAGGACTATATCGCATTGGTGGCGGCAAACGAAGGCTGGGCCAATGTGCCCCCCGGTGCACGGACTTCGCTGTACGAAACACCTGAGTATCAGGAAGTGCCTTTCGCGCAGATGACGCTGGATTCCATCAACGCAGCGGACCCAAACAACCCGACTGTTGAACCCGTCCCATATGTCGGCATCCAGTTCGTCGCGATCCCGGAATTTGCGGGTATGGCGACCGAAGTCAGCCAGGAATTCTCTGCCGCCTACGCCGGTCAACAGACCGTCGAAGAAGCGCTTGAGAAGGCCCAGGCCATCACCAACGAAGTCATGGAAGCTGCTGGCTACCAATAAGCCAACGCACCTTTCACCGGAGGGCGGCAGACCCGTCCTCCGGATACGAGTACAAACCCTTTTCGCGCAATGTCATCTATGATGGGTCCGCAAGACGTGCCGCCCGTCGACAGAGGAGATGCATCCAATGGCTACCAAAGCGTCGCGATCCGCCGCCCGACTGATGATGGCACCCGCCGTCGTTCTGCTCCTCGGGTGGATGTTGGTTCCACTGATCATGACATTGTGGTTTTCCTTCCGGACCTATCTGCCGCTGCGCGGCGGTGACCAGGGTTGGACGGGCTTTGATAACTACGTTCGGTTCGTTACCTCCAGCGCGTTCTGGCCTGCGGTGCAGACCACACTGATCATCGTGGTCGGCGTGTTGATCATCACCGTTGTTCTTGGTGTGCTGCTCGCCATGCTTCTGGACCAACCGATGTGGGGCCAAGGTGTTGTACGCATCCTTGTCATCGCCCCCTTCTTTGTGATGCCGACCGTCTCTGCGCTGGTCTGGAAGAACATGTTTATGGATCCGGTGAACGGGCTTTTCGCCCATCTCTGGCGCTTTTTCGGCGCCGAACCAGTCAGTTGGCTATCAGATGCCGCCATGCCCTCGATCATCATGATCGTCAGCTGGCAGTGGCTGCCCTTTGCCACACTGATCCTGCTGACCGCGATCCAGTCGCTGGACAGCGAACAGCTGGAAGCTGCCGAAATGGATGGCGCGCCAAAGCTGAAGCAATTCTATTATATCATTCTGCCGCATCTGGGCCGAGCGATCACCATCGTGATCCTGATCCAGACGATTTTTCTGCTGGCCATCTTCGCTGAGATTTTCGTGACCACGGGCGGCGCCTTCGGGACCCGCACACTGTCTTACCTGATCTTCCAGCGGGTGCTGGAAAGCCAGAATGTCGGTCTCGGCTCCGCCGGTGGTGTCTACGCCATCATCCTTGCAAACATTGTTGCGATCTTCCTGATGCGGATCGTCGGCAAGAATCTGGATAACTGATCATGGCACGTGCTGTTACACCCCGCCGTAAGCTGATCAATACAGGCGCCGCCTGGGCCGTTGGTTTGCTGATCTTCTTCCCGATCCTCTGGACAATCCTGACCAGCTTCAAATCCGAAGCACAGGCCATCGCAAGCCCGCCGATTTTATTCAACTTCGACTGGACGCTGGAAAACTACGGCGTGGTGATGGAGCGGTCCAACTATGCACGCTTCCTGTGGAACTCGATCATCATTGCGGGTGGTTCGACCATCCTTGGTCTGATCGTCGCAGTGCCTGCCGCCTGGTCCATGGCCTTTGTGCCATCGCGGCGGACAAAGGACATTCTGCTTTGGATGCTGTCGACCAAGATGCTGCCAGCCGTCGGTGTGCTGTACCCGATCTACCTGCTATTCATCCAGATGGGTCTGCTCGACAGCCGGGCGGGTCTGGTCATTGTGATGATGCTGATCAATCTGCCGATCATCATCTGGATGCTTTACACCTATTTCCGCGAAATTCCGGTTGAAATCCTTGAGGCCGCGCGGATGGATGGCGCCACGCTGAGAGAAGAGGTGCTTTATATCCTCACCCCCATGGCGATCCCTGGCATCGCGTCGACCATGCTGTTGAACTTCATTCTCGCCTGGAACGAAGCCTTCTGGACGCTGAATCTTACGGCTGTTGATGCGGCACCGCTGACGGCCTTCATCGCCAGCTACTCCAGCCCCGAGGGTCTGTTCTTTGCAAAACTCAGTGCTGCCTCGACCATGGCGATTGCACCGATCCTCATCCTTGGCTGGTTCAGCCAGAAACAACTTGTCCGCGGCCTGACCTTTGGCGCGGTGAAATAAGGAACCTGACTGATGGGACAAATCCAACTGAAACAGGTCACCAAAAGCTTTGGCGACGTACAGGTCATCCCGCCGCTGGACCTGACCATTGAAGACGGCGAATTCACCGTCTTTGTCGGTCCCTCCGGCTGCGGTAAATCCACGCTGCTGCGGTTGATTGCCGGGCTTGAGGATATCACAACCGGCCATATCGAGATCGACGGCACGGACGCGACCGCCCTTGTCCCGGCCAAGCGCGGTCTGGCCATGGTGTTCCAATCCTACGCGCTTTATCCGCATATGACGGTGCGCAAGAACATCGCCTTCCCGCTGCGGATGGCGAAAATGGATCAGGCGGAAATCGACAAGCGTGTCGAAGGTGCGGCCTCGGTCCTGAACCTCACCGACTATCTGGACCGGCGGCCGGGGCAGTTGTCTGGCGGACAGCGGCAGCGGGTCGCAATCGGCCGCGCGATTGTGCGCGAGCCGTCGGCGTTCCTGTTCGACGAACCGCTTTCTAACCTGGACGCGGCCCTGCGTGTCGGCATGCGCATGGAGATCAGCGAACTCCACAAGAAACTCGACACGACCATGATCTACGTCACCCACGACCAGGTGGAGGCGATGACGATGGCCGACAAGATCGTCGTCCTTCAGGCCGGTGTGATCGAACAGGTTGGCAGCCCCTTGGAGCTGTATCGCAACCCGCGTAACATCTTTGTAGCAGGGTTCATCGGCTCACCCAGAATGAACTTTATCGAAGGGCCAGAGGCGGCCAGTCACAATGCACATACGATTGGCATTCGCCCCGAACATATTGAAGTGTCCACAACCGCAGGCCATTGGGAAGGCACCGTTGGTGTGGCAGAGCGTCTTGGATCCGATACATTTATCCATATCCACGGCGTTCCCGGCTGTGACCCGATGACTGTGCGGGCCGGCGGTGATGTTGCCGTAAAACACGGCGACACCGTCTATCTGACACCCGATGCGACCCAAATTCACAAATTTGATGCAGAGGGATTGCGCATCGCATGAAACGCCTGGACGGAAAGGTGGCGCTTGTGACCGGCGGTGCGCGCGGTATCGGCCGTGCGGTTTGCGAGGCTTACGCGAACGCGGGCGCAAAGGTCGCTGTGGCCGATCTGCTGCAAGATGACGCGAATGCGACCGCAACAGCCATCGGTGGCATGTCTGTCGCAATGGATGTCACCGATCTGTCGTCCATCTCTGGTGGCGTTGCGAGCGTGGCCGAGACATGGGGCGGGATCGACATCCTTGTGAACAACGCGGGCATCTTCAACATGGCGTCCATCGACAGGATTACGCCTGACGACTTTCGCCGCCAGTATGATGTGAATGTGGCTGGCACCATCTTTGCGATACAGGCGGTCGTGCCAAGCATGAAGAAACGCGGCGGCGGCGCAATCATCAACTTTGCCAGCCAGGCCGGGCGACGCGGAGAGCCGAATATTACCGTCTACTGTTCGACCAAGGCTGCGGTCATCTCGGTCACGCAAAGTCTCGCGCTGGAACTGGCAGGCGCCAATATCCGGGTCAACGCCATCGCGCCCGGCGTGATCGACACGCCCATGTGGGATATTGTTGATGCACAATTCGCGGAATACGAAAATAAGCCGCAAGGCCAGAAAAAGCGCGAGGTCGGCGAAGCCGTTCCACTTGGCCGCATGGGCGACCCGCGCGATGTGGCAGATCCCTGCGTCTTTCTTGCCTCGGACGAGGCGCGCTATATCACTGCCCAGACGCTCAACGTCGATGGCGGCAATTGGATGAGCTGACGTGAAGCTGTCGAATGCAACCCTTTCGCAACTGCCGCAGCATGTAGATCGGCCGACCTATGACCGGTCTGCGATCACACCGGGGATCGTGCATATCGGCCTTGGTAATTTCCATCGCGCCCATCAGGCATGGTACCTGCATCGCTTGATGCAGCAGGGCGAAGCGCTGGATTGGGGCATCATCGGCGCAGGGGTGCGGCCCGGTGATGCGGTACAGCGCGACCGGCTGGCCGCGCAGGATTACCTGACCACCTTGATAGAGCTGGACCCGAATGGCCGCTCTGCCGAAGTCACCGGCGTCATGATCGGCTTTGTCCCTGTCGAAGCAGACAACGCCGCCCTGATCGCACAAATGGCTGATCCTGCCATTCGGATCGTGTCGCTGACCGTCACCGAAGGTGGGTATTATATGGATCCCGTCACCAAGGGGTTTGATGCGGGCCATGTGGATATCCAGCATGATACCGCGAACCCCGATGCACCGCGCACAGCCTTCGGCGCCATCGTGGCTGCGCTGAAGCACAGGCGCGCCAAAGGCATCGGCCCGTTCACCCTGCAAAGCTGCGACAATCTGCAAGGCAACGGGGAAATCCTGCGCCAGACTGTTGTGTCGCTGGCGCGGCTGTCGGACCCCGATCTCGCCCATTGGATCGACACGCACTGCACCTTTCCCAATGCGATGGTCGATTGTATCGTCCCGGCGACCGGCCCGAAAGAACTGGAACTGGCGAGGACGTTCGGCATGGAAGATGCGAGCCCCGTGACCCATGAGAATTTCCGCCAGTGGGTGATGGAAGATGCATTCTGCGCAGGACGCCCTGATTGGGACAAGGTTGGCGCAACCTTCACATCTGATGTCCACGCGTACGAGTCGATGAAAATCCGCATTCTGAATGGCGGGCATCAGTTGATCGCAAACCCGGCAGAGGTGTTGTCGATCGCGACAATCTCCGAATGCATGGAACATCCGTTAATCCGGGCCTATTTCCACAAGGTGGTCGGGTCGGAAATTGCCCCGCATGTGGCCTCGGTCCCCGGGATGACACCAGCGGATTATGCAAAGCTGGTCGAGCGCCGTTTTTCCAACCCCGAAATCCTCGACACGGTGCGTCGCGTGGCATTCGACGGGTCGTCCCGGCACACGGGTTTCGTCATCCCCGTCATTCGCGATGCTTTGGCAGCCAATGGGCACATCGAAGGACTGGCCTTGTCCCAAGCGATTTGGGCAAGGATGTGCGAGGGAACCCGCGAAGACGGCTCTGTCGTCGCGGCCAACGATCCGATATGGGACGATCTATGTCGTGCGGCCCGCGCGGCGCAACACAATCCGGAAATCTGGTTTCAGCAGCGAAACATCTACGGCGATCTCGGCCAAAATCAGCGCTTCGCCTCAGAATTCGCAAACTGGCTCACACACATATGGGAACACGGCACACGTTCTGCACTTCGGCAATACTTACGGCTTTAAGCGCAACCGACATCAGGACTCACATCAACCGATATTGCGTGGTTCACCAACAACCAAAGCTGATGATCTGAAGGTTGAGAGCATGTCAAAATGCTCTCAACTCACTGCGTCGCAGTAAAGCAATATCCATTCGCTCTTACTGGTAGGTTGGGAACCGTGGCGCAGAGATGTGGACAGTCGACTTTCGTGATTAGTACTTGGTCATTCTTCGTTCTGGCACGCATTCAGGCCCGCGCCCCGATCCACCGCACGGCGTCGGGTAGCAGTGCGTCCAGGATCTGCTGAAATGCCTGGACGACCGGGACTGCCAGATCGTTACTGGGCAATGCAGAGCCTTGGAAACGGCGTGTTCCAATCACACGCTGATCCCTATCGCGTAAAACGGTGATGTTCATTTGGACTACTGCTTTGAAGCTGCCATCTGGAAGCGCGTCCACGCCAAACTGGTCGATCCGGGTCAGAACAACGAAATCAGGGACGGGGCCTGCCGCTTGTGGCCCGACGAAGCCGAACTGTCCGCTGAAGGACAGTGACCTTATCAGCAATGACTGGACCAGCAGCGGAACCTCATCGGCCCAGCGGGCATCGGGCAGGTAGGCCACTGAGATTGGTGTTGGTTTGATCAGTATCCGATCGGTTGCGATTGTCGCCGGGGCAGTGGGTACAAGAACCAGTAAGCTTCGGGTGCCACGCCGTCCGCCTTCAAGTTCGACAGGGTTCAAATCAAAAGTATCCCGTGGTTGGGCGGCCTGATTGAGCGTATTGAGCGCCGTGCAACCGGGCAATGAAACAGCACCTAATACAAAGGATCGGCGCGTCAGGAGCAGTTTGTTCATTATCTATCTCCGATAGTCGGGAACGCGGTCATCCAGCAGAAAGCGGGCCGGATCACGGTTTATGCGGCGCACCAGATCGCTGATATTTTGGACCAGCGCGCGCGCCTCACCACCAAGCCGGCCAAAATCGCGCAGCCCCGGGCTTGCCGCAGCGATCCCTGCCCTTGCTTCACTCACGACGGCACGCAGATCTGCGACAATGGCAGGTATCTCGGGTGTAATCGTAGCGAGTGAATCGTTAAACGCGGTCATCGCCTCTCGCGCATCAGACAAAGCGGGACCAAGATCGGTCTCCATCAGACCATCGGCACGCAGAAACGCCTGATCGGCGCTGGTAAGGGTCTGATCAAGCGTGTCCGATAATGGCGACAGGCCATCCTTGATCAACACGTCCATTGCTGAAAACGCCGCCTCTGCATTGGCGATTGCTGGCGCCAAGGCATCAAGTTGCTCACTTGCAAGATCAAAGGTTTCCGTGATTGTGGCCAATGTGTCGTCGGCCTGTTCAAGCGTGGATTGCGCCGTGTCCCCAATTTCGTCGAGCTTATCGGTAAAGACTCTGATCTGCGACGTTGCTTCTTCTATCGTGCGCGAGACTTCCGAGAAGTCTTGGAGGGCCGCGTCCAGGTTGGCTGTGGCTGCATCGACGTTTTGAAGAATATTTTGTACATATTCCTGATTTTCCGGTCCTGTGATGGCCTGTAACTGTTCCATCAACAAAGCTGCATCCTCAAGAATATCGGGTGCGCTACTGACCAGTGATTGGAACGAAGACCGCCGTGACGCAATGATTGGCGGCCCCTCGGCCGATGCAGTCAAAAGCGCAGCACCGGGTGCGCCGCCTGATAAGGCGATGTAGGCGACGCCGGTTACACCAGACGATTCAAGCTGTGCCATCGTGTCGACGGCCACGGGCGTATCGGCGTCGATTTCGATGCCGACATACACGAGACTGGGGTCGTTTTCCCAGATACGAATGCCCACGACCCGTCCAACGCCAACGCCGTTGAACAGAACGTCGGCAGATTGATCGAGCCCGGCAACATTTTCGAAAAGGACCCCATATTGTGTGAGTTGACGATCAATCTGGACACTGGCCAGCCAGATGAAAAAGCCCAGGCCGCCAAGGATCCCCAGCAGCGTGAAAAGCCCAATCAGGACAAAATGTGCCCGCGTTTCCATCAAGCGGTATCCTTTTGCACAAGGGCGGCGCGTGCGCGTGGACCTTTGAAATAGGCCTGCACCCAAGGGTGGTCTATCTCCTGCATATCCTTCATCGTGCCGGTTGCAAGGACCCTACGCTCGGCAAGCACCGCGACACGGTCACAGATGGCATGCAAACTGTCGAGGTCATGGGTCACCAGAAAGACAGTCAGCCCGAGCGCGGATTGGAGCTGCGCGATCAGCGCGTCAAATGCGGCAGCCCCGATCGGGTCCAATCCCGCCGTCGGTTCATCGAGGAATACAATTTCAGGATCAAGAGCGATCGCACGGGCAAAACCCGCCCGTTTGCGCATGCCGCCTGACAACTCCGAAGGCATCTGGGTTAACGCGTTCTCGGGCAACCCCACCATCTTGACCTTGATCGCAGCCAGTGCAGCGCGGGTTTCGGGCGACAGGTCAAGTTGCTCACGCATCGGCGCCTCGACATTTTGCTGGACATTGAGGGACGAAAACAAGGCGCCTCCTTGGAACATCACGCCCCAACGGCGACGCAAACGACGGTAGTCCGCGACTGACGTGTTCCTGACATCCTCGCCAAATACAGTGATCTGGCCCGCTGCAGGTTTCAACAGGCCAACAATGGCGCGCAGCAATACCGATTTCCCGGTGCCTGATCCGCCCACGACCCCGATGATTTCACCCCGCCAGACATCAAGGTCCAGCTCATCGTGCACTGTGTTCTTCCCGAACCGGGTCACCAACCCTCTGACACTGATAATCGGCGCGGCCGTCATCAGACCCCCACGATCGAAAAGAAGATCGAAAACAAGGCGTCCGCCGCGATGACCAGAAAGATCGACAGCACGACCGAGGCTGATGTCAGGCTTCCCAAAGACTCCACATTGCCCTTGACCTGCATCCCTTGAAAACATCCGACGATGCCGATGATCAGGGCAAAGAAAGGGGCCTTGATCATACCAACGCCAAAATGCCAGACGCCGGTGTTGCTGGCCAAGCGCGACTGGAATACGCCGGGTGAAACGCCAAGTTCGATCCAGGACATCAGCGCGCCCCCGATAAGCCCCGCCATATTCGCGATGATACCAAGAACCGGCAACATGAGGATCAGCGCCAAAACCCTTGGTACAACAAGAATTTCCACAGGATCGAGGCCAAGCGTGCGCAGCGCGTCGATTTCTTCCCGCATTTTCATAGAGCCGATAGCGGCCGTGAAGGCCGAGCCGGACCTGCCTGCGACAATGATAGCAGTCAACAAAATCCCGAGTTCGCGCAATATCGAGATCGCAATGAGGTCTACGACAAAGACCTCTGCCCCGAACTGTCGCAACTGCGTCGCGCCCTGGAAAGCCAGCACCACACCAATAAGAAACGACATCAGAAAGACGATAGGAACCGCGTTCAATCCGACCTGCTGCATGTGATGGACCAGCGATGTCCATCTTATGCGCGCCGGATGTAAAATCAGGCTCGCCAGTGTGGCGACCACCTGTCCCATGAAACCAATAATGCTAATTGTGGCGCCAAAAGCCGATGTTGCGCGGCGGCCTACCGCCTCAAGCTCATCTATGATGCCGGTTTGACCAGCGCCCGGATGTGCCAGGCCTGGCATATGGTCGCGAACAGTACGAAGAAGCCCATCCTGGGGTTCAGACGCACCTATCGTTTGCCCGGTCAGTCCGAGTTTTCTTTCCAGCGAAACCACCGCCCAGGCGCCCGCCGTATCCAGTCGACCCACGGCGCCAAGATCAATCGCCTTCGCGTCATGGCTTTGGGGCGTGGACCAGTTGACTGCTTCGATGGTGCTGATCAACAGATCACCCTGCAACCGGAGGATTCCATCTGTAAGGGTGATCTTGGGAGCCTTCGTCATCAATGCTCCACCATGATGCAGGTGCCGGACACTTCGGCTGGAACTCTCGAAGTATCCTCTATCATCCCAACAGTGACAAGCGCACGCCACACGAATTTAATGTCGTCTTTCGCCCGGAGCACGCAAGGCAGGTGATACATTACGAGCAGAGGTGATCGGGTGGAGAAGCACAAAAAACTACTCAGCAAAGGCTTGTTCAAACACCGCCTTGCTTCGGCCACCTTTATGGCAATAGGCCAGAACCGGTTTCGGCAATTCATCATATGCCTTCATAAAGGCCTGCACATCATCCTGCGACG
Organism: Yoonia sp. R2-816; assembly: GCF_046762905.1. Classification (NCBI taxonomy): domain Bacteria; kingdom Pseudomonadati; phylum Pseudomonadota; class Alphaproteobacteria; order Rhodobacterales; family Paracoccaceae; genus Yoonia; species Yoonia sp. R2-816. The sequence goes on along the minus strand of NZ_JBKQXN010000311.1, from coordinate 549,210 downwards.
GACCGACTGGCGCAATAGGGACATAACGCGCGCTTAGCCCTGTGGCATCCGCCGCCGCAGCAATCGCCTCGAACAGCGGTTGGCTGATGTCTTCACCGTCTGGCCGATTGCAGATGATGCTTCTAAAGCCAAGACTGTGAGCCTGGGTTACCTTCGCCGCGTTCAATTGCCCGGTCACAGCATAGGCGTCAGTGATGCGCGTGATCTCCACCCTGGATTACGCCTTTTTCGTCCTGATGTTCAGCACCCGGTAGAGTGGGCAGAACGAAAAAAGGCCGGTGAGGATCAGGATGGCCCCGATTGCCATCAGGATGTATGCGACGACAGCGCTCGCCCCAAGTCCCAAGAAGTTCAGCAACGGTGCGACAATCAGCGCGATACCGAGGATCACCCGCAGGCCACGATCCACCGTTCCCACATTCGCGGTCATGGTCGTCTCCTTTCAAGAATTGAGCATGTACTGTACCCCTAACACCAGCGTCCCGTAGCGCATTGACATATCTCAATCACGGCCACGACCACATCGCCAAAATTCAGGTATTCAGTCGTGGCAGGTAAAGATGAGCAAACCCGACACCAAAACCGCCATTGTTTACTATTCGAAGAGCGGCCATTCGCGACGTGCTGCAGAATTGCTGGCAGATATTCTGGATACTGATCTGCATCAGTTGAAAACGACCCGGTATCGCACTCCTTTTCTGAGCTATCTGCGGGCCGGGCTGGATAGTCTGCGACTGGCAAAGCCAAGTCTGGCGCACCCCCTGCCCGAGCTGAAACGCTATGATGCGCTGGTGATTCGCGGCCCGATATGGACATCGTACCCGGCGGCACCATTGCGAAGCTATTTTCAGCAGGTTCAGCACTTGCCAGCAACTCTTGGGCTTTTGCTGACATACGGTGACCATTCACCACCGGAAAAGGCTTATGCCTTGGTAGAACAGGAACTGGGCCACCCGCTAGCCGTCACAGCCGCCATCGCAAATGACCGCGAAATGACGACGGAAGAACAAAGGATTTTTGCCGATTTTGCTGCAACACTTCATAAAGTCACGGAGCAAGAATGATGTCACCTTTGAACAGTCAGTAACATCCGGCCAAAGCAATAACAGCTCTCCCAGGGGACGGCAGGCAACCCTCGCCAAACATGGGGCATCACACCGCGACGGGCTTAGACCGATCAGACCGGTGTGTGTTTGGTCTGCTGCGACAAATTTGGAAACAGCGATGTGCTTTTCTCGATCAGCTTGCCGGTTTCAACCGTGTATTGCACATACGCACGCTCCATAAACGCAGCTTGGATGGCCTGCATTTCTGCCACTGATTTGCAATGTAGAATTTCATGCTGCGTCTTCACATCCTCCCGGATACGTTCGGCAACAAAACTCGCCAGTTCACTGCCCAGATCAGACATCGCCTCAATCCATGCGGTGCCCATCCATGACAATGGGTCAAGTCCAGTATTCTGATCAGATGGGGCAGACATTTCTTTTGGCTGTTCGGTTTTGGCACTTTCCGCTTTCTTCGGCATAGCTCTCTCCTCTTGCGTCATGCGACTCACCAATTTTAGTGGTCTTCTACCGGCACGGTATTGATCTTGATCAACGCACTATCCTGCCCAAACGCCCAAATGGCGACATGCAGATAACGCGCAGCCAACAACAGGGTCTTACGTCAGAACAGGCAGCGGCAGCGCGCCAACAACACGGTTGGAACGAACTGCCCAAACCGGACCAGATATCACCGCTACGCATTCTGTTACGGCAGTTTAGCAGCTTTCTGGTTCTGATCTTAATGGCCGCCGGTGGCATCGCGTTCTTCCTGGGCGAGGTTGTGGACACCATCGCGATCGGCCTTGTCGTGATTCTGAACGCCGCCCTGGGGTTTGTGCAGGAATGGCGTGCGGAAACCGCGCTTGAGACTTTGCGAAGTATGCTATCACCGCAGGCTCTTGTGATCCGCGACGGACGCGAAATGCGTATACCCGCCCGCGATCTGGTGCCGGACGATCTGATCGTACTGAATCCGGGCGATCGTGTGCCCGCAGATGCCAAAACCATCGATGCGGTCGCGTTGCGCATGGATGAAAGCATTCTGACCGGTGAGTCTGCGCCAGTTGATAAAGCCAAGAGCGATGATCTGATGACTGGGACATCAGTGGTGGCGGGCCGCGCACGGGCGCGGGTTTTTGCAACCGGCACCCATACGGCTTTCGGCGAAATCGCCGAACTGACCGGATCATTGGGGCAAAAGCAAACCCATCTGCAGAAGCAATTGGGAACACTGGCAACACAACTTGGTATAGCGGCAATCGGGGTCGCAGCGGCGATCCTTTCAATTGGTCTGGTCGTTGGGCGCGACACGGTAGAGATGTTGATGACCGCCTTGTCGCTTTCGGTTGCAATGGTGCCCGAAGGCTTGCCAGCTGTCGTCACTATCACGCTGGCCCTTGGTGCTGCAGCAATGGTGCGTCAACAGGCATTGACCCGTCGCCTGCAGGCCATTGAAACCCTTGGCGCTGCATCAGTGATTTGCACGGACAAAACCGGCACTCTGACCGAAAACAAGATGACCGCGACAGAAATCTGGACACCAGTGGCGCAGTACACGGTCACGGGAACGGGCTACGATCCCTCAGGCCATATCACCCGAAATGGCGTGAAAGCGCGCGCGGCTGACGATACCGTTCTCATGACGCTCTTGCGCACTGGAATGGTGTGCTCTCATGCCCAGCTCAGGCGCGATGGCCATGAGTGGGTGATGACAGGCGACCCCACAGAAGGCGCGCTTCTCACGCTTGGCTACAAGGGCTGGTGTGATCCAGGCGCTGAGATAACAGACGAAATCCCGTTCAGTAGTGACCGCAAGCGCATGAGCGTCATGGCAGATGGTGTTATCTACACCAAAGGCGCGCCAGAGCAGGTGCTGGCGATCTGTTCCGAGATTATCAGCGAAAACGGTGTTGTGGCTTTGGACGAAACGCGGAGCGGCGAAGTCATCCGCGCATATGAAGCGATGGCAGCCAAAGGGTTTCGCGTTATCGCACTGGCCAACCGCAAAAACCAAAGTAGCAGCCTCGTCGAAAAAAACCTTACATTTCTAGGGCTCGTTGGCATCATTGATCCCCCTCGACCTGAAGTGGTGGCTGCCGTCGCTGCCGCAAAATCGGCTGGCATCAGGATCATCATGATCACGGGCGACAGCCCGGTCACGGCGAAAGCGATCGCGTCGCAGCTGAACCTGAACGTGGAGCAGGCCATAACCGGCGACGCACTTGCGGCATTATCGGATGAGGAGTTGCGCACAACGCTTTCCCAACCCATCCTTTTTGCGCGGACCCGCCCGGCTGACAAGATGCGGATCGTGGCAGCCTTGCAGGCCGATGGGCAGGTCATCGCCATGACCGGCGATGGCGTGAATGATGCCCCGGCGCTGAAACAAGCCGATATTGGCGTCGCCATGGGTATACGCGGCACCGATGTCGCCCGGGACGCGGCGGATCTTGTCCTATTGGATGATAATTTTGCTACTATTGTGGCCGCTGTCCGCGAAGGGCGTCGCCAATTTGATAATATTCGGAAATTCGTACGCTACCTTCTGTCATCCAATGCTGGCGAAGTTGTCGCCATCTTTGCAAACATTGTCATTGGCGGTCCTTTGATCTTTTTGGCGACACAAATCCTGTGGATGAACCTCGTCACCGATGGTGTCACTGCGGTGGCACTCGGGCTGGAAAAATCGGAACCGGGCCAGATGAAAGAACCGCCACGCCCCATGAACAGCCCCATCCTCGGCTGGGGCGGCATCGCACTTATCATAACCTTTGGATGCTATACCGGTGGGGCCGCATTGTGGGTGTTCTGGCAATTGGTACCCGTGGATGTCGATCTGGCGCGCACGGCCGCTTTCACCGCGATGGTCATTTTTGAGAAGGCCAGCGTCTTTGCCTTTCGGTCGCTGCGATCACCCTGCTGGCAGATAGGCTGGCTGTCCAACCGGACCTTGATCGCGGCGCTGTTCGTCACCATCGGCGCGCAGGTTGTGGCGGTCTACTGGGCACCATTGCAGGTTCTCCTTCATACGGTTCCGTTGGACGCCGCACACTGGATAATGATCGCTCTGCTTGCCTTGCCGCTGATCATCGTGCCCGAGTTGGTCAAGACGCTTTGGCGCCAAAGACCGGAGTGACAAAGATCAATACTATCGCGGCTACGGGATGCCATACTATGGTTAGGGAATGACCCATGGTGAGTACATGAGTGGAAGCGCCCTAGAAGACGCCGCAGTACTTGGCGCGATCTTTGAGGCGACGGTAGACGCGATAATCGTGTCTGACAAAGCCGGTCGCATACTGCGCGCGAACAAAGCGGCCTACGACTTGTTCGGGCACGAACCCGACAGTCTGGTTGACCGGAGTGTCTCAATTCTGATGCCTGACATCGTTGCCGACGCGCATGATGGTTTCATGGCCCACCACCTGAAAACCGGGATGAAACGTATCATCGATATTGGTCGGGAGGTGGAAGGGCAACGAAGAGACGGTACGGTCTTTCCGCTGCATTTGTCGGTCGGGCGCACGAATGCAAGGGGGCAACCAATCTTCGTCGCGATCCTGCACGATCTGACCCAGCGGGTTGCAACAGAAAGGGCATTGTCGCGGTCGCAGAGGCTGGATGCCTTGGGCCAGATGACTGGCGGTATTTCTCATGACTTCAACAATCTGCTGACCATCATCATCGGCAACCTAGAACTGTTGCAGCCAAAAATCGCGGATGCAACTGCCGCAGCTATGCTGACAGATGCGCTGGAAGCGGCCGAGCTGGGCGCTGATCTGACCGAGCGACTGACCATGTTTGCCAGACGTGGCGATCTGAAGGCAGAACCGTTCGATCTGAACCACGGCTGCGAGATGGCGCTCGGTATCCTGAGGCGTACCCTAGGCGATGAATATCGCATTGAGGCCGATTTTGACCGTGATCTACCACCCGTCATGGTCGATCCGACCCAACTGCAGACAGCCATCGTCAATCTTGCTCTAAATGCCAAAGACGCGATGCCCGATGGTGGAAAGATCACAATCAATACCGAATTGGCACGGATCGACGACACCTATGTGGCACAGGAAATCGACGTGGTTGAGGGCACATATATACGCCTTTCGGTGACAGACACCGGCACGGGGATGTCACCCAATGCCACACGGCGCGCCTTTGAGCCGTTTTTTACTACCAAGCCATTGGGCCGCGGCACCGGGCTTGGGCTGGCGATGGTTCACGGCTTCATGCGACAGACGGGTGGACATGTCACGGTGTATAGCGAACTGGATCATGGAAGCACATTTGCGCTCTATTTTCCGGTCGAGGATGGCGAAGCTGCGATCCATAACCACAATTCGGCGAAGGAGACCGGGCTGCGCGGCAACGGACAGCTTGTATTGGTTGTCGATGACAACCCACAGATACTGGACCTGTCTGTTGAGCGCATTGCCGCACTTGGCTATCGCACCGCGCAGGCCAGCGATGGCGATACCGCTTACAGGATGCTGACATCCGGTTTGACCCCAGATCTGTTATTCAGCGATGTGGTGATGCCCGGCACATTGGACGGATGCAGGCTTGCCCAAAAGGTGCGCAATGAGTTCCCAGATATCAGAATTCTGCTGACCTCCGGCTATGCGGAGGATGCGCAAAAGCTGCGGCAAAGCTTTGAAATCCTGCAAAAACCGTATCGGCAGGTTGTGCTGGCTGAAAAACTTCAGACCATGCTGGGCAGTGAGTGATCTGTCACACGACCAACCTGTCCGGTGAATGAATAGCCGACGCCCCGGATCGTTGTAATCAGTTTGGGATGCGCAGGATCGCGTTCAATCTTTCTGCGCAATCTGGATACCTGATTATCGATGGTTCGATCCAGCGGTGCCCAAGCACAGCCACCCAACAGATCCATCAATCGTTCGCGGGACAATGCCCGCTGTGGGTGCTGAAGAAATATCCGCAGCAGCCTGAAATCGCCGCTCGTCAGACCGATGGGTCTGCCATCGCGTCCGATGATCTCGAACTGGTCCAGATTCACCTGCAGACCATCAAACGACAGCGTATCAGTTTGCTGGGTATCAGAGGCAGCAGTCCGCCGGCCTTCATCGCTGGTTTCAGCCGGCGCGGCTGCGATCTGGGACCGACGCAAGACAGATTTGACCCGCGCAATGACCTCGCGCACATGAAACGGTTTGGTGATATAGTCGTCGGCGCCCACCTCCAACCCGACAACACGATCAATTACGTCATCCTTACCAGTCACCATGATGATCGCAACCGATGAAATCGCCCTGATTTTTCGGGCCACCTCAATCCCGTCATCTTCGCCCAGTTGCAGATCCAGCGTGATCAGCGCTGGCCTGGCAGAGTTCAAAATCTTCAGGGTCGATGCACGGTCGTGAGCTTCACGTACCTGATAGCCCTCACCCTCAAGGCAACGCCTGAGAAGGGTGCGAATCTTGGGTTCATCATCAACGATCAGGATGCGCGGTTGGGTCATTTGGTCACCGATGGCAGAGCTTGCCGTAAGCGTAAGATAGCGGACGCATCGCCGTTTTGTAAGCTTTGCGATTCTTGGGATACAAATTGATACAATCCGTTACTTGCCCATCAGAACACTTGCGACAGTGACCGATCATACCATCCCTGAAACTGAACGGGGGTTCTCATGTACGTAACGCGACTGAATGAACATGTTTCGCCGCAACTTATCCCACAACCTGTCAAAACCTCAACGGTTACCCGGTTGCACCGCGTGGCCGAAGGCAAGCACTTGTTTTTCGAAGGCGAAGAGGCAGGCAATATCTACCGGGTTGTCTCAGGCGTACTACGCCTGACCCGGCTGATGGAGGATGGACGCAGACAAGTCATCGCCTTTGGGTATCCGGGAGATGTCGTCGGTTTTCCAAGTGACGGCCAATACCACACCGATTGCGAGGCGCTTCGGCCAACCACAGTCGTGGTACATAATCGGGCCGCTTTGGAAAGTAGCACTGGGGATGCTGCGCTCCATGCCAGTTTGCTGCAGGCGGCCTTGCGCGAAATCAGCGCGATGCAGGACCACTTTCTGATGCTGGGACGAAAATCAGCCTGTGAAAGAGTAGCGTCATTTCTTTGCGTCTTGGCCGATCGGGTCGGTACACCGCTTGGCGAATTCACACAGTTCGACTTGCCGATGAGCAGGTCTGACATTGCCGATTTCCTCGGTCTGACGACCGAAACGGTCTGTCGAACCTTTACACAATTGCGCAAACGCAACGTGATCGCCCTGGATCGCATTTACACGGTCATCGTATTGAAACCCAGGGATCTTTTTGCCTTGGCCGAAGGCGAAGCTTCATGCAACTAGGGCGCAGGCCACATGTCTCTCAACTCAGTGGGGAGGTTGGCGCGAACATCGTCAACCTCACCGCGTGATATGCGGGCGTTCAGCAGTTCGAACACCACCCTAATGTCTTCTGGACCACGATAATCCAGAACGTCACCGACCTGTTCCTCGATCGCGGCAACGAACTCATCTTGGTGTCGCTCTCTTACTGGCGTCAACTTCGGTTGCCAGCCTTCATAATACATCCCACGGAGCATGATCGGAAGCTGGGCGGACAATTGTGCCATCTCATTGATCTGCAAATGGTCACGGATCCTACAAATAACAGCGCGGAGCAGGCGCAATACATCGCGTTCGCTTGACCAACCCAAACGACCTGACAGGTCATTCACCCATTCATGGGCTTCGTGGGTCGTTCTCTCAAAGACATGGATTTGACCAGTCGTCATCAGCGCCTCCTAATTTTCAATTGGTTTCATATCTACGTCATAGGCGTAGCCGGGATTACCGATCAGTCGGTTGAACAAAGCACTCGCCATTGCCCCAATGCCCAAAAGAACCAACGTATAATTGACGACCCAACCTACAAACGGAATGAAGTTCAGCAATGTGACAAGACATACTGCGACGGCGAGCACCGACAACCGGACCAGAATTGACGGGTCCGAGGGACCACCCAAGGCCAGCGTCGCCCGCATCGCGATAGCATAAGCCGCCAGAACGTAACCCAAGGTCCATGCGACGATAATCAGCAGTAGGGCGAAGGGCACAAATGGGATTCCAAAAATTGTAAGCGCGGTAATCGGCACCAGACCAAACAGCATGGACAAACCCAAGATACCAAGCAGAAAGATGTGGCCCGGGCGCTCGGCGATTTCACGACGCATGCTGGCGACGTGTTTGGGTGTGAAGGTCAGGAAAATGCCGCCGATCAATATGAAGAATGCCAGCGTCACAATGAACGCCGATAGAAGCGTTACAAAGGTGGGGAGGATGGGCATCTCCACATCATCCCAAGTCTCGCGCATTTCTTGCCACATGGGGCGGTTGGTCAGTACCTCGAATTGGACACGATCTGCCGAGATCACCCGTTCGGGAATGCTGATCGGCCGTTCGGCAGAGTATGTCAGCACGCCATCAATCCGAGCATTCGGGCCAAAACTGATCTTTTCGGCGGCAAGCCGTACATCACCGCCAATTGGCGCATTTAGCGTCACCTCCGCACTTGCAATCGACAAGGCACCCGCGACCGTCCCATCGATGACGACGGATCGCCCCAGAAAACGGGCATTTCGGTTAACCACCGCAGCGGATGTTAGACGAACGCTATATCCCATAGCGGTCACATCTTCCGCGACATTGGAACCGATCGTAACCGACCCACCCATCACATAAAGATCCGCCTCCGTATCAGTATCAACGTCCACATCCATGCCCGCGACATGCACGTCGCCGTCGGCGACGCCTGCGATCGACACAATCTCACCAGCTGCGAACACATCGCCTGCGGCACCGTAGGTTTCGGTAATTGTTGTTCCGGCAGCAAAACTATCACCGCCGTTCGAGGCCGACATAGTCTGGGCGTCACTGGCAGTAGCCAACGCGAAAGCGGCGACAACGGTGATGATCTTGAGGCTCCACATGACACATCCTCAGCTATTGCGGTGTGTCATCGTTTTAGCGCTGTCGGGAATACGACCCATTGACGAAAATCAATGCAGGGCGCAGCGCTTCATCTTATGAAAGAACCCTCGATTGAGATGAAAGGAAGTGCAATGGATAACCAAATCACACCGCGCCCCACTGATCCGCAGCCTTTTTTTGAGACGCTGCAGGAAGAGATGGAGCGAATGATTGATCGTATGCGTTTCAGTCCGACGATCCGCGGAACAGCATCTCGTCTCGGACTATCCGGCCAGATGATGCCCGCAATTGATATGAGCGAAAGCGACGACATGGTGGAAATTACCGTTGAGGTGCCTGGCGTGGACAAGGACAACATCGATGTGACCATCAATGGCGATGTTCTGACAGTCAAAGGTGAAAAGTCCAACGATCGCGAAGAAAGCGACAAGAGTTATCATCTGATCGAACGCAGCTATGGCCATTTCGAACGACGGGTTCCTTTGGGTTTTGTGCCAGACGATGATGCCGTAACTGCAGCATTCGATGCCGGGGTGCTGAAACTGCAAATCCGTAAACCGGCCGAGGCGAAAGCGGCGGTGCGTAAGGTCAAAATCTCCGGCACCTGAACGTTTGTTGGCCGACCGCGCGTCGGCCAATGAGACAGGCGAGGGTTTGCAAAATCCAACAGCACCCGCTCTCTATTGGCAAAACTTAGAAAAGTGTGACAGCTTTTCCCGATCAGCGACCGATCTGCGCCAATTTACGTGACAGTGCATCGCGCTCTTCGATCAGGTCGAGAACCAGAGCAACCCCTGCAAGATTGAGACCCAGATCATGAGTCAAACGACGCGCCTTGCGCGCTCGAAGTACATTGGGCGGTGAAAAACGCCAGTCAGAGGCATCGCGCCCCAATGGGTCAAGCACACCATAGTCGACCAGGGCGACAACCCAATCGACCTTTACATGGCAGAATTGGCTCAATTCGGTGAGCGTCAGCGCCTCGATAACCTCAACTGAACTTGGACTAGCGCGTCTCATATGATGATCACTCCCTCGCTCGGCGCGGATCAAAACGGAACTCCCGCGCCATGTTCTCATATAGTTCCTTGGCTTCCGCAGATTTCACGGGCGGATTGACGATCAACAGCGTCGCAAAAAGATCACCGGCCACAGCACCAGGCAGCCCCCTGCCCTTTAAGCGTAGTTTCTGACCGCTCCGCGCATTCGGCGGCACCCTGATCTCCACTTTACCGCTGGGCGTCGGCATTGCGACACGCGCGCCCAACGCCGCCTCCCAAGGCGTGACTGGCAGATCCACCGAGATATCGCGACCATCCAAGCGAAAAATTGGATGGGGTTTTACCGCCACCTCCGCAATCAGCTCAGTTCCATCGGCTTGCAGGCGCAGATGTTGACCCTCTGATAGGCCTTTGGGAATATCGATATCCAACGTTTCGGTGCGCCAAACGACACGACCCTGCTGATCCAATTGCGGCAGGCGAAGTTCCACCCGCTTGCGGGCACCGACAAAGACATCCTCCAGATCAACTTCCAACCGGACATGCTGCACCGCACGCTGTGCAAACCCGCCGCTGCCAAAAGCTTTGAAGATGTCATCAAAATCAGCCGCACCTGCCCGGCCCATATCATCCGGTGCAAATCCAAAGCCGCCATCCCAGTTCGCCTGAGGTCTGGGGTTCTGCCAATCCGCCCCGTACCGATCATAGGCGGCGCGCTTTTCAGGATCGCGCAGCACATCATAGGCCTCGCTCACCGTCTGGAACATCTGCGCCGCGTCAGCGCCAGTATTTACATCAGGATGATATTTGCGGGCCAGCTTGCGATAGGCCCGCTTGATAGCATCATCTGACGCATCTCGGGCAACTCCCAATACCTTGTAATAGTTGTCTGCCGACATCCTGAATGCTCTGATTTCCGTTTCGAATAAAGTAGCGTGGACGTCCGTAAGGCGATTGATCAATCTCAATTCGGGGCCGGGCTGGAGGCTCTAGAAATACAGCAGCACCGCAAAAAACGGAGAGCCTCATGCAAAACCAGACCATCCTTGTCCTTCAGGGGCCCAACGGCACCGATCAGGACCTTGCGCACCTTTCCGAAACCGCGCGCGCACAAAACGCGTATCTGTCGGTTCTGCATATCGGACCGGTCCAGCCAATTCCCGTCTATGCTTACGGGGGCATGCCCTATGGCGCCGTCGAAGTACCGCATAAATGGGTGCAGGAGCGTCAGGCGCTCGCCGCGGTAATGGAAGAAAAACGCCAACGCAGTAACGCCTTTTTTGAGAAGGAAGGCATATCGGGAGAAGCAGGCGTGATCTGTTCATTTCCCGCGTCGCTGGATGATGATGTGGCGCCGCGTGCCATGCTTTGCGATGTTGCCGTTCTCCAACACGATCTGCGGGAAGATGAAGAAGCATATCGCAAACTGCTTTTTGGCCTCCTGTTCAACTCACCGGTCGGTGTCGTCATCAATTCGCACCAGACAGCCGCGCCGCTTGCTCCCAAAAAGGTTTTTGTGGCTTGGAACACAAGCGCCCCTGCAGCCCGCGCGGTGCATGAGGCGCTGCCGATGCTCAAGAAGGCCGAACATGTAACAATCGGCACTTTCGACGCGATCAAGAAGGAAACAGCAGATGGTGAAGAGCCGGGCGCCGATCTTGCCAAATGGCTCAGTCATCACGGCTGCACAATTACAGTAGAGCAATATCAGACGAACGGCGCTGAGGTCGGCGAAGCGATCATGGCGCACGCCAAAGAGGTGGATGCCGATCTGATCGTCATGGGTGCCTATGGCCAATCGCGCCTTCGCCAAGCGGTCTTTGGTGGCACAACGCGGACAATGATCGAACAACAGGACGCTGCCGTGATGCTTGCGCATTGATGTCACTGTTTGGCGACGTACTTGCGGAGATGCTGACTTGAGAGGGGGTAGTTGCCCCCTCTTTCGCTTCCCTTACGCTGAGCGAATAAGCCGCTGTTACAGTGTAACGGCTTGCCCTGTCCGCGCGCTCTCCTGCGCAGCCAGACCGATTTGGATCGCCATGGCGCCATCTGCCAGTGTCACTTCAACCTCGCCTTCGCCACGCAGAACTGCATTGAAGCGCAGGTGCTGATAGAAGGTGGAGCCGTTGTGATCCCCGGCATCCAGCAGTGCGGGATCAACGGGAATTTCTGACACATATGGCCCCTTTGGCGCGCGCGGGCTGATGATCATCTGCGGCACAGGCGGATCACCCAGCAGTTTCGGCCAGAACCGTCCCGGCCCCGGCACAAGCGCCTCGATCTTGCCCTTGGGGCCCACCGCGCTGATCTCTTCCTGCCATTTCGACCCTTCGGCAAACATGCACAGTTCCAGCATCGCCCGCGCGCCCTTGGCGAAATCGAGAATCACGTAGCCATTATCCCAGATATCCGGCGCCACCCCATCATAACGCTCATCAATATGGTTCAGCGACTGCCCCGCACTTGCCATGACCCGCACCGGCTCATCATCCAGGATCAAGCGCATCAGATCGAAGAAGTGGCAACATTTCTCAACCAGCGTGCCCCCCGTCTTGGCGTTGAAGCGGTTCCAGTCACCGATCTTCGGCAGAAACGGAAAGCGATGCTCGCGGATCGTCAACATCTTGATCCCGCCCGTGGCTTGCGCGGCTTGCGCGATCAGGGCCGCAACCGGGGGCATGTAACGATATTCCATCGCCACCCAGACCGGCTGCGGATAGTCCTTGAACAAGGCGTCCAGAACAGGTGCATCCACTGGGTTTGTGTAAAGCGGCTTTTCACACAGGATCGGTATCGGTCGTGTCGCCACGATCTGCTGCAACTGCTGGACATGCAGATAGTTCGGGCTGACAATCACCACCGCATCCAGTGCCTCGAAAGCCAGCAACTCCTCCAGCGAACCCGCCACATGCGCATTCTCTGCCAAGGTACCCGCAGCCTCAGCCAGTTCCGAAACCGGGTCGTAGACCACCGACACCCGGCCCTGCGGCAAAAGATTGATATTCTGGATATGTTCGCGGCCCATCATGCCGCAGCCGATGATCCCGTAATTGATCGTGCTCACGTTTGTCTAACCTTTGCCCATGCGAGAGATGTAAGTGGCGCGCCGGGCATCATACCAGGTGCGCGAAAACTCGGTCGGTTCCCCGGTCGCGGTCCGGCTGATCCGTTCGATGTAACCGGTGGTTTGCCCGGCTTTCAGATGAAAAACATCCGGTACCCAGTCCGGCACCACTTCAACGCCAATCCGATCCTCAACGCTGGCAATCACCAGCCCCAATTCATGGCGATAAAAGTGATAAAGCGACTCTGACAAGTCATCTTTCACGATGACATCTCGCTGTGCCCGATCCAACCAAATCTCCTCAAGCGCCACCAAGACACCATCCAGTGATCGTAGCCGCCGAATGCGATGCCCCTCCGGATGCCCTCCCAACTGTGCAAAGCCTTCAGGCTTGGCCAAGCGATCCACGGAAAGCACCTCTGCCGTCGGCAAGCCGCCGCCTTTCAGCAGTTCCAACCGAAAGAAGGCATAAACCGAATCTACGACCGGACGATGCCGCACATAATTCCCCGACCCCTGCACACGGTCCAAAAGCCCCTTGGCTTCCACATCCGCCAATGCCTTGCGCAAGGTCCCTACGGCGACACCCAGATCTTCCGCCATTTCCCGCTCTGGCGGCAGGCGTGATCCATCTGCCAGATGCCCGGCGGCAATCTCGCGGATCAGCATTTCGCTCAACTGGATGAATTTCGGCAGGGCTGAGGTCTTTGCCATATCGACCCCTCCCTGGGTGGCAAAAGAAGATTGATACACTATTGTTGCACATAAATTCGCGTGCTACGCAAGAGGCAACAACACATCTCGGGGAGGAGAATCGATGACCATTGTCCCGATCACTAGTGCAGATCTTGACGCCGCCGAAGTCAGCTGGTTTTCCGCCCTGTGTTCAGACGATTATCAATTCCTCGGTGTCCCCGACGGCGACCTGCGCTCAAGCTGGGAGCACTGCCGCGACATCGCTCTTACGGCAGAGGAACAGGGCTTCCGCAACATCCTCGCCCCCTCGTCCTATCAGGTCGGACAGGACACGTTATCCTTCGTCGCTGGCATGGCCCCGCTGACGACTAAAATGAACTTCCTCGCCGCAATCCGTTGCGGCGAAGTCCAGCCCATCATGCTCGCCCGCACCATCGCGACCCTCGACCACATGCTCAAGGGGCGGCTAACCCTTAACGTAATCAGCAGCGATTTCCCGGGCGAGGTTGCCGAAAGCGCCTATCGCTACAAGCGCTCTCATGAGGTCGTCGAAATCCTGCGCAAATGCTGGACGCAGGACGAGGTCAGCTATGAAGGCGAGATCTACCAGATATCCAAACTCACCACTGACCCTGCTAAACCCTACCAGCAAAATGGCGGACCACTCCTCTATTTCGGCGGCTATTCACCCGCTGCGCTCGAACTCTGCGGTGCGCAATGCGACGTCTACCTGATGTGGCCCGAAACCACTGACATGCTGGAACAGCGCATGAAGGACGTGAATGAACGGGCGGCTGCGCATAACCGCACGCTGGATTACGGTCTGCGCGTCCACATGATCGTGCGCGACACCGAACAAGAAGCCAAAGAATACGCCGACTACATCGCGTCCAAACTGGACGACGAATACGGCAAACTGATCCGCGACCGCGCCCATGACAGCATATCGCTTGGCGTGTCGCATCAGGCTCGCGCACGGGAACTAGCCGACAAATACGGATACACCGAACCCGGCCTCTGGACCGGCGTCGGCCGCGCCCGCTCCGGCTGCGGGGCGGCCCTTGTCGGCTCAACGGATCAGATACTCAGCAAAATCGAGGCCTATCAAAAGATGGGCATCCGTGCTTTCATCTTCTCGGGCTACCCGCATATCGACGAGGCCAAGCATTTTGGCAAACGCGTCATGCCCCACTTAAAAACTTGCTCGCTCCCCCACGAATACGGGCGCGTGCCATCCGAAACACCAGCCACGCCGCTTGGCACAGGACCCCGCCGCTAATGGACCGCATCCAGATCACCGACGACCTTTCCTTCAGCCGCATCATCTATGGCATGTGGCGCTTAGGCGATGACAGCGACACCTCGCCCGCTCATGTACAGGCCAAGATTGAGGCATGCCTCGAACAGGGCATCACCACCATGGATCAGGCCGACATCTATGGCGGTTACGAGGCCGAAGAAGTGCTGGGCAATGCTCTGAAAGCCGCGCCTGCGCTCAAGGACAAGATCGAGATCGTCACCAAATGCGATATCGTGGCACCTATGGGCCGGTACAGCGATGCGCGCGTCAAATACTACGACACCAGCCGTGACCATATTACTGCTTCCGTCGATCATTCCCTGCGGTTGATGAACATCGACAGGATCGACACCCTGCTCATCCATCGCCCCGACCCAATGATGGACCACCATGAAACGGGCGCTGCACTGGACGACATCGTCGCCTCCGGCAAGGTCCGTTCCGTCGGTGTCTCGAATTTCAAATTGCACGACTGGCTGCTCCTGCAGTCGGCGATGAAGACCAAGCTCATCACTAACCAGATCGAACTGTCGCTCAGCGCCCATCAGGGCTTCACCAACGGTGATGTCGCCTATCTGCAGCAACGCAGTATCCCCATCATGGCGTGGTCGCCACTGGGCGGCGGCACGCTGGTCTCCGGCGAAGGCAATGCGGAACTGCGCACGGCAATGACCAAAGTAGCGCAAGCCAGTGATACCGATATCGGCGCTGTTGCCGTGGCCTGGCTGCTGGCACATCCAGCCAACATCATGCCCGTTATGGGCACCAACAATCTGAACCGGATCAAAGTGTTATCGGACGCATTGAAGGTTGGGATGGACCGGCAAACCTGGTTCGAACTCTACACAGCCGCCCTCGGGCAAGAGGTGCCATGATGGACGCAGGGACCATAGCAACCTTCGACCCCAGCACGGATGCGGACAGCTTTCGCGGCGCGCTCGGCACATTTGTGACCGGTGTGACAGTGGTGACAACCGACAGCCTGGAAGGTCCCGTTGCCATCGTCGCCAACAGCTTCGCCTCCGTCTCGCTCGACCCACCTCTTGTTCTATGGTCCCCGGCAAAGTCATCAAAAAGGTTCGAGCACTTTGCCGGCTCTCGCCGCTTTGCAATTCATGTGCTCAGTGCAGACCAGCGTGACATTTGCGCAGCCATCATAAAGTCCAAAACGGCAATCAAGGATGTACCGACACATCTGTCCCACTGTGGCATGCCAATTATCGAGGGGGCGCTTGCCACCTTCGAATGCAACCTCGAAACAACGCATGATGCCGGCGATCATGTGATCGTCGTCGGTCTCGTGACCAAGGCCCACCACAGTGGTGGCGCTCCCCTCGTTTTCCATGCCGGCAAGTACGGAGCTTTCAAGGAAAGCTAGGTGCCAAACGGCCACTCGACCGGAAACTGGTGCAAACACTCAATTTGAGGTATGGTGCTTGCAGGTTCGGCAACGATTTCGCCGGTGTCCTGTCATTAAGCGACCGCCTTTGGGCAAGATTGATCCGTCCTTTTCAAGGCGTAACGCATTGGAGCGGAAAGGGATTATTGATGCTTGACGCACGTCAAGGTTGCAATCATGCAGCAGCAAAGCCATGGACCAATATCACATTTGATGTAAAATCCGGTAAGGATACGCCTTTTGGGAACCTGGTTTGGTGTCCGGATTGTCATCGCGGGTTTACAACCCGCATGCCCACTGACGCCGAGATCGCGCAACACTACGACCTGGAAAGCTATTACACGCAAGGCAACAGCTCGCATATGCCGGAGGTCAAACCAACATTGGCAGACCGCATTCTGACCAAGCTGGCCTGGACGTTTGATGATCCCCCGGCACCGCTACCGGACACGATAGCCGAAAAATGTCCCAATAAAGGGCGACTCCTTGATATCGGCTGCGGCAAGGGCGCCCTGATGGCCGATGCCAAAGCGCGCGGCTTTGAGGTTGCGGGTGTAGAGCCTGACCCCGCAGCGCGTAAGGCTGCAGCCGAAGACGGTATGATCACGAGCAATGGGACTGCCGAGCATCTACCGCCCGAAATCAAAGGCGAGACCTTCGATGTCGTCACAACCACCCATGTTCTCGAACACTGTATTTCGCCGCGCAAGGCATTGGAGAATGCACGCAAATGCCTGCGGCGGGACGGTACGCTCTATTGTGAGGTGCCGAACTGTGGCGCGCTGTATTTCCAGCGAAACGTGCAGATTTCCGAGATGCTTGATGTGCCACGGCATCTTCACTTCTTTACCAAAGACTCTCTTCAAATACTCTGCGATGCGGTTGGCCTGAAAATTACTGACTGGCGCTATCACGGATACACCCGGCATTACAAAGCGGCGTGGCGGGCGTGGGAAAACAGCATCCATCAGCGGATCAAAGCGCGTGGTGAAACGCCTGAAGGACCAAATCGCAGCTTTGCCCGGTCGCTCAAATTGATCCTTGATACGGCGAAGGCGGCGCCGGACAAGAAATTCGATTGCATTGGTTTCTTTGCGACGCCCGCCTAAATGGACATAGGTTCAGCCTGACCTGATCAGCACACCAAGGTCAGCAACATTGGTGCCTGTTGCGCCGGTGATCAGCAGATCGTCGGCCATTTTCAGAGCCTGGTAGCTGTCATTGTTGTTAAGGAACGCCTCAACATCGCCGCCAGCCTTGGCAATTCGTTGCAACGTACCCTGATCGACGATGCCACCTGCCGCATCGGTCGGACCATCGCGCCCATCGCTGCCCCCTTGCAGGCACGTCCATTTTGTCCACCCACGAAGCGAGGCCTCAATCGCAATGCGCAATGCCAGTTCCTGATTGCGACCACCCTGCCCCGTCCCTTTCAAGATCACCGTGGTTTCACCGCCCCAAAGGGTCGTGCCAAGACCGGCCTGATGACAAATGAACGCCGCTGCATCTGCGACGTCGCCTTCAACCGGTGCTGGGATGACAAAGGCACCTCTGGTCGCAGCCGCCATCGCCGCCACGCTTTGACTATTCGATCCGACAAGGATGTTTCGCGAAGATGGCAACACTGCTGGTGCCGGCGCGCCCATCAGATGGTCTCGCACAGATTGGGGCACGCGATCCCACAGTCCGGCCTGATGCAGCAGCGCCATGGCATCGGCGGCCGTCCCAAGAGGGGCAACCGTCGGCCCGCTTGCGATGGCGGACAGGTCGTCACCTACAACATCGGACAGGATCAGCGCCGTCACCGGATGCGGTGCAGCTAGGCTCAAGAACCCACCACCCTTAAGGTCGGACAGCTGTTGCCTGATCAAATTCATCCGATGAATCGCCAGCCCGGAACCCAGCAGCAACTCATTAACCGAGGCTTTGTCAGCAAGGGTAAGTTGCCCTGCCGGGGCAGGTAAAAGCGCGGACCCTCCGCCCGAGATTAAGGCCAGCACGGGTCCACCAGCAGATCGTAGCGCGGCAATAACGGCACGCGCGGCAAGTGTTCCGTTTTCATCGGGTATGGGATGACCAGCCGCAAAGACATCGGCGCCTTTCAACGCCTTTGCGTTTGCATAGTTGGTGACCACGATCGTGTTGGTCTTTGGGAAACGCTCCAATGCCGCCTGAGCCATAAGGCGCGCCGCCTTGCCCACCGCAATGATAGTCGCTGGTGCCTCCAAATCTCCGATCACGTTGGCGACAGCTGCGTAAGGATCGGCCGCTTTTACCCCGGCATCAAAGATGCGCAGCGCGCGCGCTCTGGGTCTGTTCATCAACCTTATCCTCCTCCCACTTGGGGCGCCCCCTTCGCTCAGATATTAGAGCAGCCATACGCTGTACTACCTGCAACTCCACTTCGGCATTGGGTGATGTGCTCAGGGCTGGCATGGAAAGTGCAATCAGAACACGCGGTTGCACGCAGGCCAGCATGATATGCGTTGCGCTATATGTTTCAAAAAGGTGGGCGATATGGTCATCCGCCAACGCACCCAGACTTGGCGGGTCCATGCGGCGCAAGACGGGGGCAGCCTCAAAGATCGCCCGCAGTGTATCGTCCTGCAAGCCGCGCACGTTCTCCTCTTTGATGATGACCGCCCCTTGCACAAGCGGATGCGATTGCAGATCGCGCAGGAACGCGATCGGATCATCGGTTGACGCTGTCGCCATATGACGTAGCAGCCCCCAACTTTGCTCCTCAACCCGCAGAGTTCGGGCATCGTTAAAGATCGCAACGAGAAACATTGCCGTCATGATCGACGCAATGGTCAAAAGTGTGCCGTCCCGACCCAACTCGCCAAGAAAACCAATCATCGCACCGACTCCAACCGAGGCCAGAACCATGACAACAAGGTTCATCAGCGTCGCCCGATGCCCAAGATGGGTGCGACCAAGCCCAATCGCCAGCCAGCACAGGATCAGAACGCTGAGCGCCGAGAACTGGACCGGTAGCCCGATATACAGCAACATGAAATCGCCAAAGGCCATGGGAATGAACAGGATCAGCGACCAGCCCAATCGCGTTACCATCGTGTTCTCACTCAAGCCCAGTGATGCCCTGTCGCGGGTCAAGATCAACCATCCCGCCAGACAGAACGCGATCATCTGAAAAGTCAGAAGTGCAATTAGCCGAGGTGGATCAAGGCTCTCTGCGTACCAAAACGCGCTCAAACCAAAAACCAACGTCCCACCTGCCACAAAGGCTTTCACCAAAGGGGGCGAGTGACGGCGCAATAAACCTTCGGTCAACAGCAGCACGGCAAGCGGTATCAGCCCTGCAGCCAGCAATTCAAGAATACGAAAAACCGGCGCACCGGGCACAATTTGCAGAATACGGCCTGCAAACAGCATCATCGTCACCCTGATGCCGAACAAGAACCGGCGGTTGATCGGATCCCATCCATCCCGGCGGATCAAAACATTCTGCAAGCTCAGAAGGCCCAGCAAGGCACCGCTGGACAGAAACAATTCGGTCAGCACCGTCGCCGCAGCGATCATTTGCCCTGAACCTTCCAAGGTCTCAAAACAGAAAACTGGGTCCGGCTGTCGGCCCAGTAAATGACCGGTAGGATAAATCTGCGCAACGCAACCAGAATGCCGGCAACCAGCAGACCAAAAATGGCGGATTTTGGCACCTCGCGCGCCAGATATGTCCGCATCGCTGACAGGTCCATCTGGCCCAGCTGGATCACATCATCGCCGCGCTCATAATCCAACTGCTCCGCGCAAAATGTGTTGTAGTGATCGTCGCGATGCTTTGGGGCCTCTTCCCAAGTCTTCTTCAGATCATCGGACCCGCCGGTATAGGCATTGGTGATGACAAACCTGTCCTCGTCGAAGCCTGCATCATCGCCGACGCCAAACACCTCGCGATGATCGTCCAGTATGTGGCGCGCCAGCAATAGATGGTTCAGCGTCCGCCTCCCGCCTTGCGGCTTGGGCCAAACATTCGAAAACATCTCTGACACCATACCGACAACCGAAGGGACCTGCGTGACATTCGAAACCCAGACAGGCCGAAACTGGCGTCGGAAAAAGATCAGAAAACAGGTCAGTCCATAAAGCACCCATGACAGGTTCTTGGACCTTTCGTCGGGGTCGACCATAACAAGACCCAGATGAAGAACTTCGGTCGGTTGCGGGGCCGTTTCCAAGGTCATCACCGCCAGTGCGTTAAACGCAATCGGCGTACCGTCACGTCTGCAAACGAGTGTGATGATCACGTCCTCCAGACGCGACCTATCACCGGAAAACACACCGTAAGTCAGGCTACCTGCGTACAATGTAAGTCCGGCGATCCTGCGCAAATCGCCTGACAGCGCCGCAATCTCAGCCGGGTCCATCCATGCACCGGGCCGCTCGACAATCCGTACGACATAGTCGGACCCCGACCGCAAGGTCACGTCCATATGCTTGCGGCCGAGTGTTTTGATGACCGTGCCGATCACTGCGCAATCCCTGTCCCTTTGAAGGGAAGGTTAGGCAGCGCGCGCGAAAGGCACAAGGTCAGGTTTTCCGGGGCCTTACAGGTAGCGGTTCACCAGATTTTCCAGCCGCTCCTGACGACCGGAGCGCGGCTCTGGATTGATGTTGTCGCGGACAACACAATCATAACACTGATCCAGCGTCGCTTGCGTCAGCAGTCCCTGCGCATCCGGCGTGTCCCAACCTGCATAGCGTTCATCGCGCGCCGCCTCCAGCTTGCCATCTTCCAGCATCGCAGCGGCGGCTTTCAACCCCGCGGCACAGGCATCCATCCCGCCAACATGCGCAAGGACCAGGTCTTCGGGATCAAGGCTTTGCCGTCGTAGCTTCGCATCGAAATTTGTACCTCCGGTGGTAAAGCCACCGGCCCGCAGCACCTCGTAATAGGCCAGCGCCATTTCGGGCACATTGTTCGGGAACTGGTCGGTATCCCAGCCGGACTGGTAATCATTCCGGTTCATATCGATCGACCCGAAAATCCGCAACTCGCGGGCCAGCGCCAGTTCATGCTCAAACGAATGGCCCGCCAGAATGGCATGGCCCTGTTCGATATTCACCTTCACCTCGCCCTCAAGGCCAAAGTCCTTGAGGAACCCGTACACCGTCGCCACGTCGTAATCATACTGATGCTTCGTCGGCTCTTGCGGCTTGGGCTCGATCAGGATCGCGCCTTTGAAGCCCAATTTGTGCTTGTAATCGACCACCATCTGCAACATCCGCCCCGCTTGCTGGCGTTCGCGGCCCATGTCGGTGTTGAGCAAAGTCTCATAGCCCTCGCGCCCACCCCAGAGGACGTAATTCTCACCGCCCAGCTTGATCGTCGCATCCATGCAAGTCTTGATCGTGGCCGCCGCAAAGGCAAACACATCCGGGTCAGGATTGGTCGCCGCCCCCGCCATGAACCGCCGGTGCGAAAACAGGTTGGCCGTGCCCCACAGTAGCTTGACCCCCGTCGCATCCATCTTTTCTGCAAAGTAATCAACGATCTGTTCGAGGTTCTTCGTGCTCTCGGCAAACGTCGCCCCCTCGGGCCGCACATCCACGTCGTGAAAACAGAAATAGGGCACGCCGAGGATTTGGAACATCTCAAACGCCACATCGGCCTTCAGCTTCGCCGCCTCCATCGTGTCGCTGAACCAAGGCCGTTCAAAGGTCTGACCACCAAACGGATCGCCACCGGGCCATGCAAACGAATGCCAGTAAGCACAGGCAAAGCGCAGATGGTCTTTCATCGGCTTGCCCATCACCACCTGACCGGGGTCGTAATGACGAAAGGCAAAATCATTGTCGCTGTCCGGCCCTTCATAGGTGACCGCCGGAATACCTTTGAAGAAATCGGTCATGTCAGTCCTTTCAATACGTGATAACTCGCGCGATAGCGCGCATGCGCTGCGGCAAAATATTCTGTCAGCGCGGTATCAGGTTCAATCACCCGTGCGATCTTGGACACCGTGGCAATCTCCACCCCCGCCCCGGTGGCGGCCATCATGCCCAGGCGGGCCGCGCCGTAAGCGCCACCAAGATCGCCGTCGGCAGGCAATTCGATGGGTAGGTTGAGCGAGGTTGCAATCGCTTTGACCCAATAATCGGATTTCGACCCGCCACCGACCGCAATCAACCGCTCGATCCGCGTGCCCGTGGCCGACAATGCATCATAGCAGTCGCGAAACGCATGCGTCACACCTTCCAGCACCGCCCGTGTCAACGCCGCGCGATCCGTCGCATGATCCAGATGCAGGAATGATCCCCGGATAGCTGCATCATTATGCGGCGTCCGTTCTCCCCCCAGATAGGGCAGGAACAATACGCGCCCCGGTGGCTGCAGCGCCCTAAGATCACCGGTCAGCTGCGCCGCTGGTGCACCAGCCACACCGGCAAACCAGTTCAGCGCATCCGCTGCGGCAAGGATAACCCCCATCTGGTGCCACATATCCGGCAGGGCGTGGCAGAAGGTGTGCACCGCCGTCCCTGCATCCGGCTGATAGGCATCGCTGGCAGCAAAAAGCACGCCCGACGTGCCCAGTGACACAAACGCATCGCCCGCCTTCACCACGCCAACACCCACGGCACTGGCGGCATTGTCGCCGCCACCACCGGCGACAACGACACCCTTGGGCAAACCCCAGCGGCTGGCCAGTTCATCCCGAACTTGCCCCGATACCTCCGACCCTTCCACCAGTCGGGGCATCTGCACGCGGGTCATGCCAGTCGCCGCCAACAGATCATCCGACCAATCACGCCTGCCCACATCCAGCCAGCTTGTGCCGGCCGCATCCGACATCTCCGCCACAGCCTCGCCCGTCAGCCATAGGCGCAGATAATCCTTGGGCAGCAGGACACGGGCAACACGTGCGAAAATCTCCGGCTCATGCCGGGCGACCCAGACCAGCTTGGGTGCGGTAAATCCAGGAAAGACGATATTGCCGGTCAGCGCTCGAAAGCGCGGATCGGCATCCAATTCAGCGGCCTCCGCCGCCGACCGCGTATCATTCCACAGAATACAGGGGCGCAACACTTCATCATCGGCATCCAGCAAGGTCGCACCATGCATCTGGCCTGACAAACCGATACCGCGCACCCCGTCTAGGGGCCTCTGCGCCGCCAGTTCACGCATCGCGGCATCGGCAGCGTCCAGCCAGGTGGCAGGTGCCTGCTCTGACCATCCCGGCGCGGGGCGCACCGCCTCCAGCGGCGCTGTCGCCTCTGCCAGAATTGTCTGGGCGTCATCAATCAATACGGCCTTGAGACCCGAGGTCCCCAGATCAAGGCCGATATACATCAGGCCGCCAGATGTTCGGGCTTCTTACCCGCGATGATCATCGCCAGCAGATCATCAGTCGACACATCATCGACCTTCACCACACCGACCAGCTGACCGTTCTTCATCACGGCCGCCCGGTCGCACAGCGCCTTGACCTGATGCACGTCGTGATCGATCAGGAAGATGCCCAGCCCCTGACGCTTCAACTCCTGGATCAGCTCTGCCACCATCTGTGTTTCTTGCGGACCGAGCGCCGCTGTCGGCTCATCCATGATCAGGATCTTGGCATTGAAATACACCGCCCGGGCAATCGCAACTGATTGGCGTTGACCACCCGACAGGGCCGATACGGGCGCATGGAATTTCTGGAAGTTCGGGTTCAGCCGGCCCATGATCTTGCGCGTTTCCGCCTCCATGCTGGCATCGTCGACCGTTCCCAGCGCTGTCGTCAGCTCGCGCCCCAGAAACAGATTGGCGGCAGCATCCAGATTATCGGCCAGAGCCAGCGTCTGATAGATCGTCTCGATATGATAGCGGCGGGCTTCGCGGGGGTTGTTGATCTCAGCATGTTCGCCATTGATCAGGATTTCACCCGCATCCTTGCGATACGCCCCGGACAGACACTTAATCAGGGTCGATTTCCCAGCCCCGTTATGGCCCAAAAGGCCCACAACCTCACCCGGATAAAGATCCACACTCACATGGTCGACGGCTTTGACACCGCCAAAGGCAATCGAGATATCGCGCATTTCAACAAGAGGTGCCGCCATTAGTGTGCTCCCAGTTTCTTACGATAGATGATGTCGATCAGAACCGCGACGACAAGAACGAAACCCACGACAATGTTCTGAAACGGGGCATCCACGCCCACCATCGCCATGCCCGACTGCAGCGACTGCATGATCAGCGCACCCAGGATCGCGCCATAGATCGTGCCGATCCCACCGGATAGGGCCGTGCCCCCGATGACTGCCGCTGCAATGACACGCAACTCGTCCAGAATACCGATGTCATTGGAATGGAACGACAACCGGGCCGATGCAACAACAGCAGACAACGCACACAGGAACCCCATCAGCGCAAAAATCTTGACCGTCAGCAGCCGCGTATTGATCCCCGACAGTTCCGCCGCATCCGGGTTTCCGCCGGTGGCAAAGATATAGCGGCCAAACCGGGTCTTGGAGGCGATGATTGTCATCGCCACAGCAACGCCAATCAGCAGCAACACCGAAATCGGTAGACCATATGCGGCGGAATATCCTTCCGGTACTTCCAAACCTTGCGCCGCGAAGTCACGGGCCAGCACACGCTCGGGGATCTGATAGCTATTCAGCATCCAGATGAAACCCATGATCCCGGCGACGACAATACCGGCGACCGCAGTCTCAGCCCAAGCAGGTTTGACCGGAAAATCATGACCGATCTTGGTCCGGCGAGCATTGTACAAACCAATCACCGCAACGACCGAGGCGATTACCCCGAATATCCATGACCAGGTTTCCCCCAGCGTCCCGGAGATACCACCGAAAGCCTGAAACGTCTCATCCAGCGGGCCGATCGTTTGACCATTGGTCAGATACCAACCGACATTGCGCCAGACCAGCAAACCGCCCAGCGTCACAATAAACGCCGGGATGGTCAGATAGCCGATCAGCCAGCCATTGAAGGCACCAATCAATGTCCCCGCAATCAGACCACCGGCAATCGCCAGCCACGGCAAGGCCGGATTGCCCAGCTCAAGCCCAAATGTCGACAACAGCCAGTTGGTCTGCAGCATCGCCATGATCGCCGAACAGGTGGCCAGAAGCGATCCAACCGACAGATCGATGTGGCGGGTGACGATGACGAACACCATGCCAGTGGCCATGATCGCCACAGATACGGTCTGGATCGTCAGGTTGAATATGTTGCGCGGGGTCAGGAAACGCCCGTCAGTCAGGACATTAAAGACCAGACAGACCAGAACGAAGGCGCCAATCATACCCAAAAGCCGCGTATCGACCTCAAGCGTTGACAATAGCGACCGGCGCGGGGGATTGGCCGGAGATACGGTTTGATCGGACATAGTGTGATACTCCATCGCGGAGAAGTGGGGCAGATCGCGCAGCACCTCCCCATCATGCAGGGCAGCCGGCGGTCTCTACAAGAATTGGTTTGGGGATGCCCCGGCCAGCGACCGGCTGGGGCAAAGCCGTCTTAGTTACAAGGTGCGGGGCCGTTGCTGACACCCTGGCACAGCGCCTCGACAGTGATCCAGCCAGCGTCGGTCACAACTGACAGATTGTCAGCGGTGATCGGCACAGGTGCGAGGAACAGCGATGTCATGGCTGTGCCACCGGGCGATGTCCACTCTTCGGACCCGATCACGGTCGACATCGGTGCGCCGCTTGCCATGGCCACGGCCACCTGACCGGCGGCGTAACCCAGATCGCGGGCGTCCTTCCAGACAGACACGGTCTGTGTGCCAGACGCAACGCGGTTCAGCGCAGCGTGGTCACCGTCCTGCCCGGACACTGGAATACCTTCCATACCCTGCGCAGTCAGCGCGGCAACAACACCACCGGCGGTGCCGTCATTGGATGCCACAACCGCGTCGACATTGTTGTCGTTGGCGGTCAGGATCTGCTCCATGTTGCGCTGTGCGTTCGCTGGCAGCCAGCCATCAGTATAGGCTTCGTCAACAATGGTGATCGCGCCGCTGTCAATCGCCGCCTGCAGCACTTCCTGCTGACCACCACGCAGGAAATCCGCGTTCGGGTCGGTGGGCGAACCCTTGATCATGACATAGTCGCCTTCTGGCTGGGCAGCCAGAACCGCACGGGCCTGCATACGGCCTACCTCGACGTTGTCGAATGTCAGGTAAAACGCACGGCTGTCCTCGATCAGACGGTCATAGGCGACAACGGGGATGCCCTCGTTGGCCGCAGCTTCCACTGCCGGCCCGATGGCCGATGCGTCCTGGGCCAGAATGATCAGGGCGTCAGCACCCTGCGCAATCAGGCTTTCCACATCCGACAGCTGCTTTGCGGATGACGACTGCGCATCTGCAGACACATAAGTTGCGCCAGCGGCTTCCAATGCGGCCTTGATCGCGGCTTCGTCGGTCTTCCAGCGCTCTTCCTGAAAGTTCGACCAGCTGACGCCGACCGTGACACCGTGCGCATCTGCAAGAGCGGCTGAATTGAAACCAACCACAGCAATGGCAGCGGCAATAATAGATTTATGCATGTGTTCCTCCCAGAAAACCGGCCCCCATGCACCGGGGGCGTGGGCCTCGTGACCCTACGTCGCAAGGATGACAAATTAATTTCAGTTGTCAAAATAAAAATTGCCCTATTTCTGAAAAAAAATGCTTTGAGTGTGCCGAAATATTCGGCACACTCCAATTTACCCCAAGATATCGGGGTTCGCACAGCTTTAATAATTCAAGCCATGAAGTATGTATGACATAGACAGCGCCACAGGTGACGAATCATCGGCCAGTTCGGGCTGCGGGCCAATTTTGCCGACGGCGAGCGAAAACGCCAAACCATTGCGTCAGCAGATCTTTGAACATGTCCGCGCCGCTGGCCGTGCCGCACGAACTGACGTGACCCGCGCGCTGGGGATTAGTGCAGGTTCTGCCACCACATTGACAGCTGATCTGATCGCAGCCGGCCATCTGCGCGAGGTTGAAGGCCTGCCGCGCGAATCGGGGCGCGGCCGCCCCCCTGTCGCATTGGAAGTCGTCCCAGAAGGGCGCCACGTCATTGGCATTAAGCTGTCTGACGAAACCCATTCTGCCGTTCTCACCGACTTTGCTGGTCGGATGTTGGCCGATGCGTCGCTGCCGACGCCGCCCACCCGCAAAACACTTGATGAGCTGCTGATCGAGATGGGCACTTTGATGGACCTGGTGCTTCAGGCTGCCAACAAGACGATGGCCGACGTCTCGGCCGTAGGTGTCGGCATGTCAGGCATTGTCGATCACAAGACCGGCACCGTGCCATGGTCACCACTGATGGCCAGTCGCGACATCGATATGGCAACCACGTTCCAGACCCGTTTTGGCGTGCCGCTTCACGTCGATAATGACGCCAACGTGCTGACACTTGCCGAATTATGGTTTGGGGCCGGTCGATCCATGTCCGATTTTGCGGTGGTCACTATCGAACACGGCGTTGGGATGGGCGTGGTCCTTGATAATCGCCTGTTCCGGGGCGCACGCGGCATGGGTCTGGAACTCGGCCACACCAAGGTCCAACTTGATGGCGCGCTGTGTCGCTGTGGTCAGCGTGGCTGCCTCGAAGCCTACCTCGCCGATTACGCCCTCGCCCGCGAGGCCGCCACTGCGCTGCACCGCAATCCGCGCAACCTGCAAAGCCCCAATGCCATGCTGGATGCCCTCTTCGCGCAAGCAAAATCCGGCAATAGTGCCGCCCGCACCATATTTCGTCGCGCGGGACGCTACCTGTCTGTGGGCCTCTCAAACGTCATCCAGCTTTTTGATCCCGAACTGATCATTCTGTCGGGTGAACGGATGCAGTACGATTACCTCTACGCCGACGAGGTCCTTGCCGAGATGCATGAACTCACCCTCAGCGACGGGCGCACGCCGTGTCGGATCGAAACGCACGCCTGGGGTGATCTGGTTTGGGCGCGTGGTGCCTCGGCACTTGCTTTGGCGGCGGTCACTGACACCGCGTTAGGCGAAAACCGGACATGATCCGTGCCCTGCCCGCACTGCTGCTGGCCACTACCGCCAGCGCCGATCCACTGTTTGAGGACCGCTCCGGCGGTTTGCCAGAACACATCTATGGCGGCGGCTGGGAACATTTTGTGGGCGGTGGCGTCGCGGTTTTTGATTGCAACGGTGACGGTCTGCCCGACATCTTTGCCGCAGGTGGCGAAAATCCGGCAAGCCTGTTCATCAATCAGGGTGACTTCACATTCGCGCGCGCAGATTTCCCCGAAATCATCGGTGTCACCGGTGCCTATCCGCTGGATGTTAACGCGGATGGTGCGCTTGACCTTTTCATCATGCGGGTCGGCCAGAACGAACTACAGATGGGCACAGGCGACTGCCGCTTCGCACGTGGCCGCGAACTACCCCTGCGCGATGACTGGACCACAGCCTTCACCGCGTGGTGGGACGGTGACGCCCTGATCATGGCCATCGGCAACTATGTCGATCGCTCTAACCCCGACGGCCCATTCGAGGCCTGCGACGACAACTACCTATTGCGCCCCGGCTTGGGCCACTATTCCGTCTCCGCCCTCAATCCCGGCTTCTGCCCTCTGTCTATGCTCGCGGCCAATGACGCGCGCGGACGACCCACTTTGCGCATCTCCAATGATCGTCACTATTACGTGCGCGGCGGGTATGAGCAGATGTGGGACATATCCGAAGAACGTTTTCTCGGCGCAGACGATGGGTGGCAGAACGTGTCGCTCTGGGGCATGGGCATTGCCAGTCGGGACTTGAACGGTGATGGCAGGGACGAGGTGATGCTGACCTCAATGGGGGACCAGTTGATTCAAATCGCACAATCCGATGGAACCTATCAGGCCGCACCCTTCAGTATCGGAACCTATGCGCAACGTCCCCATACCGGCGGGGATGGACGGCCATCGACAGGCTGGCATGCGGAGTTCGGTGACATCGACAATGACAGCAGGCCCGATCTTTTCATCGCCAAAGGCAATGTCGATCAGATGCCAGGGCTTGCGATGAAAGACCCCAATAACCTCTTGATGCAACAGGACGATGGCACCTTTGAAGAGGCGGCGGAGACAGCTGGCATCGCCACAACCGACAGATCACGCGGCGCAGCCCTGGCCGACTTTGACAATGACGGACGGCTTGATCTGGTCGTTGTCAATCGACGCGCGCCGATGGAGTTGTATCGCAACATTACGCCCGACACCGGCAATTGGCTGGCCATCGCATTGGACCAATCCGGCGGCAACCGCAACGCAGTCGGGGCAACAGTGACCGTTCGCGCTGGCATGATCACACAGACCCAACAGGTCACCGTCGGTGGCGGGCATGCCAGTGGCAAGGCTCTGCCTTTGCATTTCGGCATCGGTGATGCGCCCAGCGTCGCAATCCAGATCAGGTGGCCCGATGGGTCCAAAGACACTTATCAGGGCACGGCCAACACAGCCCTGACCTTCAGCCGTTAGCGGGGGCGATCCACTGGCAACCCGCTTGGTACGGTATCAGGCACACCCAGACGCCCTTCCAGTGCGGCCGGATCGGTGAGCGCATCCAGAAACGCGATCAAGGCAGTGACCTCTTCATCCGCCAACCGCAATGGCTCCACTGAAACAGCCGCTGCAATGGCATCACTATCAGCCAGCCCCCGCGCATCATCGACAGGCATCCGGGGCAAAACCGCGACCCTCAAGTCGTAGCTCTGCAATCCGGCCACCGGATCAAGATGCGCCTCAACAAAGGCGCGCAGTCCCGAATAGGCACCTGCGTGACCATAGGGTCCTGTCAACGCAACATTCCGCAGGGATGGCGTGCGAAACGCATAAAGATCCGCCGGATCACCCGTCACCCGAAAGCGGCCCTCATCGCGGGAATGAGCCTCGAACCGGGCCGCTTTACCCGGCCCAATCTGTGGTGTTCCCATGGCGTGAAACTGATGATCGGTTAAAAACGGGCCGCTGTGACAGGTCGCACAACCTGCCTTTCCATAAAACAGGTCCATGCCCATAGCAGCTGGTTCCGGCAGCGCACCCTCCTCCCTCAACACAGCATCAAACGGTGCATTGTCTGATCGCCATTCAAAAGCCATGAAAGCCGCAATCGCGTTCGAGATATCGGTAAACGCAATATCATCAGGCGCCCCTATGTGATCGTAGACGGCGACAAACTCATCCGCGTAGCCCGGAATCCCTGCGACCCTTCTGGAAATGATGTCCCAGGCACCGCCCTCTCCAGTGATAACACCACGGCGCACGGCCTGTGCCACATCATTCTCGCTATAATGGCCTGCCATTTCATCGGCGCTCAGGACAGGGAACATGGTCTGTGCCGACAAAAGCGAGGCAAAACCAGCAACCATATCGGCGTCCAGCGGGGTCCGCAGACCACCGGGCAGATCCGAATCAACCTCGATCCGACCGTCATGAAACAACACAGTGAATTCCTTGGCCCCCAGATTGAACAAGGCGGGGGCGTTGCGCGGGATGCGCTGCTCAGGCGGGTTATCGGGGTTCACCACCCGGTCCGGCCCCAGGCCAAGACCCCCGTCACCAATACCCAGTGATATGCCATCGCTGGTGCCAAAGGCAGGATGATGGCAGGTCGCACATGACACCTCGCGATTGCCCGACAGGATCGGGTCGTAGAACAGCAATCGGCCCAGGCGGGCCTCCTCCGCGCGGATGGGAACGAAATCATCGTCAGTCACCGGCGCAGGGACTGTATCTGCAATCACCTGCGTCCCAAGGACCAGGGCCGCACCAGTGATCAATAGACGATGTTTCATGAAATGCTTCCCGGTTTTCGCGCAGGATGGCCCATCCGTTTGGAAGGCGCAAACGATTGGGGTCGCTATCAATCCTACCTGCTCGTCCGTGCCAAAAGCGCCACGGCACACAACCCGACCAGTACAATCGCAATCGCGGCAGGCGCCGCCTCTGCAATGTTTTCCAGTGATGCTTTGGCATGAACGCGGGTGGCCAAGGTATCATAGTTGAACGGTCGCAACAGAAGTGTCGCAGGCAGTTCTTTCACACAATCAACAAATACCAGCAGCAGTGCGGACCCGACAGAGGCGCGGACCAGCGGTAAATGAACCGCGCGCAATGTACCTCCAGCAGATCGGCCCAATGACCGCGCCGCCATTGGCAGGCTTGGCGCAACACGGCCCAGGGCAGCATCGGCAGTGCCTTGCGCAATGGCAAAGAAACGAACGATGTAGGCGAGGATCAACGCGGCGGCACTGCCGGTCATGATCAACCCCGGATCAGAGAAGCCCATGCTGACGATACTGTCGGCGACAAAGTTATCCGTCGCGGCAAGCGGCACCAGAATACCAAGCCCCAGCACCGCACCCGGCGCGGCATAGCCGATGGCCGTGACTGGCATCAGCAAGCGGGGCAATCTGCGTCGCGACAAACGCACGCCATACACCATAAAGACACCACCGAGCACGGTAAGCACTGCGGCGACCCCACCAACAAAAACCGTGTTCCACACCGCGCGGCGCAATCCGGGCGCGATCCACTGTGCTGCATCAAAGGCATGCGTCATAAGCACACCAATTGGCAGCAGAAACCCCACAATCACCGGCACCGCGCAAAGCACCATCGCGACCAGACCCCATCCGCGCGGCAATGTCGTTGGTTCCACCGGGCGCTGCCCCCGCGCCGATCCGAAAAAGCGGCTTTTGCGACGGCTCAGTTTTTCCAGCGTCACCAGAAACACAATCAACGCCAAAACACAGGTCGCCAACTGCGCCGCGCCCCCCAGATTGCCCCCCTGCAACCAGACGGAAAAGATACCCGTGGTCAGCGTTTGTACCGCGAAATAGTCGACGGTACCGAAGTCATTGACTGTCTCCATCATGACAACAGCAACACCAGCGGCAATCGCCGGGCGCGCAAGGGGCAATCCGACACGCCGGAAACGGGCAAACGGTCCAGCGCCCAACGCACGAGCAACCTCATAGGCAGCCCCGGATTGCTCGCGAAACGCGGCACGGGCAAGAATATAGACATAAGGATAAAGGGCCGCGGTCAGCACAATAACCGCCGCCTCGCGGGTCCGGATAGCCGGAAACCAGTAGTCACGAGAG
The DNA here is from genome assembly GCF_046762905.1 of Yoonia sp. R2-816. Classification (NCBI taxonomy): domain Bacteria; kingdom Pseudomonadati; phylum Pseudomonadota; class Alphaproteobacteria; order Rhodobacterales; family Paracoccaceae; genus Yoonia; species Yoonia sp. R2-816. Next base: position 516,661 of record NZ_JBKQXN010000311.1, on the reverse strand, counting down.
GTCTGCCAACCGGTCAGATCACGCAGCGCCGTCTGCACAGGACCGGCGAACTCCAGAAAATCGACCAGAGCGTATGCGCCGACATAAGCCGGAACCGCCAGCGGCATCAGCAACGCCCATTGCAGCAGGTTGCGACCGGGAAAACGGTACATCACCACCAGCCACGCAGCACCAGTACCCACCATGGCCGTCAGTAAACCCACCCACAGCATCAAAAACACGGTATTTCCCAGATAACGCGGCAAGGTGGTGCGCATCAGATGCGGCCAGATATTCTCGGTCGGCGTCAGCGCAAACCAAATCACCGCAACGATCGGTATCAGAACAAGCACTGCAATCATCAACGCGCCCACTGACCACGGGTCAAAACGCACTCTTTTTGCATTGGCTGCAAATATCTGACTAGTTTGCTCGGACATCTTAAATCCCGGTTATCCGAAAGCAGTTTAACTGTCCAGAAATCCAACTATGATGATGTGACGCGGATCGAACAGGGGCAGCATCACGCAATGCAGATTGCATTTCACATCGGCGCAAACTGCACAGACGAAGACCGGCTTATCAAATCACTTCTCAAAAACGCCGATGTTTTTCTGAAAGAGCAGATCGCCGTGCCCGGCCCGGGTAGATATCGCAAGCTGATCCGTGAAACCATTGCGGCGCTCAAAGGGGCAAAACCTGCCGACGACACGCGCAACATCCTGCTTGATACAATTGTTGAAAACGACAATATCGGCCGGGTTGTTCTAAGCAATGGCAACTTCATCTGCATCCCGCCACGCATCTTCGATCATGGATTGCTTTACAGCCAGGCGGGGCCCAAGGCGCGGGCGTTGCGGCAATTGTTCCCCAAGGACGACATCACCCTGTTTATGGGCATCCGAAATCCCGCGACCTTTCTGCAAGAGACATTTCTGCGGTCCAACGCCAAGACAATCGACGAATATCTGGGCATCATGCGCGCCACGGAGATTCAGTGGTCCGACATGATCCGCCGGATCAGAGAGGACGCGCCGGATGTGGCGCTGACCGTCTGGTGCAACGAAGACGCGCCGCTCTTGTGGGAACAGATTATGCGCGAGATATCAGGTGTGAACCCTGACACACCGATCGTAGGCGGCCTCGATATGCTGGCAACCATCATCTCACGCGATGGCATGCAACTTTTGCACACCAAACTACAGTCTCAGCCGCCGCAATCCGCTGCGGACATGCATGAAATGATTGCAGAAATCTGGGAGACCCACGCGCTGGACGATCAGGTTGAGGATGAAATCAACCAGCCCGAATTGGATCCGGCGCTCCTGGAACAAATGACCGAAATGTATGACGCCGACGTGGCAAAGATCGCCAGCATGGAGGGGGTGAAACTGCTGCTGCCCTTTGACTAAGGGCTACATGCCCAGCGCAGACTTATACATGTCCAGCACAGCCTCTTCCTCTGCCAGATCATTGGCGTCTCGCTTGCGGATCGCAATGACCTTGCGCAGAACCTTGGTGTCGTAACCGCGCCCCTTGGCTTCTGCCATAACTTCCTTCTGTGCGTCCGCAATATCTTTCTTTTCGGCATCAAGCCGTTCAAAACGCTCAATAAACTGACGCAGCTCCTGCGCGGCGACAGTGGATGTGGTGTCAGTGACTGAATCGTTCATCAATGCTCTCCTCGCAGACGCCCCTTCCCTAGCCGCAGCACCGCATACCTGCAACCCTTGCGAAGCCATCCATGGCACGATAACGCTGCGCAAAAGGCCGGAGGGTGAATATGGAATATGTCGTATGGGGCGGCACGGCGTTAACTGTGCTCGGTTTTTTCGGCATCATCTACACGATGATCGCCGTACGGCGCGCCAAGAATGCCGGGCTGAGTGATGAGGAATTGCGCGCGCAGATCGGGCGAATTCTTCCCATTAACCTCGGCGCGCTTTTCGCCTCGACCATTGGGCTGATGGCTGTTGTCATCGGCGTTTGGCTCAGCTAGCGGCCTTCGCGGATCACACCTGTCGCCATCGCGGCAAGCGCTGGAACGGCTGCACCATACTTGCGCGCCATTTCCGGGTTCGATGCATTGCCCGCAGCGGCCCGCGCCGCAACCCCGGCCAAAATCGATGCCAGCCGGAAAAAGGCAAAGACCAGATAAAATGGCCAGTCTTTCACGTCACCTAACCCACGCCTGCGAGCATAATCAGCGACATAATCCGCCTCCGACGGAATGCCCAGCGCCGCGCGATCAATGCCTGCCAACCCACGCATATCCCCCTGATTGGGCAACCGCCATTGCATGCACTGATAGGCCAGATCGGCCATCGGATGCCCCAATGTCGACAATTCCCAATCCAAAACCCCTGCAATAACAGGGTCCTCTGGGGCAAACATGATGTTATCCAGCCGCCAGTCGCCATGCACCAGCGCCACCTGCCCGTCATCAGCCGGCATCTCTGCGGCCAGCCAATCCATGATCGCCACCATCATCGGATCAGGCGTATCAACCGACGCCAGATACTGCTTGCTCCACCGATCAAGCTGCCGGGCAAAATAATTGCCGGGCTTGCCATAATCCGACAGACCCACCGCACCCACATCCACATCATGCAAGGCAGCTAATGCCGCATTCATCGCGTCGTAAATCGCGGTCCGATCAGCCTGACCCACCTCAGGCAATGCCGGATCCCAGAAAATACGCCCCGGTAGAAAACGCATCACAAAAAAGGCGCGACCGCTGGGGGATACCGCCTCATCCGCCACATGCAGCATCTCGGGAACCGGCACATCGGTCCCCACCAGCGCTTTCATCACACGATACTCGCGGTCAACAGCATGCGCCGACGGCAACAGCTTGCCCGGCGGCTTGCTGCGCAACACATAGGTCCCGCTTTCCGCCTCCAGCTTGTAGGTCGGGTTCGATTGACCCGTGCCAAACTTGGTCACGGCCCCCAGTGCTGCAAACCCCGCAACGGCATCTTCCAGATACGCACCCAGCGCATCATGCGACATGCCAAGACCAATTGCTGCTTCTTCCATAACGGCATTTGGAACGACGCACGCGAATAACACAACCCTTCGATTGACACTCGGGCGCACCAATGCACGATGACCTCACATCAAGAGGGAGCAGAGAATGGATCTGGGGCAAACCGAACGGCTGAAACCGGTACTGGCCGCCGTCAAGACAATGGTCAGCGATGAAATCGCCCCCTTGGACGCGGAATTCCTGGCCGAGGTCGAAGTCGGCGACCGCTGGACCTACACACCCCGGCAGACCGAGATCCTCGAAGGATTGAAACAAAAAGCCCGTGATCGGGGCCTCTGGAACTTCTGGGACACGTTCCGCGATGGCCCCCAGCTCAACACTGTCGAATACGCCTACCTGGCCGAGGAAATGGGCAAATGCCATCTCGGGGCCGAGGTGTTCAATTGCAACGCCCCCGACACCGGCAACATGGAGGTGTTCGCCCGCTACGGCACCGACGCCATGAAAGAACAATGGCTGAAACCGCTCATGGACGGCACAATCCGGTCGGCCTACCTGATGACCGAACCCGATGTCGCCAGTTCCGACGCCACCAATATCGCCATGCGATGCGAACGTGACGGCGACGATTACGTGCTCAACGGCGAAAAGTGGTGGGCCACCGGCGCGGGCGATCCGCGCTGCGCCGTCCATATCGTCATGGTGCGCACCGCCCATGACGGCCCCAAACACCGGCAGCATTCCATGATCGTCGTACCCGCTGACACACCCGGCATCCAGAAACTCCGCGCGATGGAGGTTTACGGCCACGATGACGCCCCCCACGGCCACATGCATTTCCGCTATGACAATGTGCGCGTGCCTGCCGAAAACCTGCTGGTCGGCGAAGGGGCGGGTTTCGAAATCGCACAGGGGCGCCTTGGGCCCGGCCGGATTCACCACTGCATGCGCGCCATCGGTCAGGCCGAAAGCGCGCTCGCCGCGATGTGCCGCCGGTCAATCGCGCGGCAGGCCTTTGGTAAACCACTGGCCCAGCTTGGGGAAAACTTCGATCTGATCGCAGAGGCACGGATGGACATCGAACAGGCCCGCCTCCTCTGTCTCAAAGCGGCGTGGATGATGGATCAGGGGGATAAAAGGGCAGCGGCGCCATGGATCAGCCAGATCAAGGTAATCGCGCCACGCGTCGCGCTTAACGTCACCGACATGGCCATTCAGATGCACGGGGCTGCTGGGGTCTCACAAGATACAACACTGGCGCGGCAATGGACCCACCTGCGGACGTTGCGGTTGGCTGACGGTCCCGACGCAGTACATCGCAGGCAAGTCGCCAGGAACGAACTTGCGCCTTACATTTCGGGGCAGAATATCTCGTAAATCCGTTCAAGGATCGGGCGAACACGGGGATCGGCAAGGCTGTAGCGCATACTGCGGCCCTGGCGTTCGCAACTCACCAAACCTTCGCTGCGCAAGCGCAACAATTGACCTGAAACATATGACTGGCTGGCACCAAGGGCCTTCTCCAGCTCGCCTACCGACAAATCACCGGGCACCAACGCGCAGAGAATACGCAGCCGGCCAGCATTTGAAAGGGCCTTGAGCATATCTGCCGCCTCTGCGGCGGCGGCGTCCATTGGATCGGCCAATGTCTCCAGTTGTTCAGTCATCACTATCTTTCTGACGCTTTAAACATTCCAATATTGAAATGTATAATTCATACGCTATCTTTGTATCAAAGGAGATTCGCAATGACACCCCATGTAAGAGCGTTCTTTGATAATGCAACCAACACCGTGTCCTATGTGGTACGCGAACCCAAGGGGCGCGCCTGTGCCATTATAGACAGCGTGTTGGACTATGATCAGGCGTCGGGGCGCACCGATACCAGCTCCGCTGACGAGGTTATTGCCTGGGTCAAGGCAGAAAACCTCCAGGTCGCGTGGATCCTGGAAAGCCATGTCCACGCGGACCATCTGTCAGCTGCGCCATACCTGCAGGAACATCTGGGCGGCAAGATCGGGATTGGTGCCAATATCACCATCGTGCAGGACACTTTTGGCAAAGTCTTCAACGAAGGGACCGAATTTCAGCGTGACGGGTCACAGTTTGATGCTTTGTTCAAGGAAGGCGACAGCTTTCATATCGGACAAATGCGTGCCGACGTTCTGCACACACCGGGCCATACACCGGCCTGCCTGACCTATGTGATCGGCGACGCCGCATTTGTGGGCGACACGCTCTTCATGCCTGACTTTGGGACCGCCCGGTGCGATTTCCCCGGCGGCTCGGCCGAAGATCTCTATGCCTCAATCCAGAAGATCCTCGCGCTGCCGGATGAGACAAAGGTCTTTGTCGGTCACGACTACAAGGCGCCGGGGCGCGATAAATTCGCTTGGGAAACGACCGTTGGTGAGCAAAAGGCGCTCAACGTCCATATCGGTGCGGGCCGCCCGATGGAAGAATTCGTCGCAATGCGCAACGAACGTGATGCGGGGCTAGGCATGCCACGGCTGATCCTGCCCTCGCTGCAAACCAACATGCGCGCGGGGCAATTGCCGCCACCCGAAGACAACGGCCAAAGTTACTTCAAGGTGCCGATCAACAGGCTCTAAGCCTCAGAAAATCAAGGAAAAACATGCAAACAGAATGGATACTGGGCCTCGCCGGTGGCGTGCTCATCGGAATAGCTGCGTCCATCTTTCTGCTGGTGAACGGCAGGATCATGGGTGCATCCGGCATTATCGGCGGCCTTGTTGATGGGTCCGGCCGCGCCGATTGGGTCGAACGGGCGGCGTTGATTGCGGGCCTCATTGCGGCGCCTGCTGCAATCATCCTGTTTACCGGCGAAGGGGAAACACACCTCACTGGCAATTGGGTCGTTATCATCGCCGCTGGGCTGCTTGTGGGCGTTGGAACCAGACTGGCCAACGGCTGCACATCCGGGCATGGCGTCTGCGGCATCTCGCGTTTGTCGCTACGGGGAATTGTTGCGACCGCCTTCTATATCGGCGCTGGCGGTCTGACCATGGTGCTGTTCAAACATGTCTGGGGGATCATCTGATGCGCATCTTGATTTCATTCATCGTCGGCGCAACCTTCGGCACCGGCCTGCTGATATCAGGCATGACAGACACAACCAAAGTACAAGGTTGGCTAGATGTCTTCGGCAATTGGGATCCCACACTGGCCTTTGTGATGGGCGGCGCGATCATTCCGATGGCAATTGCATGGCGTTTCACCAACGGACGCAAGCCCGTCCTCGCGGAAAGCTTTCCTGCGCCGCCGGAGCCGCGGTTGGGACGCAATCTGGTACTCGGCTCGGCCCTTTTCGGCATGGGCTGGGGGCTTGCTGGGCTCTGCCCTGGCCCGGCTATCGCATCGCTGAGCTATGGCGGGATTGGCGGGATCTTGTTCCTGCTTGCGATGCTGGCAGGCATGGCGATGGCCCCTGCCATACGAACCCGGCTGGACCAGCAGCCCGTGGCGGTCTAGAACGCCGCCATGGAAATCAGACCGCTCAGCCCGACCTACGCCGTGTCACCCCAGATCGAGGTGGATGATGTGCCTGCGATTGCCGATGCAGGATATCGAACCATCATCTGCAACCGACCCGATGCCGAGGTTCCGCCAAGCCATCAGGCCGCCGCGATCGAGGCGGCGGCCAAATCAGCGGGATTGGCGTTTGTATGCATCCCGGTGACGCACCAGACCCTGAATATGGATATGGTGAGCGCACAGAAGGCGGCGATGGCCAAATCCGATGGGCCGGTGCTGGCCTATTGTGCCTCTGGCACAAGAAGTTCGATTGTCTGGTCGCTTGGTGTCGCGCATCAAATGTCAGCCGATCAGATTCTGGCCGCGACCGCCGCTGCCGGCTACAACCTCGATGGTTTGCAGCCACAACTCGACGCAGTCGCCAGCCAAGCCAAGACGTAAGCGTCTCCCGACCTGCGCAATGCAACGCGCAGTTAGGATGCGACACGTGAACTTTTGAGATGGGCCCTTTTGGAACCCGCGCCCCGTTTCTTACAATCAGCACCCCTTAATCGGATAGGGAAATCGCGTCCAGATCCATTGACGCCATCGGCAAATCACCTGCGTCATCATCCTCACTCGCCATCAGTTCGTCTGGCTGTTCATCCAGCCCCGCGGGTTGTGTGAAGTCGCCGATGTCACCGATCAGTTGGTCGGATGCGGTCTCACCGCCCGTGGCAAGCGGCGGCATGGCAGCCCGGGCGGCACCTGACAAGTCATTTAACTGTGGCAAGGGAGCGGGCTCTACCCTGACAGCACGCATCCCGCCCAACTGTCCCAGTTTCGCCTGTGCGATCTTCTGACCGTCCTGTGACAATAATCTGACCGAATTCACCGTACATCCCAACAGGGGCAGAACCTGCCCGACCTGCAGATTTTGCGCCTCCGACAACGGCATTTTTAAGCGATGCAAAAGGGCGTCCAGTTCACCTGGCGCATCAGCCACAGCCGCCTGAAACAGGGTCGCCCAGTCCGCGTTTTCAGATGGCGCTGTCTCTGCCATTGGCTGAGGCTTGGACAACGGCAACGCAATCAGCATTTGCCCCTGACGTTCCGCCACCCCCAGATCAATACTCAGGCGCAGGATACGAAAATCCTGATCGGCCAGCATCAGACCCGCCGCCCGGCTGCTGTCAATGCGGTCGCCCAATCCCACACCGTCGGCCCAGCCGTCAAACTCTGTCCCGACCGTGACCGTCGGAAAGGCGGAAAGGAACGCTGACAACACAGGGTCGCACATCGACTTGTCGGTACGCGTTGCTGACCGTTCTTCCGCCTTTGCGGCAATCAGGCGACCGATTGTCTGCATCTCCAGCATCGCGGCGCGCAATTGCACATCCAACGCAGTTAAACCAACCAGTTGTCCGGCACGCTGCAGCCCGATCAGCATCAGGTTGCCGTCCAGCCCGCCAAGCAGATCATCCAACGGCTGTGTTTCCTCGCCCATGCCGATCACCGTCAGAACCAAGCCGATGGTGTCGTTCGCAGCCTTCGTGAGCGCCAGACGCACCGCGCGCGACGATGTCAGCGGCATTTCCGCCGCATCGCCCGCCTGACGGCCCGTCATGCGCCGCAAGATCATCGAATGCATACTGTCGCTCATGGCCCCGCCACAGGTTTATCAGCCTGCAGATTAACCAATCAGAGGTTACGGTTCTGCTAACGGTGACCCATCACGTCAGGTTTTTGGAAGAACCACACGAAACGCCGTGCCATACTGCCCCGGCAGATAGCCGATCTCGCCACCCAGCCGATGCATGATCTCGCGGCAGATCGCCAATCCCAGACCGGCACCACCCGCCTTTGATTGATCGGTCACCCGGGAAAACTTCTCAAAGATCATCTGCTGATTTTCCGGCGAAATACCAAAACCGTTGTCGACAAAATCAATATGGTAGACATCGGCCTTCTCCTTCACTGATATCTTCAGTTTCGGCCTTTCAGCAGCACAGTATTTGCGGGCGTTGGCAATAAGATTGATAAACACCTGCCCCAACCGGTCCAGATCGGTGGTCAGGGTCACATTCTCGGATACGGGATCGCGAACAACCTCAAGGTTCTCGCCCCCGACGCCAGAGGCGCGCACGGCCCGATCCAACAGATCCCGCAACTGGCCGGTCTGTCGCTGCAGGGTCACCTGACCATTCTCGAGCACGGACAAATCAAGCAGATCATCCAGCAAACGGGTCAAACGAACAGCCTCTTCCTGGATGATCACTGCATAGCGCGATTTGTCATCGGCCACGATATCCGGGTTACCCAATATCTCGGAGAATGACCGGATCGAGGTCATCGGCGTGCGCAATTCATGGCTGATCTGGCTTAGAAATGCATCTTTCTGGATCGACAGCGCAGTCAGCTTTTCATTGGCATCACGCAACGCGCGGGCCGTGCGTTCCTGTTCGGCCGATTTCGCCTCCAAACGGTTGGAATACTCCAATATCTGCGCTGCCTCATCCGCAACCGCAATCAGATCCTCAACCAGAACACCGCTACCGCCAATGATCTGGCCAATCATGGCGTGGGCCGTGGCCGCACCAACCGACCCCGACAACTGGCGCTCCAGCCGCTCAATGAACTCCGGTGTCACCTCGGGAAGATAACCAACCTTGCCCTGATGCTGCACTTCGCGCTGAAAGATGGCTTGCGCCTCATCACTGCCAAGTATCCGTTGGGCCATTACAAGCAAATCCTCCGCCCCCGCAGCCGCCGTTGTCCATGCCCGCGCGCCAGCAGACCGTTCAAGCACATTGACAAACTGCGCGCCCTGCAGACGTTCCAGGGGCGTTGGAAAACTGACCAACGACCCAATGATGAAAATAGAGGTGTTCAAAAGCATCGACCACATCACGCTGTGCACCAGGGGGTCCATGCCGGTTATGCCAAACAGGGCCTGCGGGCGCAGCCAGTTGATGCCAAAGGGCCCCGCATCCATAACTGCTTGCGATACGACCGCATCAACACCAAAGCTTGGCAAGAACAGCGTCCAGACCCAGACCAACAAGCCGATGACAAGGCCGAATGCGGCGCCAATGCGGGTCGCACCGCGCCAGAAGATGCCGCCAATCATCGCAGGCAGGATCTGCACTGCCCCCGCAAATGACACCAAACCAATCGCGGCAAGGGCCGTTCCCCCGCCGGAAAAGCGATAATAGAGAAACCCAAGGGCCAGTATACCCGCAATTGAAAGTCGCCGCGCCAGCAGGATGATCTGACGCACATCCCCTGACATCACAGCACCATCCTGGTTCTGCAACCGAAACCACAGCGGTACAACGATATGGTTGGACACCATTGTCGCCAACGCAATGGTGGCAACAATGACCATTGATGTGGCTGATGAAAAACCACCCAGAAATGACAGCATGGCAAGCCCGTCGCGCCCTTCACTCAATGGCAGGGTCAATACGAACAAATCCGGATTGCTGCCTGCGGGCAAAAGATCCAGCCCGACAATTGCAATCGGCACGACAAACAGGCTCATCAGAAACAGATATAGCGGGAATGCCCAAGTTGCGACGCGCAGATGACGCTCATCCGCGTTTTCGACAACCAGCACCTGAAACATGCGGGGCAGGCACAGAAACGCCGCCGCCGACAAGAAAATCAATGTGGCCCAGCGCCCGCCCGACTGGTCCCACAAATCGACCGGTGATGCGTCAATACGATCCAGCATCGCACCGGCACCGCCTGCGATACCCCAGACCACAAACGCCCCCACGCCCACAAGGGCCACCAGTTTGACGACGGCCTCAACAGCAATGGCCATGACGATCCCGTGGTGACGTTCGTTGGCATCAAGGTTACGTGTGCCAAAAAGAACGGTAAAAACGGCTAGGCCGATAGCGACCCAGCCTGCGGTGGCGTTCAACTCTGACCGGCCCCATGTCTCGCCTGCGTTCTGGGCAAAAACCGAAAATGACAGGGTGACCGACTGCAATTGTAACGCAATATATGGGGTGGCTGCCACAACGCAGATCAGCGTGACAATCACGCCAAGTAACGTGGATTTGCCAAAGCGTGATGAAACAAGATCGGCAATCGACGTGATCCGCTGGGTGCGCCCAATGCGCACCAGACGGCGCAGGACCCACCACCAGCCGATCATCACCAGGGTTGGGCCAAGATAGATCGTGACAAACTCAAGCCCCGACCGGGCGGCATAGCCCACAGCGCCATAAAACGTCCAGGCGGTGCAATAGATACTCAGCGACAGCGTGTAGATGATCGGTGACTGAACCCAGTTGGCACGGCCTGTCGCCGCCCGGCGCTCCGCCAGAAAGGCCACCAAAAAGAGCATGACAACATAAGCCAGTGAGACTGCAACAAGAACATTGAACGCAAACATCAGGCAGCGTCATCCTTGCTGTCGAATGTGGTCTCATCATCCGGACGCAGCAGATGTGAAATGATCGCCGCCAGAAGGATCAGCAGGACCCAAACGCCAAAAAGATATATGGTCGCCGCCGCGTTCGCGTTTTCAGCCCCTTCTGAATGGGGCCACAACAGCGGTATGGCCCACAGGATCATACCAAGGATCGGCAGCAAACGGGCCGCATCACGCAGACGGCGCTGGCGATAGCTCGTCCGTTCCAGAAAAATGTCCAGCTTTGGCGGCCCGCTCATGCCTCCATCAGGCTGCGGACATGATCGCGCACCTCTGTGTTCGAGAACGGTTTGGTCATGAAGTGATTGGCCCCCAGACGCGTTGCCAATTCGCGGTCTTTGGCTTGACCTCTGGCGGTCAGCATCATCACCGGGATCGCCTTGGTTGGTTCATTCGCACGCAGGTCGCGAAGAATATCAAACCCGCTTCGCCCCGGCAGCATGACATCCAGAATGATCAGATGTGGCGGCAACGCATTCACCTTGTCCATGGCCGTGGTGCCATCCTCATGTGTGTGAACGGTCCATCCATCGCGGGACAGAATGAAACTGATCGCCTCTATGATATTTGGCTCATCCTCGATCAGAAGGACACGTTTGCCCATCTCATCTTCCCTCCCTCAACACAACGCGGCCCTCCAACCGTCTGATCGACTATCGCGGCAATTGGGTGATGTGTCAAAGATTGCTATGCGCACCGACACCGGCGATCGCCGGCTCGCGACGGCTGGCACAATCTGGGCGCGGACAGATGCGGCAGGATACACCGACCGGCAAAACCGCCGCGTCAGAGGTCGGCTGATCAGGGATCACCAGCATCGTACTTTGCAGCGCCGGGGGCGCGTCAAACTGTGGCACGCCGACCGGTTCGGCCACCGCATAACACAACATGCGGTTCACGACGGGTCCGGGCATCGCCACCTCGGCGCGTACCGGTTGGGCGGGCCGGGCAAACGCGCCGAATATCGGCCAAAGCGGGCAACCGCCGCCGAACCTCGGTATGGTGAAACCGGGTACCGATTTCAGAAACGTCAATGTGCCTGTTGCATCGCACACGGCAAGACCCATGGGCGGATGTCCATCCTCGGCGGACAAGGTCGACAAACGGCGCAGCACAGCGGCAAAAGGAACATCGAACTGACCAGCGATCCGAACCGGATCATACCCGGTTCTGGCGCAGGCCTCCTCGAAGGCCGGGCGTGGCAAGGCAGCAGCATCCGCCTGATAAACCGCCCCGACCGTACGCAGAAGCTTGGATGCGGACGGTGGTAACTCAGCTGCAGCGACAATATCCTCAAGATCGGCGCCGTTCGCCTCAAGATCAGCAAAGCGATGATCCTGCTGCGCCAGATAGGCCTCCACCTGCTCAATTGGCGTCGCAGGGCCAGCGGCATCTGCCTGCGGCGCCTCCAGATAGGCGATCAATGCCTCACTGCTGGATGCCAGACGCACACTGTCATCATGAATATTGCGATGAAAGCGGCCTTGCCAATCCGCGTCCAAGGCCTCTTGCCCCACAAGGATCGAAGCGGTCGAACGGATCGCCGTCACCGCTGAAATGACGTCGTGCAATGAGGCCGCCAGTTGTGGATCATAAGCCATACGATCACTCAGGATCTGAACTCGCTCTTCCAGCGTTGCAATGCGACGGGCCTGTGCGGCGATCAATCCGCTCCAGCCGGGATATCGGGCCGCAAACTCTTCAGCCCGGGCAACCTCGGCCGTTTCGCCGAAACTGGCCGCAGCAGCACGCATTTGATCCAGCAGGTTGCTTTCGGCACCTTCGGTCAGCAATGCCGGATCAACATCCAGCACACGGGCGATATCGCCCAGCAGCTTGCCGGCTATTCTCCGGCGATTGTGTTCGATCAGGTTCAGATAAGACGGTGAAATCCCGACAGCCTCTGCCAATGACACCTGGCGCACCCCCTGATCCAGTCGCCTTTCGCGTATGCGCGAACCGGTCAGACGGCGGGCCGACATGGGAATTCCTCCAAGGGTATCAATCGCCTTTTGCGGATTGGGATAACGATTTTACACTGTTTACCAGGTAATTCTAGGCAGATTTACAAGAATGTCCATTGTCAGCAATGGCTTGCCGGCCGCTTTGCCAACCGTCCGGGCGTCAAGCAAGTAGCGACCTGCGGGCGTACCCACGCTCAGCAAAACGCCACGCTCCCGCACGCGATCCTGCCAATCTCATTGGGCGGTTCGGGTGTATGCACCCCCGCAGCAATGACTGGCGATCCGCAAGATTGGACGCGTTTACCTTAAAATCGCGATATCTACCGGTCGAGAATTAAAGCTTTGGTAAGACGGCAAGGCGATTCTATCAGCGTCAGATTCTCGCTTTTCGGAGCTTCATACCATGGATACAACACTCGCTCTTCCGCCCAAGAACGTTGCAACTGTCGCTTATGTTCCCGAACAGATGCGGGTTCAGGACCGCAAGGTTCCGGTTGTCAAAGAACTGGATCGCGGTGCGACCCTGCCCTCTGACAAGATGTTCGTCGCCCAGGTTGTCAACGCCCGTCTGTCAGGTACGGAGTTTCCGGAAAACCCTGGCGAAATCGCGCCGCCAGAGCGCACATTGCGGCCCTATAGCGTGCCCATGCTGCCATTCGACAAGGAAGAACCCGAGGTCGAGGTGAAGGATGACGGCACCGTGGACGCAGCAACGCCTGCGGACGCGCAGATTATGCAGCCTGAACAGCAAGTAGCGGCGATTGAAGATGATGTGGTGCCGATGGCCCAGCCAACAGCGGATCAACCCACCACAAATGACACTCCGGTGACCGAAGAACCTGAGAAGTAACGCCTCATTCATTTTCAAACCTCTGCCGCTTCCCACCCCCGCAGGCTTGCCCTATAAGCTTTTCAAAGGCGTGTGACGCAACGTCGCGCGAACGCCGCTAATATTGGCAACGGGCCGAGGACAGAATGAGTAATAAAACCTCTCACGACAGCGATGTCAGCTTTATTCAGGCACTGGCAGAGCTGCTGCGCGAAAACGACCTGACAGAATTACAGGTAAAACGGGAATATGGCGACAACGACAGCCTGAACGTCCGGGTCAGTCGGCAAACGCAAACCGTTGTGCAGGCCAGCGTCCCCGCAGCACCTGCCGCGCCCGCCCCCGCGGCAACCGCATCCTCCGCCTCTGATCCGACGCCTGCGGCATCTGACGCCGCAGACCCTGCAAGCCATCCGGGTGCAGTGACTTCGCCCATGGTCGGCACGGTGTACATGGCCCCTGAACCGGGCGCCGCCCCATTTGTAAGCGTCGGCGCAAGCATCAGCGAAGGCGATACACTGCTGATCATCGAAGCGATGAAAACCATGAACCACATCCCCGCCCCGAAGGCCGGGACCATCAAGCGCATTCTTGTCGAAGATGGTGGCCCTGTCGAATTCGGCGCACCTCTTGTGATCATCGAATAGGGCGCACCCATGTTCGATAAAATCCTTATCGCGAACCGGGGCGAAATCGCCTTGCGAGTCGTTCGGGCCTGCCGGGAAATGGGCGTCAAATCCGTGGCCGTGCATTCGACGGCCGACAGCGACGCGATGCATGTGCGCATGGCGGACGAGGCGATCTGCATCGGCCCGCCCTCCTCGGCGCAAAGCTACCTGTCATTCCCCGCCATCATCTCCGCCTGTGAAATCACCGGCGCACAGGCGATCCACCCTGGCTACGGGTTCCTGTCAGAAAACGCAGCCTTCGTGCAGGTTGTCGAAGATCACGACATCACCTTCATCGGCCCCACCGCCGAACATATCCGGATCATGGGGGACAAGATCACCGCCAAGGATACGATGAAGGAACTGGGCGTGCCATGTGTACCCGGTTCCGACGGCGGCGTGCCCACTTTGGATGATGCAAAGCGCATTGGCGAAGAAGTCGGTTATCCGGTGATCATCAAGGCGACAGCCGGTGGCGGTGGACGCGGCATGAAAGTGGCCAAAACCGCCGCTGACATGGAAAAGGCCTTTATGTCTGCTCGCGCCGAAGGCAAGGCTGCGTTCGGCAATGATGAGGTCTATATTGAAAAATACCTGACCACGCCGCGCCATATCGAAATCCAGGTCTTCGGCGACGGCAAGGGGAACGCGGTCCATCTTGGCGAACGCGATTGTTCGCTGCAACGGCGGCACCAGAAAGTATTCGAGGAGGCCCCCGGTCCCTGCATCACACCCGAACTGCGCGCCAGAATTGGCAAGGTCTGCGCAGATGCGGTCGCCAAGATCAACTATATCGGTGCCGGGACCATCGAATTCCTGTTCGAAAACGATGAATTCTACTTCATCGAAATGAACACCCGCCTTCAGGTCGAACACCCGGTGACCGAAGCTATCTTTGGCGTGGACCTTGTGCGCGAACAATTGCGGGTCGCTTCCGGTCTGCCAATGTCAATCACGCAGGATGACCTGCAGATCAACGGCCATGCGATCGAAGTACGGATCAACGCGGAGAAACTGCCCAGCTTTTCCCCCTGCCCCGGCACCATCACCCAGTATCACGCTCCCGGCGGGCTTGGGGTACGGATGGATTCGGCACTTTATGACGGCTACCGGATCCCACCCTACTACGACAGCCTGATCGGCAAGCTGATCGTGCATGGGCGCGACCGGCCAGAAGCGCTGGCGCGATTGGCACGCGCCTTGGGCGAACTCATCGTCGACGGGGTTGATACCACCATCCCGCTGTTCCACTCTCTGCTCGCTGAAGAGGCTGTGCAGACCGGTGACTACAACATCCACTGGCTGGAACATTGGCTCGAGCAAAACCTCGGCTAGCCCGATGCGGGATGATGAGCCGATCCTGACGCCAGACCTGCTGCTGCAGGCCTACACGGTCGGTGTGTTTCCCATGTCCGAAGGGCGGCATGACCCGGATGTGTTCTGGGTTGACCCCAAGCGGCGTGGAGTGATCCCTTTGGATGGTTTTCGGATCTCGCGCAGTCTGGCGCGAACCATGCGGCGCGGACGATACATGGTCACTGTGGATGCAGCCTTCGATGACACGGTGCAGGGCTGCGCCGACCGGGACGAAACCTGGATCAATGACACGATCTTTGGCCTTTACCGCGCGCTGTTCCTGCGTGGTGCCGCCCATTCAGTTGAGGTGTGGGAGGACACCAATCTGGTCGGCGGGGTCTACGGTGTGACCATTGGCAGCGCATTCTTCGGGGAAAGCATGTTCAGCCGCACCACAGACGCGTCAAAAGTCGCGCTTGCCTATCTGGTGGACCGGCTGCGGTTGGGCGGGTTTACTCTATTCGACACGCAGTTCATCACCCCACATCTGGCCAGCTTAGGGGCCATCGAAATCAGCCGGGCTGACTACCGCAAGCAGCTGGCCGCGGCGATCCGGACAGATGCCTCTTTCGCCGCACCCGGGCCGGTGCCACCCGCTCAGGATGTCATACAGCGCAACACCCAAACGTCATAACGGGGGTGATCCATGGCATGCAGGGCAGGCGCCGACGCCAACATCCAGCCTGAAAATGTGGGCTCTGGCTCGGCTTGATAATAGACGTCCAACGCGGCATAGGCATCACCTGACGGGTTATCCGCCGGATAGCGGCACGCATTCAACGTCACCCGCAAATAGCCCAAGCGCCCGGTTTCACCGCGGCGCAGCGACATGTCCGTGACCACGCCGGTCAACTTGTCCAGCACCCTCAGATCACCACCCGGCGCATCCGCAACCTCTTGGGCGGACGCAGGTCCAGCCAGCGCCAAAAAAGTCAAAGCAGCAAAAAGAAAACCACGCATAGGATCAATCCTATTCCGGTGACCACGCCTCATAATCGGACCGCTCCGCCGGGGCCGACCTGCGAATGGACCCGGCGGGGGCATAGGCCGCCATCGTGCCGGTCAGGTTTTCCTGATGCGGCTTTTCCCAGTCCTTGCGCTTCAATGCAGCCTCAGTCGGGGGCTGGTCCCATGTGTGATGCAGCCAGCCATGCCATTCCGGGCTGACACGCGACGCCTCGTTATCCCCGTTGTAGATCACCCAACGGCGGCTGTCGTCGGCGTTGCGATAATAGACATTGCCCTCAGCATCCTCGCCCACCTTCTGGCCTTTGCGGCTGGTCCACAACTGGGTGCCATATGACTGACCATCCCACCATGTGAAGATGCGTTTGATGTTATGACCAAGGCCCATATGCCGTCTCCATTCTCGTTGGGTCTGTCATGCACGAAAGGTACAGGAAGGTCCAGTAGGCTCAGGGCACGCGGGCCGTGACCTCAATCTCGATCTTCATCTCGGGGTTCTGCAACCCTGCCGAAATCATCGTCGCCGCCGGACGCGCGGTGGCAAAGGTCTCAGACGTGATCGGCCAGCAGTCAGGCCAGTCGTCCACATCCGGCACAATGTAATTCACACGGACAACATGGTCGAGCCCGCTACCCGCGTCTTCCAAGGCCTTGGCGATCGTGCCCAGCGCATTGCGGCACTGATCCACGATGCTCTCGGGCATCGTCATCGTCGCATAATCGTACCCGGTCGTGCCCGCCACAAACACCCAGCCATCCGCCACAACAGCACGGCTATAGCCGATCTGTGCCTCAAAAGGCGAACCAGTTGAGATATGGCGGACGGTCACGGCAATCAGCTCGCCGTTGCAGGGGCTTTCTTGTTGCCTTTATCGTGGATCATCAGAGGGGCCACATCAGATGTCACGGCCTCTTCATTGACCACCACTTCGGTGACGGTATCCATACCGGGCAGGTCAAACATGGTATCCAGCAGGATATCTTCCATGATCGAGCGGAGGCCACGGGCACCCGTCTTGCGCTCGATCGCCCGTTTGGCAATAGCGGCCAGCGAATCATCGGTGAAGGTCAGCTTGGTATCTTCCAGCTCGAACAGGCGCTGATACTGCTTGACCAACGCATTTTTCGGCTGGGTCAGGATCGTGATCAGCGCATCTTCATCAAGATCAGTCAGCGTTGCAATCACCGGCAATCGACCCACGAATTCAGGGATTAACCCGTATTTCAGCAGGTCTTCAGGCTCCAGATCCTGGAACACTTCGCCAATCCCGCGATCATCATTGTCTTTGACATCAGCACCAAAGCCCATGCCGGACCCTTTGCCGCGCTGGCCGATGATCTTGTCCAGACCAGCAAATGCGCCACCACAGATAAACAGGATATTCGTCGTATCGACCTGCAGAAACTCCTGCTGCGGATGCTTGCGGCCACCTTGCGGGGGCACAGACGCAACCGTGCCTTCCATGATCTTCAGCAAGGCCTGCTGTACACCCTCACCCGATACGTCACGGGTGATCGACGGATTGTCGGACTTGCGGGTGATCTTGTCGACCTCATCAATATAGACAATGCCACGCTGGGCGCGCTCGACGTTGTATTCAGACGCCTGCAGCAGCTTCAGGATGATATTTTCAACATCTTCGCCCACATAACCGGCTTCGGTCAGCGTCGTGGCGTCGGCCATGGTAAACGGCACATCCAGAATACGGGCCAGTGTCTGCGCCAACAGGGTCTTGCCGCAACCGGTGGGACCGATCAGCATGATGTTGGATTTCGCCAGTTCAATATCCGACTTATCGGCATGGTTCAGGCGTTTGTAGTGGTTGTGGACCGCCACGGACAGCACACGCTTGGCATGCATCTGGCCAATCACGTAATCATCCAGAACCTGACAGATTTCGGTCGGGGTCGGCACACCGTCGCCAGCCTTCAGACCGGCGGATTTGGTTTCCTCGCGAATGATATCCATGCACAGCTCAACGCATTCATCACAGATGAACACGGTCGGCCCGGCAATCAACTTGCGTACCTCATGCTGGCTCTTGCCACAAAAACTGCAATAGAGCGTGTTCTTGCTATCGCCACCGGATGTATTCGCCATCTCAAACCTCTTGGCCGCTCGGCCGCTCAAATAGAATTCGGGCTGCCCCCGGTCCCAACACTAGGACAGCCCGCCAAGGTCCACAATGTCAAAATGACCATGCGCACGGTCAAGTTAACAAGGTCTTTACGGTGCGGCGGCTTTCCGCAAAGTCAGCACAACGATATGGCCATGTGGCAACACATCGCCAAACCGTTACGCCATCGCAGCTACGGCCTTAATCGTCCGACTTTTCGCGGTTTTCGACAATCTCGTCGATCAGACCCCAATCCTTGGCCTCATCAGGCGACATGAAGTTGTCACGCTCCAGCGCTGTTTCGACTTTTTTCAAGGTTTGGCCGGTATGTTTGACATAAATCTCGTTCAGCCGGTCCTTCAGCTTCTGGGTCTCTTGGGCATGGATCATGATATCGGTCGCCTGCCCCTGATACCCCCCGGATGGCTGGTGAACCATCACGCGGGAATTGGGCAATGAAAAGCGCATGCCGGGATGACCCGCGGTCAACAGAAGCGACCCCATAGAGGCCGCCTGCCCGATCACCAGGGTCGACACTTTCGGTTTGATGTATTGCATCGTGTCATAGATCGACAGGCCCGAGGTCACGACACCACCGGGGCTGTTGATATACATACTGATCTCTTTCTTGGGGTTTTCGGCCTCAAGATGCAAAAGCTGGGCAACAACCAGCTGGCTCATCCCGTCATGAACAGGACCATTCAGGAACACGATACGTTCCTTCAGCAAGCGGGAAAAAATGTCATAGGCACGCTCCCCCCGCGCGGTCTGTTCAACGACCATTGGGACAAGGTTCATATAGGTCTCGACGGGGTCTTGCATATTTACTGCCTCACTGTTGGACGGTTCTGTCCTACTTCTAAAATCCTGACAGAGTCTTAGTGTTGGGTGTCAGGGGCTTCAAGGGTCGCATGGCATGATTGACAAATCGTAAGCGATGACTTACGGTAAGTCATGAATTACGAAGATGCAATAGTCGCCCTCGCAGATCCCACACGACGCACCATTATCGACAAGCTGCGTGGTGGCGGGTTGCCGGTTGGGGCCATCGCCGATGGTTTGCCTGTCAGCCGACCGGCGGTCAGCCAGCATTTGCGCGTGTTGTCGGATGCGGGTCTGCTGCATGTCACGCCAAAAGGAAACAAACGGCTCTACAGCATTGCCCCCGAAGGTGTGGACAGTCTGCGCCGATACCTCGACAGCCTGTGGGATGATGCGCTCGCCGCCTTCGCCCGCGCCGCCGAAGACCAAGCCAAAGGAAAAACCGATGAATGATCCAATCAACAAATCCGTCACCGTGCCACTCACCCCGGCAGAGGCATTCGCGCTCTTCACTGACGGGATCGACAAATGGTGGCCGGGGCAGACGCATTCGGTTTCTGCCAGCCAGAAAAAGACACCAAAGAAGGTTCATTTCGATACTCATAAGGACGGCAAAATCACCGAACTGACGGAAGACGGCGAAACCCATATCTGGGGCACGATCCTCGCCTATGACCCCGGCAAATACCTCGCCTTCACCTGGTTCCCGGGCAAGACAGAGGACGAGGCGACCGTAGTGACCGTCAGCTTCCAGCAAACCGAAACAGGCACGCAATGCGACCTGACCCATGGGGGTTTCGACATCCTCGGCGACCTGGCCGATGCCGTGAGTACCAGCTACCTCACTGGCTGGGATCTGGTCTTGGGCAGCTACTGCACCGCAGCAAAACAGCCCGCCTTGGCGTAAGGCGGGCCGCCAAAATCAAATTACGCTGCGTCGCTCTAATTCGGCGCGTCTGATGTGAATTGCGGGATGGCCCGGTCAGAGGCTGGTGTCGGCTCGATATCAACCCAGTTACTCTCTGCCAGATTGATATTGGCCGGAATATCCTCTTCCCAGAACCCAACCACGTTCTTGGTGATGTTCAGATAAAGTTTGTCGTCCACAATCCGCCACAGGTTGGGATTGCCGGGAACCTTGCCACCTTTGGAAACGCCATAGGCACAATGGCCATCGTATTGCGGGACGTAAGCCGCTGGATCAGCCAGAAACCGATCCCGGTTTTCTTCAGTCGCAAAGGCGAACATGGCGCCATTATGCTCCGCCGTAATGCTCGACAATCCGGGCACGGCGGCAGGCTGCGATTGCCCCACCGGGCTCTGCTCCAGATCAAAATAGGCAACAACATCATAGCCCGAAACGGCAAAACCCGTCGGGTCAAGATACTGATCACCGGCAAAGGCAATGCCGGGCAGCATGACCACCGCAGCGACAAATGAACGAAAACGACGCATGAGAAACCCCTTTTTGCAAGTTGGTGATATCTCGTATCCCGCACCATGCATCGCCGATAGCCCCGCTAACGCGCAGTTGATCAGGGGTGAGGGTCGCGTGTTTTTCTTGCGCACAGAAACCCGGTCGGCTCGCTTGAAAGCAGCAGAGCGCGCTTTAGTTGGCTTGATATGTTTGAGCCCACCTACACCGCAGCCCTGCAACGCCTGCAGGATTTCGCACCTCATGCCGGTCGGGACTACGCCGCCAAACGCAATTACGACGATACGGCAGGTGTCTCGACCCTCTCACCCTATATCCGCCACCGGATCATCACCGAAGAGGACGTACTGCGCGCCACACTCCGCCGCCACTCACCCGCTACGGCTGAGAAGTTCATACAAGAGGTCTATTGGCGCACCTATTGGAAAGGCTGGCTGGAAATGCGGCCCAGCGTCTGGACGGCCTACAAGACCGACCTGAACGCAGCACTGAACCGGATCCGCACCGAAAGCGGGCTTCGCCAGAATTGGGAAGCCGCCTGCAAAGGCGACACCGGGATCGATTGTTTTGACCATTGGGCGAACCAACTCACCGATACCGGCTACCTGCACAATCACGCGCGCATGTGGTTTGCCTCGATCTGGATTTTCACCTTGCGGCTACCCTGGACCCTCGGTGCTGATTTCTTCCTGCGGCATCTCATCGACGGTGACCCAGCCTCGAACACGCTGTCATGGCGCTGGGTCGGCGGCCTGCAAACCATCGGCAAAACCTACCTCGCCCGTCCGGACAATATCGCCAAATATACAGAAGAGCGGTTCAAACCAACCGGACTGGCCACACATGCCGCCCCGCTTGATGGGCCGCCGCATCCCGAACGCGGCCCCCTACCAGTCAGCGACACTATCGACCCCAAGCTGCGCACCGGACTTGTGATCACCGAAGAAGACCTGAGCGTGGGCTGGATCTGCGATCAGGTCAGGCCCGTCGCCACCGCGACAGTGCAAACAACGGCCCATCGCAGCCCGCTGAGCGTCGCCCCGATGGCCACCGATTTCGTCGGAAACGCGATCACGGATTGCACGACCCGCTTCGCCGACAAGCTGGGGCCGGTCACGAAGCAAACGCCAGATACCCTGTCCGACTGGGCCCATGCCAACAACCTCGATCAGATCGTGACCAGCTACATGCCCACAGGACCATCCGCCGATGCGCTGGCCGGGCAGCCATTACGGCAGATCATTCGCCCCTATGACAGGTCTGCCTGGCCATACGCGACCCACGGTTTTTTCAAGTTCAAGGAGAAAATCCCCAAACTCATCGGCGAAATACGCGGTCTCAGCATCGCCTGATCCGCATCTTCTTTCTTCCCAAAATACTCCCGCCGGAGGCATCCGACCGTTGCCGCAGGCATGGAAAGCAGATAAACTAAACCAAACCGTTCACTTAAAGCATGAGGTCCCACATGCCGACGACACTCACCATCAACGGAAACGACCAGACCATCGATCTGCCCGATGACGTGCCCCTTCTGTGGGTGCTGCGCGACGAGGTTGGCCTGACCGGAACGAAATTCGGCTGCGGCGTGGCCGCCTGTGGCGCCTGCACGGTGCATATTGACGGGGAGGCCGTACGCTCCTGCCAGGTCGCCCTCGCCGATGTCTGGGGTGAGGTGACAACCATCGAAGGGCTCGGCACACCCGATAACATGGCCACGATCCAGCAGGCCTGGGTCGACCATCAGGTCGCCCAATGCGGCTATTGCCAGTCCGGTCAGATCATGAATGCCGCGGCCCTTCTGGCGCAAACGCCCAAACCAACCGATCAGGACATTGACGACGCCATGCAGGGCAACCTTTGCCGCTGCGGCACATACCCCCGCATCCGGGCCGCGATCAAAGACGCCGCTCAGCGCATTCAGGAGGCGTAAACCATGGCCAGCATCGGAAAAATCGCCCGTCGCACATTCCTTGTCGGTGTCGCCGCCATTGCCGGCGGGGCCGCCTTCGGGGTCTACATGGTCCGCAAGGATGCCCCCAATCCGCTGATCGCCGGCGACGGTGAGGCGACGCTGAACCCCTACATCCTGATCAATCAGGACGGGGTCACCATCATCGCGCCCCGCGCCGAAATGGGGCAAGGGGTTCACACCACCCTCGCCGCCCTCGTGGCCGAAGAACTCGACGTCGCATGGGACGACATCACCGTCCTGCACGGCCCACCCGCGCAGGCTTACTACAATCAGGCGCTCCTAGGCCTGGCCCTGCCCTTCCACCATTATGCTGACAGCGATTTCCAGCATAACCTGCGCAAAAACGTCGGCATGGTCGGCAAGCTTCTGAACCTGCAGGTCACCGGCGGTTCGACCTCGATCAAGGACGCCTATGACCGGATGCGCCACGCCGGGGCCTCCGCCCGCGAGGCGCTGAAACTCGCCGCTGCCAACCAGCTTGGTGTCGATGCCGCCACATTGCGTACCGAAAACAGCAAGGTCATCGCGCCCGACGGCACAGAAATCGCGTATACCGATCTCGCCATGGCCGTCCGCGACATCACCCCGCCGGATGTTGACCTGCGCGCCAAATCCACATGGAAATACCTCGGTAAATCCATGCCCCGCACCGATATGGTCGCCAAATCCACCGGCACGGCCCACTACGCCGCCGACACCAAACGCGACGGCCTGAAATACGCCACTATCCGCATGAACCCGCGCCGTTCCGGCATGATCAGCTACGATGACAGCGCCGCCCGCGACATGCCCGGCGTCGAGGCCATCGTTGATCTTGGCGACGGCATCGGCGTAGTCGCCACCAACACATGGCTCGCCATGCAGGCCGCCGACGCGGTCGAGATCGAATGGGAACCGGCCAGCTACCCCGTCGATACCGAAGGGCTGATGGCCGCGACCCACGCCGCTTTCGACCTTGAACCCAACTCCACAACCCGCTACGATGGCGATGTCACAGCCCCCGTCGAAGGCACTGAAATCACAGCCGAATATGTCGTCCCCTACCTCGCCCACGCGACAATGGAGCCGATGAACGCCACCGCCCTCTACACTGGCGACGCACTCGAAGTCTGGTCCGGCAACCAGGCCCCGGTCATCGTCCGTGACAAATGCGCAGAGGCCGTGGGGCTCGACCCCGAACAGGTCACGCTGCACACGACAATGCTCGGCGGCGGCTTCGGACGGCGCGGCGAATACGACTTTTCCGTACCCGCCGCAAAAATCGCGGCAGCCCTGCCAGGCACCCCCATCCGCATGACGTGGAGCCGGGAAGAGGACATGCGCCACGATTTCTACCGCCCCGCCGCCATGGCGCAATTCCGGGGCGTGGTGCGCGACGGAAAGGCACAACTGGTCGATGGCAAGATCGCCGCGCAATCGGTCACCCACACCTCCTCCATGCGGCTTGTCGGTCAGGTTCCACCCGGACCCGACAGGGGCCATGTGGAAGGCGCCGCCGACCAACCCTACGCCATCCCCAATTTCCGCATCACCGGGCATCTGGCCGACCTGACAGTGCCCTTGGGCTTCTGGCGGTCCGTCGGCAACTCCCATAATGGCTTCTTCTTCGACACATTCATCGACGAAATGGCCCACGCCGCAGGCACCGACCCGCTGCAATTCCGGTTCGACATGGCGCGCGCCGAACATGCGCCCTCGGCGGGCGTGATCGAGGCCGTGGGCGAAATGTCGAACTGGGGCAGCGAAAAGCCCGCCAATATCGGGCGCGGTATCGGGTTCACTTATTCCTTCGGCACCCCCACAGCAGAGGTGGTCGAGGTTGAAGACACCGGCAACGGCATCCGCATCAACAAATGCTGGATCGCCTGCGACGTGGGCACCGCCCTCGACCCCAGCATCATCGAGGCGCAGATGGTGTCCGGCGCGGTCTACGGCTTCTCAGCCGCGATGCAGGGCGAGGTGACGTTCAGCGATGGCGCGGCAGAACAGTACAATTTCTACGACTACGACGCGCTGCGCATGCACAACACGCCCGAATTCGAGGTCCGCGTCCTTGAGACGAACCCCCATATGGGCGGCGTCGGCGAACCGGGCACGCCTCCGTCAATGCCAGCCCTTGGCAACGCGCTGTTCGATCTGACCGGCACCCGCGCGCGGGAACTACCGCTGATAAAGACGTTCGATCTGATCTTGTAGCGTCCAACAAACAAAGGGCAGTCGTGGGGCGTCAAAGCCCCACGGCCCCATGCTCCAGCCATGCGCGGTCCTCCGGCGCCAGATATGCATCCATCATCGCGTCATAAGCCGCAACCTCGTCATCGCTCAGCCTGCCGCGCCATTGTCCGCTGCTGCCACTGTGGAAAAACGCGGCGTCCGACCTGTAAAACCCCGTGCCTCCGCCGGGGGCATAGCTAGCCGCATTCTGCTTCATATTATCAAAAGTTGCAGCCTCGATCAGTCGCTTCATAACCGCCGCAGGATGCGAAATGCCCAGCAACGCGGACATCTTGGCAAACACCCCCGCCAAATCCCGCGTCATATCCGCATAGTGGAAAAGCGAGACATTAGGCCGGTCAGACAAGGCCCTGGCCGCCGTGTAATGCTGCAAGATATGCGCGAGCGGTGCCGCATCACAGTCATCCCCATCTGCCGCGCCCTCCAGAAAGCGGCGAAATGTCGTGCCGCCCGCATCATCCTTTGGATACCGGTCATCAAACAACGGCACGGAGATGTTTTGCACATGGTTCCGGAACGAAAAATGCGCATCAAGCGGATGCCGGAAAACGCAAATATACTGCGCATGATCATCCAATGGCAGACCGTCCATCGGCGTATGGCTTTTCATGCTGCGGCGATGGGTCATGGCCTCAAGCCGGTCAGCGACCTCTGAAATCTCGCGAAAACGGATATCGACCCAAGGCATCTTCAACGACAACTCCGTCTCGACATGCGGATCGCCGGACAGCAAGAGCGCGACGATTGTCTGCATCCATGTCGTGCCGCATTTGGGCGGCGTCACAACGATCACATCGTCGGGGCGGACGGTGATCATGTCCCAACGCCTGTTGTCGGTCAGGGGACCAAGATAAAGCTTTTGACACGTCATGTCCGGCATCCTCGCACATGTGGATGAGGTCAGAAAATGTGGACCGCGCACGGAACACAAAGAAAGAATTCCTCCACCTAGAAGCCCTAGGCGCGATCTCCAAACCGAGAACTCATAGCCAAGTCCTGTAATCGCTCACCAGCAAATGCGTCGGCGCCACATCTTCCTCGACCTCTGCAAACCGTCCAATCGGCTCGCGAAAAACGTTGTCGGTCTCATCGTCATTCACGGTCGACACCTCGCCAATCAGCACGTCACCCCCCTCGCCCCAAAATGCATGCCAGTCGCCAGGCATCAGGGTGACACTCTCGCCCGGCACAAATCGCAGTTTCTCGCCCGGGGCAAACTCCCGCTGGATACCGTCACACATAACAACACCACCCGCCGTCTCATCAAAATTCCCATCCGGGTCAGAACCGTAAAGCTCAATCACCATCTTCGCCCCACCCCGGTTGATGATATCCTCTGCCTTGATCACATGGGTATGCATGGGCGACAGCTGATCCTGCTTTGAAATCAACAGCTTCTCAGCATAACACATACCCCCGCCCCGCTGCAGATCCGCCAATCGGCCATTGCGCAGGGTGAACAGAAACAACCCCATCTCGTCGTAACGACCGGCACCATAGTCGGTGATGTCCCAACCGCAGCGGGCATCAATCACAGCACGCGCGTCATCGGCCCGCGCCTTGAATGCCTCCGGCGTCCAATAGGCGAAAGGCGGCAGCACAAAACCGTAGGAGCGGATCATCTCATCCGCCTCCGCCATGATCTCATTGATGCGGGATCGTTTCATCACCTGCTCCGTAATCGTTTACGGAACAGTGCAGCAATCCTCAGCGACTTTCAAGCCAACAGATGTGCCCGGCTGAATTCAGGTGCCCAGCCAGTTGTCCACGGTGGTCTTCAACGCTGCCCAATCGGTCATTTCTTTGTCCACATGCGGATCAACATCCTCACCCTTCTGCGATGCAATCCAGCGCATGGCCCAGGATTTGAAGAAATCATACTCGGTAAACCGGAACGCCCCCGCGACATGGAACACCTTGGGAGGCGACCAGCCGGTCTTTGATGCAAACCGGGCGACGCATTCCTTCAGCCCGTCCCAATCTTCGGCATCGTCACCGGCAGCGGCAAGCGAGACCGACATGAACGCCGCATTCATCCCGTTCAGCTTTTCCGCCTGCCGCTTGGCAAACTTGACCAGCGGTTTTTGATAGCGTCCCGCATGCACCGACCCGGCCACCAAGGCCGCATCAAACCGGCCCAAATCCACATCCTTTGCATCTCCGGCCCCCA
Source organism: Yoonia sp. R2-816 (assembly GCF_046762905.1). Classification (NCBI taxonomy): domain Bacteria; kingdom Pseudomonadati; phylum Pseudomonadota; class Alphaproteobacteria; order Rhodobacterales; family Paracoccaceae; genus Yoonia; species Yoonia sp. R2-816. The sequence goes on along the minus strand of NZ_JBKQXN010000311.1, from coordinate 489,238 downwards.
GAACCTCCACCGAATGGCTTTGTTCAATCAGGTGGTCAGCGCAGAACTGGGCAATCTTGCGTGTCTGCCCCTCGGTCGAGGCATAGACGATCAGTATCTTCATCAGCAGTCTCCTCATGATCCGCGGACAAAATGCCTGAACCCGAAGGCAGTCTATTGATCCAGATCATTGGGGCCGAAATTGCAGGGTCAAGCAACGCACGCGCCATTAATCACCGCAAATGTGGCTCGGTGGTCCGACGCAAGTCCGACGTTTTGCCGACGCGATGCCGACCGGCCAAATCGGCCCGATCCCCAGTGTTTACAAATGATTCGTGGAAATAGAGGCCACGACCGTACGGTGCCCCTGCCGCAACAGCACCGCACGTTGCTAACCCGCTTTGCGCAACGCCCCAGACGCCCAGGCGCGGCAGGCATCGCCAAACGCCTCAAAAAGCGGGCGTGACACGGGGTCATCGGCCGCGTTCCACTCAGGATGCCATTGCACTGAAAGGGTAAACCCGGGCGCATCCGCGATATAGATCGCCTCCGGCGTCCCATCCGGTGCATTACCATCAATGACAATGCGCGCCCCCGGCGTCTTGATCCCCTGCCCATGCAGCGTGTTGGTCATAACCTCGCGGGTTCCCATCAGACGATGAAACACACCGCCTTCTGAAAACGTCACTGCATGGCGCAGCTCGAATTTTTCGGCCAATGTGCCCTCTGGCGGCATCCGGTGATTATCGCGACCCGGCAGATCGCGAATTTCCGGGTACAGTGTCCCGCCCATCGCGACGTTAACCTCCTGAAATCCGCGGCAAATCCCGAAAATCGGCTGACCTCGCGCCACGCAGGCGCGGATCAGCGGCAACGCAATCCGGTCACGGTCGCGATCAAACGCACCGTGGGCATCTGTCTCTTCCTCGCCATACTCCTCGGGATGCACATTGGGGCGACCGCCCGTGAACAAAAAACCGTCACAGACAGCCATCAGCTCGTCCACCGCCACCACGCCGGGATCAGAAGGTACGATCATCGGCACCGCACCCGCAACCTGCGATACCGCATGCGTATTCATCTGTCCGGCAGCATGGGCCGGATACTCATCATTGATTAGATAGCTGTTGCCGATAATGCCGATCACGGGCCGGGACATGAAAACTCCATTCAGATTTAACCCGTATTACAGCCAAATCAGGCGCAACGAAAGACAGCGGATGCACACAACACTGTTGACAAGGCTGCACATGCTGCCCAACTCAACGTTATGGCCTATGATTTAAGCAGCCCTGAATTTCTTGCAAATCCCGGGCCGTTTCTATCCCGTATGCGCTCCGAAGGTGCATTGGTCCGCGTCAAACTGCCCATTATCGGGCAAACATGGATGACCACCAGCGACGCCGCGGCCCGGTCGCTTCTGAAAGATCCCGACCGGTTTGCACGGAACCCTTTGGCCGGTACGGGCAAGACACTGGCCCAGAAATACTGGTACTTTCCGTCGTTCATGAAACCTCTCTTTCAGAACATGCTGGGCTATGACGGGGCCGCACATAAACGGCTGCGCGGTCTGGTCGATCAGGCGTTCAACCGCACCTCAATTGACGATATGCGTCCACGGCTCGCGGCCTTGGCTGATGATCTCCTCAATGCGATAGATACGGATCAACCCACTGAAATCATTTCACAATATACACGCCCTTTACCGCTAATGGCGATCTGCGACCTGCTTGGTGTGCCCGATGCGGAACGCACGAAAGTGGCGCATTGGATCGCCCCGCTCTCCGGTCCGACAAGCGCATGGGGGATGCTGCGCGGCTTTCCGGGTTTGTGGCGGATCATGCGCTATTTCCGGGCTGATTTTGATCGAGCCCGACAGCACCCCCGTTCCGGCCTGATCACCGATCTGGTCGCGGCAGAGGATGCGGGCGACCGGCTGACCGATGACGAACTACTCGCCATGGTCGTCACGCTTTTCATCGCCGGGCACGAAACCACGGTGCATCTGATCACGATGGGGATTTATGGGTTACTGATCCACCCGGCGGCACGGGCCGCTCTGCGTGATCATCCGGATGAACTGCCCCTGCTGGTCGAGGAATTCATGCGGTTCTATTCACCTGTCATGATGACCAAACCGCATTTCGTCCAACAAGATACTGTTTTTGAAGGGATTTCCCTAAAGAAAGGCGAACAGGTCGCCGCCCTTCTGATCGCCGCCAACCATGATACCGCCCGCTTTGACACGCCAGAGGAACTCATCCCAAACCGCCGCCCCAACGCTCATCTGGGCTTTGGGCATGGACCGCATGTCTGTCTTGGCATGCAACTTGCCCGGGCCGAAGCACAAGTCGCCATTGAACGGCTGTTCATCCGCTTCCCGGACCTTGCCTTGGCAAATCCGGACGCCGCGCCAGAGTACACACGGCGCATCGGCATTCACGGTCTCAAACGGCTTAATCTACGCCTCGCCGGCTAGCCCCGCCGCCTCGATCCCGGCCATGGCGGCGACAACATCATTGTCCGATGTATCGCCCGTCACGCCGACGGCACCCATCACAGCGCCTTTCTTGTCGCGCACCAGAACGCCGCCCGGCACCGGTACAACCTGCCCGCCATAGACGCCATTCACAGCGGCCATGAAATAAGCCTGCTGCTCGGCCCGGGCCATCTGCGCAGTGCCAGCCATGCCCAGCATCACCGCGCCATAGGCCTTGCCATGGGCAATGCCGAACCGGCCCGGCGCAGCCCCATCGGCGCGCTCGAACGCTTTCACATGACCACCGGAATCCAGCACCACCACTGACAGGGGTTTGAACCCCATCTCGTCACCCTTGGCCAGTGCCTTACGGATGATCGTCCGCGCTTTATTCGCTGAAATCTCTGCCATTTTCCGTCTCTCCGTAAGATGGGTTTCAACCCATCACCCCTCAATGATTGCGCTGCGCTTTCAATTCCAACCGGCGCTGATGCAGCACAGGTTCGGTGTAGCCCGACGGCTGAATACGACCCTTGAACACCAGATCACAGGCCGCCTGAAACGCGATACCATCGAAGTTCGGCGCCATCGGGCGATAGGCCGGGTCATCCGCATTCTGGCCATCCACAACAGCGGCCATCTTTTGCATGGCTTCCATCACCTGCGCCTCGGTGACCACGCCATGGTGCAACCAATTGGCCAGCGCCTGGCTGGAAATCCGGCAGGTGGCCCGATCCTCCATCAGCCCGACATTGTTGATATCCGGCACCTTGGAACAGCCCACACCCTGATCAATCCAACGCACAACATAGCCCAGAATGCCCTGCGCGTTATTCTCGATCTCCTTGACTTTCTGCGCATCGGTCCAGCGTTGATACTGCGCCAGGGGAATATCGAGAATAGACGATACATAGGCCCGCCGCCCACCCTTGCGCAGCCTGTCCTGCACCGCCATCACGTCGATCTTGTGATAGTGCAGCGCATGCAGGGTCGCCGCCGTCGGGCTTGGCACCCAGGCGCAATTGGCCCCGGCCTTCGGATGGTCGATCTTTTGTTCCAGCATCGCGGCCATCAGATCGGGCATCGCCCACATGCCCTTGCCGATCTGCGCCTTGCCGGAAAACCCACATTCCAGCCCGATATCCACGTTCTGATCTTCATAGGCGCCAATCCATTGCTTGCGCTTGATAAAATCCTTACGGCTGAATGGTCCGGCCTCCATCGAGGTATGGATTTCATCGCCGGTCCGGTCCAGAAACCCGGTATTGATGAACGCGACTCGCGATTTCGCGGCACGGATACATTCCTTGAGGTTCACGGTCGTACGCCGCTCTTCATCCATGATGCCGATCTTGACCGTGTCGCGGGGCAGCCCCAGCGCATCCTCGACCGCCGCAAAGATATCGCAGGTAAACGCCACTTCTTCGGGGCCATGCATCTTGGGTTTGACGACATAGACTGATCCAAAGTCCGAATTGCCACCCTCGCGCTTCAGATCATGCATCGCGATCAGAACCGTGAACATCGCGTCCATCAGCCCTTCGAAAACTTCTTCCCCGTCCGCATCCAGAATGGCCGGATTGGTCATCAGGTGACCCACATTGCGCACCCAAAGCAACGCGCGGCCTTTCAGAGTCAGAGGGCTGCCATCGGGGGCCGTATAGGTCATGTCTTCGGCTAGTCGGCGGGTCATGGTCTTGCCGCCTTTCTGGAACTCTGCTGACAAATCACCCTGCATGAGGCCCAGCCAGTTGCCATAGGCCAGCACCTTGTCCTCGGCATCGACGCAGGCGACGCTATCCTCGCAATCCATGATCGCGGTTATGGCGCTTTCCAACCGCACATCGGCCAGCAACGCCTGATCGCGGCTGCCAATCGGATGGGCACGGTCAAAGACCAGTTCCACATGTAGCCCGTTGTTTCTCAAAAGGATCGCATCAGGCGCCTTTGGATTACCGCGATAGCCCACAAATTTCGCCGGATCGCGCAGGGGCTGGTCGTCAATCAGCAACGCGCCGTCATGCACATAGTAACGGCGCACATCGGCGTGGCTTGTACCTTCAATCGGGAATGCCTCGTCCAGAAAGACGCGCGCGCGCGCCACGACACGGGCACCATGCCCGCGATCATAAGCGCCTTTCGGGGGCTGTACGCCCATCGCGTCCGTACCATAGAAGGCATCGTAAAGGCTGCCCCATCGGGCGTTCGCGGCATTCAGGGCAAAGCGCGCATTGGTGATCGGCACTACAAGCTGCGGGCCGGGCACGGTTGCGATTTCCGGATCGACATTTCCGGTTTCAATCTCGAAATCTTCGCCTTCAGGGACAAGATAACCGATCTCTTCCAGAAAAATCTCATAAGCCGTGCGATCACGCGGCTGACCCTTGCGGGCAATATGCCATGCATCAATTTTGGCCTGCAGATCATCGCGTTTTTCCAGCAAAGCACGGTTGCGCGGGGTCATTTCGGCCACCAGATTGGCAAAGCCTTTCCAGAATACGTCCGCTGAAATCCCCGTGCCGGGAAGGGCCTTTTCATCAACAAAGCTGGCCAATTCTGTGGCAATGGCCAACCCTTGTCTATCAACGCGATCTGTCATGATGGTGTTCCCCTTTTGACGGCATGCAGCGGCACACAGTGATGCGTGGTTGGGTAAAAGAAAAGTTTCCGATAGGCAACATGGCTGGTCATGTTTCATGACCAATTCGGACAATCATGATTTGGATCGATTTGAACGGCAGCGGTCCGAACAATAACGGACCTGATCCCATACCTTCTCCCATTTCTTGCGCCAGACGAAAGGACGACCACAAGTGGCACAACTTTTTTGGGGCATGTCGGTTTTCCGGCGCATCTTGGGCATGATCCAGAACCTATGGCGCGGCCAAAGTTTTTCAAAAAACTTTGGACCAAAATCCGTGACAGATTTTGCTCGGCACATCCCGATCAAGGTGGAACATTGCGGCGACCCGCCGTAACCTGCTCCCAAACCCTCAAAGGATCGCCCAATGAAAGATGCCGCACCCCAGACGATCTATCTGCGCGACTACACGCCACCGGCCTTTCTGGTTGATGACGTCCATCTGACGTTCAAGCTGGCCGCCACCAAGACGCGCGTGATGTCACGCATCCGGTTCCGACCGAATCCAGAGGCGACCTCCAATGAATTCTTTCTGCACGGAGAAGACCTGAAGCTGATCAATGCCAAAATCGACGGCGAGGACATCACGCCCGAACTCACCGCAACCGGCCTGAGTTGTCCCGTACCGGACGCCCCATTCACCTTCGAGGCCGAGGTCGAAATCAACCCGCAAGCCAATACCGCGCTGGAGGGCCTTTATATGTCCAATGGCATGTATTGCACCCAGTGCGAGGCCGAAGGGTTCCGCAAGATCACGTATTACCCTGACCGACCCGATGTGATGGCCACATTTGCTGTGCGCATCGAAAGCGACTTGCCGGTGCTTTTGTCCAACGGCAACCCCACCGGCAGGGGTGACGGCTGGGCGGAATGGCAAGATCCCTGGCCCAAGCCCGCCTATCTTTTCGCCCTCGTCGCGGGTGATCTTGTTAACCACCCCGACCGGTTCACCACAATGTCAGGCAAGGATGTGGAACTGAACATCTGGGTCCGCCCCGGCGACGAAGGCAAATGTGCCTTCGGGATGGAAGCCCTGAAGAAATCCATGAAATGGGACGAAGATGTTTACGGGCGCGAATACGACCTCAACATCTTCAACATCGTGGCCGTCGATGATTTCAACATGGGGGCGATGGAAAACAAGGGGCTAAACATCTTCAACTCCTCTGCCGTCCTCGCCAGCCCGGAAACCTCAACTGACGCCAATTTCGAACGGATCGAGGCGATCATCGCCCATGAATATTTCCACAACTGGACCGGCAACCGGATCACCTGCCGCGACTGGTTCCAGCTGTGCCTCAAGGAAGGCCTGACCGTTTTCCGCGACCAGCAATTCACCGGCGACATGCGCAGTCATGCGGTCAAACGCATTGACGACGCAGTGGTCCTGCGCGCCCACCAATTCCGCGAGGATAACGGCCCGCTCGCCCATCCGGTGCGCCCGGAAAGCTTTGTGGAGATCAACAATTTCTACACCGTCACAGTCTACGAAAAAGGCGCCGACGTGATCGGCATGCTCAAGCGGCTGGTGGGCGATGACGGATACAAAAAGGCGCTCGACCTCTATTTCGACCGCCATGATGGCGACGCCGCCACGATTGAGGATTGGCTGAAGGTTTTCGAAGATGCGACAGGGCGCGACCTGACGCAATTCGCCCGCTGGTACAGTCAGGCCGGGACGCCCCGTGTCAGTGTCCGCGAAAACTATGACAACGGCACCTACACACTGCATTTTACGCAGCAGACCCCACCCACACCGGGACAACCGCACAAGGACCCGATGGTCATCCCTATCGCGGTCGGTCTACTGAACGACAACGGGGATGAGGTCGTGCCTACAAAAATGTTGGAAATGACCCAAGCTGAACAAAGCTTTTCCTTCGAAGGTCTTGCAAGCAAACCGAATCCGTCGATCCTGCGGGGGTTTTCCGCCCCCGTTATCCTCGAGCACGATCAGACCAACGCCCAGCGCGCGTTCCTTCTGGCCCACGACACCGATCCGTTCAACAAATGGGATGCAGGGCGCAAACTGGCGCAGGATGTGCTGGTCGGCATGGTGCGGGACGGGGCGACGCCTGGCGGTGCCTATCTTGACGGTCTCGCCGCCGTACTACGCGATGACGGCCTTGATCCGGCGTTCCGGGCGCAGGTGCTGGCACTGCCCAGCGAAGATGATACCGCCCAGGCACTTGTTGATCTGGACCATGTACCGGACCCAACAGCGATCTATGATGCTCATGAAACGCTGAAACTGCAGATCGCCCAACATCTGCAGGATCAGTTGCCGCGCAGCTATGCCGACATGGCTGTGCCTGGTCCCTATACCCCCGATGCCGAACCGGCAGGCAAACGGGCACTTGGCAATACCGTGCTGTCGCTGATGTCGAAACTCGATGGCGGCCGGCAAGCGACACAGCAATATGCCAAGGCCGACAACATGACCCAGCAACTGGCGGCCCTCGGGGCCTTGCTGAAAATCGGCAAAGGTAAAGCCGAGCTGTCAGCCTTCGGCGAACAATGGCAAAACGACCGGCTGGTCATGGACAAATGGTTCGGCCTGCAAGTCGCCTGCGCCAGCCCGGATCAGGCTGCAGCAACTGCCGAAACGCTGGCAGCCCATCCGGCCTTTGATATCAAGAACCCCAACCGGTTCCGGGCCGTATTCGGCGCGCTGGGGGGAAATGCTGCCGGGTTTCATCACCCCTCGGGCAAGGCCTATGACCTGCTGGCGGACTGGCTGATCAAGCTTGATGAACTCAATCCCCAGACCACGGCGCGCATGTCCACGGCATTTTCCACCTGGAAACGCTATGACGATAACCGGCAAGCCAAAATGCGCCACGCGCTGGGGCGTATTGCGGCAAAACCCGGCCTATCCGCCGATACAACCGAGATGGTGAACCGCATACTGGGCTGAAATCTGCCGAAATTGAACAACGTTCGCGTATTGGTTTTACGCCATCCGATCCCTATCTATGATCTGTCATACAACCATGACAAAGATATGGTGAGTGGTCGCTATGGAACATCGCATTGACCCGCTGATCGCTGAGCGCGCGCCCTGGCTTTACAGTGATCGCCCCGGCACCAAAGCCGCAAGGCGCAGCCTGCACAAGCTGCTGGGATATGACGCAACCATGCGCATCGCCAGAGCTTTCAAGGATGAACCGGCCAGCCGGATCATGAACGTGATGGGTGATATGTTGGCCAAAAATGCCGATGTCACCGGGCTTGGGAATATCCCGATGCATGGGCCTTCCTTGATCGTGGCGAACCACCCAACCGGGATTGCTGACGGGATCATCCTGCACCATCTGATCGCCCGGGTCCGCTCTGACGCCTATTTCTTTGCCAATCGCGATATCTTGCGGGTCTTTCCCCAGATGGACACCATGATTGCCCCGGTCGAATGGCGCACAGAGCTGCGCAGCCACGCCAAAACCCGGGCAACGATGGCTTATGTGCGCGATGCGACCGCATCCGGACGGCTCGGTGTCATTTTCCCTTCGGGTCGTCTGGCCAAGCGGCGAGGGCTGCGCCTGTTTGAAAGGCCGTGGATGGCCTCTGCCGCGATGCTGGCGCGCAAATTTGATTTGCCCGTCATTCCGATCAACATTCAGGCACGCAACTCGGTCCTGTTTTATCTGTTTGATCTGATGCATCCGACATTGCGGGACATCACCCTGTTTCACGAAACGCTCAACAAGGCGAAACAGCCGTTTACCGTCACCGTGGGCGAACCAATATCTGCCGCCTCCATGCCGAAAAACTCCGAAGACGGTATCGCAATGCTGCGCAAGGCCACATTGGCACTGGGCGGTAAGGATGCGCCGGCAGTCAGTCTGGTTGCCGCGTCGCGTCCATTGTTGACACGCTCACGAGCGCATTAGGACGTACGATGGGACGTATGTTGTTGAGTGGCTGGCAATAGCTCTGGGCAGAGGTCCAGGCCGCCATATCGGCGATCTTCCCCCTGTTCGTCATCGGACCCCAGTCGGCGGCGACACCGCGCCAGCGCCCATCGTTCACCGCAATCGCGCGATCACGTTCGACCGTCACAGCCATAATCCTGGCAGCACAGCTCAGGTTATCTGCAGGGTTCTTGAGCGCCTCGCCGGTGGTGGCACGACAGCCGTAGCTGCGCGCCGTGGGCGGGTAAATTTGCAGTAATCCGTACCATTGATTGCCGCCGCCGACAGCGCGGGGATTATAGGTACTTTCATGCTTGGATAGGGCCGACATCATGCCGACCCAGAACGCGGTCCGGGTCTGGGTATTTGCCGTCTCATAAGCCGGGCACCAGGTATCAATATCGCGTGGCACGATCGTCGGCAGCACTTCAAAACGCGTCACCGCTGTCATCGCGGAACGTGTCCAGACGGCCGATCCTGTTTTGAAATCCCAGCGCGCTTCAGGTAAAAATCCATCCCGTACTTCCGGACGGACAGCAGGTGCGCGCGTCTCAACCGCGACCGGGTAACGCAGCATATGTGGCGGGCGCGCCACCGGTTTCACAGCGCGCAATTCATCCAATACGCGCGCCGCTTCGACATCTGAGCGCGATAGAGGGCGCGCGTCTTCAGCCGCGGCACGATACGCGCTAACGGCCAGACAAAGAGCGATCAGAAATGATGTAACGACCTTCATAAAACAAAACTTGCGCCACACCCTTGGTGCAGCGCAAGTCAGACAGAGAGGCAGGCGGCAATCCACCGCCGAGCCATCGTTTAGGCGGCGTTGGGACGCGGGTGCTTGCCCTCTTTCACTTCCTCGACGATCTTGGAGACAAATGCATCCAGATCCTCAGGCGACCGGCTGGTGATGATACCGTTGGAAATGGCAATCTGCTGATCCACCCACTGGGCTCCGGCGTTCTTTAGATCGGTCTTGATCGAATGGTAGGACGTCATTTCGCGGCCACGAACCACATCAGCCTCGATCAGCAACCATGGGGCATGGCAGATTGCGGCGACGATTTTACCCTTGCTGACAAATCCCTGGATCAGCTTGATTGCGTCAGCCTCAACCCGCAGCAGGTCCGGGTTGATCTGACCGCCGGGCAGGACGATGCAGTCGTAGTCTTCGACCTTTACGTCAGCGATCTTTGTATCGGCATCCACCGATTTGCCCCAATTGTCCTTATCCCACCCCTTGATTGCGTCGCCATCCAGCGTCGCCACATGCACAGTTGCGCCCTTTTCGCGCAGCTGCTCCAACGGCACGAACAGTTCCGATTGTTCAAAACCGTCAGTGGCGACAATAACAATTTTTGCATCGGTCATATCGGTCATGGCTTTCTTTCCTCTGGTTGATTGTATTGTGCTGACCTAACGCGCAATGCCGCCACTTGTTCCCAACCAATCGCTGTTTTAGAAGCGGGCCAACGCAAGCCTTGGAGTTTCCCATGCTCGATCTCACCTATGATGCCCCCGCCCCCAAAGTGATCGCCGGTGCCAAGCATGACTGGGAATTGGTCATCGGGCTTGAGGTCCATGCGCAGGTCGCCACCAAGGCAAAGCTGTTTTCCGGTGCCTCGACCGAATTCGGGGCAGAGCCGAACAGCAACGTGGCCTTTGTCGATGCAGGGATGCCCGGTATGCTGCCCGTGATTAACGAAGGCTGCGTGGCGCAGGCGGTCAAGACCGGGCTGGGCCTGAATGCTCAGATAAATCTGGTGTCGGCCTTTGATCGCAAGAACTATTTTTATCCTGATCTGCCGCAGGGTTACCAGATTTCCCAGCTCTATCATCCCATCGTCGGCGAAGGTGAAGTGCTGGTCGAAATGGGCAACGGCACCGCGCGCACGGTGCGGATCGAACGGATCCATCTGGAACAGGATGCCGGTAAATCCATCCACGATATGGATCCGAACATGTCGTTCGTGGACCTCAACCGCACCGGTGTCGCGCTTATGGAGATCGTCAGCCGCCCAGATATTCGCGGGCCAGAGGAGGCGGCGGCTTATATGCTGAAGCTGCGCCAGATCCTGCGCTATCTGGGGACTTGTGATGGCAACATGCAGAACGGCAACTTGCGGGCCGATGTGAACGTGTCGATCTGCCGGCCCGGCGATTACGAGAAGTATCAGGAAACACAGGATTTTTCCCATCTTGGGACACGCTGTGAAATCAAGAACATGAACTCCACCCGGTTCATCCAGATGGCGATTGATTACGAGGCGCGGCGACAGATCGCCCTGCTGGAAGACGGCAAAGAGGTCGTGCAGGAAACCCGGCTTTACGATCCCGACAAGAACGAAACCCGGTCGATGCGGTCAAAAGAAGAGGCGCATGATTACCGCTATTTCCCCGATCCTGACCTGCTTCCGCTTGAGATCGAACAGGGGTGGGTCGATGATATCAAAGCGTCTTTGCCGGAGCTGCCGGATCAGAAAAAGTCTCGCTTTATCAATGACTTCGGGCTTTCGGAATATGACGCATCGGTGCTGACGGCAGAGGTTGCAAATGCCGCCTATTTCGAAAAAGTCGCTGAAGGCCGTGATGGCAAGCTGGCGGCGAACTGGGTCATCAACGAACTGTTCGGGCGGCTGAAAAAAGAGGATCACGGGATCGAGGAAAGCCCTGTATCCGCCACCCAACTGGGCGCGTTGATCGGGCTGATCAAATCCGGTGACATCTCTGGCAAGATCGCCAAGGAAGTGTTTGAAATCGCTTACACAACGGGCCGTGACCCGGCAGAGATCGTCGAGACCGAGGGCATGAAACAGGTCACCGATACCGGTGCGATCGAGGCCGCGGTGGACGAGATTATTGCGGCCAATCCGGCGCAAGTCGAAAAGGCAAAACAGAACCCGAAACTGGCTGGCTGGTTTGTGGGTCAGGTGATGAAAGCGACCGGCGGCAAGGCCAATCCGGCGGCTGTCAATCAGCTTGTCACGGCCAAGCTCGGGCTCTGAAAACCGCTGTCGGCATCGCGTCGGATTTGCGTCGGCAAAACGTCGGCCCCCACCGCACGCATCTGTTAACGAAGTCTTAACCCGAATCCTTGGACTCGGCGGTCAGCTTTGCTATACCCGTGCAGTGGAGATAGGGGTGACGGAATGTCATACGAATACAAGGTCGTGCCAGCGCCGACGCGCGGATTGAAAGCCAAAGGCATCAAAACCGCCGAGGACCGGTTTGCAAATGCACTGGAGAGCGCAATCAACGAGCTGGCCGCCGACGGCTGGGAATATCAGCGCACCGACACCCTGCCTTGCGAACAGCGCGAAGGGCTGATGAGCAAGACAACAGTCTATCAGAACATGCTGGTGTTTCGGCGTGCCAGATCAGCGGCTGCCCGCCCCGCGCCTGCACCGCAGGTCGCAGCGCCCGCACCACCTGTCGCGAAGGCCCCTGCGGCAGCGCCTCGTCCTGCGCCCACGCCCCCGCAGCGCCCATCGCCTGATGTGGCGGCAGAATAATTACTGAATATCAATCGCAAGGGCGTGGATCCGCCCGATGATGTCTTTGCCCAGTGCCGCATGGATGGCGCGATGGCGTGCAATGCGCGACATATCGTCCAGCTTTGATGCCTTGATCACAATCCGCCAATGGCTTTCGCCGGATCCATCATCGCCCGCATGCCCGCTGTGCAAGGCACTTTCGTTGATCACGTCCAGCTTGGTTGGTGCGAGTGTCTCCAGGCTTTCGCGAATTTCGGTCTCAATTCCCATTATTTTGCTCCTGCCCTCTTCAATCTCTTGCCGTGCGGTCTTACAGTCAGTCGCTCGAGTCGGAAAGGGATGACGCGCGATGAAAAAGGATGACCCCTTTGGTTTTGATATGTCGGTTTCGAGTTCCAAGAAGAAGAACCCGCGCGGTCGGCGCGGCATGTCCGGCGCGTCCGAGACCTCGACTCGCGTCTGCGATCACGAGGGTTGTCAGGAAGCGGGGAAGTATCGTGCGCCCAAATCCCCCGATGTGCTGGATGACTATTACTGGTTCTGTCAGCAACATGTGCGCGAATACAATCTGAAGTGGAATTTCTTTGACAGCACGTCAGAGGCGGAGCTGGCTGCACAGATGGATCAGGATCGCGTCTGGGAACGCCCGACCAAGCCGTTCAAACGGACTGTCGAGGAACGGGCCTGGGCCCGTCTGGGCGTGGACGATCCGCATCAGGTGCTGGGCGAAAACGCGACCCGTAATCCGGGCCGCGGTGCTGCGACGGGCCGCAAGCTGCCCCCGACCGAACGCCGCGCGATCGAGATCCTTGAAGCGAAGGACAACTGGTCGAAGCCGGAGATTCGCAAAGCCTACAAGGCGCTGATCAAGGTGCTGCACCCGGACATGAATGGTGGTGACCGCAGCCAGGAAGAACAGTTGTCAGAGGTTGTCTGGGCCTGGGACCAGATCAAGGTCAGCCGAAACTTCCGCGACAAGGACTGATCGGCGCGCAATCACATGGACCAACGCCATCATTGCCAGCCACGCCAATGCAATCGGGGGCGTGCTGCCAATGATGGTGGCGACCATCACAACGCAGATCATCGCTTCTTCCAGTGTCTGGAACATCATCAGCCCGCCTAGAAAGGCACCGATCGCGGTTGAACAGATCGCCCCGATCGCGGCCAGCATCCACCCTTTCCTGCCTTTTCGTCCAAAGGCGACGCCCACGATCAGCCCGGCCAAAAATGCCCCGGCCAGTGCGACGGAAACAAATGCGACCTCCTCTTCCTGAAACATCGGACTGCCGATCATCCTGAAATAGATCAGCATGGCCATGGCGGTCGCCCCGCCAACCAGTGAAATCATGGCTGCCATCGTCACTGACCGGCGCGTTGGACGTAGGTAAATCATGTATCTTCCCCTTTTTTCTGCATGCCATCAATCAAACTGCCATGCAGAGATTCTGTCGGGAAGTTGTGCAGAAGTTTCGCATTGCGCAAAAAAAAGGGGCCCGAAACGGACCCCTTCACCAATCAATTTAGCCCCCTTAGTGCCGATAAGTATGGCGGTAGAGATTGGCCTGCGACAGGCTGCTCAGGTGAGAGACGGCCTTGCTGGTCCGGGTCCATTCCTCTTCGGCCCGCAGGATGGCGATCAGAAAATGCGCGCCAAACAGAACAACGAACCAGGCGACAGCCAGAAGCGGTTTGGCCATGAATTCCGATACAAGGACGAACGGCCCCACAAGCGTGCCATAGAATGGTGACACCAAGGTGCCGGCGATAATGGCGGTCACGAACGTCACAATGATCGCAGCAACGATAGCGCGGGCGAAGCCCAGCGCGCCACGGCGCCCCATCCATGCCCGCGACATATACAGTGCAACACCCGAAGCAATACCGCCTGCGATGATCACCCAGTTGTCATACAATGTCGGTTCAGGCGGAATGGCATATGCGCCCTCCATTGCAGACATCAACATCAGCGTAATGCCCGATGATACTGCCATGACCCCACCATAGGCGATTGCGACAGCTTTCTGCCCGCGACTTAAATGCAAAGTTTTAAATAAACGCGCGAACATTGCGCAGACCTCCAAGATACCGTTTCGTTGGCCCCTACATCACAAAATCGCAGCGGCCCGTCTGTGCGAGAACACACATCAAGTGCAAATCTCGGCTTGCCCATTTTTTGCCACATTCCGCCTATCGCCACAATGAAAAAACGGCAATAATCCGCCTACGCACCCCAACATGCCGGAAATATTGAATATTTTCCCTAACCACCTAAGGTTGTGTGGTGCATCACTGTATCGGATTCAGTCGCAATCGTCTGATTGAGTCGAATTTGGTTCGATTAACACCCTGCAAAATTAACCAAAGAATCTGCATGCGGCCCCGAACCGCGCCCTAACGGACCCGGCGGAACGCCGTCGATTTCTAGGCTGTTTGCGTTAACTTTAGGCCCGAAACACTAGGCTGGCCCCGTTCAGGCAATGCCGTTTTCCCGTCGGTCGCGGCCCGTCGTCAAAAATATGACCCAGATGGCTGCCGCAGCGGCGGCAATGGCATTCGGTGCGCACCGTAAACAGTTTTCGGTCGGGCTTGGTGCCGATAGCGCCGGGCAGGCTGGCGTAGAAGCTGGGCCACCCGGTTCCGCTATCATATTTCGTTTCAGAGGAATAAAGCGGCAGGTCGCACCCCCGGCAGTGATAGGTCCCGTCGGCATAGTTCTTGTCGAGCGGTGATGTCCCTGCCCGCTCTGTCCCTTCCTGACGCATCACCCGGTATTGCAGATCGGTCAGCATGGCCCGCCACTCCGCATCGGTACGGGTCACTTCGAATTGTTCGGCCCAGAGTGCGGCGGGGGCCGTCGCCATGGCGAGTGTGGAAAGGGTGAAACTGCGGCGGTTCATCATGGTCGTTCCTTTGAAAGTCGACGGATCCTAGCAGCCAGTGCTGACCAAGTGGTAATAAAAGCCGACCACCCCACGATCATGTGATCAGCCGCCGACAGATCCAGACCGCCCTGATTGACCACGCCAGCGCCCCCTTCCCCTTGCAGCGCCCCGCGTTATGTTGCATCCCCGACATCAAACGATCTGACCCAGTGGAAAAGGCAACGATTATGGCCGACGGCACAACCGATATGCAGGCGAAACCGACCGAAGATATTTCTGTTCGCGAGGTGTTTGGCATCGACAGCGACATGAAGATCAAGGCGTTCGCTGATCGGTCAGACCGCGTGCCAGAGATTGATACGACTTACAAATTCGATCCTGACACGACCCTCGCGATCCTTGCCGGTTTTGGCTACAACCGCCGGGTCATGATCCAAGGTTATCATGGCACCGGCAAATCGACCCATATCGAACAGGTTGCCGCCCGTCTGAACTGGCCCTGTGTGCGCGTCAATCTGGACAGCCATATCAGCCGGATCGACCTGATCGGCAAGGATGCGATCAAACTGCGCGACGGTGTACAGGTTACGGAATTCCATGAAGGCATCCTGCCTTGGGCTCTGCGCAATCCCGTTGCCATCGTGTTCGATGAATATGATGCGGGCCGGGCCGATGTGATGTTCGTGATCCAGCGGGTGCTGGAACATGACGGCAAGCTGACATTGATGGATCAGAACGAGATCATCACGCCGAACAAGTATTTCCGTCTGTTCGCCACGGCCAACACCGTTGGTCTGGGTGATACGACCGGTCTGTACCACGGCACACAGCAGATCAACCAGGCGCAGATGGACCGGTGGAGCCTTGTCGCTACCCTGAACTATCTGTCGCATGATGCCGAAGCGGCCATCGTTTTGTCGAAATCGCCACATTACAACACCGACAAGGGCCGCAAGATCGTCAGCCAGATGGTCACCGTCGCAGACCTGACTCGTACCGCGTTCATGAATGGCGATCTGTCGACCGTCATGTCGCCCCGGACCGTGCTGGCCTGGGCCGAGAACGCGCGCATTTTCCAGGATGTCGGCTATGCATTCCGCCTATCTTTCCTGAACAAATGCGACGAGCTTGAGCGCCAGACGGTTGCCGAGTTCTATCAGCGTTGTTTTGATGAGGAACTGCCGGAAAGTGCGGCAAGCCTGAGCCTGGGGTAATACCCGTCGCAAGGGTTTGTATTTGCTTGAGGTCGCTGCACGAACGGCGTCCTTTCGCTCTACCACGACCTCAATTCCGGCACGAACCCGCCGTCATTTTTGTTCCGTCACTTCACCACCGTCCCGACACAGTTTCGCCCGGACCAGCCCGTTTACTTCACGTCAGTAGTAATGTGAACGTAATGGTTGGTTGTAATGCGATACGTGAAGACCCTTGGCCGTGGTTTGGCCCTCACCCTGATTTTGGCGGCCCCCGCAGGTCACGCCCAGACGCTTTCGGCAGAGGCGCAGTTGCAGACATTTGCGACCTGCGTGGGCCGTCTTACCGCGGAACTGGAATATGAATGGAGCACGCAAGGTGCTTATTCCGACGAAGCCGCCTTTCGCCGTGACGCCACGGTGCAGTTGGTCGCTGCCATTGTGTCGGACGAGCAATCGCGCGACGTGTTGCACTGGCGCGATGCCGCAAAGCGCGCGCAATATGACCTGCTAAGCAGGTCGCAATACAGCCGGGATCAGGCAGAAGCGGAATGGGCCAAACGCCGGGCTGCGATGCTGGAGCAGGAATGCACGTCACTCCTGTTAGGCTGATCAGCGCGGGTTGAAGCATGCCTGCGGCTGGGCCATGGTCCTGTCCATGGCCAAACCTTTGCATATCGGATTGATCGGCGGGATCGGTGTTGCCGCCACAGTCGTCTATTACCAGCGCCTGACGCAGGCGGTTGATCGACTGGGCGGATCACTTGACCTGACAATCGTCCACGCTGATGTGCAGACGCTGATCCGCAATAACCTCGCCGATGATCGGGCCGCCCAGGCAGCGGTGTACGCCCCGCTCATCGACAGGCTGAAGGCGGCAGGCTGTGACTGTGCGGCCATCACCTCACTCGGCGGGCATTTCTGCTTTGACGAAACCGCAGCGATGTCGTCTTTGCCGCTGGTCTCGGCGGTGGCCCCGCTGGATGCCTATTTTGTCGCGCAAAAACTTGGTCGGGTCGGGCTGCTGGGTACGCGCGTGGTGATGCAAACCCGGCTTTACGGGCAATTGGCGCAGACCAAGGCCGTCGCACTTGACGATGAATGCGACGAGATCGGCCAAACCTATCAGGATATGGCCGTCGCCGGACATTGCACCGACGCCCAGCTGGCGTTGTTTCTTGATGCAGGTGCCCGGCTGGTCAGGGATCATGGAGCGGATGCGATTGTGCTGGCAGGGACGGATTTGAACCTTGCCTTTGACGGTCAAAACCCGGGGTATCGCGTCATTGATGCGCTGGATGTGCATGTGGACCTATTGGCGCGGCTTGCCGCCGGACACGCGACCTTGGACCGGTAGCGGCCCATACGCCACAGAACGATGTGTTTCCGAAGTGCCTGATTGATTGGCGATATTTTTACCCTCATGCTGCAAATATGAGCGGTATGAAAACAGTTCTTTCGCTTCTCTTTCTCGCGCTAGCAGTCGCACCCGCACCGCTGCGCGCCCAGACGGATGACAGCCAGCTGCGCCTGTTTGCCAGTTGCGCAGGCCGGCTTTCGGCGGTGATGGAATATCAGTGGATGTTTGACGGCGTGGCATCGGAACGCACCGAACTGCAGCGCGCCAGCGTCCTGCAACTGGTCGAAGCCACGATGCCCGATGGCATGGGCCGCGAAGTGCTGCACTGGCGGTTGTCGGCGAAACTCGCACAATCAGCCTTGCTGACCCGGGCCACATTCAACGACGATCAATCTGATGCCGCCTGGGCTGCGCAAATGGCAGATCGACTGACCCGTGAATGTACAGCGTTGATCCTAAGTTAACTGCCAGATCATCACCTTATCTGTTGCGGTGCGGGATTTCCCGGCAGTATGCTTTGCCCCACGAATAGATCGGAGCCGATTATGAAAATGAAAGTTGGGACAGAGCTGCCCGCAGATTATGTGGTCAGCCACGAGGATTTGTCAGAATCCGCCGCAACACTGATGGCGCATGCTTTGCTGCCCCTTTTTGCCGAAAATATGCCCGCAGACGCGGCCAAGGCCAATGTCGAAGGCATCCTGACCGAACTGGCCTATCTGTTTGATGAAGGCGAGATCAGGATCGGTGGCAAGACCTATCGCCCCCGCCTCGCCTTTGTTGATGAGAGCGGCGCGATTGTGCCCGGTGTTGCCAGCCTCAATACACTGCACCAACTGGTCGAAGACCCGTTCGACATCGCACCAGAGGCGAATATCACCTTTGAAGAGGATGAATTCATCGAAGAGTAGGCACGGTTTGCGCCCCCACCCTCTGGTCATTGCCCCCGCCCGGTTCTAGTTTGCACCCCAGCAGAGGACGCGGCCGATGAGCAAACCATCCGACAACCCAGCAGATCCGTTCAAAAAGGCATTGGCCGAGGCGACCAAGGTCATGGCCGATGATCCGGAACTGGCGGTGACCTATTCGGTTGATCCGGCTGGGCAAACGGCCGAGACGATCCGCCTGCCACAAGTGTCGCGCCGGATGACACGCGATGAGGTGCTGCTGGCCCGCGGCACTGCCGATGCGTTCGCCCTGCGCCACAAGTTTCACGACCCCAAGGTCGGTGCTCGCTACATGCCGCAAGGCCAGATGGCACAAGACCTCTATGAGGCAATGGAAACCGCCCGGGTCGAGGCGCTGGGTGCGCAGCATATGCCCGGCACGGCTGGCAATATCGACGCGAAAATCGGCAATGAAGCCGCCCGCAAGGGGTATGACCAGATCACGCAGGCCGCTGATGCGCCGCTGTCAGTCGCTGCGGGCTATCTGATCCGCCATTTGGCTACAGGGCGTGATCTGCCCAAAGGGGCGGATAACGTGATGGAGCTGTGGCGCGGCTTTATCGAGGATCATTGCGGTGGCACGCTGGAAAGCCTTGAGGACACGCTGTCCGATCAACAGGCTTTTGCCAAATTCGCCCGCCAGCTGATTAGCGATATGGGCTATGGTGATCAGTTGGGCGATGACCCTGACAGCCTTGACGATGATCAGGAAGACGAGGCCGAGGAAAGTTCCGAGGACGATCAGGACGAGCCTGACAGCACCGGTGAGGATGAAAGCGAAGGTGAAGACGCCGAAGCCTCGCCTGAACAAACGCAGGAAGATCAGCAGGATGCATCACAGGCCGAGGTCAGCATGGATGACCAGGCTGATGCCGAAATGGGCGAAGAGACCGAGATGCCAGAGGGCGAGGCGCCGCTGGAGCCGCCCGCCCCGCAGCCGGTGTCAGAGGCTGATCCGGATTACCGCGTTTTCACAACCGAATTTGACGAAGAGATCGGGGCCGAGGATCTGGCGGAGCCGGTCGAGCTGGAACGGCTGCGCGCCTATCTTGATCAGCAGTTGGAGCCACTGAAAGGGGCCGTGTCACGCCTTGCCAACAAGCTGCAGCGCCGCCTGCAGGCGCAGCAGAACCGGTCATGGGAGTTTGACCGGGAAGAAGGCATTCTGGATGCGGGCCGTCTTGCCCGGATCGTGGCATCACCCACAACCCCGCTGTCCTTCAAGGTCGAGAAAGACACCGATTTCCGCGATACCGTCGTCACGCTGCTTCTGGACAATTCCGGCTCCATGCGCGGTCGCCCGATTTCCATCGCGGCCATCTGTGCCGATGTCATGGCGCGCACGCTGGAACGGTGTGATGTGAAGGTGGAAATTCTGGGCTTTACCACCAAGGCGTGGAAAGGCGGACAGAGCCGCGAGAAATGGCTGCAAGAGGGCCGCGCCGCCACCCCCGGCCGCCTGAATGATCTGCGCCACATCATCTACAAATCCGCAGATGCCCCTTGGCGGCGGACCCGGCCCAATTTGGGGCTGATGATGAAAGAGGGGCTGTTGAAGGAAAACATCGACGGTGAGGCGCTCGAATGGGCGCATAGGCGCATGGTGGCCCGGCCGGAACAGCGCAAGGTGCTGATGGTGATCTCTGACGGGGCGCCGGTGGACGATTCAACTTTGTCCGTTAACCCTGCGAATTACCTGGAAAAACACCTGCGCGATGTGATCGGCATGGTGGAAAAACGCAAGGCCGTGGAGCTTGTGGCGATCGGCATCGGTCATGATGTGACACGGTATTATGAACGCGCAGTGACGATCACGGATGTGGAACAACTGGCCGGGGCGATGACCGAACAACTGGCGTCGCTGTTCGACAGCGACCCGCGCAAACGCGCCCGCGTGCTGGGGATGCGCAAGGCGGGATAGGCCAGAACAAATTTCCAGAAATTTGTTCGCCTCCGGCGGGAGTTATTCTGGAAGAAAGAAGTTGAGGAACAGCATTATGTTTCAAACCTTTGAGGCACAATCCTCACCTGATCAGGGGCCACCCAGACTGGCAGCGCTCCGCCTATTGATGGCGCAGCACGAGTTGGACTGTTTTCTTGTTCCACGCGCCGACGCGCATCAGGGTGAATACGTCGCCCCCCGCGATGCGCGGCTGGAATGGCTGACCGGATTTTCCGGCTCTGCGGGGTTTTGTGCGGTGTTGCAGGGTATCGCTGGCATCTTCATTGATGGCCGCTATCGCGTGCAGGTCCGGGCGCAAGTGGCCGATGATTATACGCCGGTCCATTGGCCCGAGGTCAAACTGGCCGACTGGCTGATCGAACAGATGCCGAATGGCGGAATCGTTGCCTATGATCCTTGGCTACACCCCGCCAGCGAAATTGCCGATCTGCGCGACAAACTCGAGAGCTTTACCCTGCGCCCTGTTGCCAATCTTGTCGACGGAATCTGGACCGATCAGCCGGATCCTCCCAACGCCCCGTTTACTGCTCACCCGATGGAACATGCGGGCGAAAGCCATGCCGACAAACGCCGCCGTCTGGCGGCAGATCTGGGGGCGAAGGCCGCGATTATCACCCTGCCCGACAGTATTGCCTGGCTGTTGAACATCCGTGGGACGGATATTGAACGGAACCCCGTGCCTCAGGCCTTTGCGGTCCTTTCTGATGACGGCACCGTCAACCTTTTTGCCGGATCAGGTAAGGCAAACGATATATCGGACCACCTTGGCCCCGATGTGACCGTTCGTGATGTGGATGGCTTTCTTGACGCCGTCGCCGCGCTTGACGGCCCGGTTCGGATCGATCCCAAATCGTGCCCCGATGTGGTGGCATCGACGCTGCGCGAAGCCGGGATCGACATCATCAAGGATCGCGATCCCTGCATCCTGCCCAAGGCCCGCAAGAACGCCACAGAAATCGCTGGCGCCAAAGCCGCCCATGAACGCGATGGGGTCGCTATGGTCCGGTTTCTGGCGTCGCTGGATGCTGAGGCTCCAAGCGGCAAGCTGACGGAAATCGACGTGGTCAAAGCGCTTGAAGAGTTCCGGCGCGACACAAATGCCCTGCGCGATATCAGTTTTGAAACCATCAGCGGTGCCGGGCCGAACGGTGCCATTGTGCATTACCGCGTCAGCGAAGACACCAATCGCCCTTTGAAACCGGGTGAGTTACTGCTGGTCGACAGTGGCGGCCAATATGTGGACGGAACCACCGATATCACCCGTACGATGATTGTGGGCGACCCGACAGAGGAACATCGCACCTGCTACACGCGCGTGCTGCAGGGCATGATCGCGATCAGCCGCATCCGCTTTCCAAAAGGGGTTGGCGGGCAGCATCTGGATGCCCTGGCCCGGGCGCCACTTTGGCTGGCGGGCATGGATTATGATCACGGGACAGGGCACGGAGTCGGCAGTTACCTGAGCGTGCATGAGGGGCCGCAAGGTATCTCGCGCCGGTCAGAGGTGGCTCTGGAACCCGGCATGATCCTGTCCAATGAACCGGGATATTACCGCGAAGGGGCGTTTGGCATCCGGATCGAAAACCTGATTGTCGTGACCGAAGCACCCGCCATTGAAGGGGGCGATGACCGCGAGATGCTGCATTTCGAGACGCTGACCTATGTGCCGTTCGACCGGCGCCTGATTGATGTCAATATACTGTCGGACGCAGAACGGGACTGGATTGATCGCTATCATGCCGATACGCTGCACCTTCTTGGGGAGCGTCTGGATGATCGTGCGCGTGATTGGTTGACCAAAGCCTGCGCACCGCTTTGACATCAAGGCGTCAGATACCCCGGCGGGATGTGTGATTTCAGAGGGAGGACCAGCCATGGCGGACCATATCAAGATCAGACCAGCCAAAGGCAACTGGACGGTTCGCGCTGGCGGCGCGGTGCTGGGTGAAAGCAGCAATGCGCTGGAATTGACGGAAGGGGATTACCCATCGGTCATCTATTTCCCGCGGGCCGACATCGCCATGGCCTTTCTTGAGCCCAGCGACACCACATCAACCTGCCCACATAAAGGTGTGGCCAGCTATTACTCCATCGCGGCCAAAAGCGGATTGATCAAGGACGCGGTCTGGTCCTATGAGGACCCGCATGATGGCGTGGCGGCGATCAAAGACCATCTGGCGTTCTACCCGTCCAAGGTGGCTATTGAAGAAGTGTGAGCGCGGCTGGGAGGAAAGATTTTCGCGAAAATCTTTGTAACCCAAAATTTTCTGGAAAATTTTGGTGCCTCAGGCGTGTTCTTCTGCCGCCGTTTCGGCCAGCGCCCGGTTCATCGCCTTCAGTGCATCAACCTGAAACAAGGCCCCCCACAGCTCTGGCGGACTTTCCTCACCCCCTAATGTGACGACGGGGATGAACGTTTTGCCGGATTGTTCAAAGATCGGCATGGCCTGCTCCAGCGTTGCATTCCCGTCGGTATAGACGCCCTCACTGACCAGATCCCAACACGCCTCCTCCGGTGCCGCATCCGGCGTGCCGGTCTTGCGCATGACTGTGGCAACCTTGAAGGTCGCCAGCAGATAGGCCTGCGGACCTGCGGCCAGATGGATATTGCGCCGCTCGAGCTGGGTTAGAAAGAAAGAGCGATCCACCAGCCGCGATGACAGGGCCGTGGACAGCGAAACCGACACCATGACCGCCAGACCCGTCTGCCAGTCGCCGGTCAGTTCGAACACGATCAGCGTGGTTGATATGGGTGCCCCCAAAACAGCGGCGGCGACCGCCCCCATGCCAGCCAGAGCGTACAATGTGCCCTCCCCGGACACATTGGGAAAAAGCGACGTGGCGATGATGCCAAAGGCCAGCCCGGTCAACGCACCCACCATGAGCGACGGCGAAAACACCCCGCCACCCATGCGTCCCCCCATGGTGATCGCCACCGCGATGACTTTGAGCACGACGAAGACAATCGCCTCATGGGCCAACAATTCGCCTGTCAGCGCTGCTGAAGTCGTCTCATACCCGACGCCGATGATGTGCGGCCACCAGATGGCCAGCAAACCTAAAAGCGCGCCTGCCACAGCCGGTCGCAAAAACCGGGGCAATCCGGTTCTGGCTTGCAGGAAACCGGCAAAATCCTCTGCCCAGAAAATCGCTTTCATCAACAGCACCGCAACGAGGCCGCAGACCACACCCAGTAGCAGGAACGCGGGCAGTTCGACGTAGAATTCAAGGGCGTTTTTGCCCGTCAGCATGAATTCGGTCACATCGCCAAAGGCCAGCCGGTTGATCACCGTGCCGGCAACCGATGCAATCACAATAGGGGCAAAGGCATGGAGCGCGAAATGACGCAACACGACCTCAAGCGCGAACAGAGCCCCCGCGATTGGCGCGTTGAAGCTAGCGGATACAGCCGCCGCCACAGCGCATCCCAACAGGTCGCGCCCGGTAATCCCATTGGCCCGGATTAGTCGGCAGACAGCGGTCGAAATCACCGCCGCCAGATGCACCACCGGCCCTTCCCGTCCGCTGGACCCGCCAGATGACAATGTGATCAACGACGCAGCAGCAGAGGCCAGACCGCGCCGCACCTCAACCCGGCCTTCGTTCAGCGCCGCACCTTCGATGACATCAGCGACAGAACGGACGCGACCGTCATCTGTAAACCGGTCCAGAATGATGCCAACGCAGAGGCCACCAATGATCGGGATCAGGAGGATCTGATACCAAGCCAGACCTGCGGCGAAACTCGCCAGATAGGTCGGATCATCAGTGCCATAAAGAAATGATTGCGCCGCCTCGATCCCCAGACGAAACAGCAATGCCGCCACGCCAGCGGCGATGCCGATCGCCAAGGCGATAAACCAGAACTGAACCTGGCTAGGGCCACGTGTCTTCATCACGTGCAGACCGTCGCGGCAGACGCCTTTCAGGTCCGTCGCCCCCTGCTCGATCAGTCCCTTTATCGATTTACCCATCGTGCCTCTTGGCGGTTATATGGTCCGATTGGCACTTTGGCCGCCAACAGAACGACGCTGCGGGCAAGCCTTGACTGGCACCACACATCAAACATCCTTCTGTTGTAGGGGATCGTCGGGGGCGGTCCAAGATGGTTTCGGGACCATAACCGGCTTTTCCGACTCGGGTGTTTTTCCTGTCAAGAAGACTTTGCCCAGAACAGGTCCACACTTGGAAAAGCAGTCCTCGATTCGCTGTTTCGCCTCATCGATTTGTCGGCGTATTTTCGCCGGTGCAAAAATAACACAAATTAGAATTCCGTGATGCGGTGCTGGTTTGAAGTTCGAGTTTACGGAAGGTCACAGACTCAACCCAAACGTTAACACGCCATCGGGAGCGCAAAAATGTTAACCAATTGGAATACGGCAGCATACGGATGAAAGCTTGACCAGAACAGATTGCAAATATTGTATAAAAAATGGCTTTGGGAGGGGTCTCAGCAAGACCGAGGGGATAAAATAATGCTCTCTCGGTTAACTTTTTCGTATACGAAAATCAACTTAAAGTGTTTATGTCAGTATTATTGACATACTTTGGGATAGGTTGATGCCTTCCGTGAAACTCTGCTAATTCTTCTTCATGAGATCGATTAGATCTTGTGTAGGTAACGAGTGTCTGGGTTCGGTTCCACATATCGGCGAGAATCTGCCCAAGTTTAAAGGAAGGAAACGTTTGCGGGTCCTTTCACGACACATTTCAAGACGTGCGTGGCGGAGGTGAGTGGCCAAAGCGTACACTGTTACGAGTGGGTTGGGTAACCCGTATGTTCCGGGGGCGACATCAACGTAAGACGACCGAAAGGGAAGCTGCGTTGTTGTCGCCCCCAATTATTTTCCTACAGATCAATCAACACACGCGCGGCCTCGCGCGCGGCGTCAGTCACGCGATCCCCTGACAACATCCGCGCAATTTCATCAACCCGCGCGGTCTGATCAAGCGCCACAACCGTTGATGTGGTTGCATCCTTGTCCTGTCGTTTCTCCACCCGCCAGTGATGCCCACCCAGGGCCGCCACCTGCGGGGAATGGGTGACGACCAGCACCTGCCCGCCCTTCGCAAGATCGGCCAACCGGCGGCCGACTGCATCTGCGGTCGCCCCACCCACGCCACGGTCAATCTCGTCAAAAATCATGGTCAGACCTTGCGCGGCGTCGGTCAGGCAGACCTTCAGCGCCAGCAGGAACCGGCTCAACTCACCACCCGATGCGATCTTGTTCAACGGTCCCGCAGGCGCGCCTGGGTTGGTCGCAACGGTAAATGCGACTGCATCAGCACCCTCCGGCCCCGGTTCGGCTGCGGTCATGCTTGTCGCAAAAACGGCCCGTTCCATTTTCAGCGGCGCAAGCTCTGCCGCCATTGCCTTGTCCAATGCCTTGGCGGCCTTTGCGCGCTTCTGGGTCAGGCGCAGGGCATTGGTATCATAGTCGGCCTGCGCCGCCTCAACAGCCATAGTCAGGGATTTCAGATCACCGGCGCTGTCATCCAATACGGCAAGCCGGGCGCGCAGGTCATCCGCAAACGCACGCAGATCATCGGCCAGAACCCCATGTTTGCGCGCAAGACCTCGGATCGCGAACAAACGTTCTTCGACATCTTCCAGCTCTGACGTGTTGAAGGATAACGCATCAAGGCAATCCGCCACACCTTGCTGGGCTTCGTCCAACGCCAGCATGGCCTGTTCAATCGCGGCGAGTGGTGCATCCAGACGCCCCTCCGCCTTGTCGGCGACGGCTTGCAACCAGCGCGAAGCGTCGGTGACCAGCCCCTCTGCTCCTTGCAAACCTAGCGCCTCACCAGCCTTGCCGATATCAGCACGGATTTTTTCAGCGGCTTGCATCAGGCGACGTTGCGTATCAAGTGCGGCCTCTTCCCCCGCTTCAGGAGAGAGGGCATCAAGCTCCGCCACCGCGTGGCGCAGATAATCCTCTTCTGCTTTGGCTTCGGCTATTTTTACTTCGGTTGCGGCCAGAGCCTTGCGCGCCTGGCCCAGTGTGCGCCAGCTATCGCGTGTTTTGGCGAGGTCGTTTTCCAGACCGGCGAACGCATCCAGCATTTGCCGATGACCGCGCGGGTTCAGCAGCCCGCGATCATCGTGCTGTCCGTGCAATTCGACCAGCGTATCGGACAGGGCGCGCAACACCTCACCACTGACACGGCGATCATTGACCCAAGCCGTCTTGCGCCCATCCTTGGTATTGATGCGGCGCAGGATCAGCTCGTCTTCGGCAGTGATCCCCGCCTCTTCCAATACCGCGTGGGCCGGATGGTCGGGGGGCAGGTCGAACCACGCTGTGACTTCACCCTGATCGGCGCCTTGGCGGACCAATTCGGCCCGGCCACGCCAGCCAAGCACGAAGCCCAACGCATCAAGCAGGATGGATTTACCGGCACCGGTTTCGCCTGTCAGCACGTTGAGGCCGGGCTGAAACGCGATTTCCAGCCGGTCGATGATCAGCATGTCGCGTATGTCTAGGCCGCGTAGCATGTCGCGCCCCCCGGGATCGGCCCTAGGCCACCATGCCTACAGCCATTCACCGCGCACCACCTGCCGGTAGATTGATGCCAGCCAATTGTCACCCGCCACTTCAGGCGGCAAACCTCGGCCGTTCAACAGCGCAAAGCTGGATTCGTACCATTGGCTCGACCGGTAATTCAGACCAAGAATGGCACCCGCTGTCTGCGCCTCATCCAGCAGTCCAAGCGCCATGTAGCTTTCCACAAGCCTGTGCAGCGCTTCGGCGGTGTGGGTAGTGGTCTGGAAATCCTCGACCACCGTGCGGAACCGGTTGGCCGCAGCAGCGTAATGGCCGCGCTTGAGGTAGTAGCGGCCTATTTCCATTTCCTTGGCCGCCAGATGATCAAAGGCGAGATCGAATTTCAGCACCGATGTGCGGGCATATTCGCTGTCTGGATAAACCTCAATCACCTGCCGCAAGGCCTGCAAAGCCTGGAATGTCAGCCCCTGATCGCGGCCAACTTCGTCGATCTGGTCATAATAGGACAGGGCCAGCAGATAAGCAGCGTAAGGCGCATCCTCTTCCGCCGGGTAGAAATCCAGATAACGCTGTGCAGCGGCGCGGCTGTTGGGATAATCGCCGTCGCGGTGATAGGCAAAGGCCTGCATGATCAACGCGCGTTGGGCGTATTCGGAATAGGGGTAAAGCCGCTCAATCTCACCAAATGAAAACGCAGCGTCGTCGGGCTGGCCGTTTTCAAGCTGCCGTTCGCCGCGTTCAAAGATCTGCTGGGCGGTCAGGTTTTCCAGCGGGACTTCGTTAGAGGTGCCGCAAGCCACCAATAGCGCCAAGGCGAAAACCGCGCCAATACGCGCGCGTGTCTTGCTGGACCTGCCTGACATTATTGTTGTCCCCACGCTGTGGTCGCTCGGAATTGGGGCGCATTGGCCCATGGTTGGGTTTCGGTCTAGCATAGAAAAATCGGGGGCAAAATGCCTTTTGCACCGCAGTTCGATCAACTATCTGAAGGTGTTGTTATGCAACCGCGTGAAGATCGGCCATGCTGACGCCCACGCCGGGCAGACGAGCGGCGATTTTGGCGTCACAATTCACCCAGCGCCATGCGTCTGGATCCGCGAACAGGGCACGCAACAGCTTGTTGGTCATGGCGTGACCGGACCGGGCACCGGTGTAACGGCCCAGGATTGGTGCACCGGCCGTGTACAGATCACCCAGCGCATCCAGCATCTTGTGGCGCACAGCCTCGTCCGCGTGGCGCAGGCCACCGGGGCTGAGCACCTTGTCACCATCGACGACAACAGCATTATCCATGGTGCCGCCCAGGGCCAGCCCATTGGCGCGCATCGCATCTACATCCGAAGACCGGCAGAAAGTGCGGCTGTCACAAAGTTCGCGCACGAATGTCCCATTGGCCAAATTCAGCGTCTTTTGCTGTCGGCCAATCGCCTCATCCGTGAATTCAATTTCGAAATCAATCTGCAGGGTCGTTGCCGGTGAAAGCGTCGCCCGGGCCCGACCATCGGTCACTGTGATTTCCTTGAGGACTTCAATCGCGCGCAACGGGGCCGACAGCCGGGTCAGCCCGACCTTCACAAAACCACGCACAAAGGCAGAGGCGCTACCATCCAGAATAGGCACTTCCGGGCCGTCAATCTCGATCAGGGCGTTATGCACGCCGCACCCGGCAAGGGCGGCCATCAGATGTTCGATAGTGGAAACCGTGACGCCATCGGCATTGGTCAGGCGCGTATTCAGCGGCGACACGATCACATTGTCCCATGTCGCCCGCAGCTCAGGACGCCCCGTCAGATCCGTACGGCGAAACACGATACCTGTCGACGCAGCCGCCGGACGCACAACAATGCGCACCGGTGCACCGGAATGAAGTCCGGTGCCGTCAAAGGTCACGTCAGTGTTCAGTGTCGTTTGCACGGGGGTGAGGCCCTTATGGCGTATTTCTTGCTGGCCATGAAGTAGAGTGCGGGGGGCGATGTCTCAACTCACTCTTTACAACGGTCTGAAACATCGGCGGGCGATTTTGTGGCAACAATGTGGCAGGCGCAGCAAGCCTATGTTTATAAAAGAAAAAGGCCACCAAATGGCGGCCTTTCTTGTGATTTCAACCTGACGTCATTTGTTGCAAAAAAGCACGCCCTAGTTGGCCTGACGACGCAGAAAGGCCGGAATCTCGATTCGATCCTGATCCTCGGTTTGCTCTGGCTCTTGCCGGATCGCGGTGACCTGCGGCTGCGTGCGCGCCGGTTGCTGGGCGGCGCCTTCGGCCTGCGCGCCGGCCATACGGTTGATCAGGGAATTGATCCCAAACCGTGGCTTTTCACCCTCTTGCGCTGTGGGCGTGGCCGCCTGCTGCGGACGCTGCTGCTGTGCCGACTGGTTGGTCTGCTGACCGGGCGCACGGGCGACGGCGGCCTGCAGGCGCGCCAGTGCTTCGGGCGTCGGGGTGCCGGGTGCCGCTGCGCGTGGGGCGACAAAGGTTTCCGCCTCTGTCAGTTGCGGGGACGGGCGTGGTTTATAGGCAGGCGGCGGCAGATCATCGTCTGCCTGTGCCTGCTGTGCGACCTGTGGTTCAGGCTGACGCTGCTGGGACGCGGCAGGGCGCGGTGTAGGTTCGGCACGCGGCACATCGAGTTCGGCAAAGGATGGCTGCTGTTCGGTTTCCGCAACGGCGGCCACGGCTGGTGCTTCTTCAACCGGCTGAGGTGCGGGGGCTTCTGCGGGTTGGGCCAGCGGGGCGGCCATGGACCGGCGCGGCAATGGTTGGTCGGCATGGCTGACGGCGGCATCGATCCCGGTGGCCACAACGGACACCCGCATCTTGCCTTCCATATTGGTATCAAGAGTCGAACCGACGATGATATTCGCCTCTGAATCAACTTTTTCGCGGATCTTGTTCGCAGCCTCGTCCAGTTCGAACAAGGTCAGGTCGTAACCCCCCGTAATGTTGATCAGAACGCCCTTCGCGCCTTCCAGCGAAATCTCGTCCAGAAGCGGGTTGGCAATGGCCTTTTCAGCCGCCTGGATGGCCCGGTTCTCGCCATCGGCTTCACCGGTCCCCATCATCGCCTTGCCCATTTCGTCCATTACGGCGCGCACATCGGCAAAGTCGAGGTTGATCAGGCCGGGACGCACCATCAGGTCAGTCACACCCTTCACACCCTGATAAAGCACATCATCCGCCATCGCGAAGGCTTCGGTAAAGGTTGTGTTTTCATTGGCCAGACGGAACAGGTTCTGGTTCGGGATGATGATCAGCGTATCAACAACCTTTTGCAGGGCTTCGATGCCTGCATCGGCCTGCTGCATCCGCTTGCCGCCTTCAAACTGAAACGGCTTGGTCACAACACCGACAGTCAGCACGCCCAATTCACGGGCAGCTTGGGCAATGATCGGCGCGGCCCCTGTCCCGGTGCCACCACCCATACCGGCGGTGATAAAACACATATGTGCGCCAGCCAGATGATCGACAATCTGTTCAATGCTTTCTTCGGCGGCTGCTGCACCCACGGTCGCGCGGGCCCCCGCCCCCAAACCTTCGGTGACTTTCAGGCCCATCTGGATCTTGGCCGAGGCGCGCGATTGCTGCAGCGCCTGCGCATCGGTGTTGGCCACGACAAACTCGGTCCCGTCAAGCTCCTGCTCGATCATATTGTTGACCGCATTGCCGCCTGCACCACCGACGCCGAACACGGTGATGCGTGGCTTCAGTTCTTCATGCCCCGGAAGGGAAAGATTCAATGTCATAACTCGATCCGCCTGTTTTTTTGCCCGTGCCCACGAGCGCCTGCTGATTATT
Source organism: Yoonia sp. R2-816 (assembly GCF_046762905.1). Classification (NCBI taxonomy): domain Bacteria; kingdom Pseudomonadati; phylum Pseudomonadota; class Alphaproteobacteria; order Rhodobacterales; family Paracoccaceae; genus Yoonia; species Yoonia sp. R2-816. Next base: position 458,081 of record NZ_JBKQXN010000311.1, on the reverse strand, counting down.
GCGTCGACTTTAACGCTGTGATGCCGAAAGGTCACGACAAAAACACAAAATCGCCACCAAATCTGGACAAAAACTCTGACTTTTCCGCTTGATCTCGGCCAATCGGCAAGATGTTGCGTATCACCAGTTGTCCTTGAACCATTTTACCGCCCGTTTCAGCGATCTGGCCGGATATCTGTCGGCCGGAATTTCGAAATCCCACCATTCATCCTGTGGATTCGCCGCAAAGAGCGAGAGGCCAACCGCACTGGAAAATGCAGGCCCGATAGCGGCTTGCGGCAAGCCTTGCACCCGCAATGGGCGGCCCAAGCGCACCTGCTGGCCCAGAATTTTGCTGGCCAAACCATCAAGGCCGGGGATCTGGCTACCGCCGCCGGTCAGCACGATCTGCTGGCTTGGCAAATGCTCAAAACCTGCCGCATCCAGACAGCTGCGCACCTCTTCCAGAATTTCCTCGACCCGGGGGCGCATAATGCCGATCAGTTCGGCCCGGCTGACCGTCCGCCGGTCATGTTCCCAATCGCCGGTGTCGCCGCCGATTTCGATCATCTCGCGATCATCCATGCCGGTGGCAACAACGCCGCCATAGAATGTCTTGATCCGTTCGGCTGTCGCCGCCGGAATCTGCAGCCCCATGGAGATATCGCTGGTCACATGTTCACCACCCATACGCACGGCATCGGCATAGATCATGTGTTTCTTCATAAAGACCGAAATGCCGGTTGATCCGCCGCCAAGGTCGATACAGGCCGCGCCCAGTTCCTGTTCGTCCTCGACCAGCGATGACATGCCCGACACATAGGCCGACGACGCCAGCCCGGCGAGTTCAAGATCGCAGCGCTTGATACAGTAAAACAGGTTCTGAACGGCGGTCGCATCGACCGTGAGCATATGCATATCCGTGGTCAGCTGATGGCCAATCTGCCCGCGCGGATCAGCAAGACCTGACCGGTGATCCAGTGCAAAATTGACTGGCTGCGCATGCAGCACCTCGCGATCCGCGCCATAATCCGGCACGTCGCAGCTGGCCATGACCTGACTGATATCCTGCTCGGTCACCATGCCGCCCGCCACATCGAGCGCGCCTTCCAGACCGTAAGACCGGGGTCGCGCGCCTGATAAACAAGCGATCACATGATCGACACGGACATTGGCCATTTTCTGGGCCGCCTGCACAGCCGTGCGAATGGCGCGTTCGGTTTCCTGCATCGCGTCGACTTCGCCAAAGCGCACGCCACGCGACCGGGTTGTCGCCGCACCGATCACCCGAAACTGTGACTGGCCCGCCATGGAGCCCACACCATCGACACTGCGAAACCGCTCCGGCCCGTCAAAGCGCAACACCAGACAGGCGATCTTGGATGTGCCCACGTCCAGAATGGCCACAACACCCCGCTGCATCGCCGCCTTGCGCATCTGCCGCATCGCCCGCTGACTGTCGTAAAGATCGCCCATTAGTCGCCTGCCCCATCGTTTGGTGTTATTTCGCTGACGCGGCGCAGGGCCGCCGCAGCTTCTGCATTCATCCTTAGTGTCGGGCGCTGCGCATTGCGCATGTCCACCACGACCACATCACGCGCCAGCATGTCCTGCGCTTCGTTCAATGCGATGATCCGCTCGAACGCGGGAACGGCCCCGTCATCGGGCAACAGGATGCGCTGGTCGCGATCCAGCACGATATCCCAGCGCCGTTCACCCATGCGCACGACGCCACGGACGCGGTCACGCAAAGGACCGGCCCCGGCATAAAGCGCCAGCGCCTCGGCGATATTCTGTTCGGCGCCATCGCCGGCGATCAGCGGCAAATCCAACCGGTCAGCACGGGTCGGCACAGTGCCTGATTCCACACCATCGGCATCAATCAGGCGCAATGTTGTGCCGTCACGCCACAGGGCCACCGGCACGCGCGGGTCCACCGCCACTTCCAACGCACCGCCTTGCCCAACCTTGACGCTGGCTGATTTGACCGCGTCAAGCGCCTCGACCGTGCGGCGCATCGCCTCAAGATCCAGATCGAAAGAAGAGACCGGAAAGGTCACCGGCAAGGCCGCATCGACCTGCGCGGTCAGCGCATCATCGGCACCGGTAATGGCAATCGCCTGCACCATGAATTGCGGGCGGGTCTGAAAGCTTTGCTTTGCGTCGGCAATCCGGGTGTTCAGCATCTCGCGGTTTTCGGGCTTGGAAAAGAACGATGTGGCGATGGCCGCAATCAGCAGGATCGGCACACCAATGCGCACGCTGGCCCGGAAGCCCGGCGTCAGCATCAGACGCTGATAGCGATAGGTCAGCTTGGACGGCGCGGGATCGCGCGGCGTCGTAGCAGGCTTGCGGCGTATCAGCGATCGCATGACGCATCCTCCACCAGCCAGCGGCATAGCTGGGGAAAGGTGACGCCCACATGTGCCGCCTGTTCGGGGGTGAGTGATGTGGGCGTCATACCCGGCTGGGTATTGGTTTCGAGCAGGATCAGACCATCCAGACCGCGGGCTTCATCCCAGCGAAAATCGGTGCGGCTGATCCCGCGGCAACCCAGCACGCGATGGGCGCGCAGGGCGTAATCCATGCAGGCATCGAAAATCTTGACGGGAACATCAGCAGGTAGCACGTGGCGGGATCCGCCCGGCGCATATTTCGCATGATAATCATACCACCCGTCAGTGATGATGTCGGTCACGGTAAGAGCGCGGTCACCCATGACGGTCGTTGTCAGCTCTCGCCCCGGCGCATAAGCCTCGACCATGACCTGGTCGGGCATGTCATCGGCCAGTTGTGGCGGGCCATTTGCATCCTCATGCACAATGTAGATGCCCACGCTTGAGCCTTCATTGTAGGGCTTCACCACATAAGGCGGTGGCATGACATGGGCGGCACGCACATCGACAGCAGCCGCCAGAATGCTCTCCACGACTGGCAGACCTTCCTTGCGGTAAAGGTCCTTGGTGCGTTCCTTATCCAGCGCCAGGGCAGAGCCCAGCACGCCGGAATGCGTGTAAGGAATCTTCAGCCACTCCAGAACACCCTGAATGACGCCATCTTCGCCACCCGGACCATGAAGTGCATTAAAAACGACATCAGGGGCAATTTCGATCAGGCGTGCAGAAACGTCGCGGCCCGCGTCGACCTCGATCACTTCGCATTCTGCCTCCCGTAAAGCTGCTGCGCATTCGCGGCCCGTACTCAACGAAACCTCACGTTCCGCCGACGGACCGCCCATCAGGACAACAACTTTCGGGTTTGCCCTGCTCGACATACCCTACCGCCTCTTTCGCGGGTCTTTGGCGACCCGTCAATTATATCGATCCTTGCCTCGGATCAGGCCGTTTTTGGCCAGTTGTTTTGCGGTATCTTCACCTAACCGGTTACCGACCCGCATGATTTCCCATTGTAGCTCAATCCCTTGGGATGCGTAAACCTTTTTCCGCACCTCTTCGCCCAAATCCTCCAGATCGGCGGCGGTCGCGTCACCAGTATTGGTCAGAAAGTTAGGGTGTTTGGTGTTCATGACGGCCCCGCCCAGCGTCGCCCCGCGCATCCCCGCCTGATCAATCACCTTCCACGCCTTCAGATCATGAACATCATCCGCTTGCCCGGTCGAGGAAAAGCCCGCCGGATTGCGAAAGGTCGATCCGGCAGTGCGATCCTTGGTCGGCTGGGTTTCGTCGCGCTTGGCCAACTGGTCCTGCATTTGCTGCGCCAAAGCCTCGGGATCGCCTGCTGGCGGGGTGAACCGGGCCTGCACGATCACGGCACCGTCAGGGATGACGCTTTGACGATAGGCGAGTTTCAGGGCGTCGGTCGCCACCTGGGTTACCGTGCCATCCCGCAGCACCAGGGTTGCCGATGTTAAAACATCGGCCACGTAAGTCCCGTAACACCCCGCATTCATCCGCACAGCACCGCCAATCGTGCCGGGAATCGTGCGCAGAAATGTCAGGTCCAGCCCTGCCTCGGCGGCCTTGCGCGCAACATGGGCGTCAAGCGCAGCCGCGCCAGCGGTGACAATACCACCCTCAATGCTGATTCCATTAAACCCGCGCCCAAGACGAATGACGACACCGCCAATTCCCCCGTCGCGGACAATCAAGTTACTGCCCACCCCCATCGGAAACACCGGCACCGCCGGATCAAGCGCCGCGAGGAACTGCGAAAGATCATCAACATCGGCGGGCTGAAACAGCATTTCAGCGGGTCCACCGACCCGCATCCATGTGAGTTCCGCCAACGGGCGATGCGCGGTCAGGGTGCCGCGCACCGGGGGGAGGTCAAGCATGTATCATCCTTCTGCCACGCAGCCATCCAACAAGGCCACCCAATCCAAGTCCTGCACCGGCGGGTGCCGCCAAAAAGGCCAGCGCAATAACGTAACCAAAGCCGTCCCAGCCGCTGGCCTGTTCCATTCCAAAAAACATCGTACCTGTAAACCCTGCCCAAAGCAGGCCCAGCAGTGTCAGGATCGGTGCGCTGCGTGCCTTGGCGGCGAAATAGGTCGCTGCGCCCGCCGCCAGAAAAGCACCAACAGGAACAGCAAAAATCAGGAATTCTTCACCAGTCATGATTCGTCTCCATTTATGAGCATTGTTCATTTCATAGCAAAATCATGAACAGTGTTCAAGTACTTTGTGAAGCACTCCTAAATCCGCCGATCATCCTTGCGACGCAGCATCCACCCAAGCAGCGCCCCTGCCCCTGCCCCGACCAGCGTTGGCAAAACAAACAGCAACGCGCCACCCATGGCGATCACCGGGTCAATCCCAAAGGGTCGCCCGGCGGCATAGATCAGGATCGTCAGCACCGCACCCAGCCCCGAGATGATGCTTAGCGCTAACCCGGACTGCCCCCCGCGCACCAATCGCGCCAGCCCCATAAAGGCGATCAGCGCGCAGGCGCACATGACACCCAGAATGGCAAATGTCTGCATCATCAGCGCTGAAACTGGCGACGCAGCCAGCGATAAAGATAGATCAGCGGCCAGCGCAACACCGATGCTGCAACGATCAGAAAAATGACAGCATATATCATGGCACCGCTCCAGATCAGCCAGACCAGCATTGGTGCCCCGATCGCCATCAGAACATAGGCCCGCCGCCAGTGATTGTCATTGGAGGGGATCAAGGCCATCACAAAGGCCACGACGATCCACAGGCAAATCGCCAGGATCGGCGCCATCATTTCGGGATCTCCGGCCGCTCACCACGGGCCCGTTTGTAAAGATAGATCAGCGGATTGCGGAACATGGACGCAAAGGCCAGCAGCCCCAGGACACCGAAAATCCAGCCATGCGCATAGCCGATCCAGACAATCAGAAACGGGGCAGCAATCAGCAAGGTCAAACCCGGCTTATACTGATGCTTCATCGGCAACAGCGCCACGATGGTGGCGGCAAAGACCCAGAAGAAGGCGAGGATGGCAGGTAACGTCATGTCCGATTTCCATTAAACAAGGAAAGAATACCACTGAAACAAAGTTAGGCAACGACGAGGGAAATCAATCCCGGCGTCAGCCGCCGCCGCTGAGGAAGGCTACTTTCAAAGCTCTAATTATGTCCCCCAAGCCTTCCAGCCTTCCATGGGTTTGGATTGCCACATCGACACCTTGTCCAGCGCGATCGAGCGCCCCTTTCGACTTCTGCCCAAACCGCAAAAGGCTCAACCCCAGTGATCCGGCGCTTTGCGCAAAACGATCCTCTAGCAATTCGCGAAAATCATCACTGGACGCCTCAGCAATCGCGGCGCGATAGGTCCGCAATTCATCCCGCATATCGTTCAGAACCAGCAAACCTTCATGATCTAGCGGCTGAAAATCACCCTTCGGCAGCGTTTCGATAAAGCGGATCGCCTCATCAAGAACATGCAAGACGCCTTCCTGATCGACTTGGTCAACGCTAAGTTCCGCGAGCGGTGCGAGGGTCTGATAGCTTGGCCCAAAATGCTTGCGACACAACTGTTTCAGCGCATCGATACGTGTGTCTAACACCGTAGCCAGTGGATCACCCAGATCATCGCGCCCCTTTTCACTACTTGCGAAAAGCTCCAATTCGCCACCCAACTGAACCAACCGTTCGGCACGCAGATGAGTCTGATTTTCAACCCGTTCAAACTCCCTGATGACTTTTTCAGAAGCACGCCGCAGCACGCCTGCATAATTGCCACCAGGCGCAAGTTCACTGGCATAATCAACGAAGTCTTTGAAATCGTCACGCAATTGCTCGGCGTCATCAAGAAATGCTTGCACAATCGACGGATCACGTAGGTGCCTCATATTGTCGTCGATGCCAATCATACGCATGACGCGCTGGAGCGTATCGAAGGTGAAGTCGACAGGATAAGCCTGAGCTAACTTGGGGTGCAGGTCCAGACTTACTTCGTTAAGATATATTTTTACGATGTCGAAAAACATGGGATTGATGTGGGAAGCACCTCTAATCCAATCCTGAAGTCTGATTTTTCTTAGCAAGGGTTCCATTAACTCTGGATGCCAGTTCTGACCCAGCAAAATACGATTGTACCAATGAACCCAGATCATTTGATCTTCTTCCGACCAATTGAGAGAATCGGGGTGGCTTGTCGCGTGATCTTCCCAGCTGTATCCGCTCATCAGACCTGACTGCCCTTTCTGCCAAACCTGCTGAAAGCTATGAGGGATTTTATCTTTCCAAATTGACCCTCCATGTTTGAGCTGGAACCTTACTTCTGGCCAAAGATCGAAATCCCACGCTTGCGCTGCAGACGCTGCATCAGCAACTGCGGCCGAAGCATCCGACGCGAAGTCTGGGGGCGATGAGAAGTAGGCGTTGACCAAATTTGAGACCGCATAAGCAGCATCAATCTGCGCGTCGTCAGGTCCAATACCCTGCACAAAATGATTATGAACGGTAATTCTATTTGGTACAGCCGCACCAGATTTTTCTAGCCACGAGCCCACAGTTGCAAGTGCACCAAATACTGCAACCGAGCGCCAATCGTGTCTTACAGATGATATTTCCAGATCTTGCGGCGCCAAAACAAGCGGAGCCACCTGAATTCCAGCACTAAATGCGCTACGAAGGCCCGTAGCCCGTCGTTCAACTGTGGGCAATGACTCTAGATAGCTAAGCAAAGAGTCTCTGTCATGAACCTCCGCTACATCCAAGCCGTTACCCCTTCAACCGCTCCGGCAGCGCATTCGCCCAGGCGCTGATTGTCCCCGCCCCGAGGCAGACAACCATATCGCCTGGCCTGGCCTGCTCGCGGATGATCCGCACCAGATCATCCTCGGATTCCACGATCCGCGCATGCCGGTGGCCGTGTCGGATCAGACCTGCGACCAAATCAGCGTGGCTCGCGCCCTCGATGGGCTCTTCGCCAGCCGCAAAGACTTCGGATATCCCCACCACGTCGGCGTCGTTGAAACAGGCGCAGAATTCATCGAAATGATGCGACAGACGGGTATAGCGATGCGGCTGATGCACGGCGATCACCCGACCTTCGCTCGCCTGCCGGGCCGCTTTCAGCACGGCGGCAATCTCAACCGGATGGTGGCCGTAATCATCTATGATCGTGACGCCATCCACTTCGCCGACCTTGGTAAAGCGCCGGTTGACGCCGCCAAAGCCCTTTAGGGCCGCTTTGATCTCTTCCTTCTTCATGCCCAGATGGCGGGCGACCGCCACAGCGGACAAGGCGTTGGACACGTTATGGTCCCCCGGCATCGGCAATTCGCAACCTTCGATCACAGCGTCTTCATTCTGCAGGGCGATGTCGAAATGGGCCACGCCTGACTTATAGGTCAGGTTGATCGCGCGCACATCGGCCTGCGCGTTGAACCCAAAAGTGACGACCCGCCGGTCAGTGATCTTGCCGACCAGCGACTGGACATCCGCGTCATCGGTGCAGCACACGGCCAGCCCGTAAAATGGGATGTTCGACACGAAATCGTAGAAGCCCTGATGCAGCGCCTCTTCCGTGCCCCAATGCTCCATATGCTCGGGGTCGATATTGGTCACGATAGCGATCGTCGCTGGCAAGCGGTTGAACGTGCCATCGCTTTCATCGGCCTCGACCACCATCCATTCGCCCTGCCCCATGCGCGCGTTGGAGCCATAGGCGTGAATGATGCCGCCATTGATCACGGTTGGGTCGATCCCGCCTTCGTCCAGAAGCGCGGCCACCATCGTGGTTGTCGTGGTCTTGCCATGGGTGCCGGCCACGGCAACGTTGGATTTCAGACGCATCAGTTCAGCCAGCATTTCGGCCCGGCGCACAACCGGCAGACCTTTGGCACGCGCCTCGTCCAGTTCTGGGTTGCCCGGTTTGATGGCGGATGAGATCACGACAACCTCGGCCCCTTCAAGGTTCTCGGCACGCTGTCCTTCATAGATCACAGCGCCCAGCGCTTTCAGCCGGTCGGTGATCTTGGACGATTTCAGATCGGACCCTTGCACCTGATAGCCATGGTTCAAGAGCACCTCGGCGATACCGGACATGCCAATGCCGCCGATGCCCACGAAATGGATCGGACCCACATCAAGGGGCAGTTTTGTTGCTGCGTTCATTACCGGGTTCCCGTCCATCATGTTTCGCGTCCCTCTGCCAGATTTTCCACCAATTGCACAAGGCGTTCCGTCGCATCCGGCACGCCACAGGCGCGGGCAGCCTGCGCCATTTTCATCGCCCCATCGCTGTTTTCAAAGACCAGCGCAATCTGGTCGCGCAATGTGTTCACCTCAAACATCGTCTCAGGCATCATGATCGCCGCCCCCGCCTCAACCAGTTGGCGGGCATTCGCTGTCTGTTCATCCCGGATCGCGCTGGCCAGCGGCACCCAGATCGCGGGGCGGCCGATGATGCTCACATCCGCCACGGTCGATGCACCGGATCTTGCGATGACCAATTGCGCATCTGCCATCCGCCCCGGCACATCGTGAAAGAATGTCTGCACATCCGCCGTCAGCAACTCGCTTTCATAATAATCCGTCACCCGGGCCAGATCCTCTTCCCGAGCCTGCTGGCTGACCCGGATGTTGCGGCGCAGATGTTCGGGCAGGCCTGCAATGGCGGGCGGCACGATATCCGACAGGATCCGCGCACCCTGGCTGCCGCCGAGAACCAGAATGGACATCGGATAATCGCCGGGCGGAATGTAGGGGGCACCCTCGCGTTCCAGAATGGCCGCGCGGACTGGGTTACCGGTATGCACACCCTCAACACCTGCGGGTAATTCCGTGGGCCAGGTCCCGCAGGCCACCGCATCGACACGGCGGGCAAAAAGCTGATTAACCCGGCCAAGGACGCCATTCTGTTCATGGATCATGCGGGGGACACGCAAGGCCCAGGCTACCGCCATCGCCGGGATCGCCGGATAGCCGCCAAAGCCCACGACAACGCTCGGCCGGTCGCGCAGCATCCGCCATTTGGCCGCGGCGATGCCGCCCAGAATGCGGAACGGGACCAGCAGCTTTTGCAAAATGCCGCCGCGCGCAAAAGTCGCGCTGCCGACGACATTGATCTCTACTGCGTCCGGGAACCCGCCTGTATAACGCGCACCGCGCGCATCGGTGGACAGTTTCACCCGCCAACCCTTGTCCAGCATCGCCTCGGCCAGGGCCTGTGCGGGAAACATATGCCCGCCAGTGCCCCCGGCGGCAATCACCAGCAGCGGAGATTTCATCGATTGGCCCTGCGCAAAAGGATATCCTCCATCTCGCCCTGTGGGCGGGTCCGGGTAAAGGCAAGCAACATCCCCACGGCAATGCCACCGGCAATCAGGGAGGATCCGCCATAGGACACAAATGGCAATGTCATGCCCTTGGCCGGTAACAGGCGGACCGCGACCCCCATATTGATCATCGCCTGCACGCCAAAGGCACAGGCCAGTCCCGTGCCCGCCAGACGGATAAACGGGTCACGTTCCTTCATCAGGCGCAGCAGGGATCGGACAACAATCACCGTATAAAGAGCGATGATCACCAGCACGCAAATCAACCCATATTCCTCTGCCGCGACAGCAATGATGAAATCGGTATGGGCATCGGGCAGCGACCATTTCACCTGCCCCTCGCCCACACCAACGCCAAAGAAGCCACCTTCGCGGATGGCATTGGTGGCATAACCCAGCTGGGTGGTCGGATCGACATCGGGGGACAGAAACCCGTCAATCCGCCGGGCGAAATGTTCGGAATTGGAATAGGCGACAGTTCCAGCAAATACCACCAAACCGGCGAGCATGCACAGGATCAGCATCGGGGCCCCGGCCACGAAATACATCACGCCCCAGGCAAACAGGATCAGGGCCGCCTGCCCGAAATCCGGCTGCATCGCCAACATCAGGACAATCACCATGGTCAGCACAAATGAGTATGATTTGCCCGGCGGGCCACCGATTTGCTGGCTCGCGGCGAGTAACCAGGCAGCCATGACGATGAATCCGGGCTTGAGGAATTCAGACGGTTGCAACGACGCAAAACCCAGTGAATACCAGCGCACCGCCCCTTTGCCGAAATCCGTGCCCAAAACTGGCAGCATGGCAAGGGCCGCGAAGGCCGCGATAAAGCCCAACACGGCCAGACGGCGGACAAGTTTGGGTGACATCATCGAAATGATGAACATCACCACCATCGCCATGGCACCAAAGATCGCCTGACGGGTCACATAATGAAACGGCTCCAGCCCGTTCTTGGCCGCCAGGGGTGGGGATGACGCAAGACCCAGCAACAGACCAATCCCGAACAGGATCAGAATGCAGGACATTGTCCATTTATCAATTGTCCGCCACCACCGGGGAAGAACCGGGTCACCGGATGATACCGGGACCGTCCCATAGACCATTTCCGTCATGGATCACCGCCAAACTGCCTCTACTGCCCGGTTTGTCCCGGGTCTGATGGCACCTTAACGCGCAACTTCTCGCGATTCCACCAAAACCTTCTGCTTCTTCCGAGCACAAATATCCCCGCCGGGGGCATCAAATTTCCAGAAATTTGATATCCCTTCTGTCCCATGCCACATGGACCGGATGAAGGTTGAAACTCTTATCATCGGGGCCGGGGCGGCTGGCATGATGTGCGCGGCCCATGCAGGCCCCGGCGCGCTGATCGTCGATCATGCAAAGGCCCCGGGTGAAAAAATCCGCATCTCCGGCGGCGGGCGCTGCAATTTCACCAACCTGCATACCAGCCCTGCCAACTTCATCAGCCAGAACAGGCATTTCTGCAAATCAGCCCTGGGGCGGTATACACAGTGGGATTTCATCGATCTGGTCGAACAACACGGCATCCCCTGGCACGAAAAGACGCTTGGCCAGTTGTTCTGCGACACCACAGCCCGCGACATCATCACCATGCTGCAGGCGGAAATGGACAAGGCCGGCGCGCAACTTTGGTTGCAGACCGACGTGGGCGAGATCAGCCATGATGGTAGCAATTTTCGCGTCATGTTCAGCCGCGATGGGCGCGCAACAACAGTCACCGCGCGCAATCTTGTCGTCGCCTCTGGCGGCAAATCCATCCCGAAAATGGGGGCCACGGGCCTCGGCTATCAGATTGCCCAGCAGTTCGGCCTGCCTGTGATCACGCCGCGCCCCGGCCTTGTCCCGCTCACCTTTTCAGACGACAGGTTCAAACCGCTGGCAGGTGTCGCGACCTCGGCACGGGTCACCGCCAACGGCACCAGCTTTGATGAGGCGATCCTGTTCACCCATCGCGGCCTCTCCGGCCCTGCGGTGCTGCAAGCGTCGTCATACTGGCACGAGGGCGAGACGATTAGTGTGAACCTGTCACCAAAGATGAACCTTCTGGGCACGTTGCAAAGGCAACGCCAAGCGGACGGACGCAAAGCGCTGACAACCGTATTGGGCCAGCACCTGCCGACACGACTGGTCGACCATCTGGGCGATGAACTGGACCTCCAAGGCAACATCGCCGATCAAAGCGATCTGCGGCTGCAAACCCTTTGCGACGCGCTGGAAAACTGGACGCTGACACCCGGCGGATCAGAGGGGTACCGCACCGCAGAAGTCACGCTGGGGGGCGTGGACACCGACGCGCTCTCCTCCAAAACCATGGGCGCAAAATCGGTTCGTGGGCTCTATTTTATCGGAGAATGCGTGGATGTGACCGGCTGGCTCGGCGGTTACAATTTCCAATGGGCCTGGTCGTCAGGCTGGGCCGCCGGGCGCGAGATTGCCAAGTCGTAAGATGGGTTTAAACCCATCTTACGTTGTCGCATCTGTCACGCGATCAACGAAATCCTCGCCGCGTTTCTCGAAATTGTCATACTGATCGAACGAGGCCGCCGCCGGCGCCAACAGCACAACCTCGCCCCGCTTCGCTTCGGCCACAGCCTTGGCCACAGCCACATCCATTGTCGTACAGACCTCCGCCTCTGTCCCGGTCAGTTGCCGCGCGAACCCTTCCGCCTCGCGCCCGATCACATAGGCCTTCACCACATGGCCCAGATGCGGCACCAGCCCGTCGAGCCCCCCGTCTTTCTGTAAGCCGCCGCAAATCCATCGAATTTTCGGAAACGCCTGCAAGGCCTTGGCGGCGCTGTCCACATTGGTGGCTTTACTGTCATTGACAAAGACCACCCCGTCTTTCTCGGCCACCACCTGACTGCGGTGGGGCAGGCCGGGGTAGCTGCGCATCGCGGCCTCAATCCCTTTGGGGCCGAGGCCTAGCGTTCGGCAGGTGGCATAGGCGGCGCAGGCGTTCTGGTGGTTATGCGCGCCCGGCAACCCCTTGATATCGCGCAAATCTATCGATCCGATCTGTCGGTCCTTTCGGAATTCTGACAGGAACCCTTTGCGTGCAAAAACGCTCCAGCCGCGTGTCAGTTTCTGCCCCGAAGAGACTCGGATGACCCGATCATCTTCCGCGTTTTCGGTCAGTTGATTGACCAGATAGCGGCCCTCGACCTCGTCCACGCCGATCACCGCCCGGTCCGGCCCGCCTTCAGCAAAGAGCCTGCGTTTGGCTGCGAAATACCCGCCAAGGCCCGCGTGCCGGTCGAGGTGATCAGGAGAAAGGTTTGTAAAAACAGCGACATCCGGGGTCAGTGCCCGGGCGAGGTCGGTCTGGTAGGAGGACAATTCCAGCACAACAACCTCGCCATCATGGGCCGGATCAATATCCAACACCCCTCGCCCGATATTGCCCGCCAGCTGGGCGGGGCGGCCATTCTCGACCAGAATGTGATGGATCAGCGCTGCGGTCGTCGATTTGCCGTTTGATCCGGTCACCGCGATCACCCGGGGGGTGGTGTCGAAACTGTCCCAGTCCTGGGTCGCAAAAGACCGGAAAAAGAGCCCGATATCGTTGTCCACGGGTACGCCTGCATCGATGGCGGTCGCGATGACGGGGTGCGGGGCGGGGTAAAGATGGGGGATGCCGGGGCTGACGATCAGGGCCGCAACATCTTCAAAAGCTTGCGCTTTTGTCAGGTCGCGCAGGTCGAACCCGTCCTGCTCGGCAGCTTCGCGGGCCGGCACACTATCGTCCCAAACCACCGGTACGGCCCCACCGGCACGCAAAGCCACTGCCGCCGCGCGACCTGTCCGGCCAAGGCCCAGAACGGCCACGGTTTGGCCCGCATATCCCTGCACTGGTATCATCATCGCACCCCTGTTCCGGCAGCCCAATTGCCCGCGCATCAATGCGCATTTTGCGGCCAAGCACAACGGGCGGGCGCAACGTTCGGCGGGGCGGAGAAGGCCGCGCAACACCCCTGATCCACCGAATCACGGGAATCGTGGTTAATGCTGGGGTTTTGCGAAAAAGGGGCTGTCGGATTTGCGTCGGCAAAGCGTCGGACTTGCGTCGGACCCCTTGAGGGGGATTTGCGGGGTTAAGGGTGCGGACGGTGGAAGTGTGAATGCGGTGTTAAGGTTTGGGGAGGGAGGCGATGTGGTCCAACGTCGTTTTGATGTAAGGGTGGTTTGGCGGGAGGGTGCTCCTATAAATGGCCAGCGCTTCTTCATAAAGTTTTCGCGCCTCTTCATGCCGCCCTTGGTCCGCAATGACGCCCGCGAGGTTGTTGAGGCGGATGGCATAGTCCGGATGCCCCTCCCCAATCGTGGCGCGGTCAATCTCCAGCGCGTCACGAAAAAGACCCTCGGCCTCTTCATACCGCCCTTGGTTCTTGACCACGTCCGCGAGGTTGTTGAGGCGGGTGGCATAGTCCGGATGCCTCTCCCCAATCGTGGCGCGGTCAATCTCCAGCGCGTCACGAAAAAGACCCTCGGCCTCTTGATAAAAGCCCAGCGCTCTCTGATTCAATGCGTGTTCATTGAGAGCCGTGGACAGCTGCTGCTGATCGTCTCCCTTCCGCGCCACGAGGAGTAGACGGCTGCTGAATTGGCTGGCGCCGTTGAAATCACCGGACCGTTCTGCAAATTCACTCGCTTTGCGAAGCGTTTCGTAATTTTCATCCAGTTTCACTGCTTTGGCATAATGCGCTGCCGCATCAGCCCATCGCACCTCTGCCTCCGCAATCTCGCCCCGCCCGTAGGCGGCGCGTGCGGCTTCCTGTACTGCCAATTCGTTGCGCGCTTCGATTTCGGCAAAGATGTCGTCGGCTATAGAGTAGTCGCCTTTTTCCAGTGCTGCGCGGGCTTCAGCGATCCGGTCGCCACCAATGTTGTCGCTGGAGCGTTCGAGGAGTGCTTCGAGATCGGCGATGCGTTGACGGGCCTCTGACAGTGCTTGATCGGGATTCGCAAGACGACGTTCGAGTTCGGTTATTTTTTGTGTCAGCGCGGCCTTTTCGTCGTCATGCGCCGTGCGCAGTTTCTTTTCGGTCTCGTCGCGTTCTTTTTTGAGTTGCGCCGTCAGCTGATCCAGAGTCAGCCGAATTTCTCCGGTTGGTGCCCCGTAGTTGATGGTTTGATCGCCCATGACCTGTCCGGTGGCGATGCCCGCATCTTTTGCTTCGGCGAATCCGCCACGGGCGTTTTCGGTCATCTGGTAAGTTGGGGGCGTTTCCGGTTCGTCCTGCTTCGGTTTGGGAAAGATGGTTCCCCACAGTTTACCGAATATACCGAACATCCATAAGAGAACTGCGCCAATGACAGCAAGGATGGCGAGAACGACATTGACAGCACGCTCCCCTGCTTCCGTCCCGGCATAAGTGAGAAAATCGTTTAACCAATCCATGTGATCAATATCTCAAACAACAACGGTACAAGCTTACACGTTTACCGCGACTTGGAAAGGGCAGTGCCCGGACCTCGGGGTGGGTGCGAAGCGCCCTCCCCATGGGGGAGGTCCGGGCGCTGCCCGGCGATGCCGGGCCGGAAGAGTAGATGGGGTGCTTGCGTTGATGGTGGGTTTTACCCACCCTACGATGTGTTACCGCACCTTGAGCGTGGCCAGACCGATCATCGCGAGGATGAGCGAGATGATCCAGAACCGGATCACGATTTGTGGCTCCGCCCAGCCTTTTTTCTCGTAGTGATGGTGGATCGGGGCCATCAGGAAGACCCGCTTGCCCGTCCGCTTGAAATAGAGGACCTGGATGATGACCGAAAGCGCCTCGACCACGAAAAGGCCGCCGACGATGGCCAGCACGATCTCGTGCTTGGTGGCGACCGCAATTGCCCCCAGTGCACCGCCGAGTGCCAGTGACCCAGTGTCGCCCATGAACACCGCCGCAGGCGGCGCGTTGTACCACAGGAACCCCAGCCCGCCGCCGATCAGCCCGGCGGAAAAGATCAGAATTTCACCGGTTTGGGGCACGTAATGCACGTCAAGATATTGGGTAAAGTCGGTCCGCCCGACCGCATAGGCGATGATCCCGAAGGCGCCCGCCGCGATCATCACGGGCATGATGGCAAGCCCGTCCAACCCGTCAGTCAGGTTGACCGCGTTGGCCGCACCCACGATCACGATGATCGCGAAGGGGATGAACATGACCCCGAGATTGATCAGCGTATCCTTGAAAACCGGTAGCGCCAGTTGGTTGGTCAGATCATCCGGGTGATAGGCGGCGGCCCAATATCCCGCGATCCCTGCGATCAAAATACCCAGTAAAATCCGTATCTTGCCGGACACGCCCGCGGTGTTCTGCTTGGAGACCTTGGCGTAGTCATCGGCAAAGCCGATCAGCGCAAAGGATAGGGTGACAAACAGCACCATCCAGACAAACGGGTTATCAAGCCGCGCCCAAAGAAGCGTCGAGGTGGTCAGCGCCCCCACAATCAGCAGCCCGCCCATGGTCGGTGTGCCAGCCTTGACGAAATGCCCTTCGGGCCCGTCGCCCCGGATCGGCTGCCCCTTGCCCTGTTTGCGCCGCAGCACGTTGATCAGGGGTGGCCCGAAGATGAACCCGAACAGGAGCGCTGTCATGAAAGCTCCACCCGCCCGGAAGGTGATGTAGCGAAAGAGGTTGAAAAAGTCGCCGCCGTCAGAGAGTGCCGTGAGCCAATAGAGCATGGGTGTTCCTATTCTTCTTGAGGGCGGCGATGCCCCAGTTTGCGGATGGCGTCAACGACCAGTGAGACCTTGCTGCCCTTTGATCCCTTGACCAGCACGACATCCCCGGCGTCAACCAGCCGCGTGACGCGGGCGGCCAGATCGGTGGCATGTTCGGCCCATTGTCCGCGCTTTTCTTCGGGCAGGGCCAGCCAGAGGTGATGCATCAGCGGTCCCGCGCAGTGGATCAGATCGAGCGATTGCAGATGGGTGTTGTGGGCCATGTCGCGGTGCATCTGCACCTCGTCCGGACCGAGTTCGAGCATATCACCCAGGATCGCGACCCGCCGCCCCTTGATCGTGCGCCCGACATTGTCGTGCGGTTGAGACGCTGCGATCACTTCCAGTGAGGCCGCAAGCGAGGTTGGGTTTGCGTTGAACGCATCGTCGATCAGATCGAGGGTCTCATCCTCGTTCGCGCCGTCGATGACGATGACCTCGCGAGTGCCGCGCCCGGCGGGTGGCACCCAACCGGCGATATCTAGGGCGGCCTGGACCGGGTCGGCCCCAAGTGCCGCGGCCACCGCCAGCACACCAACGGCGTTCATCGCGAAATGCCGTCCGGGGACGGAAAGCTTGAACAGGTAATCATGCCCCTTACCGGTTGCGTTTATGACCGTGACGTCGCCGGTCAGGCGCACATCCTTGACCTGCCAGTCATCGGCTGTGGTGCCGAACAGCACCTGCGTAGCCCCGGTTTCGCTGGCGTGATCGCGCAGGATGCCAGTGGTTTCGATATCGGCGTTCAGCACGGCGATCCCGCCCGGTTCCAGCCCGTCCATGATGGTCGCCTTTTCGACGGCGATGCCGGAAAGGTTGTCAAAGGATGCCAGATGCGCCGCAGCCACGGTGGTGACCATGGCCACATGCGGCCGGGTCAGCCGCGACAGCGGGGCGATTTCGCCCGGATTGCTCATCCCGATTTCGACGATGGCATAGTCTGTGTCGGCGGGCATGCGGGCCAGCGTCAGCGGCACACCCCAGTGGTTGTTGTAGGATGCTTCAGCGGCGTGGCATTTGCCCTGGCGGGACAGGACCGCGCGCAGCATTTCCTTGGTTGAGGTTTTGCCGACAGACCCGGTGATCGCCGCGATCCGTGCGTTGGAACGTGCCCGTGCAGCCGCGCCAAGATCGGCTAGCCCCTGCAGCACGTCATCGACGATCAGCAGCGGGGCATCGACGGGAATATCCTTGGGTTTGTAGGACACAAGTGCGGCTGCCGCGCCTTTTTCCAGGGCCTGAGCCACGAAATCATGCCCGTCACGGATGTCTTTCAATGCGACGAACAGATCGCCGGGTTCGAGCGTGCGGGTGTCGATCGACACACCGGTTGCCGTCCAATCCACTGCGCTGCGGCCGCCGGTGGCGGCTATCGCGTCGGCAGAGGTCCACAGCGTCATATCCGCCCCTCCAACGCGGCGACGGCCACGCTGGCCTGTTCCACATCGTCAAAGGGCAGCACGTTGTCGCCCACGATCTGCCCTGTTTCATGCCCCTTGCCCGCGATCAGCAGCGCGTCACCGGGGCCAAGCGCGTCGATGCCGCGCAGGATCGCCTCGGCCCGGTCGCCGACTTCGGTGATGCTATCGGTGCCGCCAGCGGCGATGGCCCCTTCCATGACGGCGGCCCGGATCGTTGCGGGGTCTTCGGACCGGGGGTTGTCATCGGTGATGATCACGACATCGGCGTTCAGTGCAGCCGCCGCCCCCATCAGCGGGCGTTTGCCTGGGTCACGGTCGCCACCGGCACCCACGATACATACGATCCGTCCCATCACATGGGGGCGGAGCGCCTTGAGCGCGGTTTGCACAGAATCCGGCGTATGTGAGTAATCGACAAACACCGCCGCCCCGTTCTGGCGGGTCGCGGCAAGTTCCATCCGGCCATGAACGGTGCCCAGATGTGACAGGCTGTCGAACACCTCGACCGGGTCGGCACCGGCGGCGATCACCAGACCGGCGGCCAGCAGCACGTTGTCAGCCTGGAAACCGCCAATCAGGTCCAGCCGCGCCTGTCTCGGACGGCCCTGCCAGGCGAACAGCAGATCCTGACCGGTGGCGTCGAACCGCTGTCCAGTCAGGCGCAAACGCGCAGCGGGGCTGCGGCCCACGCCGATCACTTCTTGCCCGCGCATAGTGCAGATTTCGGCGACTTCTTGTCCTTTGGGATCGTCGAGGTTGATGACAGCCACCCCGTCTTCGGCCAGCACGCGCTTGAAAAGGCCCATCTTTGCGTCAAAATACGCCTCGAACGTTCCGTGATAATCCAGATGGTCCTGGGTGAAGTTGGTGAAGCCAGCGGCGGCCAGCAGCACGCCATCAAGCCGCCGCTGGTCAAGCCCGTGCGATGATGCCTCCATCGCGACATGGGTGACGCCGTTTTGCGCGGATTGCGACAGGACACGATGCAGGGTGATCGGTTCGGGTGTCGTGGGTGTTGAGCTTTTGATCGCGTGAGGCCATGCCCCCTCGACGCCGGTGGTGCCAAGGTTGACGCCAGCGATCCCCATCTCCTCCCAGATCTGGCGGCAGAAGGTGGACACGGATGTCTTGCCATTGGTGCCGGTGACCGCGACCACGGTGTCGGGATGCGGCCCGAACCAGAGCGATGCGGTCTGCGCCAGTGCCTGACGCGGGTCCTGTGCGACGATCACGGCCGCGTCGGATGCAGCCAGTTCATCGGCCGCGATGGCGGCCCCCTGCGCGTCGGTCAGCACGGCGGCGGCGCCCATGCGCAGCGCATATTGGATGAATTCACCGCCATGCACCCGCGCACCGGGCAGGGCCGCGAAGAGGAACCCATCGTTGACGTCACGGCTGTCAACGGCCAGCCCTTTGATCTGTGCCTCGCGCCCGCCTTGTGCCGTCAGCCCCAGTTCAGCCAGTGATGTCATATGCCGCCCCATTCAGTTTGAGGTGAGTGTTACACCGATGGATTGAGGACTGTCCACTTGCGGTCTGAGGCCCAGCAAGGGTGCGACGCGGCGTATCATTTCGGCGGCGACGGGCACGGCTGTCCAGCCTGCTGTGCGGCGCGGTTCTTCGCCGGAGTTTTCGGACGGTTCATCCAGTGTCACCACCAGCACATATTGCGGATCGCTGGCAGGAAATGCGGTTGCGAAGGTGGCGATCACCTTGTCATCGTAGTAGCCGCCGCCACGGGTGCGCGGCTTATCGGCGGTGCCGGTTTTGCCACCGACCTCGTATCCCGGCACCTCGCCAAAGGATGCGGTGCCGTCCTCGACCACCTGCCGCAGCATGGACATGGACCGGCGGCTGACGGCCTCGCTGACCACACGTTCGCCGACAACCGCGTTTTCCATGCGCAGCAGGGTCGGTTCGACCCGTGTGCCGCCGTTGAGCAGTGATGCATAGGCTGTGGCCAGATGCAGCGGCGATGAGGACAGGCCGTGGCCGTAAGAGATTGTCATCGTTGAAATCTCAGACCAGTTGCGCGGCAAAAGTGGCGCGCCGGTGGGGGCTTCGATCATTTCGACGGGCGTCGCTTCGAGAAAGCCGAGCGAGCCGAGGAATTCGCGCTGCCGGTCCGCCCCGATCATCATGGCGATCCGCGCTGTGCCGATGTTGGAGGATTTCACAATCACATCCGTGGTGCTGAGTTCCGGGCCATAGTCACGGAAATCGCGAATGCGGAAACGGCCCCAGGACAGTGGCCCTTGCGTGTCAATCAGGGTGTTGGGGTTGACCAACCCAAGCTCCATCGCTTGCGCCACGGTGAAGATCTTGAACACCGATCCCAACTCGTAAACGCCCTGCACTGCGCGGTTGAAAAGCGGGCTGTCGGACTGATCGCCTTCGGTCAGAACACGGGGGCGGTTGTTGGGGTCGAAATCGGGCAAGGACACCATCGAAATGATCTCGCCCGTGTGAATATCCATCAAGATGGAGGTCGCGCCCTTGGCATTCATCAGCGACATGCCACCGGCCAGCACCTGTTCTGCGGCGGCCTGCACCGTCAGGTCGATGGACAATTCCAGCGGCGCGCCTTCATTGGCGGGATCACGCAGGAAGGCATCGAACTGACGCTCGACACCGGCCACGCCAATCACCTCGGCACTGGCGACACCTTCGCGGCCATAGCTGGCACCGCCCAGAATATGGGCTGCAATCGGGCCGTTGGGGTAAAGCCGCATCTCGCGCGGACCGAACAGCAGACCGGGCGAACCGATATCATGGACCGCCTGCATCTGTTCGGGGCTGATCTGGCGGCGGACCCACATGAATTTCCGGTCGCCGGTGAAATCAGCGATCAGTTCTTCCTCGTCCAGCTCGGGGAAAATTGTGGCCAGACCAGCGGCGGCATGCAGCGGGTCGATCATGTCCTGTGGATGCGCATAAAGCGAATGGGTCTGCAGGTTCGTAGCCAGAATACGCCCGTTTCTGTCAACAATATCAGACCGTTGTCCGATGATCGGGTTGCCAACAGCACTCGCCCGCGGCTCTTCCGGCACGGAAGAGGCGAGCGTGCCCATGCGCATCCCGATCACGCCAAAGGCGCAGAAAAACGCAAGGCCCAGCAGCAGCAAACGCCCTTCGGATCGCTGGCGGGCCTTGTCAGCCATTTCCTCGTGACGACGGCGCTTGTTTTCGGCCTCGATCGCGGCGGGGTCTTCGCCTTGCGCGCGGGCCTTGAGGATGCGGGCAAGCGGACGCAGTGGCGTTCTCATAGCGGGTTCTCCACATCGTCAAAGGCGTCCGATGACAGCTCGATCGGGTTGATGATCGGGCTGATGGGCGGGATCGGATAGATGATCTGATCGACCGCGCCGAAGGCATCGGGCATCAGCGGCAAGAGACCCAGCCGGTCGAAATTCAGCTCTGCCAGATCGGCAAGCCGGTCAGGCCGGTTCAGATAGGCCCATTCGGCCCGCAGCATGCCCAGCCGCTCATGGGCGGCCCCGATGCGCGCATGTAACTGACGCACTTCCTTGACCGCCTGCTGGGTCTTGTAGTTTTCCTGATAGGCCCAAAACGCGAGCCCCATGACGGCCAGCGCCGCCAGTACATATAACACACCGCGCATTACCGCGCCCCTTTCTTCATCGGCATGCCGAGTGATGCCGGATCGATGTCTTCGGCTGGCGCATCGGTCCGGATCGCCACCCGCAGCTTGGCCGAGCGTGACCGTGGATTGTCCGCCAGTTCCTGTGCGTCCGGGCCGATGGCCTTGCGCTTTTCGACGCGAAAGGCAGGCACGACCTGCGCTGTTTCGGGCGCATAGCGGTTAGCGTTGGCCACGTTGCCGGACCGGGCCTGCAGGAACCGTTTGACCATCCGGTCCTCGACCGAATGAAAGGTCACGACGGCCAGTTGCCCGCCCGGTTTCAAGGCGCGTTCGGCGGCCATCAGCCCCTCAGCCAGTTCGCCATATTCGTTGTTCACCGCGATGCGCAGCGCCTGAAAGGTGCGCGTGGCTGGGTGCGATTGGCCGGGTTTGGCACGCGGCAAACACCCTTCGACCACCTTGGCCAGTTGGCCGGTTGTGGTCAGGGGGCGGGCCGCGACAATCGCCTTGGCGATGCGGCGCGAGGCGCGTTCTTCGCCGTAGAGGTAGATGATATCGGCCAGCTCACCCTCGTCCGCGGCGTTGCACAGATCGGCGGCTGATGGCCCGTCCTGCGACATCCGCATGTCAAGCGGGCCGTCGCGCATGAACGAAAAGCCGCGTTCGGCCAGATCAAGCTGCATGGAACTGACGCCAAGGTCGAGCACCACTCCGTCAAGGTCGGACCCGTATTGATCGAGCTTGGAAAACACACCTTCGACCATCTCGATCCGGTCGCCATAGTCCCCGGCCCAGGCGGCGGCCATCTGGAACGCCAGCGGATCACGATCCACCGCGACCACCTTATCGGCACCGGCGGCCAGCAAGGCACGGGTATAGCCACCCGCCCCGAATGTGCCATCCAGCCAGACCCCGGAAACGGGCGAGACCGCTGCGATCAGCGATCCAATCAGAACGGGGATATGTGGGTCAGGTGCGGCAGCAGCAGGCATGATCTACTCATCCAGCAGGATGAGCGGATCAAAGCCATCCTCGTGTTCGGCCAGCCAGCCGCTGATATCCTCTGCCACCTCCTCGGCAAAGACATCGGCCTTCCAGATTTCGAAATGATCGCCCATGCCGCTGAAGGCCAACTCACCTTCGGTGATCCCAAGTTTCTGGCGCTGTTTCAGCGGCATGACCGTGCGCCCGTCCTTGTCCACGTCAAGTTTGATGGACTGGCCGATGATCAGGCGCTGGAGTTTCTTCTTGTTCGCGGACCCGCGGGGAAGGGCATTGATCTGGGCCACCACCGCGTTGAATTCATCAACCGTATAGCCGTGCAATTCGTTTTTCAGATGATCGCCATAGAGCAGGAACATGCGCGGGGACAGGCCAGGGGTCCAGTCAGGGTCACCGGCTTCGAGCACACGACGAAAATCGGCAGGGATCGACATGCGCCCCTTACCGTCCACCTTTTGGGTGTGTTCGCCTGTAAAACTCAGAACCACTGTCCCTCGGTCCTTTACCTCTTGCCCCCGGAAATCTTGTCTCTGGATGTGAAAACGGCGGATTGCGCTGCTGCCACTGCACAATCCGCCGGTTCCGCCCCTAGCGGGGAATGTCCGACTGCGCGTGCCACCTGGGGGGATGTCTGCTCGCTCACGCGCCGGATCTGGTTGGGTAAGACGAAGCCTGTATGAAACCTGCTTTTGCCGGTTGGGGTTCTTGGTGCCCCTTTGATGTCGTGTCCGTCTTACCGTGCAACTGTTGTGACACCAGTTGGATCACCGATCAACAACTTTTTGGGAATTCATGGTACTACATGGTGTTTTCGGGAGCTCTGCGAAACAAGATATGGACATCAGGACCTCCAATCAGCCATATTTGTAGGGGAACAAGGAATGCTGCACACAACATGTAGACGAGATGTCCAATTTCCAAACTATTCCAGAAAATCCCAACTTTTTTACGCTACCCCGCCAATTCCGGCCTCTCATACGGCGAACATAACAGCAATCCTACCCGGTTTTGACCGAATCCCACCGGAATGTGATTCGTAGATCACACAGATTCCATGATTTCCCATGCTTGTACCAACGTGGTGCTTTCGCCAGACTGGCGGAAATCGCCAACGGACAATGACATGCGCCTTACACTTGCTTTCGCTCTGCTTGCCCTCCCCGCCACGGCGCAGGATCTCGACCTTCTGCCATTTCCGGTAATCGAAGTGGCCGGAGAGGACGCCGAGGCCGAATGGCACCGGCTGCGCGACGCCCCCGGCACGCCGGTGATCATTGGCGACGCCGATGCCGTCACCAACCTGATTGACATGTTCGATCCGCAATGGGACGAATTCTATCCACTGTCACCGCAAGAGGTCGTGGCAGTCGCCAATGATCTGGCCTTCCCCGGCGCGCTCTATGACATCCGCGCTGCGGAACACGCGGACTTCGTCGCCTGGATGAAGGATAATGACTACGAAACCGATTTGCCGGACACCTTCGATCCCGTGGCCATCGCCGAACTGGACATGGGCCGCTGGCCATTCTTCTACATACCCCCGCAAGAGATTATCAGCCTGAATGACTGGGAAACCGGTCGCCCGGTCAACACCGCCTATATCGCCATCCTGCCCACCGAAAACCCGTGGGAGGCCCCGGCCTATCTGCGCTTTGGCGGCTGGAACGCGAATCCCTCTCCTGAAATCCACGTCGCCGCCTTGCGCCAATGGTTCAACGACTACGGGGCGGAACCGATTGTCATCGCGCATGACCAGATGGAACTTTGGGCCCCCAATCGTCCAACCGATCAAGACGCGGCTATTGCGCTGGCGATTACGCATTTCCACTATGATGCGGATGTCGTATTGCAAGGTGTCGGCACAATCTCGGCGCTCGCCGCAGACCGGATGCGCGCGCCCTATTGGTACTTTTGGTGGGATTAACGCTGCACCCACCATCCTCGCGATCTGCTTGGCGGAACATGGAGAGACAGGCTAGGGTCAGTTGGAGAGCATCAATGGATGTCTGGCCAGGTGTTATGTCGGTGCCAGCGGTCGAAAGGCCCAAATCGGACTCTGCAAAGTCAAAAACAGTTTGGAGGTTCTCATGTCCTTGACGATCCGAAAAGCAACGCTGGACGATGCGCCTTTGCTTCTGCGCGTCGTCGATATGGCAAGTGACGGGCTGCTGCCGACGCTGTGGGCCAAGATGGCGCCATCAGGATTGGACGGGGCCGCGGTGGGAGAGGCCCTTGTGACCGCCGAGGATGGCGATTTCAGCTATCGAAACGGGTTCATCGCGGAGCAAGACGGCGCGAAGACCGGTGGCCTGATTGGTTACCGCCTTCCAACAACGCCGAAGCCTATCGGGCCAGACGTTCCAGAAGTGTTTGTCGGCATTGAAGAGTTGGCGCATCTCGTGCCGGGGCATTGGTACATCAACTTCATGGCTGTCGTTCCCGATGGACGTGGGCACGGCGTCGGCACTGCCCTGCTCCGCGAGGCTGAAAAGCAGGCGCGCGAAAGCGGTAGCCCGGGCCTCGCCTTGATTGTCGCCGCCACAAACGAGAACGCCATTCGGGTCTACCAGCGGGCCGGATATGCAGAGCGCGAACGGCGTCCATTCGACCTGTCTGATTTTGGAGAGGCGCCAACAGAAGCGATTCTGATGACGAAAGACCTGGTTTAGCCAAGCAGTTGCAGGCACGCTGAGGAACTTGGGGAAGACGTCATTCCCTGCCAAGGGTTAACGGCGACACTGGGCACGCCGTGTTAAGACCCGGCCTTGCGTACATTTGTACGTACGACATCTGTACAGTTTTTTTGCGCCAAACAGACGCCCCAATGGCACGCAAAATGTTGCATAACGGGGTGTGAGAGTGGCCCAGCCACTTAGACTCAAGTTCGGGCGCACGACCCATTAACCATCCAGACGTTTGTACATTACAAATGCATCAACCAATCCCTCTTTTGGGTGGTTGAACGCATCCGGGATCGTGCCGACTGTTTCGAAACCCAGCCGGTGCCACAGCCCGACGGCACCCACATTGCTCGCCAGTACGAAATTGAACTGCATGGCGAAGTAACCCAGCGCCCGCGCTTCGATCTGGCTGTGTTCGCACATCTGCCGGGCCAGCCCTTGCCCGCGCGCAGCCTCGGCCACCACATATCCGCTATTGCAGATATGGGCCCCGCCGCCGGGCTGGTTCGTGCGGATATAATAGGTACCAAGGATACCACCCTGCCCTTCGGCGACATAGGTCGCTGCAGGTGTCGTCATCCAGTAGTCACGGCAGGCTTCTTTGCTGATCCGGGGGTCCACGGCATAGGTCTCACCAGCACGGAATACATCGCGCAGGATGGGCCAGATGGCATCGAAATCGGCCGTCTTTGCCGGGCGAATAATCACGCCATGCCACCCTCGATAAAGCGGCGGGCCAGATGGCGATAAGCCTCGGCCATCGGACCATCGCCCACAGCAATCGGCTCACCCGCATCGCCCGCCAGCCGCGTATCAAGGTCAATCGGCAGCGCGCCCAGGAACGGCACCCCAATCCTGTCAGCCTCTGCGGCCACCCCGCCCTGACCGAAGATGTGGCTTTCGGTACCACAGGTCGGACAGACGAATGTGGACATGTTTTCGATCAGTCCCAGCACCGGGGTGTTCAGCGTCTTGAACATATCCAGCGCCTTGCGGGCATCAATCAGGGCCACGTCCTGCGGGGTGCTGACCACAACCGCACCGGTCAGGTGGGTCTTCTGGCACAGGGTCAACTGCACGTCACCGGTGCCGGGCGGCAGATCGACAATCAGCACATCCAGTTCACCCCATTGCACCTGCCCCAGCATCTGCTGCAAAGCCCCCATCAGCATCGGGCCACGCCAGACCACCGCCTTGTCAGGGTCAACCATCAGACCGATGGACATCATCGTGACACCATGGGCCTGCAGCGGGATGATGATCTTGCCGTCAGGCGATCCCGGGCGTTTGTTCACGCCCATCATGCGCGGTTGGCTGGGGCCGTAGATATCGGCATCCAGAAGGCCAACGCGCCGCCCTTCCCGAGCCAGCGCGACGGCAAGATTGGACGACACAGTTGATTTGCCAACGCCGCCCTTGCCCGATCCGATGGCAAGGATGCGGTCAACGCCGGCGACCTTTGCAGGACCGGCCTGCGGCGTGGGATGGCGGCCAACCTTCAGCGATGGCGGTTCCGGGGCCTTGGCGGCGGGGCCATGGGCCGTTAGCACGACAGAGGCGGAGGTTACACCGGGCAGACCCTTCACGATCTCCTCTGCGGCGCGGCGCAAGCCTTCCATCTTCGCCGCTTCAGTCGGGTCGGCGGCTTCGATCACGAAACGGACGGAATCATTGTCGATATTCAGGGCACGGACCATATCGCGTGCCACAATATCATCGCCCCCCGGCAAAGTGAGTCGCGATAGCGCGCCCAGAATTTCATCGCGGGTGACGGGCATGAATATACCTCCGGTTCATAAAGTGACTGTTTCCAAGGCAACATCTGGCGGTTTTTTGGCAAAGCGCAAGTAGATGGAAACAGATGCCCAAAAATGCAACAGATTGATGACGTTAGGTCAGCAATGCTTATGCATTTTCTGCATGGCAGCGTTGCTCAGACAGGTATTGTGCAACTGCAGCATTATCCTACATGTTGATCGTAACGGGGGCGGAACAAACCGCAACAAGACGATCATACGAAAGATGAGCAGATGACATATAACACAGACACAGGCTTTGCCGGTATCTCCCTTGGCCAGCGCTTTGCAGCGTTCCGCGCCGAGTTGGCAGAAAAAGCCGCCAAGCGCAAAGTGTACCGCACAACCTATAACGAACTGAACGCCCTGACTGATCGCGACTTGGCAGATCTGGGTATTCATCGTGCCATGATCAAGCGTATCGCGCTCGAAGCCGCATACGACAACCAGATTTAAGGATCGGGTCGGCCGCCTCCTCCCTTTAGGCCGATCTGACAAGGACCCGACGGTTCTCTCCTCCTCCCTGAACGTCGGGTCAGCAATAAGGTGGCGGTATCCACCTCCTCCCGGGTACCGCCACTTTATGCACCAGTTTCGGAACCGCCCACCTCCTCCCGGGTTGGAACCGATCATACCGCTAGCTGCGCTCACCTCCTCCCGAGCAACGCCAAGCGAGGAAGCGCCCCGCTCTTCTCCTCCCAGAGCAGGCGGGCGCTGATAATAAGAACGGTCATGCCCACCTCCTCCCGGGCATGGCCGTTTTTTTATTGCTTAAGCTCGTTTAATCAGCGTCCAGATATGGCGACGCCTAGATGGGCTGGATGGATTACTGTGAACCAATTCGTATCCCAAGACCTCGGCCCGGGCATCAATTGCAATCATGACCTTTTTCCATGATCCGGCGAATGTCTGTAGCTGCACAGCCAGCCGCTCGCCATTTTGCAGCAAGACACTTAGAACGTCATCACCGGTTATCTCGACCGTAAACTCTTCAATCTGCGACCAGCGGCACGTTCGTCTGTCCTGAAGAGGTTCGCCATGCGTGCACTCCAGCGTCACACCGTCCGCATCAATCACGATCCAGGACCGCCCAATTGGGGAGCGCTTCCAGATCACGAACGCACCCACAAAAAGAAGCGCTGCAAAAAGGTAGTTCGGCAAGAGCGATGGTTCCTGTTGGGCGTTTGCGGCTGAGTAATGGCCCAACAAAACAACGCCACCTGCAAGCAAAGCGAGCGAACAAGCGATGAAGTAACCTCGATCAAATCGCGACGGGCCAAAAGTGACTGGTGGCATGCAGTGTCATTCCTTCATCGCGTCATCCGCCGGTTTTGCAGGGTCAGCTCTACCCCACGCGACCAATTTATTGTAATATTTCGGCATTCCTTACCAACAACGATTTCAAAAAAAGGATCATTTGCCATGTCTTTGACGCTCGATATCCAACAACCCCGCCCCTTTGACCTAATTGGCTCCGAAATCCTAATTGCCGGAAATGCCACGGCATTCGAAGGATCGCTAAGTGTGCGCGTGACAGAGGGTCACGACGAATACTCCGGCAGCCTGACTGTCGGCGCATTGGGATTGCGGCAGTTTCAGGGGTCGATCACCATCCCCAACGAAAATGCTTTCAAGCTGACAAGAGTGTTTGTGTCGCTGACCGACGACGGCGCCACTCTTGACGGGCCGTCGGTACTGATCCCGGTCCTTTTCGGGCCTCTGATCCTGCCCGGTTACCGCGGCTGGCAACCTTATACAGTCCAATCTGGCGACACGCTCACCAGTATCGCGCAAGCGCAATATGGCAATCCGGATTTTCAACCGATCCTTCAAGCAAATCAGCATGTTGTAACAGATCCAAATCTGATCTTTGCCGGACAGGTGTTGCGGATTCCGCGCAGCGATATCTAGACCCGCACATCCTTGGGCGACCCCATCACCATGTAGCTGGTGATCGACCGCACATGCGGCACCGTGCCTAATGTGTCCGTATGAAACGCCTTGTAGGCAGGCAGATCGGCCACCTCCACCCGCAGGATGTATTCAAACGCACCTGCCACATTGTGACATTCCGTCACCTCTTCGGCCCGGCGCATCGCCTGTTCGAACCCTTCCTGCGCCGCCTTGGTGTGTTCAGCCAGCCCCACGGCCACATAGACCACATAGGCGCGGCCCGTTTGGGTGGGATCAAGCCGGGCACGATAGCCCTTGATCACCCCGCTCCGCTCCAACTCCTGCACGCGGCGCAGGCAGGCGGATGGCGACAGGCCCACCTTGTCAGCCAGCGTCAGGTTGCTGATCCGGCCATCGCGGGACAGTTCACGCAATATCGCGTCGTTGATCTGATCAATCTTCGTCATCAGTTGCGAGTTTAGGCCATTCACGCACAACTTGGCAATTTCATTGCGCATCATACGCTCTATCGTTGCGCCATGAGTTACGAAATCCTGATCGCCCTCGTCGGCTTTGCCTTTGCCAGTTCAATCACCCCGGGGCCCAACAACCTGATGTTGATGGCATCCGGGGCCAATTACGGGCTGCGCCGGACAGTCCCGCATATGCTGGGCATTTCGCTGGGGCATGCGTTCATGGTGGTGATGGTCGGGGTCGTGCTGCTGCGCATGTTCGAAACCTACCCGGTCCTGAACACCGTGCTGAAGGTGCTCAGCGCCACCTACATGATCTGGCTGGCCTGGAAAATCGCCAACGCCGTCCCGCCAGAGGCGAAAAAGGTCGAAGGCAAACCCTTCACCTTCCTGCAGGCCGCGGCCTTTCAATGGGTCAACCCCAAGGCCTGGTTCATGGCCATCACCGCGATCAGCGCCTATGCGCCGCACGACCAAGGGGTTCTGATCGGGTCATTGCTGGTGGCCGTGGTGTTTTCAGCCACCAACCTGCCATCCGTCACGGTCTGGGCCTGGATGGGGGTACAGGTTCGGCGCTGGTTGGGCACCGCACGACGGCTGCGGATCTTCAACATGACAATGGCGGTGCTGCTGGTCGGATCGCTTTGGCCGATGCTTGCGTAGGGTGGGTGAAACCCACGCATGGGGAAAACTGCGCGTGGGTTTCACCCACCCTACATTAAAACGGCACGTCATCCGCCTGCGCAGCGCTGACCACAAACCGCGCCACCACATGTTTCGACCCGGCCTTGTCAAACTCGATCACCAGCTTGTCGCCTTCGATCCCCATCACCTCGCCATAGCCGAATTTCTGGTGGAACACCCGGTCCCCTTCGGTAAAGGCGCTGACCGCGTCCAAATCAATCGTCATATTGCGCGCTTCCGACGGCATCGACATGCCGCGCTGGCCGCTGCGCGCCTGCAACCGCCGCCAGCCAGGAGAATTATAAACATTCGCCTCATGCGCCTTCTGATGCAGATCCGACATCGCCGCCCCGGCAATCGCAGGGGATGCGTTGGCAGCCATGCCTGCCGCGCCATAGCCACCACCATAAAGACCCGGCGGCGTCAGCACCTCCACATGATCTTCGGGCAGTTCATCAATGAAACGTGACGGCATCTGCGATTGCCACTGGCCATAGACCCGGCGGTTGGCGGCAAAGGAAATCGTGCAAATCTCCTCGGCCCGCGTTATGCCGACATAGGCCAGCCTGCGCTCCTCCTCCAAGCCCTTTAGGCCGCTTTCATCCATCGACCGCTGCGACGGAAACAGCCCGTCTTCCCAGCCCGGCAGAAACACGGCGGGAAATTCCAGCCCCTTGGCCGCGTGCAATGTCATGATACTGACCTTCTCGCCCGGCTCGTCACTTTCATTGTCCATGATCAGACTGACATGTTCCAGAAACCCTTGCAGGTTCTCGAAATTCTCCAGCGCCTTGACCAGTTCCTTGAGGTTTTCCAGCCGCCCCGGCGCCTCCGGCGTCTTGTCGTTCTGCCAGAACCCGGTATAGCCGCTTTCATCCAAAATCATCTCGGCCAGTTCAACATGGGTATCCGCCTCGGCCCGGACCTGCGCGGCCCAACGGTCAATCGCGGCCACCAGAATAGTCAGCTCTTTCAAGCCCTTGCCGCCCAGCAGCTTGCCCTGACAGACCAGCCGCGCGCCCTCTACCAGCGACACACCGTTGGTCCGCGCCGTCCGCTGGATCGTCTGCACCGCCTTGTCACCAAGGCCGCGTTTGGGCGTATTCACGATCCGTTCAAATGCCAGATCATCTTCGGGGCTGACGGCCAGCCGGAAATAGGCCATCGCATCCCGCACCTCCATGCGTTCGTAAAACCGCGGGCCGCCGATGACGCGGTAGGGCAGACCAATCGTCAGAAACCGATCCTCGAACGCGCGCATCTGATGCGAGGCGCGGACAAGAATCGCCATCTTCTCCAGCCCCATCGGGTCCAGGCCCCGCGTACCGCGCTGCATCGCCTCGATCTCTTCCCCGATCCAGCGCGCCTCTTCCTCGCCATCCCAATGGCCGATCAGACGGACCTTTTCGCCATCGGTCCGTGAGGTGAACAACGTCTTGCCCAACCGGCCCTTATTGGCCGAAATCACGCCAGAGGCCGCAGCCAGAATATGCGGGGTAGAACGGTAATTCTCCTCCAGCCGCACCACATGCGCACCCGGAAAATCCTTCTCGAACCGCAGGATATTGCCCACCTCGGCCCCGCGCCAGCCATAGATCGACTGGTCATCATCGCCGACACAACAGATATTCTTGTGACCACCCGCCAGCAGACGCAGCCACAGATATTGGGCCACGTTTGTATCCTGATATTCGTCGACAAGGATATAGCGGAACCAGCGCTGATATTGCTGCAGCACATCGTCGTGTTTCTGAAAGATCGTGACCATGTGCAGCAGAATGTCACCGAAATCGACAGCATTCAGGTCCAGCAACCGGCGCTGATAAGCGGCGTAAAGCTCCACGCCCTTATGATCAAACGCACCGGCATCAGCGACCGGCACCTTGTCAGGGGTTAGCGCCTTGTTCTTCCACCCGTCAATAATCCCGGAAAGCATGCGCGCAGGCCAACGTTTCTCATCAATCCCCGCCGCCACGATCAACTGCTTCATCAGCCTGATCTGGTCGTCGGTATCGAGGATGGTGTAATTCGATTTCAAATCCACCAATTCCGCGTGCCGCCGCAACAGCTTGGCACTGATCGAATGGAAGGTGCCCAGCCACGGCATCCCCTCGACCGCTTCACCCATATGGTTGCCGATCCGCAGCTTCATCTCGCGCGCGGCCTTGTTGGTGAACGTCACGGCAAGGATCTCGTGCGGGCGTGCCGTACCCGTCGCCAGCAGATGTGCGATGCGACTGGTCAACGCCTTGGTCTTGCCCGTCCCCGCCCCGGCCAGCATCAGAACCGGCCCTTGCAGAGTCTCGACCGCCTCGCGCTGCGCCGGGTTCAGCCCGTCAAGGTAGGGCATCGCAGGCCGCGCCATCGCCCGCTGGCTCAGCGGAACGGCGGCTTCGAACGCATCTTCTTCGGAAAAACTGCTCATTGGGCCAAGGTAAACTGAATCGCCGCGCAGGAAAAGCCCTTGTTCTACTAATGTTCCAACCCTTCTTCCGAGCATAAATATCCCCGCCGGAGGCAACCTGACCTTGCCTCTTTCGCATCAGTCGCCATAGCGTGCGCCCATGACACTCCACAGCCGCTACCCCGCCATTTCCGATCTGAAGGCCCGCGCAAGGCGGCGTATTCCGCATTTCGTCTGGGAATATCTCGACAGCGCCACAGGGGTGGAGGCAACGCAAAGGCGCAACCGCACAGCACTCAATCAGGTCCTACTGAACCCGTCGATCCTGCACGGGGAATTTGATCCCGACCTCAGCACCATGTTGCTGGGGCACACCCACCCCTTGCCCGTAGGCATCGCCCCGGTCGGTATGTCCGGGCTGATCTGGCCGGGGGCCGAACAGATGCTGGCCCGCGCCGCAGCACGTGAAAACCTGCCTTTCACCCTGTCCACAGTCGCCAGCCAGTTGCCCGAGGATGTCGGTCCACAAGCAGGCAATCACGCATGGTTCCAGCTTTATCCACCACGCGATCCCGGCATTCGCGACGATATCCTCAAACGGGCCAAGGCATCGGGTTTTACCACGCTGGTCCTCACCGTCGACGTGCCCGTCGCATCCCGGCGCGAACGCCAGACACGCGGCGGGCTGACCAATCCGCCGAAAATGACACCGCGTCTGGCGCTGCAGGCCGCCCGATGCCCGACCTGGCTCAACGGGATCCGCAAAACCGGGATGCCGCGCATGAAGCTGATGGATGGGTATTCCGATATCAAGACCGCCCTGCCCTCGACCCAGCATATCGGATACCTGCTGCGTACCTCACCCGACTGGGACTACTTCAAGGCACTGCGCGACGCCTGGGACGGCCCACTGATCGTCAAGGGCGTGGGGCGGGCCGATGATGCCGCCCGCCTGACCGATGAAGGGGTCGATGCGATCTGGGTCAGCAACCATGCCGGGCGGCAATTCGATGGCGGGCCCGCGACCATCGAAATCCTGCCAGCGATCCGGGCGGCCACATCCCTGCCGGTGATCTTCGACAGCGGGATCGAAGGCGGGCTGGACGTGCTGCGCGCCATCGCCCTTGGCGCGGATTTCGTCATGCTGGGGCGGGCGTTTCATTATGGGCTGGCCGCATTGGGCGAAGCGGGACCGGACCATGTTTTGGACATCCTGCGGCAGGACATGATCAGCAATATGGGGCAGATCGGCGCGCGCAGGCTGGCCGATCTGCCGGGTTGCCTCCGCTACTAGCGCAATGTCATGCCGCCATCGACCATGTATTCCGACCCGGTGACATAGGCCGCATCGTCCGACAGCAGGAAACAGGTGACCGCCGCCACCTCCTCCGGCTTGCCCATACGGCCCAGCGGGACGGCCTCGGCAATCTGCTTTTTCATCTCTTCGGCGTCATCGCCACCCTTGCCCAGCGCATCAAAGAAATTCGTCTCGATCGGGCCGGGGGCAACGGCGTTAACGCGGATATTGCGAGGCGCCAGATCCTTGGACCAGCTGCGTGCCATCGCCAGACACGACGCTTTTGTCGCCGCATAAATCGCCCCCTTGGCCCCGCCCAGATATGGCGCGACAGAGGATGTCAGCAGCACAGCACCACCATCCTTGATCAGCGGCTTCAGCGCAGCCATCTGCAACGCGGCACCACGCACATTCACATTCATCATGGCATCGAACCCTTCGGCATCCAAATCCTCGGTCGCCATGTTCTTGCCGTAACCCGCATTCAGATAGGCACCATCGATCTGGCCCATCTGGTCCTTGATCGTGGCCGCCAGTTCCTTGGCCGCCTCCGGATCAGACGCATCATTGCGCAACACCAGGCTGCCCGACGGCAGGCTGCGCCCGGCCTCGTCCAGATGGTCCTGGGTCACACCGGTCACGGCAACCTCGCCGCCTTCCTCAACGATACGTTTGGCTGTGGCCAGGCCGATACCGCTCGTGCCGCCAGTGATCAGAATACGCTTGCCTTTGAAACGGGTCATGTTGGTCTCCTTCTTGGGGTTCCAAGGCCAACCGGCGCAGGCCGTGATCGTTCCACATTCGCCCGAATATACGTATTTCTACCGGTTTACGTGCCGTCAGAAACTCCCTAGACATTGCTGCAACTGCAAAGTGGGGACTTTAATCATGGCCGAGTTCAAGAAAATCCTGATTGCCAACCGCGGCGAAATCGCGATCCGCATCATGCGGGCCGCCAACGAAATGGGCAAGAAAACCGTCGCAGTCTTTGCAGAAGAGGACAAGCTGGGCCTGCACCGCTTCAAGGCGGATGAGGCCTATCGCATCGGCGAAGGCATGGGGCCGGTCGCCGCCTATCTCAGCATCGAGGAAATCATTCGCGTGGCCAAGATGTCCGGTGCCGACGCAATCCACCCCGGCTATGGCCTGTTGTCCGAAAACCCCGATTTCGTGGATGCCTGCACCGCCAACGGCATCACCTTCATCGGCCCCAGGGCCGAAACCATGCGCCAGCTGGGCGACAAGGCCAGCGCGCGCCGTGTGGCAATAGAGGCCGGTGTGCCCGTCATCCCCGCAACCGAGGTGCTGGGCGATGACATGGCCGCGATCAAGAAAGAAGCGGCCGAGGTCGGCTATCCCCTGATGCTCAAGGCGTCATGGGGCGGCGGCGGTCGTGGCATGCGCCCAATCATGAACGAAAGCGAGCTGGAGGAAAAAGTCCGCGAAGGCCGGCGCGAGGCCGAAGCCGCCTTCGGCAATGGCGAAGGCTATCTGGAAAAGATGATCATGCGCGCCCGCCACGTCGAGGTACAGATTTTGGGCGACAGTCACGGCCAGATCTACCACCTCTGGGAACGGGATTGTTCGGTCCAGCGCCGCAATCAAAAGGTCGTCGAACGCGCCCCGGCCCCGTATCTCTCCGGCACCCAGCGCGAACAGCTTTGCAATCTGGGCAAGAAAATCTGCGCCCATGTGAATTACGAATGCGCAGGCACGGTCGAATTCCTGATGGATATGGACTCAGGCGAGTTCTACTTTATCGAGGTGAACCCCCGCGTGCAGGTCGAACACACCGTGACGGAAGAGGTCACAGGCATCGACATCGTGCGCGCGCAAATCCTCATCGCCGAAGGCAAGTCATTGGTCGAGGCGACAGGTTGCGCCAGCCAATATGATGTGAAGCTCGACGGTCACGCCCTGCAATGCCGGGTCACGACCGAGGACCCGATGAACAATTTCATTCCCGATTATGGCCGTATTCAGATGTACCGCTCCGCCACCGGCCCCGGCATCCGGCTGGATGGTGGCACGGCTTATTCCGGGGCGGTGATTACCCGGTTCTATGACAGTCTGCTGACCAAGGTCACCGCCCGCGCGCCCACGCCCGAAATGGCCATCGCCCGAATGGATCGCGCCTTGCGCGAATTCCGCATCCGTGGTGTGTCGACCAACATCGCCTTTGTCGAAAACCTGCTGAAACACCCGACATTCCTTAACAACGAATACCACACCAAATTCATTGACGAGACGCCGGATCTTTTCAACTTTACCAAACGCCGCGACCGGGCGACCAAGATCTTGACCTATATCGCCGATATCACCGTCAACGGGCATCCCGAAACCGCCGGGCGGCCCCTGCCCGCAGCGGATGTCAAACCACCCCGCGCGCCCGTCAAACCAACCACCGATGTCACCCCCGGCACCCGCAACATCCTCGACGAATTCGGGCCAGAGGCTGTGGCCGACTGGATGCGCGACCAGAAACAGCTTCTGATCACAGACACCACGATGCGCGACGGGCACCAATCCCTGCTGGCAACCCGAATGCGGTCCATCGACATGATCCGTGTCGCCCCCACCTATGCCGCGAAAATGAACCAGTTGTTCAGCGTCGAATGCTGGGGCGGGGCCACGTTTGATGTGGCTTACCGGTTCCTGCAGGAATGCCCGTGGCAACGGCTGCGCGACATCCGGGCAGCCATGCCCAATATCATGACGCAGATGCTGCTGCGCGCCTCGAACGGGGTCGGCTACACCAACTACCCTGACAATGTGGTGCAGGCCTTCGTGGCACAGGCCGCCAAATCCGGCGTTGATGTCTTCCGCGTGTTCGACAGCCTGAACTGGGTGGACAACATGCGCGTCGCCATGGACGCCGTGATCAAGGCCGAAAAGGTCTGCGAAGGCACGATCTGCTACACCGGTGACATGATGGACCCGAACCGGTCCAAATATGACCTGAAATACTATGTCGGCATGGCCAAGGAACTTGAGGCGGCAGGCGCCCATGTCCTCGGCCTGAAAGACATGGCCGGGCTGCTCAAAGCGCCCGCCGCGACCGCGTTGGTCAAGGCCCTGAAGGAAGAGGTCGGCCTGCCGATCCATTTCCACACCCATGACACATCTGGGGCCGCGATTTCCACCGTGCTCGCGGCATCCGCCGCCGGGGTGGATTGCGTCGATGGGGCGATGGACGCCCTGTCCGGCAACACCTCGCAACCAACCCTCGGTTCGATCGTCGAGGCGCTCAAAGGCACCGACCGCGACACCGGCCTTGATATCGGCGCCATCCGCGAGATCAGCAATTATTTCGAACAGGTCCGCGCCCATTACGCGGCCTTCGAATCCGGCCTGCAGGCCCCCGCATCAGAGGTCTACCTGCACGAAATGCCCGGCGGCCAGTTCACCAATCTCAAGGCACAGGCGCGTTCGCTCGGGCTCGAAGAGCGCTGGCACGAGGTCGCCCAGACATACGCAGACGTCAACCAGATGTTCGGCGATATCGTCAAGGTGACCCCTTCCTCCAAAGTGGTCGGCGACATGGCCCTGATGATGGTCAGCCAGGGCCTGACCCGCGCCCAGGTCGAAGACCCCGATGTCGATGTGGTCTTCCCCGACAGCGTGGTCGACATGATGCGCGGCAGCCTCGGCCAACCCCCCGGCGGCTGGCCCAAGGCGATCCAGAAAAAGATCCTCAAAGGCGAAAAACCGATCACCGACCGGCCCGGCAAATCGCTGCCGCCCGTCGGTCTCGAAGCGACGCGCGCCGAACTGACCACCCTGCTTGAAGGCAAGTCCGTCGATGACGAGGATCTGAACGGCTATCTGATGTATCCCAAGGTCTTCCTCGACTACATGGGACGGCACCGCGTCTACGGACCGGTCCGCACGCTGCCGACGCGTACATTCTTCTACGGAATGGAACCGGGCGAGGAAATCGCCGCCGAAATCGACCCCGGCAAGACGCTGGAAATCCGGCTGCAGGCGGTCGCCGACATGAACGAGGACGGCGAGGTCAAGGTGTTCTTCGAACTCAACGGCCAGCCACGCACGATCCGGGTGATGAACCGACTTGCCGCCGCCAGCAAGGTGCAACGGCCCAAAGCCGAAACCGGCAACCCCGACCATATCGGCGCGCCGATGCCCGGGGTCGTCGCCACCGTTGCGGCCGTGCCGGGCAAAAAGGTCAAGGCAGGCGATCTGCTGCTGACCATCGAAGCCATGAAAATGGAAACCGGCATCCACGCCGAACGGGACGCCGTGATCAAGGCGGTGCATATCCAGCCGGGCGGGCAGATCGACGCAAAGGATCTGCTGGTGGAGCTGGAATGATGCGCGCGTTTGTCCTTGCACTTTTCCTTGTCGCGCCCGCACCAACACTCGCGCAGGGCGACCCTGTCGTGCCATTCACCAAACAGGACAGTGTTATGAACGCCGCAATCGCCGCGGCACAGGCCTCATTGCCCCTGTTTCTTTGCACCGTCGTGAATGACGAAGGGTACAGCACCGGAACCGCATATCTGAAAGTCGCCGTGCCGATATCGAATCCTGACATCGAAAACGAAATCATTTGGGTTGGCCCGTTCGCCGCATGGACCGGAACCGAGTTTGCGGGAATTCTAGCAAACCAACCCGTCGACATTCCGGGCTATGCGCTGGGCGACCAGTTTGATTTTACCTATGACATGATCGTTGACTGGTCGTTGCTGGGTGAGGATGGACAGCGCTTCGGGGACTATACGACGCGCGTCATTTACCAACAATCTGACAGCGATGATGCGGCTGCCATCCTTGCGGCGATGGCAGACCCGCCTTACCCACCCGAGTGGACCTGCGACGACTGATACAATTCCGGCCATCTATTTGTCTCAATGAGCAACGGACCATGGCACAACACCTCGCCCTTATCTCCCTCCTCGTACCGGATTACGACGCCGGCATCGCCTTTTACGTGGGGCAGATGGGTTTTGACCTGCTCGAAGACACCGATCTCGGCGGCGGCAAACGCTGGGTCCGTGTCGGCCCCAAAGGGGCGCAGACGGCCTTCCTTCTGGCACGCGCCGTGGGCGAACAACAGACCGCCGCAATCGGCAATCAAGGCGGGGGTCGTGTCTGGTTATTTCTGCAAACCGATGATTTCGACAGGGACTATGCAGCGATGCGCGCGCAGGCTATCGTTTTCGAAGAGGACCCGCGGCACGAGCCTTACGGCACCGTCGCGGTATTTAATGATGCGTTCGGGAATAGGTGGGACCTGATCGAATTTGGTAAGTGAGTGGTATGCAAAAACTGTTAGTGATTTCCGACCCCCATATCTGCGAACCCGGCGAAAAAATCATTGGTTTGGACCCAAAGGCGCGGTTCGAACGGGTGCTTGATGCGGCCACAACGGCGCATCCTGATGCCACCGCGCTGATCCTGCTGGGCGATCTGACCCATAACGGGCTGGCTTCCGAATACGAGGTGCTGCACAGCATTCTGGAAAAGAAAACGATCCCCGTCATACCCATGCTGGGCAACCACGACCGGCGCGAGGCATTTCGAGAGATCTTTACCAGCACCAAGACCGATGAAAACGGGTTCCTGCAATATGCCATCGATCTGCCCGGTCACCGGGTCATCACCCTCGATACGCTCGACGGGCCGCCCTATGATGATGTGCATCACAGTGGGCGGCTGTGCCCGGACCGAATGACATGGCTGGCGCGGGCGCTGGCCGGGTCTGAGGACCGAATGCCGCTGGTCTTCATGCACCATCCGCCCTTTGAGACAGGCATCGTGGGTATGGACAATATCAACCTGACCGATGGCCACGCGGTTCTGACCCTGATCGCGGCCAAACGGCGGGCGCATCTGTTTTGCGGCCACGTCCACCGCACCATTTCCGGCAGCACCCAGGGCGTGCCATGGACCATCTTCAAAAGTTCGGCGCATCAGGGCGTGCTGGATCTGGAAACCAATGATTCCTCGCTTTCGGTCGATGAACCCGGCGCTTACGGTGTTCTGCTCCTGCGCCCCTATGGTGTTGTGGCCCATAGCGAAGACGTGGGCGCGGCCCCGGCCAAACCGCCAGAGCGGGCCTCCGGCTCCGGATGACCCTGCGGCCTGTGGCGGAAAACTGGGCCCCGCTGCGATTTTGGTCTTGCAGTGGGCGCAAAGTCTTTATAGATCAGCCCTCACGAAACGGATGCGGGCGTAGCTCAGGGGTAGAGCATAACCTTGCCAAGGTTAGGGTCGTGAGTTCGAATCTCATCGCCCGCTCCAATTCGACAACAAAAAGGCCGACCCCTGTGGTCGGCCTTTTGTTTTGGGCGATGTGATCGCTGGCATTTCCTCTGATCGCCAAATGCAAAACGCCGCCCGGCGTCTCTGCGGGGCGGCGCTTGTTTGCAAAGCACTGTCGGATTTACCGCTTACTGCAGTTCCAGCGCCGCGTGATCGGTCTCTTGCGGCAGATCATAGGCGCGTGCAGGCAGATCCGAGAAATAGCGGACAGGCTTGTAGTCCTGCATCTCTGCAGGGAAAGGCATGTCACCGAATACGGCCGCAGTCTGCACGAATGCAGGCAGTTCCATGAATGGCATGTCGTCAAACACGACAGGCGACTTATAAACCGGCATTTCCGCCGGGAACGGCATGTCGTTCACAAATGAAGGTGTGGGTTGCTGCGTCTGCATGCCTTCTGCAGATGCCATCGATCCAAATGCACAAATCGCCGCCGCAACGGTGATGTTAATCAATTTCGCCACTGTAGTCTCCTTACCAGATAATGCGGTTGGACCGGCCTTGGGCGACCGGGCCAACACTCGTTAACAAGGCGAATTTGACGAAAACTTTGGAAGAAATTGAGGCATGGCATCGGTCAAATCATGACTGATGCTGTAGCCGGAACAAACCTGTTAACCCAACGTTAATTGTTCCCAGGCCCGGCGGATTTTCGCCGGCCACTCACGGCTTCTGGACCTATCAGACTGCCGATCTGGCCCCAGTAATACTACTGAGACGTGCAATATGGACGACAGATTTAGCGTCTGGCGTGCCCAAGGTCGCGAAATGTGGCAGGTCTGCCTTATCTGCCATAGCTGGATCGAGAATCTCTTCCTCTTCCGGCAGCTTTTCGGCGAGGGCGGGATGACTTTGCGCGACATCGCTGTAAAGCGGAATGTCAGGGCCGCCAATGTCAGCTGAATCATCGGTGATCAGAACAATTTCATCAACCAGATCATCCTCCCAATCGGCCAGTTCATCCTCGATATCCGGGTCAGGACCCAGTACAGCCTCCGCCAAGTCGGCGGCTGTCAACCGACCCACCCGCGCCTCTGCCTGAGCGAAATCCTCGATCGAGGACAGGGCCAGTTGCGCCAGAATCCCAGGCGCGACCGATATGCCTGCCAGCGCATAAAGCGACGGGATCAATTCATACAGTTCATCGGTATCTTCACCCGGCCGATCCGTCATCAGGATCGCGCTGATATAGGGATGCCGCCGTTCGGCAGAAAGCGCCAGCGCATGGGTCAACCGCCCGCCGACCCGTTCATCCATCACCAGCAGATCAACCGGTTCAATCCGCAAAAGCGCCTGCGCGATATGCCTGCTTTCCACGCAAGCCACCTGAAAACCCTTGTCCAACAGCGCCTTGGCACAGCCGGCGGCAGCTTCGGCATCGTCCCGCATGATCAGCGCTTTCATCGGATTCTCCTGATTTGTGGCAGCGTT
This sequence comes from Yoonia sp. R2-816, assembly GCF_046762905.1. Classification (NCBI taxonomy): domain Bacteria; kingdom Pseudomonadati; phylum Pseudomonadota; class Alphaproteobacteria; order Rhodobacterales; family Paracoccaceae; genus Yoonia; species Yoonia sp. R2-816. Next base: position 416,666 of record NZ_JBKQXN010000311.1, on the reverse strand, counting down.
GGCGGTGACCATAGGCAACCAACCCTTAAATATTTCTGAAAAACCGTCACAAATCTTGGCCCTTGCCCCGGATGCCCCTATAGAGCGACCGACGACAAGAGGAACGCAAATATGCGGACAGCAACGATCACACGCAAAACGGCCGAAACTGACATCACGGTCACCATCGATCTGGACGGGACCGGCACCTATGACAACCAGACCGGGGTCGGCTTTTTCGATCATATGCTGGACCAGTTGTCGCGCCATGCGCTGATCGACATGACCGTGCGGGCCAAGGGCGATCTGCATATCGACGATCACCACACGGTCGAAGACGTGGGGATCGCGCTGGGGCAGGCCCTAACCGAGGCCCTGGGCGACAAACGGGGGATCCGCCGCTACGGGTCCTGCCATCTGGCGATGGACGATGCGCAGGTGCGCTGCGCGCTTGATCTGTCCGCGCGGCCCTATCTGATCTGCAATCTGGACCTGCCATTCGGCAAGATCGGCACCTTCGACACCGAACTGGTGCGCGAATTCTTCCAGGCGCTCAGCACCCATGGCGGGATCACGCTGCATATCGACAAACTGCACGGCTTCAACGCGCACCACATCGCAGAGGCCGCGTTCAAATCCGTCGCCCGCGCCCTGCGCGAAGCGGTGGAAGTTGATCCGCGCAAGGCCGACGCGATCCCGTCGACCAAGGGCAGCCTATGACAACCGCGCTGATCGATTACGACAGCGGCAACCTGCATTCGGCGCAAAAGGCGTTCGAACGGATGGCGCGCGAGGTCGACGCCGGTGACATCATCGTCACCGCCGACCCCGATGTGGTCGCCCGCGCCGACCGGATCGTGCTGCCCGGCGACGGAGCCTTTCCCCATTGCCGGGCCGAACTTTTCGCCCGCACCGGCCTTGCAGACGCCATCATCGACGCGGTGACAAACCGCGCGCGACCCTTCTTTGGCATCTGTGTCGGCATGCAGATGCTGGCGACCACCGGGCACGAATACGAAGAAACCCCCGGTTTCGGTTGGATCGCCGGCGATATCCGCCGGATCACCCCCGCCGATCCAGCGTTCAAGGTTCCTCATATGGGCTGGAACGATCTGGTGATCGACCACCCCCACCCGGTGCTGGACGGGATCGACACCGGCGATCACGCCTATTTCGTGCATTCCTACGCGATGGACGTGGCCAACCCCGCCGAACGGCTGGCCCATGTGGATTACGCGGGCGACATCACCGCCATCGTGGGCCGCGACAACATCATCGGCACGCAATTCCACCCCGAAAAAAGCCAGACAGCAGGTCTGCGGATGATCGGCAATTTTTTGCGGTGGGCGCCCTGATCACCAGCCCTTTGTTATTGCATAACAAATCCTGATTTTCGACGGTCGGCACCGCGTCGGACTTGCGTCGGCAAAACGTCGGACCCCATCGGGCAGGTGCGATAGGTTTTGTTAAGCATTATCGTGCGCGCAGAATGATAAACAAAAGGCGACCCCACCGGTCGCAACAACAAAGAGCAGGATATCCCAATGATCACACGCCGCCACATGATCCTTTGCAGCGCCGCCGCCCTTGCCGGGTGCAGTCGCCGGTCCGAACCCGAAGCGCGCCGGGCCAACATCCCGCTTTACCCCAACGAAACGCCCGAGCTGCGGCGGCTGATCAACAAATACGCCGCGGTGCATGATATCCCCGTCACCCTGCTGCACCGGGTGATCATCCGCGAAAGCACCCACAACCCCGCCGCCCGCAACGGGCCCTACTATGGTCTGATGCAGATCTTGCCCGAAACGGCCCGCACCATGGGCTATCGCGGATCACCCGAAGGGCTGCTGGATGCGGAAACCAACCTGATCTACGCAGGCCGCTATCTGCGCGGCGCGTGGCTGATCTCGGAGGGGGACGAGGCGACAGCGGTCAACTGGTACGCGCGCGGCTACTATTACGAGGCAAAACGGCGCGGCATGTTGGTGGAAACCGGTCTGCGACCGGGCGGGTGAGAGCTGGCTGAACATCGGACGAATATGGACTTAACGGCATCGACTGACAGTGGCTGCACGACAACGCGGTAGGTTTCAGCTGTGAGCCCAAAAATGCACGATGCTGCGCCACCCACTAACGGTAGCTCTCCCGTAGTACGCCTGCGTCATTGCCCTGGTCGCCCCTGCGTCCCCGGTTTGAACCGCCAGATATAATAGGGTGCCTGTGCCGCATGGTGTTCTGCATTTTGCAGGGCGAGATGCGGAATTGCGCTGTCGGCAAGATAGAGCCAGCCATCGGGCCCGAAACTCAACCCATCTGCCCAGCGGATACGATCATCACGCACGATTGTTGTCAGAGTGCCGTCAGGTGCCATGGACAGCACCGCCTGATGCTCGATATCCGTGATGAACACATTGTTTTGCGCGTCTATCGAAAAGCCATCATTCAGAGGTTTCTGACCGACCTCTTCGATCTGAGCCGCTAGATCGACATCCGACAGGCTTGCGTCTTGCAAAGCGGTCGTTGAAATGCGGTACAGCATGTCATGGTTCATCGCGCCGTAGTATATCCATGCATCGTCATGGCTCAGCGCAATGCCGTCGATCCCTGTTTTCATCTCAAGCAGGCCGCCGAAGAACGACATGTCTTTGATTTGATTTCGGACCAGGAGGTTCTGTGGATAGAGGCTGGCGTGCCGGTTCAGTACACGCCGTGCGGATTCATTCTGTGTGTCATAGACAACGATGGCTGGCCGTTTGGCCCAAAATCCTGCATCGGCGACGTAAATCCAACGCCCGTCATCGCTGATTTGCATATCTTGTAAGAATGAGCCGCGCGGTGCGATGTCTCGTGCGAACGCATGATTGTGAACCACACCACCGGTGCCAAGATCAAAGGCGATCAGCCGAGATTGGCCCATGCCGTGATCTGCGGGATCAATAACCCAGAGCCGGTTCTGCGCATCGACGACAACGCCCAAGGGTGAGGTGAACAACGCGGCCTGCCCCGTTGCGGGGAATGGCACGGCCGCGCCATCAAACCATTCGTAGAGATAAGGCGGTTCCGGGTTTGATTCAGGATGGATCGTGTAGAAGATGCGCCCATCTGCCGACACCGCCGCATTGCCCATAGGTCGATCGGAAATCACTGCCGCCTCAATCGTTCCTTGCGGCAACACAGGCGCTGTCGTTAGATCGATATAGTCCGCGCCGCGCCCGAAGAACACATAGACAATGCCGAGCAGGGCAACCACCAGAACGACAACAAGCCCGAGAAGACGTTTGGTCCATTTCCACATCTGCTGGGCTCCTTATGCTTTGGGTGCAGGGATATGGCCCCATTTCGTCAGGTCAGCCAACGTGTCCTGTATGCTCTCTTGCGGGCTGCGGAACGTTATTCCCATCTCGCGTTTGATCTTGGTGTTATCAAATCGCGGGATACGCCCCAGATGGGTGCGCAGATAAGAGCCGATGCCTTTGGGTTGTCCAAAGCTCGCCAGTTTCATCAACGCGGTTCCGATCGCGCCGGTCAGCTTGAACTTCGGCAACTTCGTGTGTCCGTAGCCAGAGGCGCGCAACAACGCGACCACTTCGGCCATGTCCATATTTGCGCTGGCAGCGATATAGCGCCCTGCGGGAACGTCCGCCGAAAGTGCAGCAACATGCGCATCTGCCACATCGCGCACATCCACAAACCCCCAGTTGAGCGCCATCACCGCCGGATATGCCCCGCCGATGATATCCACGAAGGTCTGGTTTGATGTGTTGATCGCGGCTGTATGTGCCGGGCCGATCACCAAGAACGGGTTGATGACCACCAGGTCAAAATGGGGTTTCTCAGCCTCCATGAAGTCCCATGCCGCGCGCTCCGCCATTGCCTTGGAATAGTAATACGGGTTGCGGGCCAGCGTGCTTTTGTCGTTCCAGTCTTCATCGGTCAGCACCCGCCCGTCAGGTTCGTCGGTGATCGCGGCCATTGAGGATGTTATGATCACACGCCGCACACGCGGCGATTTTGCCGCCGCCGTCAACATCGACACGGTGCCTTGCACGGCAGGATCGACCAAATCGCGCTGCGCGTCTTCAACATTCATCGCATAGGGGCTGGCCATATGCAGGATGACATCGACATCCGTATGGGCCAAAAACGGGTCTGTGTCTGTCAAATTAGCCGCGACAAGCGTCATGTGTTGGTCTGCGCCAGACATCGCCTGCAAGTGCGCCGTCTTTGATGTGTTCTTGGGGTCGCGTACTGTTCCAACGACGTCATGTCCTGCTGCAAGCAGCCGTTCGATGGTGTGGCTGGCGATAAAACCGGTTGCGCCGCTGACGAGTATCTTGTCTGACATGAGGAGAACCTTGTTGATTCTTACGAATTGAACGAGTAGATATATATACGTTCAATAATAGTCAAGCCGGTGACAGCCCCTCCCATGCCAGATCTCTCGCCAATCAAAGCCGCCCGCCGCGACAAAATCCTGAATGCAGCCCAGCATGTCTTTGTCACGCAAGGGTTTCGCGGCGTGACGATGGAGGGCATTGCCGAGGCCGTCGGTATGTCGAAGGTTACAGTCTATGGTTACTTCAAGGACAAGGATGCCGTGTTTGCCGCCGTGGCGGATCGGCTGGCATCGCGGCTGGTCGAGGTGGTGAAAACCGAATTGCGCGATGGGCTGACGCTCCGCGACAAGATTGGCAATGCCCTGATCGCCAAGCATCGGGTGATTTTCGATCTGGTCAGGACGTCACCGCATGCGGCAGAGCTTTTTGCCGCAAAGGATTTGACCAGTCAGCAGCGGTTTCGCGATAGCGATCATGAGATCGAAGGCGAATTAGAGGCGCAGTTGGTTGCGGGTCAGGTTGAAGCGCAAGAGGCGGCTGCACTGGCACGCGTTCTCTTCGCAGCAAGTCAAGGCATCGCCAATCATGCAGAGCGGTTCGAAGAGATCAAGGATGGCATCGGTCGCCTAACTCAGATCATAGGAGATGAGGAATAGGCCTTTCAGACTTCTTCAGGGGGAATAAATCCAGATTTTGGACTGGATCGCATAACGCGATCACACTTCCAGAGTGGCAACGTCGTGGGCCTCGGAGAGCCCCAAATCGGGAAATGGGAAGCTACGAAATCGAAGTGGCCCTGCCAACGAGGAGGCATTAGTTCTTTCCAAAGCCGCCATTTGAGACCTCAATGGGAATGGCGGCAAAGTAAGCAAAGAAGTTATTGCATCACGACTTCCCCAAGACTGGGCCAGGTTCGCTCCGGGTGCGTCATTTATTGGATTCAGTGGACCCACGCCAATTATTCACAACATTTCACGACACCTACTGCCCCTCTGCGCGGGCATAGGTTTCGGCAAGATAGGCGATGATCTGGCCAAGCTCCCCGTCATCGGCAGTCAGGCCGTTCCCGACCATGCGTGTCACCAGAACGCGTATGTCGTCGGCGCTGTTGAAGGTGGATTGCTCCACCAGCGTGGGCGCGTGGCATTGCGCGCATTTCGCTTCGAACACCTGCCTCGCCGCGTCCGGGTCGTAATCCGGGGCGCGGGTCGCAGACAGGCGCAGCGCCTCTTGGCTGGCGCGCACCTCGACCGTCAGGGCGCGCCGTTCGGTTGCGACCTCGCGCAGGGTCGGAGAAATGGCGATCAGATAGGCGGTCACGCTCCATTCTTCGCTTTCGCTGATCGTGTTGAGCGTGGTCGACCGCGTCGCCATCCGGGCGACGGTGCTGCGCCACGCCTCTGGCGTGCGCGGACGGACAAGGATCGTGCGCAGATCATGGCATTGCGTGCATTTGCGGGTCAGCACATCGCGGCCTTCGGCCAGCCCCGCCGAGGAGGCCAGCGCTCGCAACCCGGCCTCGTCCGAGAACCCGATCTGGGGCAGGAACTGAACCACCCGATCAATCCGGTCTTGTGCGAAGTTCTGGCCGTCCTGCGCAGTGGCCCGCAAATAGGCTTCGCGCGCGGCATAGGGCAAGGCCAGACCGGTCAGCAATAATGTGCAGATCAACAACGATGTCCCCAGAAGCGGGGCGAGGGTGGATTCCATATGTTTGAAGAACCGGACCACCATGATCTTGACGATCAGAATCGCCCCGACCGCAAGCCCAAGCGTCAGGTGCAGCACGGTCCGGGCGGGCAATTCGATCTGGTAGGACCACAGGCGCGGCACCATATCCCACATCAGGATGATGTAGATCGCAACGAAAACGTAGCCAAACAGCCGGTGCAGGGTCATCAGGGATCGCGGGGCGGCGCTTTGGTGTTTTTCCTTGTCGAAGGGAAATTTCCACAAATAGAACATCAGGAAAGTCAGGAACAATGCGAGCAGCAGAAATGCGCCCCCGAAGATGGCATTGATGGACGCGCCCATGGGTTCTCCTGTTCATGGCTATTGGGGGGCAAGCGTCCTTGCAACGCCCCTGCCCCGTCAAGGCGGCAATCGTTTGAAAAAGCGTGGTAATTTGCGGTTTGGGTGCTGTTTTACCGGTGGCACCCGGTGCAGGTCTGTCCCCAACCTGCACCAAGCACCCTGCAAGCGCCGTTGCATGTGAAAGGCAGGGTCACATGGTGAGTGGTGGCGTGGCGGCGTTGCCCACGACTGCCCTGAGGAGGCGTTCGGTGAGCCCTATGTGGCAAACCCTTGGCAGCAATGTGAGGCACGCGAAGGTTAACAACCTGTTACAGATTATCTAATGCTTTGATTCAGAATGTGTTTTTGAACCAGCGCTATCACTGACGCGCCGCCATTGCATCGCCCAGCGCCTCGTAAGCTGCCACAAATTCCGCGGCCAATGGCGATTCCTGACACAATCTCGGCACCGTGACCCGGGCGAAATGATCCGCCGAAATCCCCGGCCAGTTGGCATCCTGCCGTTCGATCACCGCCACGGCGGCTTCGGTGCGGCCCAGCCGCTGCAGCAGCATCGCGTGGCGCATGAAAGTATATGGAAATTCAAAAATCAGTGCCGACCGCCGCTCGATATTCAACGCAATCTCGTAATCGCCGCGATGGGCGTGCAGCCATGCAATCCAGCTGAGCGTCAGCCAGCGAATGGGATTGTCGCCGGCCAGACGGTCATCAAATTCTATGGCCTGCTGCAGCACGTTGCCAGGCGGCACCCGGCAGGTATAGGGGATGACCAGTTCCAGAAAGCGGGCCAGATCGTGACCGGGGTCCAGTTCCAGCACCCGCTGCATCAGCAGATGCGACTCTGCGATATTGCCCGAATGCCATTTCGATTGCGCCACGGCGAACACGACCTCTGGATCAAGTGCAGCCAGTTCCAACGCCCGGCGTGCATGCATTTCGGCTGCGGCGCGCTGTTCGGGTGTATCTGCAGGCCCGTAAACATTGGCCAGAAACGCCAGCTTGTCGGCCAGAACCGCATGGGCGGCCCCGAAATCCGGGTCCTTTTCCAGCGCAAGGCGGGCCAGTGCGATCCGCTCCTGCTCCCAAGCGATGGAATTCATGGCCCGCCCGGGCACCCAGGTGGCCATGATAAACAATTGTTCTGGTGTCAGTGTCTGCGGGTCGCGCCCTTCGAGTGCGACGCGCGACGCCCCGAACGCGCGTTGCCGCACTTCATTACCCAGCACGGCCATCACTCGGTCTTCAAATTCCGGCCCGTCTTCGAACACATGGGACCGCGTCCAGACCACTCGGTTGGTGGCGGCATTGATCAGTTCCGCATCGACCCGGTAATGCGAGGCATCCACTGCGCGCACCAGTCCGCGCAGTTCGAAATCCGGTGCCAGCCCTGTATCCGACGGATCATCCGGTGACAGGATCGTCAGAGATTGGTTGCGCACCAATCCGCCGCGCAAAGCCGCACCAATCCGTGCAGCGGCATCTGCATCCCCCTCGATTGGCCGGAGTTCGATCTTGACGTGGTTGTCTGTCGGTATCTCATCGCGCGGTCCGTGCAGATAGAGCCACACCCCCATCACCAACCCCCAGGACACCAGCGCCACAAGTGCCACGACCCGGCCGCCCTTGCGCTTGACCCGGCGTGGGGCATCGGCCGATGTATCGCGCAGGCTCAATTCCGGGCGGTAGGTTCCAACGGGGATATCGACAACCAATTGCGTATCAGCAAATTTGCTGTCCTCGAACGTGGCAAGGGCGCTGCGCAATCGCCCGATTTCTACCCGGACGATACTGTCAATTGATGGGTCGAAATCGTCCGGTTTATCGAAAACATCCAGACCGATGGAATAGGCCTTGAGGTTTTCGCCTTCCCCATTGGCTTCTGCAGTGACCAGGTATTCCAGTAGGCGCATTCGGCGCTTGCTGCGGCCCAGAACGCGGGAGTCGGCCACACGCTCAAGATATGCGGCCACAGCATCTTCTGGCATACCGGATGTCATCGCTGCGCCACGCCGCAACCCCCACGTTTTTCAGATATACCAACAGGTTACATGACCAATTCAGATCGATCAACCAAGAGTTGCCCTTACGTCAACTTTGCCTTGCGAAAGGTTGCGTTGAACGCGATTGAAACCCGTTCTTCGTCGGTTTCATTGGGATAGACCCAGTGAACCAGATAGGACGGGAACATCACGATCTCGCCGACACGGGGTCTGATCCGGCGCTTGGGGCGGAACGCCTTGGCCCGCAGGATGCGCCAGTTGGGCAGATCCGACCGGGGATCTAGAAACTCGATCATGCCCGATGTGCCCTCTTCTACCGCTGGTTGCGAGACGTAGTAGACCCCCGACCAATGCGCGCCCGGATGGGTATGCGGCGCGTTGAACCCGCCGGGCGGGTTCATGTTCATCCAGCCTGATATCTTGAGCCGCAATGTGGCCGGATCCACTTTGGCTGATACACGGCGTGTCGCTTCGTAGACGGATGCCTCTGCGGCGGCATAAAGGGTGCGGACACAATCGGCGTCCCAGTCAAAGATATTGCCTGCCGAATGCCACCCGCCGCGGTTTGACTTGTTCACGCCTTCGCTCGCCTCGCGCTGGCGCGCGCCTTCCTCCAGCAAGGCGGCATCAAGGGCCGCGTGATTAGTCACTTGAAACCGCAGCAGCGGTGTGCCGAACAGGGTTTCTTTGCTTGTGTCGTCAAAGCTCATGGCAGCCTCTTATAAATCCCGATGAAAATCCGTGACCAGCGATGAAACCACCGCCTGCAGCGCCTCGTGCGGGATTGCCCCGCGGGCGAGCGCCGCGTCATGTGTCGCGCGCTGGCGGTCCGCACTGGTACCCTCGGTGACGATGGCGCGTGCGGCTTCAACCTCGGCCACGCAATCCAGCGCCTCGGCATCCTCGGCGATCAGGTCGAGGATTTCGTCGACCACCTGTTCAAAGGAAATCAGCGCCTTGCGGCCAAAATCAATCTGCCCTTCGGACACACCATAGCGTTGCGCGCGCCAGCGGTTTTCGCTGATCATGAAATTGTCGATCACGCGCCAGCCGTCGCCATTCTTGATCTTGCGCCAGATCATCCGGGTCAGGCACTGCGTCAGGGCGGCCAGGGTCAGCGTGACCTCCATGCGCGGGACCACATCGCAGATGCGCGATTCAATTGTCGGGAACTTGGAGGATGGACGCAAATCCCACCAGATTTTCGAACTGTCCTCGATCAGGCCCAGCGACACCAGGGTGTCCACCGATGACGAAAACGCCGCCCAGTCGGTCATCTCGGGCGGCAGGCCGGTGCGCGGCAGATTATCGAACACGGTCAGGCGATAGGAATTCATACCAGTGTCGTCGCCCTGCCAGAACGGCGATGACGTGGACAAGGCATGCAGATGCGGCAGGAAGTATTTCAGCTGGTTGACCAGTTTGATGCGCATATCCTCGTCCGGGATGCCCACATGCACATGCATCCCGCAGATCAGCATGCGCCGGGCCACACCGGCCAGATCACGGCGCAGTTGGTCATAGCGTTCCTTAGGCGTGTGGTGCTGGTCCTTCCAGTCGGCAAACGGATGGCAGGACGCGGCAATCGGGGCCAGCCCGAATGCATTGGCGTGATGGGCGACGGTTTTGCGCAGATGGCGCAAATCCTCGCGGGCTTCGGCAATGGTGGCACAGACGCCCGTGCCGATCTCGATCTGGCATTCCAGGAATTCGGGGCTGACCTTGCCTTCCAGATCCGCCTTGCAGGCGGCCATCAGATCATCAGGGGCGGCAGCCAGGGCCAGCGTTTCCTGATCCACCAACAGGTACTCTTCTTCGATACCGATGGTGAACGGGGGATCATCCTGTGCCATATCGCGCCTTTTGGTTGGGTACTGGCAGGAAACCAGCATTCGGGCCACCGCGCAAGACAGGGGTTACGATCCCTGCCCTACCACAAGCCGCTGACCGCGCACCAGAAACCGCCCCTCGACGGTGAACCAGACAGGATCACCAGACAGCGGATTTGCATTCTCGGCCGCCGGTCGCTGCACGTGAAGATGCAAATGTGGTTCGGCCGAATTACCCGAATTGCCGACACGACCCAGCATCTGCCCCACGCTGACCTGATCGCCGGTGGCGACAGCCACGCTGCCCGGTGTCATATGCGCCAAAAGCACCACCAACCCATCACATTCCAGCAGCACATGGTTACCCGCCATCACCGTCCGGTCCATCTGAGGGACCGGATTGTCGGGGCGACCGTCCAACGCTTGCGCAACCCGCCCCGTGCAAGGTGACAGGACTGGTGTGCCGGTGATCAGATACCTTTCAGCCGCAACCGGCGCGATCCCGTCCGCCCGCAATCCCCACCGGTCTATGGCGATAATGTCCACGCCATAGCTTTGGCCGCGACTGTCGGCAAAACGAGGGGCCAGCGTCATCAGGTGATTGTTGATTGCAGGCGCCGTGCCGCCCGACATGACAATATAGCGGCCGGGCTCCAGTGGCATGGCAAGATCAATCGCAACGTCGGGCATGACCCGGCCGACCACTGGCGGGATGATCACCCAGGTGATCCCCGACAGGGCCATAACCGCCAACGCCGCCTCGGTTACGCGCCAGATCATCCGACGGGAATGGGTGCGCGGCCATCGCCAAATCACGAGCAGGGCCTGCAGCCCCGCCAGCGCCCAAGGGGTCCACCATGGCGGAAACAGCCAGAGCCCCACCAAAGCCAGATAAACCAGCACAAGCCCGATTGCGCAGCCCCGCAGCAGCAATCCGACCCGACTGGCAGACGGAACCAGCGCATTGAGCACAATCAGAGCCAGCGGCAGGACAAGCTGCAGCAAAACCAACGGGGCAATTAGTTCGTTCATTCGGACCTCCCTTGCCGGGGCAACGCCATAATCTGGCCCGACCGGGCGTGTCGGTCATTGCGCCAGATCAATCCTTTGGGCGTCCTGCGCCAATTTTACCCATGCCGGACGCTGCATCCTTTATTGCCCCTTTACGTTCAACCGATTAGAACCGCCCCAAACCGGGTGCCGCTCGTGAATCGGTACGCGGACACGAGTAGCCAACACGAGGAGAGCCAAAATGGCAGATGCAGCCATCCACGGCGACGCACACGAAGACGACCGGGGGTTCTTTACCCGGTGGTTCATGTCCACAAACCATAAAGATATCGGTATCTTGTACCTTTGGACGGCAGGTGTGCTGGGATTCATCTCGGTCGCCTTTACCGTCTATATGCGGCTCGAACTTATGGAACCGGGCGTGCAATATATGTGCACCGAAGGGTTCATGGCCGATCCGTGTACGCCAAACGGCCATCTGTGGAACGTGCTGATCACCTATCACGGCGTGCTGATGATGTTCTTCGTGGTCATTCCGGCGCTGTTCGGGGGCTTTGGTAACTATTTCATGCCGCTGCAGATCGGCGCGCCTGATATGGCGTTCCCGCGCCTGAACAACCTGTCCTACTGGATGTTCGTCGCCGGTGCATCGCTCGGTGTGGCCTCCATGCTGTCACCGGGCGGGAATGGTCAGCTCGGGTCTGGTGTAGGTTGGGTGCTTTATCCGCCGCTTTCCACCTCTGAAGGCGGGATGTCGATGGACCTTGCGATCTTTGCTGTGCACCTGTCAGGTGCCTCTTCGATCCTGGGTGCGATCAACATGATCACGACCTTCCTGAACATGCGGGCCCCCGGCATGACGCTGCACAAGGTGCCGCTCTTTGCCTGGTCGATCTTTGTGACCGCATGGCTGATCCTTCTGGCCCTGCCTGTGCTGGCGGGTGCGATCACCATGCTGCTGACAGACCGTAACTTTGGCACGACCTTCTTCCAGCCCGAAGGTGGCGGTGACCCGATCCTTTATCAGCATATCCTGTGGTTCTTCGGCCATCCGGAAGTATATATCATCATCATCCCCGGCTTTGGTATCATCAGCCACGTGATCGCCACGTTCAGCCGCAAACCGATTTTTGGCTACCTGCCCATGGTCTATGCGATGGTGGCGATCGGTGTTCTGGGCTTCGTCGTCTGGGCGCACCACATGTACACGGTGGGCATGTCGCTGACACAGCAGTCCTATTTCATGCTGGCCACCATGGTCATCGCGGTGCCCACAGGGGTCAAGATCTTCTCGTGGATCGCGACCATGTGGGGCGGGTCCGTGGAATTCAAGACACCCATGCTCTGGGCGTTCGGGTTCCTGTTCCTGTTCACCGTCGGTGGGGTCACCGGCATCGTGCTGTCACAGGCCGGGGTCGACCGGGTTTACCATGACACCTACTATGTGGTCGCCCACTTCCACTATGTGATGTCGCTGGGTGCGGTCTTTGCCATCTTTGCGGGGATCTATTTCTACCTGCCCAAGATGTCGGGCAAGATGTATCCCGAATGGGCCGGCAAGCTGCATTTCTGGGCGATGTTCATCGGCGCCAACCTGACCTTCTTCCCCCAGCACTTCCTGGGCCGTCAGGGCATGCCGCGCCGCTATATCGACTACCCCGAGGCGTTCGCCTACTGGAACTACATCTCAAGCTGGGGTGCCTTCCTGTCCTTCGCCTCGTTCCTGTTCTTCATCGGCGTGCTGTTCTACACCCTGCTGAAAGGCAAGCGCGTGACCGAGAACAACCCGTGGAACGAATATGCCGACACGCTGGAATGGACACTGCCATCGCCACCGCCCGAGCATACGTTCGAAACCCTGCCTAAGCAGGAAGACTGGGACAAAAGCCCGGCCCACTAACCCAAAAGAAAGGCCCCTTGCGGGGCCTTTTTTATGTGGACAACTGTCTGATGAGGCTGGCCAAGCAGCGAAAGCACAGGCGGTCATGCAAAGGTCGGTTTGCGCCCAAACCTACGAAAAGCTCCTTACCACTTGGGTTCGTGGAACCGATCATACGGGATCACCGCAACCGGAATCAGTTCGACTAATAGCTCTGGCATGACTAGGCCGGGTGTTTGGATCAGGATGCTCGCAGGTGCGATTTCCGGTGCCAACTTTTCCGCGCGAACTTTCTGAATGGCGGGAAGATCGTCGGCATTAAGGAAGTAGATGGTCAGGGAAACCATATCCTCAAATTTTCCGCCTACCGCACGCAGAATATACTCTACGTTGTCAAAGCATTGCCTGATCTGTGCTTCGCAGTTATGTTCGCCGATCAGGTTCCCTTGTCCATCCCAAGCGACTTGCCCGGTCATCCTGAGGGTCCTACCTTCCGGCTCGACAATTCCATGGTTAAAGGCGCGGCCGAATTGCGGCCAACCCGTCGGGGGGTTGAAACGTGTGGTCATAACATGCTCCGAAGTTTGGTTGCTCGGAGTTTACGGGTCGCAAAGATGTGCAACAAGCCCGATCGAACGGCAGAACAATCCACCAAGCAGACATGGACAGAAAGGAAGAATCTTGAACCAACTTCTGGTTTGAGCCCAAAAGTGCTGAGGGCGTCGCCCGATCTGGGGGGCGTTCTCAAGGCGTATAGTTGGCGGGACATGCTTACCTGGTTGAACGCCGAGCTGTTTGTGACGCTGCAAAATCGCCCTCCTGGGGAAGGTCGGGCGACGTCCGGTGGTGCTACCGGATGAAGCGTCCGAAATGAAGGCGCCGGACATTCAGGCGTCAGTTTGGTCCGCGCGGCTGACCCGCACGATTTCGCACAGCACGGACTGCACCCTTTCAGCTTTTCAGGCGGTTGCGCACATCCTTTGATGTCTGCAGACAGAAATGCGATGTGATGCTGCTCACCTGCGGCAGCTGCCCCAGCGTATGCGCGTGAAAATCCTTGTATTCCGCCAGATCACCAACCTCGACCCGCAGCAGATATTCGACATTCCCCGCGATGTTGTGACACTCCAGAACCTGCGGCGCACGGTCCATCGCATTTTCAAAGGCCCGGGCGTCCTTATGAAGTTGCTGCGCGAGACCGACGGTCACAAACACCGTTATCCGGGGTGCAATCGCCGATCGGTTGATGATTGCACGGTACCCCGCAATCACGCCTGTCCGCTCCAACTCCTGCACACGGCGCAGACAGGCTGATGGCGACAGGCCAACCTTATCAGCCAACGCGATATTGGTGAGTCGGCCCTCGCTTTCGAGAACTGACAATATTTTTTCACTCGCAGGATCAATATCGGACATTTGTTGTGAAACTTTACTCTATTGCACTGAACGAGCAACATCTTTGCCGCCATTTCCGACCATAATCACCAAAACTAGCTTGGCAATAGGAAGGGATACGCAATGCAGGCGCTTGAACACTACGACATCTCGGAAGATCGCGGCTTTCTTTGCCAGTTCAACGCCGATGAGGTCACGCTGACCGGTGACCTTGCCGCCGTACGCGAAGTCGCCCGATCCCTGCCCCAGCTTCTGCCCACGGGACGGATCCGCGCCCTCTTGCGCGCGCGCCTGCCGCAGCCCGACATGCCCCGCATCGTCGCAACCGCGACCACCGAGGAACTGCGTCTGGCGATGGTCCACTATTCCTTCATGGTGCAGGCCTATGTCTGGGGCGAAGCGACACCACCCGAGGTCCTGCCGCGCTGCCTCTCTGTCCCGATAGCCGCCCTCGCCGACCATTTGGGCCAGTTGCCACTGCTGCCTTATAGCGCCTATGTGCTCGACAATTGGGCCGAAGTCGAACGCGGCAGGGGTATCACGCTCGACAATATCCAGATGCTGCAGCACTTTCTGGGCGGACAGGACGAGGCATGGTTCGTCCTGATCCATGTGGCAATCGAAGCCCGCGCAGGCGGTGCGCTCAGCCGGATGCCCGCTGTGATCAATGCGGTCAACGCGCATGATACCGCGGCGGTTCATAGACTGCTGACCGAAATGGCCGCGGTTTGGGCCGACATCAACGCGATCTTCGACCGGATGCCCGAACGCTGCGATCCTTACATCTATTTTGCGCGGGTCCGGCCCTATATTCACGGCTGGAAAGACAACCCTGCCCTGCCCCACGGGATCATCTACGAAGATGTCCCAGAATACGGCACCAAGGGGCAGGCGTTTCGCGGCCAGACCGGCTCGCAATCCTCTATTGTCCCCGCCATGGATGCGCTTTTGGGCGTCGGACATGCGCATGACCCGATGAAGGCCTATCTGGACGAACTTCATATCTACCGCCCGCCCGCGCATCG
Organism: Yoonia sp. R2-816; assembly: GCF_046762905.1. NCBI lineage: Bacteria > Pseudomonadati > Pseudomonadota > Alphaproteobacteria > Rhodobacterales > Paracoccaceae > Yoonia > Yoonia sp. R2-816. The sequence continues at coordinate 401,177 of NZ_JBKQXN010000311.1, read as the reverse complement.
CCGTTTCATCGAAGACCTACGCCGCGAAAGCACCTTGCGCGCGTTTGTTGAGACCAGCGAGATGCCCGACCTGGTCATGGCCTACAATTCCAACATTCAGGCTGTCGCCGATTTTCGGTCGCGCCATCTGGAATACGCGGCCTCCTACATCAACAAACAGAACAGCGCGGCAACCGGCAACGATGTTGAGGTCGGCACCGGCGGCACGCCATTCATGCGCTATCTGAAAAAGCACCGGGACGAGACAAGGCAGCGGCTCTTGCCGGTGACCGCCAGGCAGATCGCCTGATCTGTCACGTCTCTGCGGCCTCGGTTCGCTTCCGGGGGTGCCCGATAATCAGCCGGGCCCCTTTTGAATAGGTCAGGTATGACCAGAACCAGCTGAGCGCCACAACAACAGGCTGCCTCACGCCAATCAGGAAATAGATATGGGCGATGCCCCATAGCCACCAGGCGATGAAGCCGGACAGCTTGATCCGGCCAAAATCAATTACCGCCGCGTGGCGACCAATGGTCGCGAGGTTGCCAGCGTGGCGGTAGCTGAAAACCCGCGGGGTTGTTTGTCCAGCCACCCGATCCGCGATCAACCGGGCCACAAACGCGCCTTCCTGCTTGGCAGCCGGTGCGATACCCGGCACGTCCTGCCCGTCTTTCCAAACCACCTTGGCCGCATCGCCAATCACGAACACGTCCTCGCGGCCGGGCACTGACAGGTCTGGTGCCACTGCGACCCGCCCGCTGCGGTCCGTCTTTACGCCAAGCCACCTGTCCAGATGCCTGACCGCCACCCCTGCGCCCCAGACCACGGTCGCGGCAGGCAGGAATCCTTTGTCCGATGTCACCCCCTCTGCGGTGATGTCCTTGACCTTTGTATCAGTCCAGACTTCGACCCCCAGCTTTTCCAGCGCGGCACGCGCCTTGGCTGACAGATTGGGCGGAAACGGGGCGAGGACACGATCAGCGGCTTCGATCAGGATCACCCGCGCATCGGTTGATTTGATCCGGCGAAAATCACGAGCCAGCGTGAAATGGGCCAGTTCGGCGATGGCACCCGCCATCTCGACCCCGGTGGGGCCACCGCCCACGACAACAAATGTCAACTCGCGCTCCCTTGCGTCAGGATCATCGGCCAGCTCGGCCCGTTCAAACGCCATCAGAACCCGCCTGCGGATGTCGGTCGCGTCAACAAGGCGTTTCAGGCCGGGCGCATGCGTCGCCCAATCGTCGTTGCCGAAATAGGAATGATCAGCACCGGTCGCGACGATCAGATAGTCATAATCAATGGCCCCATCAGCGCTGATCACCTGTTTGGCGGCCACATCGACATCCCGGACCTCCGACAAGGTCACAGACACATTGGCCTGGCGTGAAAAAATCGCCCGGATCGGCCAGGCGATGTCAGCGGGCGACAAATCAGCCGTTGCCACCTGATAAAGCAGCGGCTGAAACAGGTGATAGTTGCGCCTGTCCACAATCTCGATATCGACGGGCGCGCGTTTAAGGGCCTTTGCCGCGGCCAGACCGCCAAAGCCCGCGCCGATGATCACCACTTTGGGACGTGTCACCATATCTGTCATTCGCCCGACCTTCTCACATATCTTCACGCCTCTAGATCATCATGAAATGCTGCGGGCGCAAGGCCCCGCGACAGCTCTACGCATTTGCCCGGCCACGCGAATGGGATATGTAACAACCATGCCCTACGAATGGTCATCAGAACCGCCGCATCACGATCCGGATTGGCAGCTCAGCCTCTGGCCATACCGGTCATTGCTGCGCAAGGATTTCGTGCTGTTCATGGGGGCGACCGCGACGCTTGTGTCGCTGCCGCTGATCACTCTTCTGGGCACGGTCATCCTGTGGGGCCTGTTGCCGTTCTTTCTGCTGATGCTTTGGGGGCTCTGGACGGCACTCAACATCAGCTACAAGCGCGGGGAAGTTCTGGAAGAACTGACCGTTGACGAAACGACGGCCCATCTGACCCGGCATAATCCCAAAGGCGATACCCAGGAATGGGAGGCGAAGCGATATTGGGTCACCGTGCATCTGCACCCCAAGGGCGGGCCGGTCGAAAACTATATCACCCTGCGCGGCGGTGATCGTGAGGTTGAGATCGGGGCGTTTCTGGATGCCGGTGAACGGCTGGCTCTTTATGATGACCTCAAGCGCGCCTTGCGCGCATAGTCACACCAGCGCCGCGACGTAAGATGGGTCTTGACCCATCCCCTTGTCATTAACCTTTTCAGAGACTTAACGCGCCGCCCGATGGGGTCCGACGTTTTGCCGACGCAAGTCCGACGCAACGCCGACCGGCCAAATCAGGTGCAAAGCACCGTTAACCCAACCGTCCCTTAACCATCGGGCCGGCCTTTCCGAAATCCATCTGGCCGGTATATTTGCCCTTCAACACGCCCATGACCTTGCCCATATCGCGGATGCTGCTGGCACCCACTTCGGCGATTGCATCATCGACCGCCTTTTCGGCCTCTTCCTCGGTCAGTTGTTTGGGCAGAAATTCCTCTATCACCTTGATTTCAGACAGTTCCTTTTCTGCCAGTTCCAGCCGTCCGCCCTCTTCATAGGCGCGCGCGCTTTCCTGACGCTGCTTGACCATCCGTCCCATGATGGCCAGCACATCGGCATTGGATACGCCACCGGCCTCATCAGCCGAGCCGCGCAGTGCAATATCCTTGTCCTTAATGGCTGCATTGATCAGCCGCAATGTCGACAGGCGATCCGCCTCTTTCGACTTCATCGCATCCTTCAGGGCCGCAGTGACCCGGTCGCGCATGTCCATGAAAACTCCCGTTCATGACCCTTGATAGAAGGGCAGACCTTACTGCGCCCGCCCCTGCATGACAAGCGCTCCGGTCGCCACGTCATCCCTTGTTTGCAAGGGCCCGATCTGGCCTTGACCGCGCCTGCCCGCCCCCGTAAACCCGGCCCAATTTGACCGACGGAGGGTGATCGTGATGACACAGAAACCAACGGCCTGTCTGGCCCTTGCGGATGGCACGATTTTCTATGGTGTCGGGTTCGGGGCAACCGGTGAAACAGTGGCCGAGCTTTGCTTTAACACCGCCATGACCGGCTATCAGGAAATCATGACCGATCCGTCCTATGCAGGCCAGATCGTAACCTTCACATTCCCGCATATCGGCAATACCGGCGTGAACCCCGAAGATGATGAAACGGCAGACCCTGTCGCCTGCGGTATGGTCGTCAAATGGGACCCGACCACGCCGTCTAACTGGCGCTCCACCGAAGAACTGACAACCTGGCTCGCCCGGCGCAACCGCATCGGCATGGGCGGGGTTGATACGCGGCGGCTGACCCGCGCGATCCGGCAGCAGGGTGCGCCCCATGTGGCCCTGTCACACGATCCCGACGGCAATTTCGATATCGCAGCGCTCGTCGCAAAAGCCCGCGCATTTCAAGGGCTTGAGGGGCTTGATCTGGCCAAGGATGTCACCTGCGCACAGTCTTATCAATGGAACGAAATGCGGTGGGCCTGGCCCGAAGGTTACAAGCCCCAAACCGCCCCCAAGCACAAGGTCGTCGCCATTGATTATGGCGCGAAACGCAACATCCTGCGCTGTCTGGCCAGTGCCGGATGTGACGTGACCGTCCTGCCCGCCACCGCCACAGCAGAGGATGTGCTGGCACTGAACCCCGATGGGGTTTTCCTGTCCAACGGACCGGGCGATCCTGCAGCAACAGGGAAATATGCCGTCCCGATGATCAAAGGCGTGCTGGACACCGATATCCCCGTTTTTGGGATCTGTCTGGGCCATCAGATGCTGGCGCTGGCTGTCGGGGCCAAAACAATCAAGATGAATCACGGCCATCACGGTGCGAACCACCCCGTTAAGGATATGGAAACCGGAAAGGTGGAAATTACCTCAATGAATCACGGGTTCACCGTTGACAGCCAATCGCTGCCGGACGGGGTGCAGGAAACCCATGTGTCACTGTTTGATGGCAGTAATTGCGGGATCCGGATCGCCGATCGCCCTGTTTTCAGTGTCCAATACCACCCCGAGGCCAGCCCTGGCCCACAGGACAGCTATTACCTGTTCGAGCGGTTTGCGCACGCTATGAGCGAGCGCAATACAACCCATAGTTGAGAATCATTCTTAACTGGACGTTAACCCTGTTCCGCCAGTCTGACTGCCGGGGCGCAAGGGGTAACGATGAGTCATTTAATCAAGCGTGTTCAGGGGTTTGACGCTCAGAGCAATGCGGCCGGTCCGCGGGCAGGATTAAGCCGGGAACTGCTGCGTCTGGCGCTGATTTCCTATAGCGACGCCTGTACGGCGGAACTGACCGCCCAACGGCGCGGCCTGCCATTATCCGAGGTTTATGCGCGAGGCTACGGGGTTTCGCAGCTGTCCATTGCAGGCATTCTGGCCAGTGAATGGGATGCCCAGTTGATCAACCCGGTCGAGCAGCCCGCCGATATCAGCCTGATCCGGGCATTCGGGCCGGGTCGGTGCTTGCAGAACGGCGTTATGCCATGGCGCAGGATTGGGGGCGCCACCATCGTGCTCAGCGCCCATCCAGACCGGTTTGACGGCTGCGCCGCTGAACTGCGCGCCTGTTTCGGCCCGGTGCGTATGGCGATTACAACGCTTGACCAGATGAACATCGGTATCGGCGCCCAATGCGGTCAGGCTTTGGTCACGGCGGCCGAAACCAAAGTGCCCGCCATCGAAAGCTGCCGCCAGTGGAACGCCCGCTTTGCCCTGATTGTGGGGCTGGCACTGCTTGCATCCATCGCAGTCCTGGCTGTCACAGCGCCTCGGGCGCTGTTTGCAATGGTCACGACCTGGACGATCGTGATCCTGCTTTTCAACACGCTTCTCAAAGGTGCCGCCGCTTACATTGGTTGGCGTGCAGCGCCGGAACCCGCTCAGACCGTCACCCCGGCGCGTCTGCCAGTCATCACCATGCTGGTGCCGCTTTATAATGAAACGGCGATTGCCGAACATCTGCTTGCCCGGCTCAAGGCGCTCGATTACCCGCGCGAATTGCTGGATGTCTGCCTGGTGCTTGAGGCGGATGATCACACCACCCGCGCCACGCTGGGGCGCACGATCCTGCCCACATGGATGCGGCCAATCATAGTGCCGAAAGGCACGATCAAGACCAAACCACGGGCGCTGAACTATGCGCTCGACTTTGCCCATGGCAGTATCATCGGGATCTGGGATGCCGAAGACGCGCCCGCCGCAGATCAGCTTTACAAGGCGGCCTATGGTTTTGCCAACAGCCCGCCGCAAGTGGCCTGCCTGCAAGGCACGCTGGACTATTACAACGCCGACACCAATTGGCTGACCCGGTGTTTCACAATCGAATATGCAAGCTGGTTCCGGGTGATACTGCCGGGTTTCCGCAAGCTGGGACTGGTCGTGCCCCTGGGTGGCACCACCCTGTTCTTTCGGCGCGACGCGTTGGAAAAGCTGGGCGGCTGGGATGCCCATAACGTCACTGAAGATGCTGATCTGGGTGTCCGACTGGCACGGCATGGTTACTATACCGACCTGATCACCACCGTGACCGAGGAAGAGGCGAATGGCCGCCCGTGGCCTTGGGTCAAACAGCGGTCCCGCTGGCTAAAGGGGTATGCCATGACCTATGGCGTTCATATGCGCAACCCGGCCCGGCTGTGGCGCGATCTGGGCGCGCGGCGGTTCTTTGGCCTGCAACTTCTGTTTCTGGGCACATTGTCACAATTTGCGCTGGCCCCGATCCTGTGGACATTCTGGCTGCCAACGCTCGGCTTGGGTCATCCGCTGAGCGTGTATCTGGCCCCTTGGGCATTCTGGACGCTGGCGGGGCTGTTCATATTGTCAGAACTGGTCAATCTGGCTGCCGCGACCGTTGGCGTGCGCAAGGCCGGGAAACACTGGCTGATCAAATGGGCGCTCACGCTGCAATTCTATTTCCCGCTGGCCGCCATCGCGACCTATAAGGGGCTTCTTGAACTGGCAACGCGGCCTTTCTATTGGGACAAGACCGCCCACGGGGTTTTACTGCCGAAAGGGTGGAAATCGCAGGCTACTCAGCCGCCTCAACCGCTGCTGCATCCAGTTTCAGACGGGTGACAAAAGCCTTTGAAATGTGATCGCGCAGCGCCTGATCAGCTGCGTCACCATCACCCGCCTCGATCGCTTCCACGATCTTGGCGTGTTCTTCCAGTGTGCCCTCTGTCCGGCCCTCGGCTGACAAAGATGTGGTTGCCAGCAGGGCCATGGACCGATGCACCAGATCAAGCTGACGCACCAGAAAACGATTATGCGATGCCAGATGAATTTGCTTGTGAAAACGGCGATTTGCGCGGCTCAGCGCATTTGGATCACCAACCAAATTCTTGTCATCCTCAAGCATGTCGCGCAGCACCTTGACCTCTTCGGGGGTCGCGTGACGCGCCGCGAGACGGGCTGCCAGCCCCTCAAGCTCACCACGGACGACGTAAAGCTCGGACAGTTGCGAGTGATCCAGTGAGGCCACGATCAGCGACCGCCCATCGCGGGTTAACAATGACTGGGTTTCCAACCGCTGCAACGCCTCGCGAATGGGCGTGCGCGACACGCCGAACCGTTCGGCCAGCTCGCTTTCCACCAGCCGATCACCGGGCTTGTAGATATGGCTGTCAATCGCCTCGAGGATCAGGGCGTAGGCGTCCTTTTGGGATGTGCGCGGGTCGTGCATGGGTGGGAACCTTTCCTAACCCGATGACCTTACGCCCGCGCCGCCCCCGCAATCAAGTCAAAGCGATTGCGTGCAACGGTCGCGCGGCCTAGACATCGGGCATGGTGGCCCGGTTTTTCACACATGTCGACACGTGGGTTTTTGACCTCGACAACACGCTTTATCCCCCGTCGGCGGATCTGTTCGGGCGGATGGATGCAAGGTTCTCGGCCTATGTGATGCGCCTGACGGGCCTTGATCAGGCACGCGCGTCGCGCCTGTGCATCGACTATTGGGACAGTCACGGGTCCACCTTGGCCGGGTTGATGGACGAATATGACATCGACCCGCACGACTTTCTGGCCGATGTGCATGATATCGATATTTCGCATCTGGCACCCGACCCGGCGCTAAGTGCGGCCATCGGCACCCTGCCCGGCCGCCGGATCGTTTATACCAACGGGTCGGAAAACCATGCCAAGCGGGTGTTGGCCGCCCGTGGCCTGACCCGGCAATTCGACGCGGTCTATGGCGTGGAACATGCTGATTTTAAACCGAAACCGACACATGATGCCTTTACCCGTGTTTTCAACAAGGACGGCATTGTGCCCACAAATGCCGCCATGTTTGAAGACGAAGCGCGTAACCTGGCTGTGCCGCATGCGTTGGGGATGCGGACCGTTCATGTCAGCGCAACGCCGGACCAGAGCGACCATGTGCATCATCACACCGATGATCTGGCGGCTTTCTTGTCGCAGCTGGTGCGCTGACCCTTTCCCGTCGCGGTGCGGCCCGCTATGTCGCTGGGCATGGAACGCAAAAACGCTGACATTCTGATCGCCGGCGGCGGGGTTGCCGGCCTGACAGCCGCTGCCGCCTTTGGCACCGCAGGGTTTGACGTGGTCATTGTTGATCCGACCCCGCCTGTCACGGCCCGCGATGCGGACGGTGCCGACTTACGCACCACCGCATTCCTGCAACCGGCCCAACAGTTTCTGGAAACCGCCGGGTTGTGGGACAGATTGGCGCCCGACGCGACGCCTTTGCAAGTGATGCGTATTGTTGATGCCGCCGCCGAACCAATTGTGGTGCGCGATTTTGATGCCGCCGATATCTCTGACAAGCCGTTTGGCTGGAACCTGCCCAACTGGCTGTTGCGGCGGGAAATGGTGGCGCGGCTAGCAGCGTTGCCCAATGTCGATTTCCGCCCCGGCACCGGTTTTGCCAGCATGGTGGCGCGAACAAGCGCCGCATTGGTGACGCTGACCGATGGCAGCCAGATCAGCGCGCAACTGGTGATCGGCGCGGATGGTCGCGGCTCTCCGGTACGCGCGGCCGCCGGGATTGGCGTGAAAACAAAGCGTTACGGGCAGAAGGCAGTAACATTTGCCGTCACCCATGACGCGCCGCACAACAATATTTCGACCGAAATTCACCAATCCGGCGGTCCGTTCACGCTGGTCCCCCTGCCGGATCATGACGGCAAGCCCTGCTCTGCCGTCGTCTGGATGGAACACGGGGCCGAGGCGATGCGGCTTGCAGACCTGCCTGAAGATCAGTTCGAGGCGGCGGCGAATGAACGATCCGCCTGGCATTATGGGCCGCTGACACTGGCCGCGCCGCGCCATGTCTGGCCTATCATCAGTCAGATGGCAGATCATTTGACCGGCCCGCGCACCGCACTGGTGGCCGAGGCCGCGCATGTCATGCCGCCCATCGGGGCGCAGGGGCTGAACATGTCACTGAAAGATCTGTCCTGCCTGCTTGATCTGGCACAGGCCCAGCCCGACCAATTGGGCACGCCAAAGATGCTGGACAGTTACGCGCGCCAGCGTCACCCGGACATCAGATTGCGCGTGACCGGAATTGATGCGCTGAACCGCGCCTCAATCGCGGGCAGCCCGATGGTGCAGGATTTGCGGGCCAAAGGTATTCAGGCGCTGTTCGGCATCACCCCGATCCGGCGGACATTGATGGAACTGGGCCTCGGCGCCCGTTAAAGAATCCGATCAAGGACCGGCACCAGCCGCGCCAGTGTTGCGTCCACATCATATAGCTTATCCAGCCCGAACAGCCCCAGCCGGAATGTGCGAAAATCAGCAGGTTCATCGCATTGCAGCGGCACGCCGGCGGCAATCTGCATGCCCGCGGCGGCGAATTTCGATCCATTCTGAATGTCCGGATCGTCGGTGTAGCTGACCACGACACCGGGGGCGCCGAACCCATCGGCGGCGACCGACCGAATGCCCTTATCCGCCAGCACCTTGCGCACGGCATTGCCCAACGCCCATTGCGCGTCCTTCAGTCGCCCGAACCCGTATTCCTTTGTTTCCAGCATCGTGTCCCGAAACGCCCGTAATCCGTCGGTAGGCATGGTCGCGTGATAGGCGTGGCCGCCATCTTCATAGGCCTGCATGATGCTGTGCCATTTCTTGAGGTCGACGGCGAATGAATCAGCGCTTGTATCCGCCATCCGGTCGACCGCACGCTGCGACATCATCACCAACCCGGCAGAGGGTGTCGATGACCAGCCCTTTTGCGGGGCCGAGATCAGCACATCAACCTCTGTCGCCTTCATGTCTACCCAAGCGCAGCCGGATGCGATGCAGTCAAGCACCATCAGCGCGCCAACCTCATGTGCGGCGGCGGCAAGTGCTGTCAGATAATCATCCGGCAGAATGATGCCCGCGCTGGTTTCCACATGCGGGGCAAGCACGACATCCGGCTTGGCCTCTTGGATGGCCGCGACCACATCATCAATCGGCGCTGGCGCAAAAGGCGCACGGGTATCATTGCCCGCCTGCCGCGCCTTCATCACGGTGGTTTTGGCGGTAAACCGTCCGGCCTCGAAAATCTGGCTCCATCGGTAGGAAAACCATCCGTTGCGGACGACAAAGGCATGGGCGTCACGGCCAAACTGTCGTGCGACCGCCTCCATCCCGTAGGTTCCGCCGCCGGGGATGATCGCCACGTGATCAGCATTGTAGACATCTTTCAGCATGGCAGAGATATCTGTCATCACGCCCTGAAAGGCTTTGGACATGTGGTTGAGCGACCGGTCGGTAAAGACGACCGAAAACTCCATCAATCCATCCGGATCAACCTGCGCATTAGCACCATCCATTTTGGCCTCCCTGTCATGATACCCTTGGGTAATCGGCAGGCGGTCTGAACGCAAAGTCTATTTTGGTATACCTGCGCCCATTACGCGGCGGGCGCATTCGGGATGGATGACAGATCTGACGCAAATATCGTGCGGTTCCGCCCCCCGGTTTTTGCCCGGTAAAGCGCCTCATCGGCCTGCTGAATGGCCCGATTGATGTGTTCAACCCGTTCTTTCAGCGATCCGCCGATGGACACCGTCACCGACAACGACTTCCCCTGATAATCGACAACGTCATCTGCAATTGCGCGGCGCATACGTTCGGCAATACTGAACGCGCCCGAGGGCCCTTCATCATAAAGGAAGACGATGAATTCTTCACCGCCAAACCGGCAGACAATATCCTTTTCGCGAGTGTTTTCCTGAAGGATACCCGCAACCCGGCTGATCACCGCATCACCGGCCAGATGGCCGAATGTGTCATTGACCGTCTTGAAGAAGTCGATATCGACCATCAGCGATGTGCCGTATGCCTGTGGGTCCGCACGCATACGGGCAAAGAAGAAATCCCGTGTCGCTGCGTCTGTCAACCTGTCGCGATTGACCAGCCGCTGCAGTTCGGCACCAAGCTGAATGTTCTTTCGCACCTGCGACCATACGAAGACGCAGAATGGAAATGCGGTAATGGTTGTGACGATGGGTGAAATGGTGAGCGCGGCCATCAAATCCTGTCCCGGAAACAGAAGGAAGACGAAGAACTCCGACACTACAATGGCGGCAACCGTTGTGAGGGCCGCCGCCACCATCACGCCCCACCAGGATGACAAACCAAGTCTCATTTTCGCACGTACATACCCATGGCGGCAAAGATGGATCAGCAAGATGAGAAAAGAGTTAAGCCAAACCGTCTAAATGGGCCCCGGGCGTCGCTCTTCGGACAACAGCACATTGGCCTCGACATCCCCGACGCCGGGCAGCGTCATGATCCGGCGGCGCAGCACCCGCTCAAAATCCGCCAGATCGCGGGCCACGACGCGCAGGCGATAATCATAAAGCCCAAGCACATGATCAACGGTCTGGACCTCGGGGATCGCCCCAATGGCGCGCTCGAAATCCTCAAGACTGACCCGGCCTTTGGTAGCCAGTTTGACCCCCAGAAAAACCGTCACCCCAAATCCGACCTTTTCCGCATCCAGCACCAAACGCCGCCCTGCAATGACACCTGTATCCTGCAGACGCCGGATGCGGCGCCATGTGGCGGGTTGGCTCAGCCCAAGCCGCTTGGCCAGCCGCGTCGTCGACAGCCCGGCATCTCGCTGCAACGCCTGCAATATCTGCCGGTCCAGATCATCCAGTGTCATATCGGCAGCCGCATATCTGATTTCACATTGGCCACATCCATTAGCGCCTCGATATCGGCGATATGCGGCAAGGTCAGAATGCGGTCACGGTAGAGCCGTTGGTAATCCGGCAGATCACGCGCGATCAGGGACAGGCGCACATCCACCCGGCCCAGAAAGGTCTGGATTTCCAGCACCTCGGGCACCTCGCGGGCGGCAGCCAGAAAATCGTCAAAGGCGCGGGTCACGGTTTTGTCCAGCGTGATGCGCAAGGACACATGCACAGCAAACCCCAGCGCACGCCAATCGATCACCGCGCGCTGGCCTGCAATGATGCCGTCGGCCATCATCCGTTCAACACGGCGGATCACGCGGGCGGGTGTTGCGCCGACCCGTTCTGCCAGCTCCGGCATGGTCATGGCCGGATCGGCCTGCATCTGGCGCAAGATCGCGCGATCCATATCATCAAGCATAAGAATGCCCATAAATCCCATCATGGCGAATAACAATCTTCTTTCTTCCACAAATACTCAAAAAACAACCCTCACACCCCGCGCTACGCTGCGATACAAGACCGGCAAAGCAACCCAAGAAACAAAGGACCGCCACCATGCGCGTTTATTACGATCGCGATTGCGATGTGAACCTGATCAAGGACAAGAAAGTCGCCATTCTGGGCTACGGCTCCCAAGGCCACGCCCATGCGCTGAACCTGCGCGATAGTGGTGCCAAGAACCTTGTCGTCGCTCTGCGCGAGGGCTCTCCTTCTGCCGCCAAGGCCGAAGGCGAGGGCTTGCAGGTCATGGGCATTGCAGAGGCTGCGGCCTGGTGTGACCTGATCATGTTCACCATGCCCGATGAATTGCAGGCCGAAACCTACAAGAAATACGTGCATGACAACCTGCGCGAAGGCTCTGCCATTGCCTTTGCCCACGGGCTGAACGTGCATTTCGGCCTGATCGAACCCAAGGCTGGTGTCGACGTGATCATGATGGCCCCCAAGGGTCCGGGCCACACGGTGCGCGGCGAATATACGAAAGGCGGCGGTGTGCCATGCCTGGTAGCCGTTGACACGGACGCATCCGGCAAGGCCTTGGAAATCGGCCTCTCCTATTGCTCAGCGATTGGTGGCGGCCGGTCCGGCATCATTGAGACCAACTTCCGTCAGGAATGCGAGACCGATCTTTTCGGGGAACAGGCCGTACTCTGCGGCGGGATCGTGGAACTGATCCGGATGGGTTTCGAGACGCTGGTCGAGGCCGGGTATGAACCCGAAATGGCCTATTTCGAGTGCCTGCACGAAACCAAGCTGATCGTGGACCTGATCTATGAAGGCGGGATCGCCAACATGAACTACTCGATCTCGAACACCGCCGAATACGGCGAATATGTCAGCGGCCCGCGCATCTTGCCATATGACGAGACCAAGAAGCGGATGAAGGACGTACTGACCGACATCCAGACCGGTAAGTTTGTGCGTGACTTCATGCAGGAAAACGCTGTAGGCCAGCCATATTTCAAGGCGACGCGCCGGATCAACGATGAACACCAGATCGAAAAGGTTGGTGAAAAGCTGCGCGCCATGATGCCCTGGATTTCCGAAGGCAAGATGGTCGACAAAGCAAAGAACTGATCAACGCCGTAAGATGGGTCTTGACCCATCCTGTTCAAAAGAAAGGCCCGGTCGCTGACCGGGCCTTTTTCCTAACGAAACGGCTGCGGGCCGGGGCCGTCTTTGGCCAATGATGACTTCGGACGCGGGTTGTCGGCCATCCTCTTTTCCGTGCGATGCTTGCTCCACAAGGCAAAGACAATCGCAAGGGTCATGGTTACAAAGGCCAGCGCCGGGACAAGAAATTCACCACCCATGATATATTCCTCCATCTAAGGTTGCATTCGCCAATACAACCCCGATGAGGCTTCATGGTTCCATGATCGCCGGAAAAGCGGCCTCAAAGGCCGCTGATCCATCGCGACTGAACAGAATGACGCGACTATCGGCATCCCGCCGCACCCAGCCGCGGGTTTCGATCCGCGTCAGCATCGCCCGCCCCAATGATCCTGCAAGATGCGTGCGCCGTTCGCTCCAATCAAGGCAGGATCGGCAAAGTGGCGCCCTGCTGGACGTCAGCCCGTCCAGATCGATCCCGAACTCTTCCGCAAAGGATTTACCGTCAGGCGTCAGGGCAACCTCATCACGGTCTTCGCGCACCAATCCGCGCCTCAGCAGGCTGGCATACATCTGCACGCCCTTTTGCCCTGCCAGATGATTGTAGCAGACCCGCGCGTGGCGCAATGCCGCGTCTTTCGGCCCGGTCCGCGTGCGCAACTGGCCAGCCGCCAATCCCATCAGCCCTTCCAGCGCGGCGGCCACATCGGCATTTGCCAGCGCGAAATATTTGTGCCGCCCCTGCTTGCGCACATGCACCAGATCACCGCTCTGCAGCTTACCCAAATGCCCGCTGGCGGTTTGGGCGGTGACACCTGCCTCTGCCGCCAATTCGCTGGCGGTCAACGCTTTGCCGTTCATCAGCGCCATCAGCATATTGGCGCGCGCCGGATCGCCGATCAGCGCGGCCACGCGAGAGATATCGGGACCTTCTTTCATAGTTCGATGCTAACCGAAGCATTCACCGCATTCAATCCGCTAGACATAGGGCATATCAAAACGGAGCACCCTATGCTGACCTGCATCATAAAATACCATATCGACCCCACCAAGACATCTCAGTTCGAAACCTATGCCCGCAACTGGGGTCAGGCCATTCCGCGCAATGGGGCCGATCTGATCGGGTATTACGCACCGCACGAAGGCTCATCCACGCTGGCTTACGGTATTTACAACGTCCCCTCACTCACCGCTTATGAGGCCTATCGACAAAGGCTGGCCGCCGACCCGCTGGGCGCGGAAAACTATGCCTTTGCGCAACGCGAAAAGTTTATCCTGCGCGAGGACCGCACATTTCTGCGTCTCGCCTCAACCCCACATGGAGACACAGAATGATTGCCGTCATATTCGAGGTGCAGCCGAAACAGGACCAGATCGACGATTATCTGCACCAGGCTGCAGATTTGCGACCCATGCTCGAAAACATGCCCGGTTTCATATCTGTTGAACGGTTCCGCAGCCTCACAGACCCGGACAAGCTGCTGTCACTGTCCTTTTTCGAAGATGAAGCCGCCGTGGCGCGCTGGCGCAACATGCCCAAACACCGGACGACCCAAACCGCCGGACGGTCGGGTATGTTCGCCGATTACAGGTTGCGCGTGGCAGAGGTCGCGCGCGACTACGGCTTGCATGATCGGGTCCAAGCGCCCAAAGACAGCCTGGACATTCATCGCTGACGAAAGACCCCCACAGATATGGCAAACCAACCCACGCTCAGCAATTGGCTGTCGATTGCAGCCCTTGGTCTGATCTGGGGCGGCACCTTCATGGTGGTGGCCATTGCGCTGGAAGGGTATGGGCCATTCACCGTCGCGTGCGCCCGGACAAGTCTGGGCGCGGCAGCCCTGTTGATCCTGATGTGGGTCATGGGCTCGCCCCTCCCTGCCTTCACTCCACGGATGCTCAAGTACCTGCTGGCGATAGGTATACTCAACACTGCCGTCCCGTTCGCGTTGCTCAGCTGGGGGCAGCAATTTGTACCTTCCGCCTTTGCAGGTATCTCAATGGCTGCCCTGCCGCTGTTCGTGCTGCCACTCGCTCATGTCTTCACCGACGAAAAGCTGAGCCTGCGCAACACAATTGGCGTGGTACTGGGGTTCATCGGCGCTGTGGTTCTGATCGGTCCTAGCGTTTTGCGGATCGGGACGGGAATGGAACCGTTGGGCCAGATTGCCTGCGTCGCAGCGGCCATATCCTATGCAGTGTCCAGCATCATGACCCGGCGCTGCCCGCCCATTGACCCCACGACCATGGCGGCTCTTTTGTTGACCGTCGGTGCGGCGACGCTGATCCCGGCGATGTTGTGGATTGAAGGTGTGCCAACACTGGGCGGCAGCCGGGCCACCTGGGCCATCCTTTTTCTGGGATTTATCCCCACCGCATTGGCCGCATTGATCCGGGTGGCCACCATCCGTTCGGCAGGCGCTGTTTTCATGACACTGGTGAATTACCAGGTTCCGCTCTGGTCGGTCATCTTTGGCGTGCTGATCCTGAACGAGGTGTTGCCGCTTCGGTTCTTTGCCGCACTTGGGCTGATCCTGACCGGTCTGGCGATCAGCCAATGGGGCAGTCTACGCCGCCTCCTGACGCGAAACACGTGACAGAATCAAGGCCGTGCGGGCACCTTCGATAAAATCAGCATGTTTGATGATAGAAAGGGAGGCCGAGGCCATCCCGAATTTGGTCTGCGCTGTGTGATCCGGTTTGGCAGGATCCCTGCGCCAGTAGCGGTCGTCCATGACATTATGCGACAGCATATCATGCGCGTCCTTTTCCCCGGTGCCCAATGTCCCCAGATTGTTGAAACCCCGAACCATGACACGCTTGACCCGCATAAAGTTGCACATGCGGCCTGACACGACCATGCTATGCGCTGGAAACTCTTTCGGTCCGGTGATCAATACATCGCCCACTTCCGCCAGCTTGTACAAGCTGGCATTGTCCGCCACCGGCCGCGCCTCTTTGCAGAAGAGTTGCCCATAGGCCGCGTGAATTCCATTTCCAAATCCACGGTCATGCACCGACCCATCCACACAATTTGCGCAATAGGCACGAAAGATGCGACTGACCGCCGCATTCGCTTCAGCGCCCGTGCAATTGAGGGCCATAAAGGCCCAGTGCATCATGGCCAGATGACAGCTATAACCTACGCTGGCCGCAGCACCCCCGTTCGATTGGGTATGCGTGATTGTTCCCGGATTTGGTGTGTATTGTGCCAGTACGGCAAGGTGTTGTGCAGTCATAGCAGCCCCCATGCAAATGCATCGCCAGATGGGGTTCACTACCAAATGAATGTCAAAGTGACTGTGTCTGTCGACACCAACCAGGTCAGACCGCCGCTTCGACCTCGGCCACGATCCCGTCGACGACCTGGCCCAACAGCCCGTCATCCTCGCACTCGGCCATCACGCGGATCAGCGGTTCGGTCCCGGATTTCCGGATCAAAAGCCGACCCTTGCCCTGCAAACGTACTTCTGCATCGGCAATGGATTTGCGCACCGTGTCCGCATTCAAGGGGTCCTGTCCCACCGCATAGCGTACGTTCCTGAGCATCTGCGGAACGGTTTCAAAACTCCGGCTAAGCTCGCTCGACTTGCGACCAGTCTCGACCATAGCCGCCAGGAACTGCAGCCCGGCCAGCAAACCGTCACCGGTGGTCGCGAAATCAGTCATCACGATATGGCCCGATTGCTCACCGCCGAGGTTCCAGCCATTGGCCCGCATCGCCTCAACAACATAGCGGTCGCCAACAGCGGTGCGTTCCAGCCGCAGTCCACGCCCATCAAGATAACGTTCAAGGCCAAGATTGGACATCACCGTCGCGACAAGTGTGCCCCCGTTCAGCCGGTCCTGATCGGCCCAACGCCCTGCCATCAAGGCCATGATCTGATCGCCATCGGCAACGGCGCCATTTTCGTCGAGGATCATCACCCGGTCCGCATCGCCATCAAGGCAAATGCCAACATCGGCACCTTCATCCCGGATGGTCTGAGCGGCCAAGGCGGTGCTGGTCGAACCGCACCCATCGTTGATGTTATAGCCGTTGGGCGTGACGCCAACGGGGATGACGGTTGCGCCCAGTTCCCACAGAACCTCCGGCGCGACCTTGTAGCCCGCCCCATTTGCGCAATCGATCACCACTTTCAGACCATCAAGGCGCATGCCCGCCGGAAAGGTGGATTTGACCCGTTCAGCGTAGCGAAAGCGCCCATCGTCGATCCGTTTTGCGCGCCCGATATTCTGCGCCTGCGCCGGTTCGATCTCACCCGCGATCAGCTCTTCGATCTCGGCCTCAGCCTCATCCGACAGTTTGAAGCCATCGGGACCGAAGAACTTGATCCCGTTGTCATGATGCGGGTTGTGGCTGGCCGAAAGCATGATCCCCACATCGGCACGCATCGAGGTGGTCAGAAGGCCCACGGCAGGGGTGGGCACAGGCCCGAGCAGCAGCACATTCATGCCCGTACTTGTCAGACCTGCCGTCAGCGCGTTTTCAAACATGTAACCCGACAGACGGGTGTCCTTGCCAATGACGACCCGGTGCACATTGGACCCGTCGCGCCGGAAATAGCGCCCTGCGGCAGCGCCCACCTTCAACACCATCTCTGCTGTCATGGGATAGGCATTTGCCTTGCCCCGCACCCCGTCGGTCCCGAAAAGCTTGCGTGTCATTGTCGCTGTGCCCCGCTGATTGCCTGTTCCAGGTCGAACGCCTGTTTGGTCGCGAATGTATCGTGGACTCGCAGGATTTGCACCCCCTGACGCAAGCCATGTAGGGCGACAGCGACAGATCCCCCTAGTCGGTCGGTTGCCGCATCGCCGCCGCCCAGTACGCTGACGAACCGTTTCCGCGATGCGCCCAGCAGGATGGGGCAGCCCAGCGCGTGAAATAACGCCAGCCCTCTCAGGAGTGCCAGATTATGCGCGACCGTTTTGCCAAAGCCGATACCCGGATCAACGATGATCTGGTCTCGGGCGATCCCCGCCGCCTCGGCCACCGCAATGCGCTCTTCCAAGAAATCATAGACGTCCAGCAGCACGTCATCATAGCGCGGATTGGCCTGCATTGTTTTGGGATCACCTTGCGCGTGCATCAGGCAAACCGGCAGACCACCGTTGGCCGCCACATCAGCCAGACGCGGATCGAAGGTGAACGCCGCAACATCGTTGATCAAGCTGGCCCCAGCGTTGACCGCTGCCTCGGCCACTGCCGCCTTGCGCGTGTCGATCGAAATGGCGACGTCGCTATTCGCTCGCAACGCTCCAATGACAGGTTCGGTACGGGCGATCTCGTCGGCGATATCAACCTCATCGGCGCCCGGGCGCGTGCTTTCCCCGCCAATATCGATGATATCGGCCCCCGACGCGATCATCTGATTGGCATGTGAAACCGCCAGATCGGGGTCGTCGAAGCGGCCACCATCCGAAAAGCTGTCAGGCGTGACATTCAGGATACCCATGATCCGTGGCTGATCCATGGAGAGAACAGAAATTGCGGCGCGCGGCGCTGTCAGACAGGCAAGCACGGCTTCAGATATGTCCGTAGCCGGTACATGCTGCACAGGCGCGTCGCGCTTATGTATTGCGACGTGGGAAAACCACGCCCAGCCGCCAGCGAGGGTCAGTGCATTGGCAGGCCGGTCAGGCCCGGTCTGAACCAATGGGCGATAATAACGTTTCATTGCAATGATGTGGCACTGACATCCGCCACACGCACCGGCATCGCCGCGTCTGGCGCATCGTCACCAATCACCAGCAATTCCGTCGCCTGCATCTCGGCAGCAAACCATGCCACAAGTGCGACAGCATCGCGCGGGCTGGCGGACGGGCCATCCACCGCATCCAGAACGATCTTGGACGGGGCCCAAATACAGATCTGGCCGTTTTTCATCGCCCAATCCAGCTCGGTCCTTGTGCCAACCACCTTGCAGCGGCGGTCATGGGCGGCCAAAGTCCAGGCGTTTTGTTCAATGGCCAAAAGGTCGATCCGGCGTTGTGCCAGGGCATTGCCGGCCTGCGGAGCGGGCAGTTCAGCAGCACCGACGCATAGGATCAGGGGTGCATCCATCGCCGCCAACTGATCAATCCAATCACCCAAATGGGGTGCCGCGACAGCCGCATTGGACAGATAGACGACACGCGGATGCGGGGCCTCCACATGATCCTGCCCGGCCAGGTGCACACCATCGCGCGACCGCACGATCTCAACCCCTAAGGCAAAGGGACCGCGATCCAGCTTTTCGATCCGGACAAACACCCGCTCCGCTTGCGGTTCAAGAAGGATGCGTTCCGCCACCCGGGCGGCAAGTGTTTCCAACAGGTTCAGGCGTTCGGCCTCAAGCTCGATCCCGATCGCCTCGGTCACTTTGTCATAAGACAGGATGCGGTCCACATCATCGTCGATCGGTCCGCTCAGCGGCAGCACCTCGACCACCACGTTAAAGCGGACGCGCTGCAACTTGCCGCGTTCCTGCTGAAACGCACCAATCTCGACCTCGACGACATAGTCGCGCAAAGAGATACGGTCGCAGGGGGTCTGGCTGCTCGCCTCAGCCCGCTCGCTTGGATGGGCAAAGGCAAGGCGAATATCATCTGTCATGGCACGGTCCGAACGCGAAGATTACACGCGTTCGATACTAGTGACAGCAGGCCGGGGCAAGGAGGCAAGGCGACGCCGCAGCCCCGTTAGGCGACCCTAATTGGATGCAGTCCGCGTCGGTTTGCGGTAAAAGTAATGCGATCCGATGGACGCCGTGCGCGGATAGACACGCGCCCATGACGGGTTGACCGCCTTGGTGTGGTAATGCGTGGCACCACCGGTCAGCGCGCGTGGGACACCATCGACCAGCAGACGGGCAACTTTGCCCACCCGTTCCCAGGCGCGTGGTTCGGCAATATTTTCGGCCAGACCGTCACAGGTATACGTAAACTGGCAGGCATAGCGTCGCCCGGTACCCTGATTGATCACCGCACAAAGCGTATCGGGATAAAGCTGGCTGTCGACCCGGTTCAGGATCACCTCGCCCACGGCAAACATGCCGCGCACGGATTCGCCGCGCGCTTCGAAATAAAGCGCCTCGGCCAGACATTCCCATTCGCTGTTGCCGTCGGCGGCAGGCTGCGAGGCCAGAAATGCACGATCATAGATCACACCACTTTGGGTCTCAACGCCGCGCTCTTGCGCGGACGGCACGCTTGTCAAAGCGGCCAGACGGCTGTCAGGCACCACAGCAAGGGCCTGACGTTCCTGACCCAAAAGCGCGCCAAGGCGGCTGGCCAGAACCTCGTCTGCCACAGCGGCAGACGCAAAACATGATAGAAGCGCCACAAGGAATGTGGCACGAAACGCCTTCATAATCATTATCCTTTTCCCACCCAGGAAAAACGCGGAGGTAGCTCCCGCGCAAGCGATCGTGTCTTTAGGCGAAAGTGACGCTTACGTCTACCCCTAGGTCAGGACTGTCGCCGGACACGCAACAGCCCCCACGTTGTAAACAGGGATTGTCACCCAATATCGCGTGGGAAGGCGCATAAATGCCACAAAACCTTGGATTTTGTTAACTTACGACCCGATCTTGCAACGCCAATTGTGCGGCGGTGAGTCGCGCAACAGGGACCCGGAAGGGTGAACATGACACGTAATCAAATCCATGTGTCCGGCAGAACGCGATGGCCGACCGGCTGCCCCCATGCTCGCCACAGATCGACAGGATCACGTCCTTGCGGCCGGCCCGCCCCCGTTCGGCCCCCAGCGCAATCAACTCGCCCACCCCTTCGATGTCGAGCGTGTGAAACGGGTCTTCGGCATAGACCCCTTGTTGGACGTAGGCCGACATGAAACGGCCCGCATCGTCGCGCGACAGGCCATAGGTCATCTGCGTCAGGTCGTTGGTGCCAAACGACAGGAATGCCGCATGTTCGGCGATATCCTGTGCGCGCAAGGCGGCCCGAGGCGTTTCAACCATGACACCAAGGCGATATTCGAATTCGGTCCTGGTTTCGGCCATCACCGCATTGGCCACCCCATCGACGCGGGCCTTGACCAGCTCGACCTCGCGCATGGCGCTAACCAGCGGGATCATGATCTCGACGGTGATCTCTGTGCCGGATTTGATGACAGCGGCGATCGCCTCGAAAATCGCGCGTGCCTGCATGTCGTAGATTTCGGGGATGGCGATACCCAGCCGGACGCCACGCATACCCAGCATCGGGTTATATTCGCTCAGCGCCTCGACCCGGGCGGTCGCTTCATGGAGAGGTACATCCATCTGCCCCGCCAGATCACGCAGCCCTGCCTTGTCCGATGGCAGAAACTCATGCAGCGGCGGATCGAACAGGCGCACGCAAACATTGCGCCCTTGCATGATCTCGAACAAGGCACGGAAATCGGCGCGCTGCATGGGCAACAGCCGGTCCAGCACGGCGCGTCTGTCATCGCCGCCTTCGGCAAAGATCATCTCGCGCATGACCCGCAGGCGCTCACCTTCAAAGAACATATGCTCGGTCCGGCAAAGGCCGATGCCTTCGGCGGCAAAGTTGCGCGCAGTCTGCGCATCCGCGGGTGTGTCTGCATTGGCCCGCACGCCGATATCGCGGAATTCATCGGCCCATTGCAGCAGCGTCTGAAAGGCATCGTCCAGTGCGGCCTCCAGCATGGGTGGCTCGCCCGCAAGGATCTGACCTGTTGTGCCATCGACCGTAATCGTATCGCCTGCAGCAAAGCGACGGCCATTGGGCGCAATGACCTGCCGCTTTTTGAAATCGATCGACAGGTCCGACGCACCCACAACGCATGGCACACCCAGCCCGCGGCCGATCACTGCGGCATGGCTGGTGACACCACCGCGCATGGTCAGTACAGCCTGCGCCGCATGCATGCCGCGGATATCCTCTGGCGTCGTCTCGCGCCGGACCAGCACACAGGCCTCACCCCGTGCGGCACTTGCCTGTGCCTCATTCGCGGTCAGCACGATCCGACCCGTTGCCGCACCCGGACTGGCGGCAATGCCCCGCACGATCAGATCGCGCTTGGCCAACGGATCAATCTGACGATGCAGCAATTCCGACAGGGCCGCAGGTTCTACCCGCAACACAGCATCTTCGCGCGGGATCATCTCGTCCTCGGCCAATGCGACCGCAATCCGGACAGAGGCGCGGGAGGACCGCTGCACGCGGACCGCATCCAGAATATGCAGATTGCCGTTTTCAATCGTGAATTCGACCTGCATTTCCTCGCGCAGGAAGCGGCGGCAGATATCGCGTAACGCAACCAGTTCGGCAAACGCATCCGGACACAGGTCTTCCAATGACGGGCCACGGGGATCGCGGGTCAGGTAAATGGCCCCCTCCGCCGCGCCCAGCGCCTCGCGCCCCTGGCTTTGGCTCATATAGCGGCCGGTGATCTGGGGCACGCCGGTCGTGCTATCCACATACTGGATCACACCGGACCCACATTCGCCCTGCCCCACGCCCAGCGCCATCGCCTGCACCACCAGACCAAGGCCCGCATCCTGCGGCGCCCCCTTGGCCTGACGCAACAGGCGGGCTGTGGTGCCATCCCAAGCGCGCGCCATGGATCGCAATACTTGCGTCAGTTGAACCGCCGGATCCTGCGGAAATTGTTCGTCCGTCTCGGCCTCGTAAGTGTCCAGCATGGCCTTCAGGCTTAGCCTGTCGGGCACATCGGGCAGGTAAAACTCATCCGGGTCCAGCCGCGCGACGTGGATCGCATAAGCCTGCACAAAACGCAGATACATGGCCGAGGCCGCCCATTCGCCCATCGTCTCGCACATGGCATCGTGGCGGGCGTCGTTCATCCCGATGTTGAGAATCGCACTGGGGCCACCCCAATCGGGGTCCTGACTGGACGGGCGGACAGACAAAAGCGGCTGCGGCCCAAAGGGCGCCATCAAGGCATCCATATCCACCGATTGCCCGCGTGCGATCTGCTGTACGGCATCAAATGACAAGGCAACCGTCACCGGAACCGGCATCTCCAGCCGGATCAGACGCTGCAGACATTTCGCCCGCCCCCCATGCACCGACGCGTGCATCGCGGCGGTGGGGGTGATCAGCGTCAGCTGCTTATATGTCGATTGTTGCTGCACTGCGGCACCATTCATTGTTCAGGTGCAGCATAGGCGATAAAACGATGACCTGTATAGGAAAGTTTACATGACTTTCGTCTAGCCTTCGATTTGCGTCAGATCGGCGACGCTCAGGCAGATATTCCTGATCCGCGACAACAGGTTAAGCCTGTTGCGACGCAATATCTGGCTGTCGGCGTTGACTTGCACATCGGTGAAGAATTGGTCAATCGGCCCGCGAAGTGCCGCCATAGCAGTCATCGCTGTGCCGAAATCCTCAGCTTTCATAGCCGGTGCGATCTTTGCATCTGCAGCATCAAGAGCGGCAAACAGCGCCATTTCGGCGGGTTCTTCGGCGTATTTCACATCCGCCCCATAGGAATATTCAACGCCATCCTTTTCCTCGGCTTGGGTCAGGATGTTATTGGCACGTTTGAACCCTTGGATCAGGTTTTCACCGTCATCGGTGGCAAGAACTGCGGCCAAAGCCTCGGCCCGTTTGACGAGCAAGGTCAGATCATCACTTCCCGGCATGGCGATACACGCGTCAATGATATCGTGGCGTATTCCCTTTTCACGAAGGAAGACCTTTAAGCGATCATAGAAAAAATCCAGAAGATCAGCCCCGCTGGTCGCATCGCCGTAAGGATGCGCGTGCGGAAACACCTCGCTTAGAGGCATCCGTATGTCACGTTCAACCAGTATGCGGATTATTCCCAGCGCCGCCCTTCGCAGCGCAAACGGATCCTTGCTCCCGGTCGGTTTCTCGTCAATCGCCCAGAATCCGGTCAGCGTGTCGATCTTGTCCGCCAACGCAACGGCGATGGAAACAGGCGCTGTAGGCACCTCGTCTGAGGGGCCCAGCGGTTGCCAATGCTCTTCACAGGCCTCGGGCACACCTTCATCATGCCCGGCAGCTTCTGCGTAGTAGCGGCCCATAAGCCCCTGTAATTCAGGAAACTCATAGACCATTTCAGACGCCAGATCGGCCTTGCAGATACGCGCCGCCTCGGTCGCCAGATCAGGCATCGCGCCCACGCTTGGCGCAATCTCGCGCGCCAAGGCTTCGATCCGTTTGATCCGGTCGGCCTGCGATCCCAACTTGTTGTGGAACGTCACATCAGCCAACGGCGCCGCCATCCCCTCTAGGCCCTTGGTCTTGACCGTGCGCAGATCGTTTTCCCAGAAGAACTTCGCGTCGGCCAACCGGGCCGCCAACACCTTCTGATTGCCCGCCAGAATGGTCACGCCATTGTCGGCGGTTTCCATATTTGCCACTGTCACGAACCGTTCAATCCGCCCTGTCTTGGGGTTGCGGACGGAAAAGAATTTCTGATGTTCCTTCATCGACGTCTGCAGCACCTCTGGTGGCAGGCCCAGAAAATCATCGTCGATCCTGCCAAGCAGGACGACCGGCCATTCGACCAGCCCGGCCACCTCGGCCAGCAACCCGCGATCCTCGACCACCTCAAGACCCAGCGCAAAAGCCTGGTTTGTGGCCTCTGCCCAAATCGCCTCGGCCCGTTCATCGGCGCGCAGGACGACATTGGCGCGCTTCAGCTTTGCCTCGTAATCATCGAAAGACGTGACAGAAAAAGGATCGGGCGCCATGAAACGATGCCCGCGTGTGGTATTGCCCGATACGATGCCATCCACATCCAGCGGCACGACCTCGGCCCCGGCCTCATCCACCAGAATGCACAGGATCGCATGCAGCGGACGTACCCATTTCAGCGTGCCATCACCCCAGCGCATTGATTTGGGCCAAGGGAAGTGGCGGATCGTGGCCTCAAGCACTTCGGCGATGATATCCGCCGCCATCCGCCCTGGTTTTTCGATGACGGCAAAATAGACCTGCCCTTTCTTGTCATCGCGCACCTCAAGGTCTTCGCGGGCCACCCCCGCCCCGCGCAAAAACCCCTCGACAGCCTTGTCCGGCGCGCCAACCTTTGGCCCGCGCCGTTCCTCGCGCACCGGCTTGCTTTCGCCCGTCAGCCCATCAATCGACAAGCTCAGGCGGCGCGGTGTCGAGAAAGCAGCCGCCCCCGCATAGGTCAGTCCGGCCTCGACCAAGCCGTCTGTCACGAGTTTCTTCAGGTCCTCAGCCGCGCGGGTCTGCATGCGCGCAGGAATTTCCTCGGAAAAAAGTTCAATCAGAAGATCGGGCATCAATCGGTGCTTTCTGGTCTGGCCGGGCAGCCTTCGGGGACAGGATTGCCGTCAAAGACAACCTCGCCACATTCATTAATCTGGTGCCAGGCATAGGCCCGGCCATCGGGATAGACGGCCACGATACGGTCGATCCCGTAGTGGATATTTTCGACGGCAAGAAAGGCAATCGCCTCACCTTGTAGATCAGCGCCAATCTGCTCTGCATCGAAACAGTCGAACCAACCGGGGGCCGTGCGTGGTTCCGCATCGTCACGGATCACGAAGGTTTCGGTCAGCGTGGCCAGGCTCAACGGCGTAGTAAAGCAGGCGCGATAGCGGATAGGGCTGCTGTCAGCATCAATCGCCTGAAAGTTGTCAAACAGAATCGGCTCTGCCTCGCCAGTGACCAGATTGGTCAGGCGGACATCAGCATTTTCCGCCTGCACCAGGGTGTAGTAGGCATAGACCTGTTGGTAGTAAAGCAACGCACCTGCGATGACGGCCAGCATAAGAATTCCCACGATTGCGATACGTGCCATCAGGCCGCGACCCCAGCCGCTTCGGTCTGCACGAACGCATCCGCGCAGGCCTTGGCCAGTGCCCTGACCCGCCCGATATAGGCCTGCCGTTCGGTGACCGAGATCACGCCGCGCGCGTCCAGCAGGTTGAAAACATGGGACGCCTTTATGCATTGGTCATAGGCCGGGTGGGCCATGATGATCCGCAGGCTTGTCTTTGGATCCTCGGCGGGTTCATCCAGAATCCGCTGGCATTCTGCCTCCGCATCCTTGAAATGCTGGAGCAGCACATCGGTATCGGCCACGTCAAAGTTCCAGCGGGCGTATTCCTGTTCGGTCTGCTTGAAGATATCGCCATAGCTGAGCGCAATTGGCGTCTGGGGGTCGTTGAACGGCATATCCATGACGTGATCGACGCCCAGAACATACATCGCCAGACGTTCTAACCCATAGGTCAACTCGCCCGAGACCGGCTTGCAATCATGCCCGCCGACCTGCTGGAAATAGGTGAACTGGCTGACTTCCATGCCGTCGCACCAGACCTCCCACCCCAGGCCCCAGGCACCCAGCGTCGGGCTTTCCCAGTCATCCTCGACAAAGCGGATATCGTGCATCGTGGCATCAATCCCGATCGCCTCAAGCGAGCCGAGATAAAGTTCCTGCATCTCGGGTGGGGACGGTTTGATCAGGACCTGAAACTGATAATAATGCTGCAAACGGTTGGGGTTTTCGCCATAACGGCCATCTGTCGGACGGCGGGAGGGCTGCACATAGGCCACTGCCCAAGGCTTGCTGCCCAGCGCGCGCAGGGTCGTGGCGGGGTGAAAGGTGCCTGCCCCCACTTCCATATCGTAGGGCTGCAGGATCGCGCAGCCCTTGCTGGCCCAATAGGCCTGAAGCCGCAGGATGATTTCCTGAAAACTGCGTGGTTTTTCCGCCATCTTAACCCTCGTCTGCGATTAGGCGTTCAATAGGGCCCCGGGCGACAAGGGTCAATTGGGCAACGGGTTGCGACTTATTGGGCAGATTGCGTAGAATTTACCGCGCTTACTCTTGCGTCTTGGGCAAGACGGGGCCAGTCAGTTGACACCACTCAACACGATATTGGGACATCGATGGTCAGAG
Source organism: Yoonia sp. R2-816 (assembly GCF_046762905.1). NCBI lineage: Bacteria > Pseudomonadati > Pseudomonadota > Alphaproteobacteria > Rhodobacterales > Paracoccaceae > Yoonia > Yoonia sp. R2-816. Next base: position 374,493 of record NZ_JBKQXN010000311.1, on the reverse strand, counting down.
CACTTGCGATTATCATTTTTTCACTGGGTATGACAGTATCGGCAGCCGCGCAGGACAATTTCTGGGTCCAGATCGAAGCGCGGCAGACACTGACAGGCGCGCAGGATCGCGCGCGCGAATACGCACGTCGTCTGGATGACGTGGCAGGGTTTTATCTGGGCGATGGTTTCTACGGCATCTTCATCGGTCCGTTCAACGAACGCGGGGCCGAAACGGCACTGGCCAGCCTGCTGGCCCGGGGTGCTGTCCCAACCGACAGCTTTGTCAAGAATGGTCAATTCTTCAAGCAGCAGTTCTGGCCCATCGGGGGCAGTGCCGCGCGCACGACGGTCCAGCCACCAGCCGACCCTGTAATCGCACCCCCAACAACCACCGATACTGCGATCCCGACCGATCCGTTTGACGCACCAGATGAGACGCCGCAGGAGGCCCGCGCATCCGAGGCTGCCCTGACGCGCAAAGACCGCGAGGCATTGCAGAAAGCGCTGCAATGGGCGGGTTTCTATGACGCGGCGATTGATGGATCTTTCGGCCGGGGCACACGCGGGGCCATGCAGGCCTGGCAGACAGCCAATAACCAGGAACCTACCGGCGTTCTGACGACGCGCCAGCGGGCCTTATTGTTTGAACAATACAACAGCGTTCTGGAAGGGCTGAACATGCGTCTGGTGCGCGATGACGCATCCGGCATTCAGATGCGGATCCCCACAGATGTGGTGGCCTTTACCGAATACAAACCGCCCTTCGTGCGCTTTGACGCCAGCGGCGATATCCCTCAGGCACAGGTGCTTTTCATCAGTCAGGAAGGCGATGAGGGGAAAATGGTCGGCCTTTATGAGGTTTTCCAGATCCTCGACATAGTGCCGCCCGACGGGCCACGCAGCCGTGGCCGTGATGGCTTTGTCATTGAGGGGATCGGCCGGGGCATCCATTCCTATACAAGCGTGACCTTGCAGGACAATGCAATCAAAGGGTTCACTCTGGTCTGGCCGCTCGGCGACGACCAGCGCCGCCTGCGCGTGATCGAAGAAATGGAAGCAAGCTTTGAACGCCTGCCCGGTGTGCTTGACCCCAATATCGCGCCCCCAGGCGAGGATCAGGCGATTGACATGGTGGCGGGGCTGTCCGTGCGCCAACCGCGTCTGTCACGTTCTGGCTTTTTTGTCTCAGATGATGGGGTCGTTGTGACAACGCCAGAAGCCGTGCAAAGCTGCGAACGCATCACCTTTGACCGCGAAGACGATGCGGAGGTCGTGTTCACGGACGATGACCTTGGTATCGCCGTGTTGCGTCCACTGGGCGATCTTGCCCCGCTGAATGTGGCCCGTTTCCTGACAGCCGTACCGCGCCTGCAGGACCAGATCGCGGTGGGGGGTTATCCGTTCAACGGCGTGCTCAGCGCGCCGACTCTGACATTCGGTCAGGTCGTCGATATTCGCGGCCTAGACGGCGACAATCGGATCAAACGCCTGTCGATCCTGCCCCAGCAAGGGGATGCCGGCGGGCCGATCTTTGACGATGCGGGCCTTGTGATCGGCATGTTGAAACCCCGTGCAGACGGGGCAACCCAGGTCTTGCCACCCGAGGTGAATTTTTCGCTGGATGCTGAGCAGATCGTCGATGTGCTGACGGCGCAGGGCGTGAAACCGCAAGTGGCCGAAGCATCGAGCCCTATATCACCCGTGGCGCTGACGCGCCGGGCGGCGGATATCACTGTGCTGGTCAGCTGCTGGTAGGTCTGCAGTCACTTCAGCGCGATATCTGACTTTACATGAATGATCGTTGGCCCATCTGCGGCTAGCGCATCCTTGATTGCCTGCTGAAAAGCCGCCAAATCACGCGGCGCGGCTGATGCGGCACTATATGCCTCTGCCAATTTACAGAAATCCGGGTTGCGCTGCACAACAGCGTTTGGGGCAATCTGGGCACGGACCATGCTGTCCTCAATCTCGCCCAGCTTACCATTGTCCCAGATGATGATGGGCAGGGTCAGTTCCAGTTCCACTGCCACGGCAAGTTCCTGAACAGTGTACTGAAAACCATAATCGCCAAGAATCGCAATGACAGGCTGATCCCCCACCCCGATCTTACCACCAATGGCAGCAGGCAGCGCATAACCCAGTGTGCCAAAGCCATAAGGGTGGTGCCAATGAGCCGGGCGATCCATGGGGTAGACTTCTTTCGCGGCATAGGCGAATTGGGTCATGTCGGAATAGATCATGGTATAAGGGGAAAGCACCTCTTTCAGCGCATCAACTACAGGTAAAATACCGGGACGTTCGGCGTCGATCTCGGCGCGCATGCGGGACCGGAAATTGATAACTTCGTCAGTCGTCCAATCCGTCGCGGCGCTGTGCTCTTTCAAGTCATGGGACAATGACGAAAGAAACACCGTCGCATCAATCTGAAGTTGCGAATGCGCTTCTTGGCCATCGCCCAAGACTTCAACGTCTAGGTCGACCCGGATCAATTGTGCCGCACAACCTAAGTATTGGCGCCACAGGTCGACTTCCGCCAATTCGGTTCCGACCGCAATAACAACATCCGCCTGCGCAATCACATCTGCACTGGCGGGTCGCGCCAAAGTGGGTCCAAAATTAAGTGGATAATTATCAGCGATAACTCCTCTGCCAGCATATGTCATGAAGCAAGCGGCATCCGTTTTTTCTAAAACGTCACGTGCAAAATTATGCGCTTTGCGGGCTCCGCCGCCAAAAATGAATAGCGGGCGTTTTGCGTTTCTGACGGCAGGTTTGACATCAAGCACAAGATCCGCACCGAGATGGTATGTGCTTGGTGGTGGTCTCTTGGAAGGGAACGATTTCGCCTGGCCCTCCAACACATTGATCGGCACAACAAGCGATTTAGGCCGTTTCCGCCGAACCTTAAATTCCCCAAACGCCCGATCAATCAGCCCATACGCCGCCTCTGCCGTCCGCGCCGTCTCGGACCAGTCACAGACCGCCCTTGCCGCCCCTTCCTGATCCTTCATCTGGTGCAACTGCCCCCGCCTGGCCGCGGTTTCATCCAAACAGCTTGAGATCACCAGCATCGGCACGCTGTCGGAATAGGCCTGCCCCATCGGCGTCATGATGTTGCACAGCCCCGGCCCGGTGATCACGTAGGCCACCCCCGGCTTGCCTGTCGCCCGCGCATAGCCGTCAGCCATGAAACCTGCGCCTTGTTCGTGGCGGGCCAGAACGTGGGTGATCCCGGCCTCTTCGATACCGCGATACATTTCCTGATTATGCACGCCGGGAATGCCGAAAATCACGTCGACCCCGCGATCCTTCAGCATATGGGAAATCTGGGCGCCAAGGGGGCGTTCGGTCATCAGTTTCTCCAGAATTTGATGGATAGGATGGTCAGGACCACCATGATCTCCAACCGACCCACGAACATCGCGATCGCCAGAATCCATTTCGCGGTGTCGTTGATATTTGCGTAGTTGCCTGCCGGGCCAATCTCCAACCCCAGACCGGGGCCGATATTGGCGATGGCAGCGGCCGCACCGGACACCGATGTGATGAAATCAAGGCCGGTCATTCCCAGCAGCACCGACGTGATGCCGAGCGACAGGATGAACGCCACCAGGAACGCGATGACCGAGTTCATCACATCCTCGCTGATCGGGCGACCATCATAACGGGGCGTGAAAATGGCATGGGGGGAATGGATCTGGCGGATCTGGCTTTTGACGGCTGCAAACAGAAGCTGATAGCGAAAAACCTTGACGGAACAGGATGTTGAGCCCGCGCAACCGCCGATCAACCCGATGAAAAAGAACATCGCCACCGGAAAGGTGCCCCAGCCCATATAGTCGGCGCTGGCATAACCGGTGCCTGTCATGATTGAGGTGACGTTAAACAGCGCATCGCGAAATGTGACCTCGGTGACCGCCCCTCCCCGGCCCCAGAGCCAGGACGCCACCAGCAGAACGCTGAACGCCAGCGTCAGCATAAATCCCCTGATCTGCCTGTCCCGAAACAAGGGCTGCGCTGTGCCTGCCAGAAGCTGCACAAATCGCACAAAGGGGAGGGCCGCGAGGATCATGAAGACAATCGCAACGTAATGCACACCGGCCCCGAAGATACCGAAGGAGGCATCATAGTTGGCCATCCCGCCGGTGGACACGGTGGTCATGGAATGCACCATGGCGTCAAACGGTTCCATGCCCGTCGCTGAGTAGGCCAGCGCGCAGGCAATGGTCAGCCCCACATAGATCACCGAAATCCGGCTTGCTATCTCACCGGCGCGGGGCAGAATTTTACCTGACGTATCAAACCCTTCCGAGCGGAAGATCTGCATGCCTCCGACCCGCAATTCCGGCAGAAACACCATGGCGACCACGATGATACCCACCCCGCCCAGCCATTGCAGAATGCCGCGCCACAGTTGCAGCCCTTCCGGCAAGGATTCCAGCCCGCGCATGGCAGTCGCGCCTGTGGTGGTCAGCCCTGACATCGCCTCAAAAAACGCATCGGTAAATGACGCCTCCGTCGCGCCAAGAACAAAGGGGATCGCGCCAAAAACAGGCAGCGTCAGCCACACCAGCGAGGTCAGCAGAAAGGTCTGGCGCAAGGAAAGGCCCGCCGTCACCCCGTTGGCGCAAGCGATGGCCATCAGCCCGCCGGTCAGGACCGTGATGACCGCGCTTTCGAAGAAGACGAACCAGTGATCGTTGCCCGCCAGCAGGTCAGCCACCAGCGGGGCCAGCATGGTGAGCCCAAGCGACGCCACAAGCAGACCGATGACATATCCCACTGGGCGCAAATCAACCATGCCGCAGGGTTGGCCCGACCGATGGGCGGTGTCAAGAACTGGCGGGGTGCGCAACGTTCGGAGGGGGTGCCGGGGTCACGCAACACCGGCCATCAGGCGGAAGCTAGCGAATCATCGTTAACGCAAGGTTTTGCTGGCCCAATAGCCGGTCGGCATCGCGTCGGCAAAACGTCGGACTTGCGTCGGACCCCAAAGCGGCAATCCAGGCCAGTTAAGGCAGCGTGCGCTGCAAATGTGAACGCGGTGTTAAGATTTGTTTCGCGTTTGATCCTGAGGATACGAACGGCTGCAACGCGCCCAAAGACCCGCATGCTGCGGAGCGCACGAATGTCGGTTATCGACTTTATTACGCCTGCGCGCGCGCAATCTCGCGGATCAGATCATTTGTCTCCGGTCTGGTCGTTTGGTGCCGATAACGAAGAGCAAAAACAGTTCGTGATATTTCAAGGCCATCGATCGGTATCGACACGAGGCCCATGTCTGCGGGAATTGCCGTAGTCGGCAAGATCACCGCACCTGACCCTTGCCTCGCAAGTTCAACTAACCAATCCACGCGATTTGACCGATAGGCCGCGTAGAGTTCGTGACCATGATCCGCACATGTCTCATGCAAAGCATCCCGCATTTCGCAATTTGGTCGGTCAAGCATGTCAGTTTCAGCAAGAGTCGAAAGAGAAATGGCATCTAGTTCAGACAACGGGTGCGACTTTGACACCACTACCTTGTAGTCCTCTTCATAGAGCTGATCTATGCGATAGAGGTCTTCATTGACCTTCTCTGCCGTGACTACAACGTCAAATTCACCATCTCGCAATCCGGTAAGAAGCGCGGAAGATGATGCCACGATCAATTCAATTTCGGCTTGCGGCAATCGCGTACGAATACGCTCCATAGCTGCCGAAATTCTGTTGTGTCCAATCGTTTCGCCGACACCGACAGAGATTGGAACCCGCTCCAAACGCACATGACGGACCGCCTCTGCCTTGGCCTGCCGCGTCTCATCATGAACCTTCTGCAGCCTTGGTTGTATGAGTTTTCCGAGGGCCGTAAGCCTGCATCCCGCACGGTCCCTTACAAACAGGTCACCTCCAAGCTCGTGTTCAAGTTTTTTGATCGCAGTCGTCAAGGAAGGTTGGGAGACATTGGAGGCACTGGCTGCATGGGTAAAGTTTCGGTGCTCGCAGACAGCGAGAAAATACCTGATCTGGTTCATTTCCATCGCCGCGTTTCCCTTCACCTTTCAATTTAGTCCATCAAAACAACTTCGATAGTCCATGTCTATCAAAGAATAGAAGTTCGGAATTGGAGTCCGCGGCATCCGGGATGGGAAAAGAAAGCATCGAAACCAAACACGATGAACTTCAATTCAGGAGACGACCATGAAAACGCAAATCCTTCAGACACTCGCCGCAATGGCTTTGATCGCAACTTCTGCAACTGCACAGGACAACCCAATGGAAAATCACACTGCCAGCTACATCGCCATGCCCGCCGCTGAAGGCCAGACCGAAGCATTCGCCGAATTCCTGACCGGAGCGGCCCCGATTGTGAAAGAAACCGAGCCAGGCACTGTGCTTTGGTTTGCACTTCAAGCTGACGATACACTCGCTATCTTTGACATCTTCGCCGATGAGGAAGCACGCAATGCTCACTTTTCAGGAGCTGTTGCCGCGGCTTTGAACCAAAACGCTGACGCGCTGGTAGCCGGGGGATGGGACGACGGTGTTGTCGCGAATATCAACAACTCCGATGTCCTGTCTGTGAAAGAGCCGATTGATCTCATTACCGCAACAACCGCAACTTACATCAAGCTCGAAGCTGATCCTGGCAAAGGCCCCGAATTGGCAGCCTTGCTGACCGCAGCCAGCCCCATCGTCGCAGACACCGAACCCAAGACACTGTTCTGGGCGGCGCTGCAGATTGACGAGAACAACTTCGCCATCTTCGACATCTTTGCCGACAACTCAGGCCGCGAAGCGCACTTTGCCGGACAAGTCGCCGGACTACTGAATGAAAAGGCTTCAGAATTGGTCTTGGGCGGATGGGACGACGGTGTGGTGGCAAACGTCCACAATTTCGACATCCTCGCTATCAAGTAATCTTGAAGTGACTCGAGAAAGAAGTGCCCGGTGCAACGCATCGGGCACTTTGCTGTTTGAGTTTAGATTCACCCTAATGCGGCAGTTCGCGTAACCGGAGCGAATTGACGCTTTGCCCCACAGAGCAACAACCTCCAACCGGCGGATTACGGCTTTTGTCTTGGTGCCTTGGGCAGCCGTAACACTGACAGCACGCCGTCAGATCCAGTCGCATCTGTTCGTTTCGGGGAAAAAGCGCTTGAATGCGCCCATTGGCCCTGCCCTCTCTTTTCGAATTGAACTATTTTGGCTGAGACTGTGAGCGACGGATCAAGGCAGGCGCCGCCCGGAGTTCACCACGCCCCTAGTGCAGGTTCATGTCGATGTCACATCCTTACCGAACGCTCCCATCTCGCGCCTTCTGGCGCAGCGGCACGACGCCGGATGATGATGGTTTGATCCCTGATCTTTATATCCCGAAGTTCCCCATTGATGCCGCGACCCGCATCGCAACCGCAGGCAGTTGTTTCGCCCAGCATATCGGGCGTGCCTTGCGCGCCGCGGAGTGCGCGTTTCAGGATGTGGAGCCGCCGCTGCGCCGCATCCCCGCCGATATTGCCCATCGGTTTGGCTATGGCATCTATAGCGCCCGCTACGGCAATATCTACACAAGCCGACAATTCCGCGAGCTTTTGCAGGAGGTCGAAAGCGGCACCCCCGACGCCCGGCTAGTGTGGCAACGCGATGACCGCTTCTTTGATGCGCTGCGTCCCGGGGTGGAGCCGGAGGGGCTGGCATCAGCCAGCGATGTGATGGATCATCGCCGTTTCCACCTGAACCGTGTTGCGCAGCTTCTGGGGCAGACGGATGTGTTCATTTTCACGCTCGGGCTGACGGAGGCGTGGATTGATGGCCCGACGGGCCGCACCCTGCCTGTCTGCCCGGGTGTCATTGCAGGCCATTTCGATCCGGACCAGCACCGGCTTCACAGTTTTACATATGCCGAGATCATTGACGACCTGACCCAGATCAGCGCCATTCTGCGTCAATTCCAGCCTGACATGCGGATTATTCTGACAGTCTCGCCGGTGCCGTTGACCGCAACAGCGCAGGATTTGCACGTATTGACAGCCACGACCGGGGCCAAGGCCACTTTGCGCGCGGCAGCGGGCCAGTTTGTGCAGGGCGACCGGATGGCAGACTACTTTCCGGCTTATGAGATCGTGACCTCCGCCGTGGCGGGCGGGCCGTGGTTTGGGCCCGATCAGCGCAGTGTCTCACCCGCTGGCGTCGACCATGTGATGCGCAGCTTTCTTCGGGCGCATGGGCTGTCCACCGCACCGGTAAGGGGAGCCGATGATGAGGCCCCTGAAGCGGAAGACCATTGCGAAGACATCCTGCTGCAGGCCTTCGCCCCATGATGCGGCTTTGCCTGTTTGGCACATCCCACCTTGCGGCCTTGCGGATGGCCTATCGGGCAGAACCTGACCGGTGGCCGGAGTTTGAGATCACCTTTGTCGGGGCGACCGGGGCGAAGCTTCTGGATCATGTCATCAATGATGGCGTCATGACCCCCACCAGCCCCGATTTGCAGCGCAGTTTCCAGTTGATGGCTGGCGTGGAGGCCCTTGATCTACGCCAGTTTGATGCATTTGCCCTGTCAGGCTGCCAGATCGGCCCGCATATGATCGGGCATGTCTATGGTCAGGCGCGGTGGTTGGGCCTGCCTTCCCTGCAAAGGGCAGGCATTCCCCCCAATCCCCACTGGTCATTGATGTCGGAAACCGCCATTGACGCCGTTTTGCAGCATCGCATCATGCACAGTATCGCCGGGGTTCTGTCGCCGCAGCTTTCCGGGGCGTTGGAAAAACCGGTTTTGGTGGCCAGTTCGCCCCGTCCGGATGAAACGCTGATGACTTTGCAAAAGCACAAGCTGATCGCCCAGAAACGCGCCGTGCGGCAGGGGGATGCGGCGCATCTGTCAGACCGGTATGACGGGCTGGCGCGGGACTGTTTTGGCCGCACTGATGTCGGGTACCTGCCGCAGCCGCCGCACACGATCAAGGACCACATGCTGACGCGGTCAGTCTATATGGAGGGGGCTGTCAAACTGACCCCGCGCGGGGTCTTTGCCCAGCCTGACCATGACATCATGCATGGCAACGCCGCTTATGGCGCAGCCGTGCTTGATCAGATCACAGTGGCCCTATCCGACGTGGAAGAGTGACGCGAACAAACGCGGGTCCAGGCTTTCGGCAGCAAAGGTCTCGCCCTCTGTCAGGACTGACACGGCATCATGGCTGTGCAGGCTTTCCTGATGGCTGGCGATCACGCGGAAATCGGATACGCGTGGATCAAGCTGCAGTTGCTGGGTGAAAAGCCGTGCCGCGTCTTCGACAAAGATCAGGTTGGCGGCGTTGAGTTCGGCAAAGGCCTGTTCATCCTCGCGCTTGACCATCACTTGCGTTTCGGTCGGCACGGCGGTGCGTGCCCGGTCGATCAGGTCTTCGAACCACATCAACCCGCCACTGTCATCCAGCAGCACCGAAATACGCGCAACGGACCGCTGCGAATGCGGGGTGGCCAACTGGCCGCGGAATTGACGTGCATGTTCGCTGAGCTCCAGCGAGCATGGGCAGGTCGAGGAATAGACGTAGTCCAGATGGACGATTTTCTTACGCACGCCCGCACTTTCGACCAGTTCCAGCGCGATATCGTAATACTGATAGCCTGACAGGCCAGACCGCAGGCTATCGACCTTCATCGGGAAGCTGAACCGCATCTGGATGCGGGCATCAAAGCTATCCAGATCGGATTTGTAGGCATCCAGCGCCCGCTCGATCACTTCAAAGCTGAACGTTTCCTCGGCGTGTTTGTAGAATGTCCGCATGATGCGGGACATGTTGATGCCCTTTTTTTCCGCCTCCAGCGACACGGTGCCGGTGACGGATGTTTCCAGCGTTAGGTCGCCGTTGTCGCGGGTGTGAAAGCGGATCGGCAGGCGAAAATTGGAGATACCGACATGCTGGATCTGCTGCTTGGCCCCGCGGATCAGGCTGCTGGGTCCATTCTGCAGGTCGGGCATGGACGCTTTATAGGCATCATCCACTTCGAACGCGTCGGGATAGGCACGGGCCAGAGCCGGATAATTCGATACTTCCTGCCCCGGGATCAGGCGGGACACAAGTGGGTCAAGCGTGGCCACTTCCTCGGCAGTGACGTCACCGGCCCATTTGCGCAATAGGGCCAGGGCCGCTTCTGCTTCTTCCCGCGTCGGCTCGCGGTCCATATCGCGTGAATGGATGTTCATCGGAGGGCCCTCCTCTGCTACGTCAGGACCCAATAGATGGGCCTCATCGTCGGCTTTTCCAACGATATCTTCGTAGATACGCAAAAAAGATGGGCGCGGATCATTCATCGGATTGCTCCTGCTTGCATCGGATCCCTCGCTTTTCACAACAAAAACAGCACATTTGCGCGCTGCCCCGGTCCATTCTTGCACCAACCGGCCCGCAAAACAAATCCGGCAGATCTTAACCGATTTGGCCGATAGCTGCGCGCAAATCCGCCAGCAGGTCATCGGGGTCTTCCAATCCGACGCTCAGCCGGACCAGACCGGGGGTGATTCCAAGCATGGCCTTTGTGTCGTCCGGCAACCGTTGGTGGGTTGTCGTGGCCGGGTGGGTGGCGATGGATTTGGCATCACCGAGGTTGTTAGAGATCGTCACAATTTCCAACGCGTTCAACAGCTTGAAGGCCGCTTCTTGTGTGCCCGCATCGACAGACAGCACAGTCCCCCCGGCCCCCATCTGCGCTTGCGTCAGCGCGTTCTGTGGGTGGCTGGCAAGCCCCGGATAGATCACGTTGGTGAGCGTCCCGTCAGCCTCCAGCGCGCTGGCCAGCTTCTGTGCGGTGTCGGCCTGTGCCCGCACGCGCAGTTCGATGGTTTCCAGACCTTTGAGCATCATCCATGCCGTAAACGGCGACATCGAACCGCCCGTATGTTTCATGTAGGGTTCCACCGTGCCACGGATGAATTCGCGGGTTGCAAGGATCACACCGCCAAGGGCACGGCCCTGCCCGTCGATATGTTTGGTGGCCGAATAGACCACCACGTCAGCCCCTTGCGCGATGGCGTCGGAAAACACAGGCGTGGCAAAGACGTTATCGACGATGACCGTCGCCCCAACCGCATGGGCCAGTTTGGATACGGCAGTGATATCAATCACTTCCAGCGTGGGGTTGGATATGCTTTCAAAGAATACCGCCTTGGTATCAGGTCGGATCGCCTGTTCCCACGCGGCCAGATCGGTGCCGTCGACAAAGGTTACCTCGACCCCGTAGCGGGTCAGCACTTCCTCGAGGATGTAAAGACAGGACCCGAACAAGGCCCGGGCAGAGACAACATGATCACCCGCCCGCAGCATCGAGGTCAGCGCGCCGTTGACAGCGGCCATGCCAGAGGCGGTGGCAAACCCGGCTTCGGCCCCTTCAAGTGCTGCAATCCGGTCTTCGAACATGGCGATTGTGGGGTTGCCGTAGCGGGCATAGATAAACTCATCCTCGCCCGCTTGAATAAAGCGCGCCTCCGCATCCTCGGCGGTGTCATAGACGAAACCTTGCGTCAGATAGATCGCTTCGCTCACCTCGTTATACTGGCTGCGCCTGATCCCTGCATGGACCGCTCTGGTCCGTTTTTTCCACGTCTTCATGTCGTTCCCTCGCGCCTTGCGCGCATCAAAAAACCCCGACACCGGGAAAAGGTATCGGGGTTGAAAACCCGCAATCCTCTTTAGCAGCATGTTTAACGTGGCCCGCAATCCGGTAACAAATCGCCACGCCAGATGGCATACGCCCCGGTCGCGCTGGCGTCAATCCTCCAATGCGCCGATGGCCCCACGTGCCATCATGCGGGCGACGGACCCCCAACCGGCAAAATTCGCCGCCATGAAAACGGTGCGGTCTGTCCCCGGCACAAAGCCTGCGGTCGCGTACCACATCGTGTTGGACCCGTCATGGGCCAGCCACCCTTGCGGCGTTTCCATCCATCCCATGGCATAGCGGTCACCCACGGGCGTCTGCAGTCGCGCCCAGTTGTCGGCCGTCAGGAAATCCGGATCCCGCAACGCATGGGCCTGCAGATATGTCAGCATATCCGCGACATTGGCATGCACCGTCCCAGCCGGGCCCAGCGCCGGGATGTTATCCGCCGCAGGCCCCGGTGGCACCGCCCTGACGCGCAGCCCCCGATGCCCGCGCGGCTGATCCACCACATCGGGCGACCCCGGTGCACCGAACCCCGCCGAGGTCATGCCAAGCGGATCGAACACATGGGTCTTGATCAATGTTTCCCAGCTTTGTCCGGTTGATTGCTGCAACATGGCCCCAACCACGACATAGCCCGCGTTGGAATAGAGGAATGTGCCCTTATCGCCCTTGGGTGGTTCTGACATGACCGATGCGGCATAGCTCAGCCGGTCTGCCATCATGTCCCGCTCTGCCAGTGTTCCGGTCAGCCGCCGGGCCTCCGCCAGCCCGATATTCGCCCGCAAGCCGGAGCGATGGGTGAGCAGGTCAGCATATGTGACGTCGGCAAAGGCCGGATCGACCGTGATGTCACCGCCCAGGACCACGCCAACTGTATCGTCCCAGTTGATCAACCCGGCCTCGACCATTCGCGCAACCAGCGTGGCCGTCATCGATTTGGTGTTCGACCCGATATGCCACAGATCGGACGGGGTCACGGGCGCATCGTCGTCGCGTGCCCGCAGGCCCGCCGCGGCGATATCCATCTCTCCATTCTTGCTGACACCCATGGCGATACCGGGTGCGCGTGTCTTGTCCAGCGCCTGCTGCACCCACTCCGCCGGGGTGATGTCGGCAGGGGCGGCACCGGGCCAAAGCCCGGCGAAGACGGGCAAAAGAAGATGAAAAAACCTCATCGCTATCATCTATGTGCGCCGACCCGCCGCGCCAAGATGCACCGCATCATCTTGCGCTTTCGGCACCAATTGTCATGCTGGCCCAAATCAGCAGCGGAGCCCGCCATGACCCAGCCCATCGACCTGTATTTCTGGCCCACGCCGAATGGCTGGAAGATTTCGATCATGTTGGAGGAGCTGGACCTGCCCTATACCCTGCATCTGGTCAATATCGGCGCAGGGGATCAGTTCAAGCCGGAGTTTCTGGCCATTTCCCCCAATAACCGGATGCCCGCGATCATTGACCCGGACGGGCCGGATGGCGCCCCTATTTCGATTTTCGAATCCGGGGCCATCCTGCAATATCTGGCACGCAAGACAGGGCAGTTCTATGGCGCGACCGAACGGGACCGGATTGCCGTGGATCAGTGGCTGATGTGGCAAATGGGCGGCTTGGGGCCAATGGCCGGGCAAGCCCATCATTTTCTGAAATATGCCCCTGCAATGGATCCGCCCAATGACCTGCCCTACGCCAAGGACCGGTACCGGGGCGAAACCGCCCGGCTTTATGGTGTGCTGGACCGGCAGTTGGCGAAGCATGAATTTGTGGCGGGCGATTTCTATTCCATCGCCGATATTTCGATCTGGGGGTGGGCATCGCTGTGGGAAGGCCAGCAGCAGGTGCTGGAGGACAAACCGCATATGGCGCGCTGGCTGGACATGATGGGCGCACGGCCCGGCGTGCAGCGGGGCCGCGCGCTGGCGGCGGAAAAGCGTGGCGATTTCCGCAAGGACAAGGGCGCGCAACAGACTTTGTTCTCGAAACGTTCGTAACGAATTGTTAGCGCTGTGTGCGTAAGACTCACCTTGTTTGAAAGAGTGAGGGTCTTCACATGCAATACCGTCCACATCGCTATAATACGCAATATCCTGTGGATATACACACACCATCCGGCCCGCAGCAGGGCAATGTCATTGACGTGCATAATGCTGGCGCCCGGATTGAAGGGCTGCGGGGTGTCAAACGCGGCGACAAGGTGCAGATCACCATTCTCAGCCTCCGGGTTGAGGCGGTTGTGCAATGGGTGTCCGGCGGGCGCGCGGGTATTACATTCCGCCCGCAGATTACCGATGATCAGGTCGACACGCTGCGGTATCGCAAGGATGGCAGACGCGGGGCGCATCGCAGCACGGTCGGGTTTGGTTTTGCGGAAATGCGGTAGGCGGCGCCTAACCTGCGCTAGTCTTTCGAGGCCTCTGGATCCTCGATCAGATATTTTTGCAGGCCAACAATCTGAACCCACAGGAACACGAACAGGACAGCTGGAAACGCAAATGTTTCCAGCATGACCCACGTGTCGTTGCTTTGCGTGCGCCAGATGATCTCGTTTGCCACGGCGAGGGCGGCGAACATGAATGTCAGGCGGCGGGTGAAGATCATCCAGCCTTCGGGCTTCATCGGCAGGAATTCTTCCATGACATATTGCAGATAACTTTGCCCGCGCAGCAATCCGATCAGCAGGATGCCCGCCATGCAGCCATAGACGATGCTGGTCTTCATCTTGAAGAACCGTTCGTCGTTGAACCACGCGGTCAGCCCGCCAAAGAAGATGACCATGAACGCCGTAAACACCTGCATCCGGCTGAGTTTGCCGGTCATCATCCAAAGGATGCCCATTGCCACCAGCAGGATCGGGACAAAGATCAGGGCGGCGATGATGAACCCGGAATATTCAGTGTCGGCGATAGTGAACGTGTCATCCTTGATCCACAGATAGATCAGGAAAAACGCAAGCGTTGGCCCCAGTTCCAAAACCGGCTTTACCACCGGATTGATCGTCTTTTCAGCCATCAAAAACTCCTTCAGCCCCCCATTTCCACGATCACGGCACCCAGCGCAACCAGTGTCATCAGAAACAGGCGGCGCGGGCCGACCTTTTCGCCCAGAATGAACCAACCGATCAGGGCCGCGAACACGGTCGATGTCTCGCGCAGCACGGCAGCCTCACCCACTTTGTCCAGCCGTGTGGCCATCATGACCCCACCAAAACTGATCCACGCAATCAGCGCGCCCGCCAATCCACGCCACAGCAATGGTCCTAGCACCGGCGGTGCCGCCATGCGCCGATAGCGCCACGCGGCGAGGATCGGAAAATCAAAGGCGGTCACGAAAAAGAACCACGCCAAAAAGGTAAATGGGTCGGGTGACTGCCGAATGCCATAGGCATCATAGGTTGTATAAAGTGCCACCAGCATCCCGCCGACCACCGCCCAGATCAGCCCAAGCTTCAGCGCCGGCAGATCAATCACCTCTTCGGACAGGTTGCGCAGCGCCAGCAGCAGGATACCGCCAGACAGACACGCCACACCGACCCACTGGGTGCCAGTGAAGTGTTCACCGAAAATCACACTAGCCGCAATTACGGTGACAAGCGGTCCGGTGCCGCGAACAACCGGATAAACAACTGTATACGCGGCCTTTTCATAGGCCAGCGCCATCGTCACCTTATAGGCAAAATGGATCACAATCGCGCCCACAAGGATCAGGGCCGTTGTCATATCCGGCCATGGCACCACAAAAAGCGCGATCGGTGCCGACAAAATCAGCAGCCAGCCATCAATGGCCCCGCGCGTCATCCACGGGTCGTGTCGCCCCTTTTGCAAGGCCCCGAACACTGCATGGGCCAAGGCCGACATCAGCGCCAACATGGTGGCCAGCCGCGCGCCTTCCGGTGTGCCCGCGATGGACACGAGCCAATCGCTCACCTGGGCTGCCAGTCGACGGCAACAGTGGCACCCGACAGGGCAAAAGCCACAGCGTCTGCCCCTTCGCGGCTTTGCGCCATTCCGAACTGCATCATCCCAAGCCCGCGTTCGGACCGGAAATCGAACCTTAGGGTACCGCGTAGCTCGGGCAGATCATCGGCAAAGTGGATCACCTCGCGCTGGCTGGCCTGATCCATCTGGATGAAGCTAAGCTGTGAAATGGCCTTTTTCAGCATGGGTCCTGTCAGATCAGGAGCCAGGTCAGCAACTAGGTCTGGTGTGACATCAGCCACAACCGAAAGACGGTCCAGATGCAGGCCGCCAAGGCTCATCCCCGCCATGCCGATATCTCGAAAGAACGCGCCACCAATCACACCAGAAGCCGTGATATTCGCATCGTCGGTTGACGTGATCATCAAATTATCGATCACCAATTGCCCCTCGTCCGGCACATGCTGCACGGCTACAAAGATTTCGTAGTCGACCGCCTGCTCAAGCCTCACTCCCCAGAACTGCACCTCGACCCGGCTGGGCACCCCGTTGCTGTCAATGAACCCGTCGATATCTTTGGCCCGCCACGCCAAGCGGGCGAAATTTGCATCTTCAAGTCCCTTCCCCTGCGCAACAATGGCACACCACCCGTCCGCGGTCAGTTCGGAAGTCACCCCCTCTGCGGCCTCGCGTTCTGCTTTCAAAGCGTCAGAGGTCCAACGGCTAGGGATCGCACCAAAGGTCAGTGCGACACTGCGCTGCCAAGCACCGTCGCATTGATCCTGCGTCATGAACGGATCTGCGGACAGGGGGGCGGCGATAAGGCTCAGAAAAGCGGCAAGTCGGATCATTCCAGCCCCACCAAGGCGGCCGCGAATTCCTCAGGGTCGAAGGGGGCCAGGTCGTCGATCTGTTCGCCGACCCCGATAGCATGGATCGGCAGGCCGAATTTATCGGCGAGCGCCACCAGCACGCCGCCCTTGGCGGTGCCGTCGAGCTTGGTCATCACCAGGCCCGAGACATCGGCCAGTTCCTGAAACACCTTGACCTGCTGGATCGCGTTCTGGCCGGTTGTCGCGTCCAGCACCAGCAGGGTGTTGTGGGGCGCGTCGGGGTCTTTCTTGCGGATGACCCGCACGATCTTGGCCAGTTCCTCCATCAGGTCGGCCCGGTTCTGCAGCCGTCCGGCGGTGTCGATCATCAAGAGGTCCGCGCCATCGGCCTGCGCCTGCGTCATCGCATCAAAAGCGAGGCTGGCCGGGTCGGACCCTTCCGGTGCGGTCAGCACCGGCACCCCGGCCCGGTCGCCCCAGACCTGCAATTGTTCCACCGCTGCGGCGCGGAAGGTATCGCCAGCGGCGATCACGACCTTTTTGCCGGCCGCCCGGAACTGGCTGGCCAGCTTGCCGATTGTCGTCGTCTTGCCGGACCCGTTGACGCCGACCACGAGCACCACTTGAGGTTTCTTGGCGTAGAGCGGCATGGGCCGCGCGACCGGGTCCATGATGCGGGCGACCTCGTTGGCCATCAGCTGTTTGATTTCCGGCACGGAGAGTTTCTTGCCCAAGCGCCCCTCGGCCATATTGGCGGTGACACGCAAGGCGGTGTCGAAGCCCATGTCGGCGGTGATCAGCAGTTCTTCGAGCTGTTCGAGCATGTCGTCATCCAGCGTGCGGCGCACGACTGTCTTTGCCTCGCCCCGACCGAACATCCGGCCAAGGATGCCGGTTTTCTGCGGCTCTGGCGCGGTCTCTTCGGACAAGGGGGCCGTGATGTCGACATTCAGTTTGACCGGTTCTGGTGCAGCATCGTCCCGGACCTGATCCGGGACCTCAACCTCGGTCCCGGGTTCAGGTCCCGGCGCGGGGGCCGGGACGGGCTGCGTCCGGATTTCCGGCTCTGGCTCTGGCTCTGGCTCTGGCTCTGGCTTTGGCTTTGGCTCTGGAAAGGTCTCGACAACCGGCGGCGGCGCAAGCTCTTCTTCGGTGACAACCTCTTCCTCGCCACCTTCGCTGACAATCGCATCCAGCCCCTCGTCAATCTTGGACGAGGATTTGAACATCCGATCCTTGAGCTTTTTGAAAAACGACATGCGCCTGCGCCTTTAAATCATTGCTTCCAACGACCTAATGGCTGGCGGCGCAATTGAAAAGACCGCTCAGATCTCATCCTTGAAATGCTGCATCACCAGTTTGATCGGGTTCGGAGCCGCCTGCCCCAGCCCGCAGATCGATGCATCGGCCATTGCGGTGCAGAGATCTTCGAGCAGCGGTTGATCCCAGTGATCGGCCTGCATCAGCTTGACCGCCTTTTCGCACCCAACCCGGCAAGGTGTGCATTGGCCGCAGCTTTCATCCTCAAAGAAGCGCAGCATGTTCAGCGCCGCATCGCGCGCCTTGTCCTGATCGGACAGGACAACCACGGCGGCGGAACCGATGAAGGTGCCGAGCGGTTGCAGAGTGTCGAAATCCAGCGGCACGTCATTGATTGACGCAGGCAACAGCCCCGACGATGGACCGCCCGGCTGATACGCTTTGAACACATGGCCTTCCGCCATACCGCCAGCCGCGTCGATGATATCGGTAATGGTCGATCCGGCGGGCAGCAGATAGACCCCCGGTTTGGCCACGCGACCCGAGACCGAATAGGACCGCAACCCTTTGCGCCCGTTCTTTTCTGTGCCGCTCAGCACCTCTGGCCCTTCCCGGCAAATGCGCGCGACCCAGTGTAACGTCTCGACATTATGCACCAGCGTGGGTCGGTTGAAGATCCCCACCTGCGCCACGAACGGGGGCCGGTGGCGCGGGATGCCACGTTTGCCTTCGATACTTTCGATCATCGCGCTTTCTTCGCCACAGATATAGGCGCCAGCGCCGCGCCGCAGGTCGATATAGCCCGCCTCGACGATGCCTGCATCCTCCAAAGCGTTGATTTCACGTCGCAAAATTTCCAGCACGGCGGGGTATTCATCACGCATGTAGATATAGCAGCGCTCCGCCTCGACCGCCCAGGCGGCGATCAGCATGCCTTCGAGGAACAGATGCGGGGTGCGTTCCAGATAATAGCGGTCCTTGAATGTGCCCGGTTCGCCCTCGTCACCGTTCACAGCCAGATAGCATGGGCCGTCATTTGCGCGCACAAAGCCCCATTTCTTGCCCGAGGGAAAACCGGCCCCGCCAAGACCGCGCAGGCCGGAGGACAGCACCTTGTCCTGCACATCCTCCCAATTGCCGCTGTCGCGTAGCGCCTTGAGCTCGGCATAGCCGCCTTTGGCTATGTAAGCGTCATAGGTTTCGTAATCCGGCACATGGGCGTGTGTGTCATCTGCAGCGATTGCCGACTGCACCTTTTCGACGGTTGCATGATCAATGTGGTTGTGGCCCAGCTCCAGTGTTGGCGCGGTATCGCAGCGACCCATGCAAGGTGCGCGCATGACCCGGACCTTTGACGCATCCAACCCCTCCTGAAGCGCGGTCATCAATTTCTGCGCGCCTGCCAATTCGCAGGACAGGCTGTCGCAGACCCGGATGGTCAGGGCGGGTGGCGGAACCTCATCCTCCTTGACCACGTCGAAATGGGCATAGAAGGTCGCAACCTCATACACTTCGGCCTGTGACAGGCGCATTTCCTCGGCCAGGGCGCGCAGATGGGCGGCGGACAGGCAGCCATATTTGTCCTGAATGAGATGTAGAAATTCGATCAGCAAATCGCGGCGGCGCGGCTGGTCGCCAAGCAGCGCCTTGACCTCGTCCCAGGCCTGATCATCCAGCTGGCGGCCCTTGGGCGTGTGCCGCCCCTTGCCTTTGCCCGATTTCCAGACCCCATCGCGGTTATCAAGTGCCATCGCGCGTTTCCTTCCCGTCATTGCCGCCAACATATCGCGCGCGATATCGCCAAACCACGCAAAAGCGACACCAGAAGCGGCCAAAGCGCGCGGCGGGTGCGCTTTGCGCTTATCAATCAGGAAACCCGTGGTAACTATGCGAAACATGAACGGATCAATGCGCCTATTCACGATCGCAACCCTGATCCCGGTGGTCCTTCTGGCCGCCGGGTCGGTCTGGGGGGGTGTGTGGATTCTGCTATCGGTCCTTTACCTGACCATATTCGTCAGCGCGCTGGATCGGCTGGTGCGGCAGACGCAGGAGGCCAGGGAGTTTCCGGCAGGCGATACCCTGTCCGTTACCCTTGCGCTGGCCCATTTCGCCCTGTTGCCCGCAGTGGTTTTGGCCTTGGCCGGCGCCGGGTTGGGCTTGCTGGAAAAACTCGGCCTGTTCTTTGCTGCCGGGCTGTTCTTCGGGCAGGTTAGCAATGCCAACGCGCATGAGCTGATCCACCGCAGCGGTCGCGCCCTGCATCGCCTTGGCATGTGGGTCTATATCACGCTGCTGTTCGGGCATCACACATCGGCCCATGTGCTGGTCCATCACCGGCATGTCGCCACACCCGCCGACCCCAACACATCGCGCAGGGGCGAAAGTTTTTACCGCTACGCGTTGCGCGCCTGGATCGGATCCTTTCGCAAAGGGTACAAGGCCGAGGCGGCGCGGCTGGCCCGCATCAACCGCCCGGCATGGCGCAATCCGTATCTGGTCTATATTGGCGGGGCGATCTTGTTTATTGCCGCCGCGTATGCCGCCAGCGGGATCACCGGGATGCTTGTCTATGTCGCCCTCGCCGGCCATGCCCAGATGCAATTGCTGATGTCGGACTATGTGCAGCATTACGGGCTGGTCCGGCAGGTGACCGATGGAAAACCGCAGCCTGTCGGCACACAGCACAGCTGGAACAGCCCGCACTGGTATTCCTCCGCCCTGATGCTGAATGCGACCCGCCATTCCGATCACCACGCCCATCCGGCGCGTCCCTATCCCGGGCTTTCCTTGCCTGACGGTGCGCCCATATTACCCAAACCCCTGCCCTTGATGGCAAGCATCGCCCTGATCCCGCCATTATGGCGGCGGATCATGCATCCGGAATTGCGAAAGCTGGAAAATGCGTAACGTTCTTATCTGTCTCTTCCTGACCCCTGCCGCGCAGGCGCAGGCGCAGGAGGCTTTGACCACATCAACCTTTCAATCCTACACCGAAGGCAGGGTTTTCGCCTTTGCCTACCCTGGCGAAGCGCCGTACGGGACCGAACACTATCTGGAAAACCGGCAGGTGATCTGGGCCGCGGCGGACGGTACATGTCTGCGTGGCAAATGGTTTGAAGCAGATGGACAAATCTGTTTTCGCTACAGGGACTGGCCCAGCTTGAACTGCTCTTACTTTTTCACTCACGAAGATGGCATGTTGGTCGTCCCGGGCGAGAATGATGATCGCACCCATGTAGCAAGCCTGACGCAGACCATGTTGAACAACCAATGCGACCCGGGCATGTCATGATCACGCGCACGCTGGTTCACACATGCCTTCTGGTCCTGCTTTGTGGCAGCGCCCAGGCGCAAGAGCGGATGAATGCCGAAGCCTTTGACGCCTATGTCACGGGCCGCACCATCACCTTTCGCACCGATATCAACCCCACCTACGGCACCGAACGATATATGGAGGGGCAGCGCGTCATGTGGTCCTCAGCCGCGGGCATCTGCCAATACGGCGTCTGGTTTGAAAGCAAGGGGGATATCTGCTTTCGCTACGAAGGTGACCCCGAACACAAGTGCTGGACCGTCTATGATGAACCGGATGGTCTGCGCGGCGTTTATACGACCCGCCCGCCCTTTACAGTGATCTATGAAGTCACCGAGAGGACGGAACCGCTGATCTGCAACGATCTGTCGTCGTGAGGGCACCGCCCGACGCCATTCTGCGCCGTTTCGGCGTCACCGCACCCGTGCTGGTGGCCGAAACCAAAATCGCGATTGTCTGGAAGGTGGATTTTGGCAAGGAACCCGCCGCGCTGAAAATCTACAAGAACGGCGATATGCAGGATGAGCGTCCCGGCTTTGATCTGCTCAAGGCGCTGGACGGCAGGGGTGCGGCAAAGGTCCATGCCGTCGACGACGGTGCAGCATTGATGGAATGGCTTGACGGCCCGACCTTGGGCGATCTTAGCCGCGCGGGCCGGGATGACGATGCAAACGCCATGCTAGCAAGGGTCGCGGGCGAAATCCACGGCGCGGGAATTGACCTCCCTCTCACCCCCCTGACAGATCGGTTCGCAGCCCTGCGTAACCTGACCCTTCCATCGCATTGGCCAGATGCTGTCAGGCGGAACCTGCATCGCGGTCAGCAGATCGCCGCCGCGATGCTGACAGCACAGCAGGATATTCGGCCCCTGCACGGCGATCTGCATCATGACAATATCAAGCAGGGCAGCCGGGGGTGGGTCAGTTTCGATGCCAAAGGGGTGTTGGGCGATCCGGCCTATGATCTCGCCAATGCCTTCAAGAACCCGATCGACAGCCCAGAGATCACCATGAACCCGGCACGGATCAAACGACTTGCCACGACGCTCGGGCATATCCTGAATATTGCGCCACAACGCTTGCTGGGCTGGGCCGTGGCGCATTGCGCGCTGTCAATGGCATGGACGGATGATCCCTCCACCGACCCGAATCACCGGCTGCTGGACATGCTGCTAACGCTTTATACCGATCTATAGTAACCGCCCCTGCGGATCACCGCTGACCGTCACCCGACCATCGGCAAACTCGATCTCAAGCTCATGTGCCTGTTCGGCTGCGGCCTTCCCGGTAACCACATTCCCGTCACCGCGCACAACCGCATATCCACGTTTTAGCGTTTCGACATAGCCCAGCGTTTCGCGCAGACGGTCCAGTGCCTCCAGCCGGGCCTGACGCTCGGCCTGCTGGCGTGAGGCCCGGTCAGACAGGCGGCGCAATACGCCATCCAACCGCTCGCGCTGCCGCGCGATCCGGTCCTGCAAGACCTCACGGCGCAGACCCCGGCCCGCCCGTTCCAGTGCAACAGACCCATCCCGTGTCCTGCGTTTCAACGCAGGTACCAGACGGTCGGCCAAACCATCAAGCCGTCGGCGATCCTCTGCAAGACGGCGGGTCAGGATGCCGGGGCGCAGCGCGGTCTCGGTCATTTGCAGGCGCTTCTTGGCCGCCGCACCGCGCAAGGCGGCGGGCAGGCGTTCGCCCAAATAATCCAGCCGCTGTCGCGGCCCTTCGACCAGTGTTTCAACCTGCGGCAAGGCGCGGCCCAGATCGCGCACCCTTTGCTGGCGCTGCTGAACACCGGTCGATAACGCCCGGCTGAGCCTTGCACTTTGCTGATCCACCCAGGCCAGCAATTCCATGCGTACCGGCACCGCCAGTTCTGCGGCGGCTGTTGGTGTCGGCGCACGGCGGTCTGACACGAAATCAATCAAGGTCGTATCGGTCTCGTGCCCCACGGCGGATATCAGCGGAATGTCAGAGGCCGCAGCGGCGCGCGCCACAATCTCCTCATTGAAGCCCCACAGATCCTCGAGCGATCCGCCGCCGCGCGCCACGATCAGCAGATCAGGGCGCGGTAAGGCACCACCGGGCGTCAAACGATTGAACCCGTCAATCGCCGCTGCCACCTCTGGCGCGCATTTGGCCCCTTGCACGGCCACCGGCCAGACCAACACCTTGCGCGGGAAACGGTCACGCAAACGGTGCAGGATATCGCGGATCACAGCGCCTGAGGGCGAGGTGACGACACCGATGATCTCGGGCAGATAGGGCAGATCCTTCTTGCGCTCCGGTGCAAACAGCCCTTCGGCGGCCAGTGCCGCCTTGCGCTTTTCCAGCATCGCCATCAGGGCACCGGCACCGGCGGGGGCGATATCCTCGATCACCATCTGGTATTTCGACTGGCCGGGGAACGTGGTCAGCTTGCCGGTGGCAATGACCTCCATCCCTTCTTCGGGCTGATGGGCCAGACCGACGGCGCGGCCTTTCCAGATCACACCGGCCAGAACCGACCGATCATCTTTCAGATCCATATAGATGTGACCAGAGCGCGGGCGCGACACCCGCCCAACTTCACCCCGCACGCGGACATGGGAAAACCCGCCTTCGATGGCTTTCTTGACCGCGCCCGAGATTTCCGAGACCGAGAATTCAGGGGTGTTGTCACCCGGCTCATCCTCGAAAAGGTCGCTCAATCTATTCGGTCTCCGGGTTCAGGTTATGAAGCGGAAGTGATGAAAACTTCCATTTCAGGAACGCTGACCCACTGATAACAAATGCACCGAAAGCCGCAAACAAAAACGACCCAAAGATCACGGCAAGCGCGAATGCGGCGACACCGACGATCCACATCAGTGCGGTCGACATGGTCACCGCACCGACATCCGGGTCAGGCCAGTATTGCACCTGCGGGCGTCCAAATTCCTGCGCATAATATTCCAGCGTCCGCTCATAGGCCGGGTCTTCCTCGACCGGCGGCGCGTCGGGAATGTGATGAATGGTACGGCCAATGACCCGCGGGCAGAAATCCTCGAAATAGGCGCGTTCATCGCTGATATGCAGACGCCAGACCAGATCAACGATCGGCGACGGCGCCAGCGTTTCGCCGGTGCTGCCCACCAGATACATGAAGCGGCGATATTCCTCGACCAGCGTGTAACAGACATCGACCGAATGCCCCGTCTCTTCCCCAAGCCGATCGATCAGCGATCTAGAAAGCGGGCGCTCATGAAAACTATACCCTTCCAGGCGGTGCCAAAGCCTGCGGTCACTTTTTTCACGTTTCATTTGTTGAACCTGCGCGTCGAAGCGCCCCCATCGCATAGGTTAAACCCAGAATTGAAAAAATCCAATAAAGAAGCTCGGTCGGCTTGTGTAATTTTGGGTCGCAGTGTCATCCGCCACATCCCCCACAACCGCTGCCGCAGCCGCCGCATCCCGATGTATGCTTGTCACCACTGCCTCCGTTGGTCTGCAGGGGCAGCATTATGAACGCATAGCCCCAACCTACCGCGATCAGGCCATATCCCGCCAGCACCGGCGGCGTCAGGCTTCCGTGCCCCGAAACGATGGCCAATAGCAACGTGACCAGGCCGACAGCACCAATCAGACCGCCTGCAATGATGGATCGCCACGGTATTGGCGCGGCCCAGACATCCGCAGGTGCCGGGCCACCAAACTCGCGCAAGTAAAGCGCTTTGGTCTGTTCATACTGCGCCCTGTAGCGCGGCATGTCCTCTGCCCCGGCGCAAGGTTCGTGATGCAACGGCTGGCCCAGAACCTCAGCGCAAAAGACGTCCCAGTAGTCCCGTGTGAATGTCAGATGCATATGCCATGCCCGGTCCACTGCTTCAGATGGTGTGACCTGCGCGTCGCTGACCTGCGTCAGGTAGACGAAACGCCGGTATTCTTCGATAACCCGGTTCGTGAAGGCCTTGCTCCACCCCTCGGCCTGCGCCAGTTTGACCGAAAACGGAGCGCTACCTGTCGACGCATCAAATTGATGCGCGGCAATCCTTTTCCAAAGCGCCATGTCCTGCATGGTTGTTCCCCATCGCCCCATCGTCTATCCGCAGATAAAACCGGTAAGCTGGGCAATTTGAGGGCGTATTCATGAATATTCTGATCTTGGGCAGTGGTGGGCGCGAACACAGCCTGGCATGGGCGATCAAGCAGAACCCGAAATGTGACCGGCTGCTTGTGGCCCCCGGCAATGCCGGTATCGCCGCTATTGCCGAATGCGCTGATATCAACATTATGGATGGCGGCGCGGTGGCCACATTCGCCGAGGAAAACGCAATTGATTTTGTGGTGGTCGGGCCAGAGGCACCGCTGGCCGCGGGTGTCGCCGACCGCCTGCGTGCCGCAGGACTTTCTGTTTTTGGCCCCAGTCAGGAAGCCGCCCAGTTGGAAGCCTCCAAGAGCTTTACCAAGGCGATCTGTGACGCGGCCGGCGCCCCGACCGCCGGCTATACCCATTTTACCGATGCAGAGGCTGCGCGCGCTTATATTCGCCAGCAAGGTGCGCCGATTGTGGTCAAGGCCGATGGTCTGGCCGCCGGCAAAGGTGTCATCGTTGCCATGACGGAGGATGAGGCCCTGTCAGCTATCGACGACATGTTCGACGGCAGCTTTGGCGATGCCGGGGCAGAAGTCGTGATCGAAGAGTTTATGGAGGGCGAGGAAGCATCGTTCTTTGTCCTGTGTGATGGCAAGACGATCCTGCCCATCGGCACGGCGCAGGACCATAAACGCGCCTATGATGGTGACACTGGGCCGAATACCGGGGGTATGGGGGCCTATTCCCCTGCCCCGGTCATGACGGACGAGATCACGCGCAAGGCGTTGACCGAAATCGTTGAGCCCACCATGGCCGAAATGGCCAAACGGGGCACCCCGTTTCAAGGGGTCCTGTTCTGCGGGCTGATGATCCAGAACGGGCAGCCCCGGCTAGTGGAATACAACGTGCGTTTCGGCGATCCCGAATGCCAGGTTCTGATGATGCGGCTTGGCGGGCAGGTGCTGGACCTGCTGCAGGCCTGCGCGGACGGACGGCTGGAGGAATGCCAGGTGAACTGGGCCGATGATTACGCCCTAACTATCGTGATGGCGTCCAAAGGGTATCCCGGAACTTACGAAAAAGGGACGGTGATCGAGGGGCTGGACCAGCAACCCGAAGACAGTTCTCACATGGTTTTTCACGCGGGAACCACTGAAAAACAGGGGAAAATTACTGCAACCGGCGGACGAGTGCTCAATATTGCGGCGCGCGGCACAACACTAGCCGAAGCACATGAAAGGGCCTATGCTATGGCCCAAAGTATTGTTTGGGACGCTGGATTTTATCGGTCCGATATTGGTTGGCGCGCGCTTTAACGGGGGAAAGGCCCCGCCGGGGTGCCCGTAAGTAGGAAATTTGATGCAGTCATGGTCGCGTATTCTTGAGACCGATTTGGGCTTGGCCGCGCGTGCCGCCTACACGGAAGATCCAGCAAGAACCTATCACAATTGGGACCATGTTTTGCGGCTTTATTGGCATGCCGCTAATACGTTTGGGCTTGATTACGACCCCGATCTGGACAAGGCCATTCTGGCCCATGATGTGATCTATGATGCCGAACCGGACAAGGAACTGCGTTCGGCTGCGTGGCTGTCTGCCCAGACAGGGCAGGATGAAACCATCGCCAAGGCCCATATCGCCAAGACAATCTGCCATATGCCAAGTGATGACAACCGCATGGTCCTGCTGGATCTGGCCGATTTCCTGCATCCGGAATTGGGCAGCATCAACCTGGATAAGATCGCCCAGGAATCGCAGGCCCTTTATGGCGTGACAGAAGCGCAGTTTCTGACTGCGAATGTCGGTTTCATGACTTCCATGTATGACCGGATCGCCAATGCTCAGAACAGCATTGGGACGGCCGATCAGGCCTGGTTTAGGCGCATACTGCTCGGCATCCGCTCGGCGATTGACCTGGCTGGCAAACGGCTGAAGGCATCTTAAGCAGCTTTCTTGATAGTTGGACCGGGGGAAACCAGAAGGGATAGTATGTAGCAGCACCCTATAGTAGTGATCGCAACAATATCGTAACAGCGGGATTGGCCGCGGCGTCGGCCGGAAATCGACGGTCACAAAGGAAAACCTGCCCGCTATGTCAGACACTGAATTTCCGACAATCGAACTCAATGGCGTCGTCTTGCCACTTGATCCACAAATTGTGGACGCCCGTGTGGAACAGGCGCTGAGGGTCGGAAAATACGAAAGCCCCGAGGTCCGTGCTACGCCACTTTTCCTGGACAGTACTGATCGGGTGATCGAACTGGGGTCCGGGATTGGCTACATTTCGGCCTATATCGCCAAGGCGATTGGAGTCGAAGCTGTCACCTGCGTCGAGGCAAATCCAGCTCTGATTTCATATGCCCAAAAAGTTCATCGTCTGAATGGTTTGGCTAATTGTGAAGTCTTGAATGCGGTGACCGTATCAGACGCGGCAGACATGCCTGCCTCGGGAACGTTGCCCTTTTACGTCGCCGATCCGTTCTGGTCATCTTCCCTCATTCGGGTCCGAAATGCTGTCGATCAGGTTGATATCCCCGTCTTACGACTTTCCGATCTCATCCGGCAAAAGGCTGCAACGGCGCTTGTTGTGGATATCGAAGGCGGTGAAAGAGACATTTTCGAGAAAACCGATCTTGGCTCAGTGACCAAGGTTTTCTTCGAACTTCACAAACGCATCATCCGACCAAGTGGCGTCAAAAAAACATTTGACGATTTGTCGGCGCAAAACTTCAACTATGATCAGTCTGTTTCAAGTGGCGGAATGCTCTTGTTCAGGAAGGTCACGGGTTAGTCTGACATCCGGGAATTGCACCAGCGCAAGTCCCGGAATGTCAATATTTTCAATGCTTGATCAGGCCGCGCGCCCGACCAGCACTGAATCAATCTCGGCGGCGGCCGCGTTTTCATCATTGCCTGCTACGGCAGCGATTTCACGGGTCAGACGTTCCAACGCAGCTTCATAAAGCTGACGTTCGGAATAGCTCTGCTCGCGTTGATCATCCTGACGGTGCAGGTCGCGGACCACTTCAGCAATGGCGATCAGATCGCCAGAGTTGATCTTTTGCTCATATTCCTGCGCCCGGCGGGACCACATGGCTTTCTTGACCTTGGCCTTGCCACGCAGGGTCTTCATCGCGTGAGACACGACATCAGGGGTGGCCAATGCACGCATGCCCACTTCGGTGGCCTTGTGCGTCGGCACGCGCAAGGTCATCTTGTCCTTTTCAAACGCGATCACAAAAAGCTCCAGTTCAAAACCAGCAACCTCTTGTGTTTCAACCGAAATAATCTTGCCGACCCCATGTGCGGGATAAACGACAAACTGCTCGGGGCTGAATTCACTTTTCTTCTTACTCATGATCGTCCTTTCATGGCGATCCCAACACAAACCGACAAAAAACCGCCGGAGACATCACGTCACCGCCGGGTATTCAGCCAGCCTGTTTTGAGTCACATTGTTCGCAGCATTGCGAGAATCATATCATAAAAACGCACTTTTCGAAAGCACCGCGTTACGGCACCCCTAAATTCATGCTTTTCAGGGCGTTAGCCGCCCTCGCCCGGTGCCTCGGAAAACAGTTCCATCTTGCCATCCTTGCCATCCATTTCCTCAGCGGTCGGCAACGGATCTTTCTTGGTAATGATCACGGGCCACATCTCGGAATACTTGCGATTGAACTCCACCCACTTTTCCATGTCCGGCTCTGTGTCCGGGCGGATCGCATCGGCAGGGCATTCGGGTTCGCAGACACCACAATCGATACACTCGTCAGGATGGATCACCAGCATATTTTCACCCTCATAGAAGCAATCCACAGGGCATACCTCGACGCAGTCGGTGTATTTGCAGGCGATACAATTGTCGTTGACGATATAGGTCATGAAGGCATCCGGATAACTGTCGACAGGTAGCTATGCCAGACGCAAACGGCATTCAAGATCGAAAGGCCTTTTGACGCAACGGTGCGTCATCATATCCCGGCATTTCAGTAAGTTCGGACCATTGTCCCAACTCAGACCCGCCTGACAGAACAGTGTGGCCGTATCGCGCACAAAAAAGCATGCCCGAAGTGTCGGGCATGCCAGGTCCAGTCGTCATGCGACTGAATTATCTCAGAAAACGGCGTTTAGGACTCTTCGCTCAGCACGCTGGCAACAGTCTCGTCTTCAGACCCGTTGCACAGTATCTGCACGTCACCGATCATGACTTCGTCGTTGTCCGCGCCTTCGACGGTCGCGGTCAGCTCAGCCAACATTGATTCCTGATCGATCAGTTCCATCTCGGCAAACTCTGCACAGGTCACCGCTGTGACATCGGCATGGGCATCGGCCAAGGCAAAGGTCGATGCGCCAATCAGTGTAAAGCTCAACGCGGCTGTGGACATAAGGTTTTTCATAGTCGTCTCCATCATACTGTTACCTGCGTCAAAGCGCAGTTGACGACATAACCCCGCCACGGCAAATCGGTTCCCAAAAAAATCGATGCCCCTAAAAAAAGCCGCGCGACTAATGATTTTCAGCTCAGAATCCGCGTACCACCTGACACTTGCCGTGATCTGCTAGTCCAACCCCATATCACGCCGATCCTTCTTGGTAGGCCTGCCGCCCTTTTCGTATTTCGGATTAGCACCTTGTGCGGCGCGCGGGCGCGCGACCGGCGCAGGTGTCAGATCTTCATACAGCGCCTGCGCCTCTGGCGCGGGTCCGCGTCGTTCGCCACAGGCCAGAATGCGGACCACTTTCGTCTCACGCGCCTGAATGAATGTCAGCACATCACCGGGACCAACGGGCCGGGCAGGTTTGCTGACCGGTTGGCTATCCACCCGCACCTTGCCCGCTGTCACAACCCCGGCGGCCAGGCTGCGCGATTTGAAAAACCGCGCGTGCCACAGCCATTTATCCAGCCGGATGGTCGGACGGGGGTCGGTCAATCCTTCTTGAACCCGGCCAGTGCGGCGGCAAAGGGGTTATCCGGATCGATCTGCTTTTCACGCTTGGGCTTGGCCTGATAGCTTTGCGGCTTGTTGCCACCACCCTGCGGTTTACCACGCCCTTTTGGTTTTCCCTTGCCTTTCGGGCGGTCACCCTGCGGGCGGGCAGGTCGTGCCGCACGACCGCCCCAGGTGAATGTGTAGAACACTTCGATCTCAGGGCCGGTATCGGCCACCTCAAGCGTCGTCTCCGCCGGCACCTCATCGGTGGTTGGCGGCACTTCGACGGGGGTCTCTGTCGGGGTCTCGACTGGAACCTCGACCGGGGTTTCCTGTGGTGTCTCGACCGGGCTTTCGGGCGGTGTGTCACCAGGCACCTCGGTCGGGGGCGTTTCCGGCAACGGATCACTTTGGGCGACAACTTGCGTCGCGACAGCGCGGGTTTTCTCGCGTTCGCCCTTTTCGGCTTTATAGCCCAGACCCGTCATCAGATCGGCAAACTGGTCCAACGTCATGCCGGTGATCGACAGCATATCGGGGTTCGCCTCGAACCCGCCACGGCTGTCCTGATCGCGCAGCATATCAGCCAAACGTTCCAGCATGTCGATGCGGATCGCCCGTTCACCGGCAGCACGATAGCCCGCCATGGCGTAATAGCCGGGCACGGCGTCTTTGGATGCGGGCACCGTGACCAGACCGGGGGGCGGGCTTTCGGGGAACTCCTGCAAGCCCTTGGTCAGCGACCAGAGCACAAGGCGTAAACGGGTCGGCGCGGGTTTCAGCAGCAAGGGCTGGAAAATCGTGAACTGGCCAAACCGGACGCCATGTTTGCGCAGCGCGCCACGGGCATCCTGATCCAGCGCCTTGACCTCATCGGCCACTTCCCCGCGCGGGATAATGCCAAAGCCTTCGGCCATACGAAAGGCAAAGCCCTTTGCCGCTCCTGTCAGGGTCTCGTCATTCTTCAGCGCAAGCAGACCCTCAAACCCTGCCGCTATCTTGCGGTCAATGAAATGCTGCAAACGACGCTGCACCTTGGCGGCCACATCAGGTCCAGCCTCTTCATCGACGAACGCCTCAACCCCCGGCTTGAACGGATCGGCACCCGCCACCAGCTTGCCCACGGCCTGATCGCCCCACATCAATCCACCCTGTTCGGTGAAATCAATCTCGGGGTCCGGAGCATTATAAAAGCGATCCGCGCGCAGGTGAAACTGCGGCACCAGTGCCGCCACCGAGGCCTGGCGCAACGTCTTGGCCTCATCCGGGCTACCCGCCTTGTCCATGCGAAACCGGAACCCTTCCAGCCGCCCGACGAATTCGCCCTCAACCGTTACTTCACCCTTGTCGTTCACGTCAGCCACAAGGCTCTCCTTCTGTTTGAGCCGGCGAAGCAGAATGCTGGTCCGCCGGTCCACAAATCTTTGCGTCAATGCACCATGCAGTGCATCCGATAAACGGTCTTCTACCGCGCGGGTTTCCTCGCGCCAATGAGATTCGTCAACCAACCACCCCTTGCGTTGGGCCACATACGTCCATGTCCGAATATAGGCCAGCCGCTTGGACAGCGTATCAATGTCCCCATCGGCCCGGTCAATCCGTTTCACCTGAAGGGCGAACCAATTGGCATCAACATGCCCAAGCTGATGCAGATCATTGTAGATATGGGTCAACAACCCGGCATGTTCACCGGCTGAAATGCCCCTGAAATCGGGAATGCGGCAAACATCCCACAACAGTTTGACCGACGGGCCATCAGTGGCGCGCGCCGCCACCTCTGTATCCGCCGCCAGCGTCTTGAGCGCGCGCAGATCATCGCTTTCGCGGACACGGGTCAACCACTGATCATCAGTGCGTTCTTCCAGCTTGGCGATCAGCCGTTTGACCGACCCGAACTGCAGGGCACTGTTGCGCCATTGCAGCTTCTTGACGGGTTGGAACCGATGATCGGCAATCGCTTCGGCCACAGCCTCATCCAGCGGAGGCGCTTCGCCCGTAACACCGAAGGTGCCGTTCTCGATATGGCGGCCAGCGCGGCCGGCAATTTGCGCCAGCTCTTCTGGCTGTAAATGCCGCATCCGGCGACCATCAAACTTGGTCAGCGACGAAAAAGCGACATGGCTGATATCAAGGTTCAGCCCCATCCCGATGGCATCAGTGGCCACCAGATAATCCACATCGCCGTTCTGATACATCTCGACCTGGGCGTTGCGGGTGCGGGGGCTAAGCGCACCCATCACCACCGCAGCACCGCCTTTTGTGCGGCGCAAGAGCTCAGCGATCGCATAGACATTTTCAACAGAAAACCCCACAATCGCGGCCCGGCTGGTCATTCTGCTTATCTTTTTCGAACCTGTATAGGATAATTCGGACATCCGGTCGCGGCGCATGAACTGCGCCTCCGGCACCATGGCGGCAATCGCCCCGCGCATCGTGTCAGCACCCAGAAACAAGGTTTCATGCAAGCCGCGCGCATGCAGCAAACGGTCGGTAAACACATGGCCGCGCTCTGGATCAGCGCATAGCTGTATCTCGTCCACCGCCAGAAAATCACAGCCCATACCATCCGGCATCGCCTCGACCGTGCAGACCCAATAGGCGGCACGCGGTGGTACGATCCGTTCTTCCCCGGTGATCAACGCGACAACAGACGGGCCGCGCACCGCAACAATCCGGTCATAGACCTCGCGCGCCAGTAGACGCAGCGGCAGGCCGATCACACCAGTCCGATAGGACAACATCCGTTCAATCGCGTAATGCGTCTTGCCCGTGTTTGTCGGACCAAGAACCGCCGTAATCCGGGAGGCTTGCATGTCTTTCCCCGATCAGGGGACAGGCTGTCAGAGCGCCTGCCCTTCCAGTTCAATTGTCAAAGCATCAATCGCGGCCCGCGTCTCGGCTGATTGCGGGTTGATCGCCAGAACCAGCTCGTAGAGTTCCAGCGCATCTTCGGGCCGTTCCAGTTCCTGCATCATCGTGGCCAGACCCCGCATCGCCTCGAAATGGCGGGGGTTCAGGCGCAGGGTCTGGCGGATATCATCAAGGGCCGGGCCGATCATACCCAGCATGTAAAACGACGTCGCACGGCCATAATAGCCTTCGGCGAAATCCGGGGCGTGATCGACAAGGGCGGAAAAATGCTCAACCGCCACATCAGGCGCGCCATCATCCAGCGCGTCCTGCCCACGGCGCAACAAAAGATCCATCGCGGGCGAACCGCTCCTCTCCCACTGGGCGATAATCTGCTCTTCGATACGCAGATAGGTTGTCTCATCTGCCTGGAGCAGCTCTTGATAAAGCGTATCCAGCGTCGACTGCTGAGCACTCGCAGGTAAGGAAAACCCCACTCCTAAAACAAGTGCCGTAACGATACATTTGAAGCGATGTGTCTGCGTAACCATAACGCTAATGTAGCGCACTGTGCAGCCAACACCAGAGGGGCACAGTCACATCAATGAAAGAGGACAA
This sequence comes from Yoonia sp. R2-816, assembly GCF_046762905.1. Taxonomy (NCBI): domain Bacteria; kingdom Pseudomonadati; phylum Pseudomonadota; class Alphaproteobacteria; order Rhodobacterales; family Paracoccaceae; genus Yoonia; species Yoonia sp. R2-816. The sequence continues at coordinate 341,091 of NZ_JBKQXN010000311.1, read as the reverse complement.
AAACATGAGCGACGTTGTGACCGAGGCCGTAGCCGCCCTGAACGCAAAAATGGACGGAGCGGGCTTTGACGGCACCGCCAAATTCGTCATCGAAGACGAAGGGTCGATCATCATCGACGAAAACGGCGCGCGCGCAGGCGACGAAGACACCGATGTGTCACTGACCGCCAACACCGAAACCTTCAAATCCATTCTGGACGGCGAACTGAACCCCACAACCGCATTCATGACCGGCAAACTGACCGTCGATGGCGATATGGGTCAGGCCATGAAACTGTCCGGCGTGCTTTCGTAACCATGGAAAAGGCTCCCCTCTTTGACGATATCGCCGAAGCACCTCACGGGGGGGTCGCCCACTGGCTGACCACATCCGATGGTCTGCGCATCCGCGTGGGCCACTGGAAACCAGCCGATGCCAAGGGGACGGTCCTGATTTTTCCGGGCCGCACCGAATTTGTCGAAAAATACGGGGCGACGGCCAAGGCGCTTTATGACCGCGGCTATGCCAGCCTGGCCATTGACTGGCGCGGGCAAGGTATCGCCGACCGGCTGCTGACCAACCGGGCCATCGGGCATGTGGGGCATTTCACCGACTATCAGATGGATGTCGCCGCCGTTGTAGCCCATGCCAAGGCGCTGGACCTGCCACGCCCCTATTTCCTGATCGGTCATTCCATGGGTGGCTGCATTGGGCTCCGCGCCCTGATGGAAGGGCTGGATGTCAAAGCCGCGATGTTTTCGGCCCCGATGTGGGGCATCCAGATGTCCACCGCCCTGCGGCCTGTCGCCTGGGGGCTTTCGGCAGTCAGCACACCACTTGGGTTTGATCAAAGCCTCGCCCCCGGCCAGTTCGAACAATCCTACGTGTTACGCGCGGATTTTGAAGGTAATACGCTGACCAACGACCCCGAGATGTTCAAAAAGCTGCGCACACAGCTCAATACACACCCCGACCTGGCCCTTGGCGGCCCATCCTTGCGGTGGCTCAACACATCCTTGCGCGAAATGCATAACCTCAGCCTCGCACCTTCACCCGATCTGCCCTGCATCACCTTTCTGGGCAGCGATGAGGCCATCGTTGACCCCGGACGCATCCAGTCAAGAATGCGCCAGTGGTCCGGCGGCGCCCTGCATACCATCGCCAAAGGCCAGCATGAAATGCTGATGGACGCCCCCCGGATCCGAAAGACGATCATCGACCAGACAACAGCATTGTTTGATACCCAGCTGGTGACACAAGCCGCGTGATGGGCAACGGCGAAGCCTTCATCCTCTATATCAATCTGCTCGGGCTTTCTTTCCTGATCTTTTACGGCTGGTATGTCCTGATAAAGAAAAACGATCCGGGCGTCGTTGGCCTGACGCTCTCCGCCATCATCTCAGTCCAGCTGATCAGCACGATACTAGAGCATCTGTCGGGTTAATTCCGCGCGTTCAAATCTTAACGCTGGGTTCACATTTCCACCGCGCGCACCCTTAACCACGGAATTTGCCGCAAAAAGGTCCGACGCAAGTCCGACGCTTTGCCGACGCATCGCCGACCGCCCCTTTTCGACAAAACCCCTGTTTTAACGAAGGTTTCGCAAGTTTTGCGATTCGGGGTGTTGCGCAATGTTGCCCGCACCACCGAACGTTGCGTGACGCCGGCAAACTGCGCGCTATTATTTGCCCTATGGCCGATGTCCTCACCTTCACCGATCGCGGAATTTACTGCCCTGCTGGCGATTTCCATATCGACCCGTGGCAACCCGTGGAAAGGGCCCTGATCACCCATGGCCACAGCGACCACGCCCGCCCCGGCATGGGGCGCTATCTGGCAACGACGGGCACAGCACCCGTGATGCGTCACCGGCTTGGCGAGATCACTCTGGATACCATAAACTACGGCGAAGACAGGCAAATCGGCAACGCAAAGGTGTCCTTTCACCCCGCCGGTCACGTCCCCGGATCAGCCCAGATCAGGGTCGAGGTGAAAGGTGAGGTCTGGGTCGTCTCGGGCGATTACAAGACCGTGGCGGACGGCCTGTCCGAACCGTTCGAGCCTGTCAAATGCCACGCTTTCATTACCGAATGCACCTTTGGTTTGCCCATCTTCAAATGGACCCCGCAGGACATCCTGACTGAGCAAATCAACAACTGGTGGGCCACCAATGCCGCTGCCGGGCGCACCTCCATTCTTGGGGCCTACGCACTTGGCAAGGCCCAACGCCTGCTCGCCACGGTCAACCCCGATATCGGCCCGATCCTGACCCATGGTGCGATTGAAAACACCAATGAAGTGCTGCGAAATCAGGGCATTACACTGCCCCAGACAACCTACGCCACCGCCGATATCACCGCCAAAACCCACCCCGGCGCGCTGGTCCTGGCGACCCCCAGCGCCCTTGGCACCACATGGACACGCCGCTTCGGCCCCGCCTCAACCGCCTTTGCCAGCGGCTGGATGGCCTTGCGCGGAGTGCGCCGCCGCCGTGCTGCCGACAGGGGCTTTATCGTGTCTGACCATGCCGATTGGGACGGGTTGAATGATGCGATCCGGGCGACCGGAGCCACCAAAATTTTCGCCACTCATGGCTACACCTCCGTCTTCCAGCGCTGGCTGACGGAACAAGGCTATGACGCCCATGTGGTCAGCACGGATTACCACGGCGAAAGCCTTGATAATTCTGAGGAAAGCGAAGCATGAAAGACTTCGCCACCCTCTTCACCCGCATTGATGAGTCCACCAAGACCACGGTCAAAACCGCAGCTTTGGCCGACTATTTTCGCACCGCCGATCCCAGCGACAAGCTCTGGACAATCGCCCTCTTCACGGGTCGTCGCCCCAAGCGGACGATCACTGCGACCAGGTTGCGCGAATGGGCGGCCGAGGTTGCAGGCCTGCCCGACTGGCTGTTCGAGGAAAGCTACAGCATCGTCGGTGACCTCGCCGAGACTATCGCGCTCGTCCTGCCGCCCGCCGAACATGACGATGACCAATCCTTAACCTATTGGATCAATACCATAAAAACGCTCTCCACGTTGGAGGAGGAGGACCGCAAGGCCGGCATTCTGAAAGCGTGGAACAGCCTGCCCACAACACAGCGGTTTCTCTTTACCAAGCTGCTGACGGGCGGTTTCCGGATCGGGGTTAGCGCCAAGTTAATTACCCGCGCGTTGGCACAGGCGACCGGTCAGCCGGAACCGGAGCTGACCCACAAACTGATGGGCAACTGGACGCCCGACACGGCCACCTGGGACACCCTGATCGAAGCGGATGATCCCACTGCCGACCTGTCTCGCCCCTACCCTTTTTATTTGGCTTATCAACTGGATAGTCTTGATGACCTTGGCCCGCCCGCTGACTGGAACGCCGAACGCAAATGGGACGGTATCCGCGGCCAACTGATCATTCGCGGCGGCGAACATCACCTCTGGTCACGCGGCGAAGACCTGATGACCGACCGCTTTCCGGAACTCAGTACCTTGAAAGATTACCTGCCCGACGGAACCGTGCTCGACGGCGAAATCCTTGCCTTCGCCGAAGAAAAACCGCTTTCTTTCAACGCCTTGCAAAAACGCATCGGGCGCAAGACAGTGCCGAAAAAACTGCTGACCGAAGCGCCCGTGATCCTGATGGCCTATGACCTGCTGGAGCATGAGGGCAAAGATATCCGCGACGCCCCACTCAAGGATCGGCGTAACCATCTGAAAATGCTCATCAATCAAGCCCCTATCGAAACACCTATTCGTCTCTCCGAGGCTGTACAATTCCAGACATGGGACGACCTCGCCAAGGCCCGGGACCAATCCCGGGACATCGGCGCGGAAGGCCTGATGCTCAAGCGGCTGGACAGCCCCTATCTGTCGGGGCGCAAGCGCGGCGACTGGTGGAAATGGAAGATCGACCCGCTGACCATCGACGCAGTGATGATCTATGCCCAGGCTGGCCACGGGCGGCGCGCAAATCTCTTCACTGACTACACATTCGCGGTTCGCCAAGGCAATGATTTGGTCCCATTTACAAAGGCTTACTCCGGCCTGACCGATGCCGAGTTCCGCGAAATCACCGCTTGGGTCCGCAAGAACACCCTGCAGCGTTTCGGCCCCGTCCGGCAGGTGCCGCCAACCCATGTGTTCGAAATCGCCTTCGAAGGGATCCAGGCCAGCCCGCGCCACAAATCCGGCGTCGCCCTGCGGTTTCCCCGCATGTTGCGCTGGCGCAAGGACAAACCTGTGGACGAGGCGAACACGCTTGATGATCTTAAGGAAATGCTGGCCACCTATGGCTGACAGCCTTTCCACTGTCGTCGCGTCAACCTATATAGCGTCAAATAATCCAACGAGAGGTGAAAGATGCATCTTCCCCAGCCTGTTTTCGACGCCAATGCCAGCGGTGGCAAGAACCTTGGTGATTTGCCCGAATGGGACCTGACCGATCTTTATCCCAGCACTGACGCCCCCGAATTGAAGCGCGATCTGGACTGGCTGGAACAGGAATGTGCAGATTTTGCAAAGACTTACGAAGGCAAGCTGGCGGAACTGGATGCGGCGGGGCTGTTGAAAGCCGTACAGCGCTACGAACAGATTGATGTCATCGCCGGGCGCATCATGTCATTCGCGGGCCTGCGGTATTACCAGATCACCACGGATAGCGACCGCGCCAAGTTCATGGCCGATTGTCAGGACCAGATCACCAATTTCACCACACCGCTCGTCTTCTACAGCCTTGAATTCAACCGACTTGATGATGATCATCTGGCCGGGCTGCTGGCCAAAGACACCGACCTTGCCCGCTACAAACCCGTCTTTGACCGGATGCGCGCGATGAAGCCGCATCAGTTATCAGACGAGTTGGAAAAATTCCTGCATGATCAATCCACTGTCGGTTCAGCCGCGTGGAACCGCCTGTTCGATGAAACCATGGCAGCACTGGAATTTGAGGTGGATGGCGAGGCGCTGAGCCTTGAAGCCACATTGAACCTGCTGACCGAACAGGACCGCGCCAAACGCGAGGCCGCAACCCATGCGCTGGCCAAGGTGTTCAACGATAACATCAAGCTGTTTTCACGGGTCCACAACACGTTGGCCAAGGAAAAAGAGATCGAGGACCGCTGGCGCAAAATGCCGACACCCCAGACCGGTCGGCACCTGTCCAACCATGTGGAAGCTGAAGTGGTCGAGGCGTTGCGCAATGCCGTCGTCGCCGCCTACCCTCGTCTGTCGCACCGCTATTATGCGTTGAAAGCCAAATGGTTAGGGCTGGACCAGATGCAGGTCTGGGACCGCAATGCACCGCTTCCGCTGGAAAGCGACAGGATCGTCGATTGGGACGAAGCACGCGACACGGTCATGACTGCCTATGCCGAATTCGATCCCAAGATGGCGGATATTGCCAAGCCGTTTTTTACCGATGGCTGGATTGATGCGGCGGTCAAACCGGGGAAGGCACCGGGCGCGTTTGCGCACCCGACCGTGACGCCGGTGCATCCTTACGTGATGCTGAACTATCTGGGAAAACCTCGTGATGTCATGACTTTGGCGCATGAGTTGGGGCACGGAGTGCATCAGGTTCTGGCAGCGGAACAAGGTGAATTGCTGTCCTCAACCCCGTTGACTCTGGCCGAAACCGCATCGGTCTTTGGCGAAATGCTGACCTTCCGCAAGATGCTTGAGGGCGCGGCCAACGATCAGGAACGCAAGGTCCTGCTTGCCAATAAGGTCGAGGATATGATCAACACGGTCGTCCGCCAGATCGCGTTTTACGACTTTGAATGCAAACTGCACGCCGCCCGGGCCGAGGGCGAGTTGACGCCGGATGACATCAACGCGCTTTGGATGTCCGTGCAGGCCGAAAGCCTTGGGCCAGTGTTCGACTTCGCTGAAGGGTACGAAACCTTCTGGGCCTACATCCCGCATTTCGTGCATTCGCCATTTTACGTCTATGCCTACGCGTTCGGCGATGGCCTCGTGAACGCGCTTTATGCGGTCTACGAGGAAGGCGATCCGGATTTCCGCGCCAAGTATTTCGACATGCTGCGCGCCGGTGGATCCAAGCATCACAAAGAACTGCTTGCGCCCTTCGGTCTGGACGCGTCAGACCCCAAATTCTGGGACAAAGGCCTGGCAATGATCGAAGGGTTCATCGACGAGTTGGAGGCGATGGAGGGGTAAACCCTTCAAAAGGTCCCGGGTGCCCCCGAGGACGTCCGCTTGTGCTTGACGACGAGCCTCACAATGAACGGCGCGCGTTAGTCCAGTTCCGTCCAGGGCCAGGGTTTCACCTCGCTCGCCGCCGTCTGATATCGTGCGGCCTTGGCCATCCAGACACCCATCGTCGTTCCGATTTCGGCCAGTTGTTCATTGGGTTCGCGCTTGTTGAACAACATGATCACGAACTGCGCAATGGTCAGTAAGCCAAGCAGCGAACTGGCAATGCTCATCAGAAACGCGATGATCACCATGTGCACTGCCCGCAGCCAGATGTTTTCAAAATCGGCGTCGCCGTCGGTGTCGGCCGCTTTGTGATCTTTCGCCATTGTCCCCTCCTAATCCGCCGGTAGCCCGGCGGCAAAGACCATATCCATCATTCTCTGCGTCCCGCGCGAAAACTCAAGGGGGCATGGGTATTCTGCCCCGTCACGCACCGATTTGCCGAAGTTTTCGACCTGCAGAACATAATGATTGACCGCAGGCCAGCGTTCGCTGGTAACGGTTTGCCCGCCTGTTTCCAGTGTCAATTGCGCGATATCGAAAACATTGGCGTTATAAGGGCAGGTCAGCCGCAGCACGCCTTTTTCGCCATGAAACGTGATCTGCTGGTACGGAAACATCCGCATCGACACGACGGCAGAATAGGTGAAATCATCAAATTCCGCCGCCACCTGGGCAAAGACATCAACCCCGTTTTCCATACGCAGCTTTGCATGCGGCACCGCCACAGGCTCTGCCCCCGTGACAAATCGCGCTGATCCGAACGTATAAACCCCAATATCGCGCAGGCCCCCGCCGCCAGCATCAGCCTGATTGCGGATATTGCCCGTATCATCGTTAAAGAAACTGAACGCAGCATCCACATGCACCAGCTTTCCGATCGCGCCGCTCTGCACCAGTTCGCGCGCACGGATGAATTGCGGATGGTGGACGATCATGAATGCCTCAGCCGCCAGTTTGCCGGACCTGTCCCGCGCCGCGATCAGTGCGTCGAAATCGTCTTCCTGCAACGCCATTGGTTTCTCGCAAAGCACGTGCTTGCCCGCGTCGAGCGCCTTGATGGTCCAGTCAACATGCAGATGGTTGGGCAGGGGGATATAGATCGCATCAATCGCCGGATTTTCCAGCAAGGCGTCATAGCTTTCATGCAGCCGTAATCCCGGGGCGAAAGCCCTGAAACCGTTTGCTTTTTCGGGGTTTGCCGTCGCAAGTGCCGCCAATTCGGCCCCCTTGGCGGCATGTATGGCAGGGCCCATATGTTCGCGAGCAAAATTAGCCGCCCCCAGAATACCCCATCTGATTGGTGTCATCGCAGTCTCCTTGGGCGGCATGTTAGCGCCAACGCTGACCTAAGGGAAAGGTGCCATCCTCTTTCGATACGAAAAATCCCCGCCGGATGGACCGACGGGGATCAATTCTTGCATTCAGGTCAGGTTCACGCGTCGACCAGCATGCCCTTTTTCCGCGCCAGTTCCTGCATTTTCTTTTGCAGCTTCTCGAAAGCGCGTACCTCGATCTGGCGGATCCGTTCGCGGCTGACATCATACTGACCGCTCAGATCTTCCAGCGTCACGGTTTCTTCGGCCAGACGGCGCTGAACCAGAATGTCCTTTTCGCGATCATTCAGCACGTCCATCGCTTCGGCCAGCAATTCGCGACGCGCATCCAGCTCATCATGGGCCTCATAATCGGCGGCGGTATTGGCGCTTTCGTCTTCAAGCCAGTCCTGCCACTGGGCGGTGCCCTCACCATCAGAGCCGACTTGCGCGTTCAGGGATGCATCCCCGCCCGATAGACGGCGGTTCATCGAAATGACCTCGTCCTCGGTCACGCCCAGATCGGTCGCGATACGTTTGACGTTTTCAGGCCGCAAATCGCCATCTTCAAGCGCACCAATGCGGTTCTTAGCCTTGCGCAGGTTAAAGAACAGCTTTTTCTGCGCGGATGTCGTACCCAGTTTGACCAGCGACCATGACCGCAGGATATATTCCTGGATCGAGGCGCGGATCCACCACATGGCATAGGTCGCCAGACGAAACCCCTTTTCAGGGTCAAAGCGTTTGACGGCCTGCATCAGGCCCACATTGGCCTCTGAAATCACTTCGGCCTGCGGCAAACCATAGCCGCGGTAACCCATTGCAATCTTTGCAGCCAGACGCAGATGTGATGTGACCATCTGATGGGCAGCATCGGTGTCTTCATGATCCACCCAGCGCTTGGCCAGCATGTACTCTTCTTCAGGTTCCAGCATCGGAAATTTGCGGATTTCCTGCATGTAACGGTTCAGCCCACCTTCTGGTGATGGTGCTGGTAGATTCTTATAATTACTCACTGTCGTGCCCTCCTAATGTTTAAAGGCTTAACATGGATATGGTATCGTTGACGTGACGTTTCAAGACTAGGTATGAACTTTTCGTAAAGAGAATATGAACTGATCTGTTTAGTTTGAAAAGTCACATTAAAGTGCATTCACGCACATGCGATTGATTATTTCAGCCCTTATCGCCAAGCGCGCGCAGTAATTCGCGCATATCTGCGGGGATTTCCGCCTCGAACTCTAAAAACTCGCCTGAGACTGGATGAGCGAATCCCAGCGTCGCCGCATGAAGCGCCTGCCGTGAAAAAGCCGCCGCTGCGTCCGCCCCGCCCTCGCCCACCGCCTTGGGCGAGAGTTTGCGCCTGCCGCCATAGGTTGGGTCACCTATCAATGCGTGACCGCAATGGGCCATGTGGACCCTGATCTGGTGCGTGCGTCCGGTTTCCAGCCAGCATTCGATCAGCGCAGCGGCGGGTGGCTGACCCAGAGGGGTCATGATGCGGGCGCGCGTTACCGCGTGACGCCCGTTTGTGAACGATACCGCCTGCCGCTGACGGTCGGTTTTATGTCGACCCAGCAGTGTCTGGATTTTCAGGATGTTCCCCGGTTCAAACGATGTGCCCTTGATCCCGCGCAAACGCGGATCATTGGCATCTGGTACGCCATAGCAGACCGCCAGATAGCGCCGGGCCACAGTATGCGCAGCAAACTGATCCGCCAGATGATGATGTGCCCGGTCGGATTTGGCAGCGACCAGCAGACCGGTTGTGTCCTTGTCGATCCGGTGAACAATGCCTGGGCGTTTGAGGCCACCAACACCTGACAGCGTCTCACCACAATGATGGATCAGAGCATTGACGACTGTGCCGCCCGGTGTGCCGGGTGCGGGATGCACAACCATGCCTGCCGGTTTGTTGACGACGATCAGGTCGTCATCCTCGAATACCACCTCCAGCGGGATATCTTCGCCGCTGATATGGCTTTCCTCGGCCTCCTCGACCGTCACGACCACCTGCGCGCCTTCGGCAATCCGAAACCGCGGATCGGTAATGACCTGACCATCAACGCTGATGGCTCCATCCGCGACCAGCCTTGCCAAGCGGGACCGGCTAAGGGCTGCGTCGTCAGGAACATCGCGACCTAATGCCTTATCAAGGCGCGGGGGCGGGTTTGGGCCGATTTGGAAGGTGACGGTGGTTATCAACTGTATTGCACTCCAATTGCCACCGGGTGTGGCCGCAATTGACTGCGTCAATCGCTTACCCACACTCTTTCAAAATTCTTGAATTTTGAAAGTGGTACCACCTCCTGGTCTCGAACCAGGGACCTCTTGATCCACAATCAAGCGCTCTAACCAACTGAGCTAAGGCGGCACATCGCCGGATTTAGCGCCAAGGTGCCATGATTGCAAGACCTTCAGAGGGTAATCTGCCAGGTCTCTTCCACCAGATCGACACCAAAGGAATGGACCGGTTTGGCATCAAGCCGCGTGAACCCGTTGCGGCGATAGATACGGCCCGCTGCGGCGTGGCTTTCATGGGTCCAGAGGGTCATGCCCTTGTAGCCAGCCGTCCTGGCAAATTGCAGACAGGTATCCAGCAATGCCTGCGCCACACCGGTACCACGCGCGGCCTCGACCACATAAAACAGGCGCAGCTTCGCGGTTTCACCATCCAGGCGGACACAAAAAATATGGCCCAGACGGGTATCGCCATCATGGGCAACCCAACCGGCCTCGCATGCGGGATCATGATCGGCCAGAAAAGCCCTGACAATTTTTGCGACCAATGCCGGAAAGGTATCATCGAACCCTTCGACCTTGGCATAGTGGTCGGCGTGCTGGGAAATGAGCCAATGCGCGTCGCTGGCAGCAAAAGGGCGAAGTGTGAATGTCATGGCGCCAGCTTGCCAACCCGACCCTTGCCATTCAAGCGCTATCGCCTGTAGGACAAAACCCAAAGATCAAGAGGATCACCATGGGTATCAACAGCGAACGCGACATCGAAGCCAATATGCAGATTGGGCCGACGGACCTTGGCATGGTGCGGATTTTCATCGAGGCGGACGGGACAGAGATACCCATGGATTTCGACCCGGAAGAGGCCGACGAAATCGCCGAGGAAATCCGCGCCGCCGCAGTCGCAGCGCGTGCGATCAGGAAAAGGTAGCAGCGGCAAAACAGACTTTGCAAAAAGTCTGTGGAAAATCCTTCTCAAGGATTTTGTCCAATTCCTTAGATAAGGAATTGCCCCCCTAAAACATGCGTTCGGGAGAGTACCCTGGATCACGCGCGGCCTGCGCGCGGATCGCCGCGTGACGTGCAAATTTCTGCACCATCACCTTGCGTCGTGGCGCGGCCAGTTTGATCTCTGGTCCCATGCGCACAATCTCGGCGTCATAGCCATCAGCCAGGATCAGACCGGTATCATCAGGCAGCATTTCGGTCGGGAAATCATTGTCGACCGCCCAGAAAAACCTGTCACACCATTCCAGATAACCCTGCCATTTGTGATCGGCCTGAAAATCCGCTCGGCAGGATTTGCATTCGATAATCCAAACCTCACCTTTCGGCCCCAGTGCCATGACATCGACCCGCAGGCCGGATGCAGGCACCAATTCCTCGACCGAGACAAAATCATGGCTCAGCAAATGGCGGCCCACGCCGCGGGCCAGCAATTGGCCGGGTAGAAGCGTGTTTTGGCTGACGTCATCGGGCATGGCAAAAACATGAACAATCCGTGAACAAAAATCAATTCAGAATTTTGTTGACATGATACCCATCGGTTTCATATTCAAATAATACCAAAAAGTATCACATTGGAGTGCCTTATGAGAACACTTACCATTCTCGCCCTGGTGGCGACCGCGACATCCGCCAGCATGGCCAACGCAGATGCGATCACCGCAATCACCCCAGCCGCACTTGACTGGGTGGAAACGCCAGAAGGCGTTGCCTTTGCCGATCTGCACGGCACGCGCATGTCAGAGCCCTACATGTCCATGGTGCGCCTGCCCGGCGGCACCGTCAGCCCACCCCATATCAAATCCGCCAACATGTTCGGCGTCATGATCTCTGGCACGATGACCCATATGTCGGCGACCGCGGCTGATGCGGGCACGCCATTGGGCGCTGGTGCCTTCTATCTGGTGCCGGCCAACCTGCCCCATGTCAGCAGCTGCGTATCAACCGAACCCTGCATCACCTTCCTGTATCAGGACGGCGCTTTCGATTTTCTGCCGGTCGACCAATGACGGGCCCACAACCCACCTTTCGCGCCCTGGCGGACCCGACCCGCCGCGACATTCTGATCATGTTGCGCGACCGCGACATGACAATCGCCGAAGTCGCTGAGAATTTCGACATGACCCGCGCCGCCGTCAAAAAGCACCTGACCGTGCTGTCGGATGGCGGGCTGATCACGGTGCAACCGCGCGGGCGCGAGCGCATCAACACGTTCAATCCGCTGGGGATGGCCCCCGTTCTGGACTGGCTGAACTACTTCGATGCCTTCTGGGATGACCGCCTGAGCGCCCTGAAATCCGCCATTGAAAAGGACACCACATGACCATTAACAAATCGATCTACCTGCGCGCTAGCAAGCAGGATGTCTGGGCCTATCTGACCGATCCTGACAAACTTGCGATCTGGTTTCACAAACCTGCCAAAACCCTTGCATCAGGCGCCCCCTACGAAATGTTCGGCACCGAAAGCGGTGACAAGCTGATGTGGGGCGAGGTGCTGGATGCGGAACCGCACGATCTGCTGCGCTATACATTCACCATCAAGCCGATGGGCGATGCGGTCAGCACGGTCACCTGGACCTTGCAGGATGTGCCGGGCGGGACCCGGCTCAACCTGTTGCACGAAGGGCTGCCCGCGGGTGAGGCCGCGTTTGACCTGACCCTGGCGCTCGACAAGGGTTGGGACGATCATCTAGGGCGTTTGCGCGCGGATATCCATGCCGGTTAATCGCCCAAGGGTGACACGTATGACAATAACTGGCGGTGCTTTCCCCGAATCTCCAGAGGCATCGCCGGTTTCCGGCAGAATTTCATAGCCGACACGGCGACATGCGAAAACCCCTTGAAATCTGCGCATTCATCTTCGCCAAACGATATTCTTGTTTCTTTTCAGAAGATAAGCAGAAATCCGCCGATAATGCGTTCATCGAAACCGCTCGGAAATGTGGCGCAATTGGGGCCGCAACCTTCCATTAATAGGCGGAAAACCACTCATCGGTCACTTTTTCGTCGGGTTTAAGGTGCAAAAAGAGGTCAGACGAACTGAGGAGTGAGACCATGTCGATTTTTGCAGATATCACCTTTTTCGAGGTTTGCATGGCACTTCTGACTGTCGGTGTCGCTGAACGGGCGCTGCTCGCTTATGCCCCGATCGAAATGGTTGGTCCCCAAGGTTGGCTGATCAAAGCGGATGTTCAGGAATAAAGCCTGCATCGCATCTTGCCCAAGCGCCCATTGCCCCCTAACTGTTAGCAAGGCGGGCTTCTGCTCTTCGCGTTAATACGGGGTTACATTCCAGTGGCCTTAAGCAAATCCGAGGGAGCTGGCTCTGTTCTGACCCTGGTCTGATTATCTGGCGCCCACCTGTACATACAGGTCCTCGGGAACAAAATCCCAAACGGTTGCTGCGGTTCCCGCCACCTTTGTTCTACTTGCTGTGCTTTCGCGGCCCTTTGCCAAGCGGCAAAGCACCGATAACCCGCGAGGTCCAGCGCGGCGCAGTGTCATGCCCTATGTCCTCTACGACATGACACTGCTCTGCTCGGTCTGCTGCATCAACCTTGCTGTTTTCAAGCTTACGCTCATCCAAAACGCCAGCCGCACCAACAACCCTGTCTGCTTGGCCCTCCAACTCCTCGGCCTTTTGGTCGAGATCGTTCAGGTTGATGGGTTGAAATCGATTAGTCAGCATGGCGCGAATCCGTTCTAAATCAACGATGCCTGAACTCTTTATAGTTGCCGTCGAGCCTCTACACTGAACGTCAAGGCGAACACTTTGTCAGCAAACAAAAGGTTTATGATCGTATATCTTTGGTTTATTTTGGACCGATTTACTTGAAATCACACGAAAAATCGAAATGGGTCAGCGATATGTTGCCGCCCGGTCCGCTATTATGGGGTCACAATAATCCCATCGGCTCGGTGACTGATGTTCCGGTTCACCGGCGACGGCCAGCCGTTCCACCATCCTTTGCCAAGAAACAATTACCTTGCTTTTCGACCGCTGGCAGGCACCCTTTGACCATTCAAAATGTGGAGGCGAACGATGTGTGATATCTGTGTAATGAATGCGGTAAAGGACAAGATGCTGTCACGGCGACAGTTTTTCAAAGGTTCGCTGGCGGTTGGGGCCGGTGCAACACTTGGCGTCACGGCGGCCGCTCCGCCTGCGCTGGCGGGTGGTCATGGCGCCGTCACCGACATGACCCATATGTTGCATCCCAATTTCCCCACCTATTTCGGCGAATCCGGCATGCAACTGGAAACGCTCGCATCCTTCGGGACGGATGGATTCAATAACAACCGCATTATGGTCGTCGAACATACCGGCACCCATATCGATGCGCCGCTGCACTTTTCCGAAGACGGCGCTTCGGTTGACGAGATTCCGATCGAAAGCCTGGTTGCGCCCCTTTGCGTGGTCGATATCGCGGCCCGCGCGGCTGAGGACGCTGACACACAGGTCACCCCTGATGATCTGCGGGCCTGGATCGCGGCCAATGGCGATATTCCGGAGAATGCCTGCGTGGCCATGCATTCGGGCTGGGGCCCAAAGGTTGATGGCGACGGTTTCAGAAATTTTGATGGGACTGCACAGCACTATCCCGGCTTTCATATCGAAGCGACCCAGATGCTGATCGAAGAAACGGGTGCCACATCGATGGCAGTTGATACCTTGTCACTGGATCACGGCATTTCCGCTGATTTTGCAACGCATTATGCGTGGTTGCCGACAGGGCGTTTCGGCATCGAATGCCTTGCCAATCTCGATCAGGTTCCTGCTGCTGGCGCTACACTTGTCATTGGCGCACCCAAACATCAGGGCGGTTCCGGCGGCCCTGCCCGCATCTTTGCGATGGTCTAGGCTCGGCGGTTTGCGGCCCTTGCCGGGGCCGCGACCCGCACCGGGATCATCCTGCCGCCGCGCGGTTCGTCATCATCATCGTCTGCATTCAGCATGATGGTCACCGCAAATTGCACGCTGCCAAAAACCGTGCCGTGAAAGAACCACAGCAGGAAAACGGCCAGCCAACCGACATCCGACCCGGCTACCAGTGAACCAATCCGCGCAACATCGAACCAAAGGATCATCGCCACAAAGACCGCCGATAGGGCAAAGCCGATGGCGCAGTGGCGCAGGTAAAGCCGCATCAGATCGGGTTCATGTGCTGGTTTCATAGCGATCCCCTTTGTCCTCCAAGATAAGTCTATCGGGGTTAAGGGCAAGCTAGAATGCGTCGGGCTGCGCCTCGCGTGCCATGTGATCCAACACGGCATTAACGAATTTCGGCTCTTTCCCATCGCTTGAAAAAGCCTCGGCCACACCGACAAATTCGCTGATCACAACCTTGGGTGGGGTTGCCTTGTCGATCAGTTCTGCTCCGGCGGCGCGGAACAGCGCCCGCCAAGTCGGATCGATCCGGGCAATCGGCCATTTGGCCACCAAGGCCCGGTCCGTCATCTGGTCAATCGCCGCCTGATGATCGACCGCATTTTCCATCAGCAGACGGAACGTATCGACATCGCCTTCGGCCATTTCGCCTTCTTCATAGGTCGCACCGAACCGGTGATCCTCAAACTCGGCCACGACGGCATCGACCGTCTGGCCGGATGCCTCCATCTGGAACAGCGCCTGCACGGCGTAAAGCCGGGCAGCGGATTTCATCTTGCGACGTTGATTGTTCGAAATGGTCATGCTGTCGTCTTGCCGTCCGCATCACCGGCCAGCTGAATTTCCTTGGTAAAGCCGACCCCCTTGGTGGCACTGCCCCACTTACGGGCGAGCGCGATCAGGTGCAAGGCTGCCGCAGCCGCCCCCCCGCCCTTGTTCATCTGGTCAGGATCGGCACGCACGGCGGCCTGTTCGTAAGTCTCGACCGTCAGGATGCCGTTGCCGATGCAAAGTCCTTGCAAACCAAGCAGTTGCACCGCCCGGCTGCTGTCGTTGCAGACGGTGTCGTAATGCGTCGTCTCGCCCCGGACCACGCAGCCAAGGGCAACGTAGCCGTCGAAATTCGACATCCGTTCAGCGATGCCGATGGCGGTGGGGATTTCCAGCGCACCGGGCACATGCACGATGTCCCATGTCGCCCCGGCCTTTTCAATCTCGACCTTGGCCCCGGCGATCTGGTGGTCGCTGATATCCTTGTAATAGGGCGATGCGACGATCAGGATTTTCACCGGCTTGTCGAACTCCGGCAGCGGCATGATGTGATGGGACGGTCCGGCCATTATCCGATCTCCGAAATTTTGCGGGTGCCCACGATTTCAAGTCCGTAGGCGTCAAGGCCCACGACCTTTGGCTTGGGGGAATTGGTCAGCAACTCGATTTCGTGGATGCCGAGCGAACTGAGGATTTGCGCGCCCAGCCCGTATTGCCGCAAAGTCTGCGGTGACACCTCTTCATCGGTCTCCAGCTTCATGTGGACGTCACGCAACAGCACCAGCGCGCCGCGCCCTTCGGCTGCGATCACGTTCATCGCATCGCCGAATTCATTGCGCCGCCCCTTCGGTCCGACACCGACCACATCCAGCATCGGATCCATCGCGTGCATGCGCACCAGCACAGGCTCTGGCGTGGAAATATCGCCCTTTATCAAGGCGATATGTTCCGCGCCTTGGGTTTCGTCGGTGTAAATCCGAAGCTCCCATTCGCCACCGAATTCCGATGTGATCGTGCTAGTTTCACGCACGCGCACCAGGTTGTCGTGGCGGCGGCGATAGGCGATCAGATCGCTGATCGTGCCGATCTTCAGGTTATGCAACTGGGCAAAGGCGACAAGGTCGGGCAGCCGGGCCATCTGCCCGTCTTCCTTCATGATCTCGCAGATCACGCCGGACGGGTTGAGGCCGGCGAGGCGGGCGATATCGGTTGCGGCCTCTGTGTGGCCAGCGCGGACAAGGACGCCGCCGTCACGGGCACGCAGAGGAAAGACGTGGCCGGGCGTTGCAATGTCGGCGGCGCCTTTGGAGGCGTCGATGGCCGTTGCCACGGTCAGCGCGCGGTCATGGGCGGAAATACCGGTGCTGACGCCCTCGCGCGCTTCGATGCTGACGGTAAAGGCGGTTTCGTGGCGCGATGAGTTGTGCGAGGCCATCAGCGGCAGGCCCAGCGCATCGATCCGCGCGCCGGGAAGTGTGAGGCAAATCAAGCCTCTGCCATGCGTGGCCATGAAGTTGATCGCGTCCGGCGTGGCCATCTGGGCGGGGATGACCAGATCGCCCTCATTCTCGCGGTCTTCGTGATCGACAAGGACGAACATCCGGCCATTGCGGGCGTCTTCGATGATCTCTTCAATGCTGCTGATCGCGTCGGACCAGTCGCGTTCGACCTGGCCGGGTGTTTCGAAATTCTGGTTCATGCAAATCCCCGTTGGGCTGTTAGAGGCCAGATAGCCCAGCGCCCGGGATTTGGAAAGAGTGATGGGGGGAAACGCAACGTTCGGTGGGGTGCGCAACAGCGTGATCGGCGCACGGCGGCGAATCGTGGGTTAATCCCAATGAATGCTGCGAAATGCGCGGTCGGCATCACGTCGGCAAAACGTCGGACTTGCGTCGGACCGTTTGCGGCCAAATCCCCGGATTACCGCACCGAACGATGAAAGTGTTACCGCGGCGTTAGGACTTTGTAAGATGAGTCTTGACCCATCCTATCGGAAGAATTGCCTGGCACTCAGATAACCTGCCATCTGTGCGGCCTCTGCCCATTCACGCTCGAACGCCGTGTCGCCGATCATCACAAAGCGGTCGGCGGGCTGGCCCTGGCTGATGATGATTTCGCGCATCCGGTCCCGCATCTGCGACCAACTGTCGGAAAACCGTGGTGCGGTAAAGGCCCTGTCGATCCCCGGCAGGGCCGCCAGATGGGTCGGTGTCACCGGTCTATGCCCCAAACCGGTCCGCGCTGTGTCAACCAGCGCGTCAAGCTTTGCGGCCCGGTCGGCAGGCAGCTCCTGCCCGTCCCGTAGCACATGCAAGGCGTTGTTGGAGAACATGAACCCGATCAGGTCATGCCCGGAACTGGCCCGGATGCCGGCATAAGTCTTGTAAGGCAATCCCAGCTGGGCCGCCCGTTTCACCCGCAGCCGCACGATTTCCACAGGCAGGGTCGGCATCAAATCCTTGCGCGCCTTGGCCCAGACATGTTTGCGCCAGCTATGGCCGGGTTCGATTACCCGGCCTGAATTATGTCCGATCCCTGCTGTCATCTTTGAACCATGCAACTTCTTCCCCGGCAGCTTGCCGCGCTGCAGCCGCAGTGTCAAAGGTTGTCAGGATCGCACCCGAAAGGTGACGCCAACCATGCCCATCCTCGGGGTCACGTCTGCATTCGCGGTAGGTGTAACTGCCATCAGGCAGGCGGATGATATCGACGCAGCGATCGCCCGTCTCATCCTCAATTGATTGCAAAACCAGGGGTTTCATTTCGTCAATCATGGAGGTGCTGATCTATCAACAACGCCATGTTCAGAATTTAATGCCAATTGTGACTTTCGACGACCTGGACGACAAGCATCCGCATGCTCCTTTCCTTCGACAGGGTCAAGGCGTCGTTCAAACAGGTACGCAAGTTGTCCCAATGCCCGCCACGACCGTCTGTCTGGCCGGGTTTGGACAGCCAATAGGACTTTGTATTACGTCCCCAGTCCGGCACAAAACGATCTATTTCACGCTGCCCCAAAACCGCAAACGCTGCACTCCAATCAGGAGCTCTATCCGCGCCTGGACGCCAGTCTTCCTGAATTTCGCCCCGTCTCACCATGTAGAGCCGCCGACAAACAGCCAGACCTTTATATCCTATTGGCACATGACGTGTCAGCGCATCCATTCCAAACGCTTCTTGATGGCCAAGATTTGAATATCCGCTGGCCTCAACGAAATAATGCGCGTCGAAATTCCGGTCGAACGGATTGGGATTACCTTGCGGGAAATCGTATCTGACGTCGACCTTAACCATATTCGCGCAGCCTTGCGACATAGCGGGCCATGGTGTCGATTTCCAGGTTGATCCTGTCACCCATCGCCACCTTGCCCCAAGTCGTGGCGGATTTGGTGTGCGGGATGAAATTGATGCCGAAATCGCGCCCTTTGACCTCGTTCACCGTCAGCGACGTGCCGTTGAGCGCAACGGACCCTTTGGGCGCGATAAAGCGCGCCAGTTCGTCAGGGGCCCGGAAGGTGACGCGGGTGCTGTCGCCTTCCTCCTGCATCCCCACCACTTCGGCCACGCCGTCCACATGGCCGGAGACGATATGACCCCCAAGCTCATCCCCGACCTTGAGCGCCCGTTCAAGATTGACGATCCGTCCCACCGTCCAACTATCGAGATTGGTCGCGCCAACGGTTTCCGCCGAGATTTCCACATCAAACCAATTGCGCGGCTCTGCCCCCAGCGCGATCACCGTCAGGCAGACACCGTCGCAGGCGATGGACGCCCCGATATCGATTCCTGCGATGTCATAGCGGGTGCCGATCCGCGCCCGCAGGTCGCCGCGCTGTTCCAGCGCAAGCACTTCGCCTTGATCGGTGATGATCCCTGTGAACATGGCCTGATCCCCTGTTGCTTGCCCCAGACCTAGCCCCTTGCCTTGTGGCAGACAAGCCATGCCCACGCCGACAGATCATGTATGTCCTGTATCCGGCCGGAACTTATGGCATAACGGCTTTGTAATCACATCGGGATATGATGCGTCGGTGACCCAGACACCCAGACATTTTCTGTTTCTGCAGGGCCCGCATGGACCCTTCTTTGCGCGCCTTGGCCGCATGTTGCAGGCGACCGGGGCGAAGGTGTGGCGCGTGGGGTTCAATGCGGGGGATCAGGCGTTCTGGCGTGGATCAGGTTACATCCCCTATCTGGGTCGGCCCGAGGATTGGCCCGATACGCTGTCTGCCCTAATTGCCGAACATCAGATTACCAATCTGGTCCTCTATGGCGATATCCGCCCGATCCATGCCGCCGCCGTCAGGATCGCCCGCGCCGCCGGTCTGCGTATCCACGTGTTTGAGGAAGGGTATCTGCGCCCTTATTGGGTGACCTATGAGCGGGGCGGCTCCAACGGCCATTCGCGCCTGATGGACATGTCGGTGCCGGATATGGCCGCCGCCCTTGCGGCCTCTGACCATGACATGCACCCGCCCCCTGCTGTCTGGGGCGATATGCGCCAGCATGTGTTCTATGGCGCACTTTATCACTGGTTTGTCCTGTTCCGGAACCAGCGCTATCGCCATTTCACCCGCCATCGCAGCCTGCCTGTAGGCCGCGAGGCGATGCTTTATACTAAGCGGTTGCTGCTGATGCCCTTTGCCGCCCTGTCTCGCCGGATCGCGCAAATGCGAATCCGGTTTGGCGGATTTCCTTATCATCTGGTGCTGCTGCAACTGGAACATGATGCCAGTTTTCAGGCCCATTCCCCCTTTGCCCGGATGGAGGATTTTCTGCAGCTGGTGATCGACGGCTTTGCCAAGGGCGCGCCGGGCCATCACCATCTGGTGTTCAAGGCCCATCCGCTGGAAATTGGCCGTTTGCCGCTGCGCCGCATCATTGCCCGTATGGCTGCCGAACACGGGATTTCCGCGCGTGTGCATTTCGTGCGCGGTGGCAAGCTGGCCCCGCTTTTGGATCAGGCGCGCAGTGCTGTCACTGTCAATTCCACCGCCGCGCAGCAGGCCCTGTGGCGGGGGATCCCGTTACGGGCGTTCGGCACAGCGGTGTTCGACAAGCCGGAATTTGTGTCGGACCAGCCGCTGCCCGATTTCTTCGCCAATCCGCGCCGCCCCAATGCGGGCGCCTATCGCGACTACCGCCGGTTCCTGCTGGAAACCAGCCAGGTGCCGGGGGGATTTTATTCGTCCCGTGGCCGCAGACAGCTGTTGCGCGAGGTGGTCGATATGATGTTGTCGGATGTTGATCCTTACGATGCATTGCAGATGGATGCCCCGCGCCAGCCCTTGAAGATTGTGAGCTGATTGGTGGCTGATCCCCCCCGGACGCAACTTTATGTCTATAATGGCGGGTTTCTGACTCAGGGCCGGGTGCGCCGCATCATGGATCTGGCAGGCTATGACATTCGCCTTGGTGCGCCGGGTGAGGGCGACAGCGTCGGCGTCTGGGGCCAAAGCCCGACCGCCCCACGGGGCGAGGCGGTGGCGGATCGCCGTGATGTGCCGGTGGTGCGGGTCGAGGATGCGTTCCTGCGCTCGGTCGGGTTGGGCCGCGATGGCGATGTGCCGATTGGCCTGCATATTGACCGGCGCGGCGTGCATTTCGATCCGGCGGTGCCGTCGGATCTGGAGATGCTGCTGACGGAAGAGCCGCTGGATGATACCGCCCTTCTGGACCGTGCCCGCGCCGGGATCGCGGCAATGCAGGCAGGGCATCTGTCGAAATACAATGCCTGTGATCCAGCCCTGCCGGTCCCGGATGCCGGCTATGTGCTGATCATTGATCAGACCCGCAAGGATGCATCTGTCACCGCAAGCGGGGCCGATAGCAACACGTTCAAGGAGATGTTGTTTTACGCCCAGACCGAACATCCGGGTGCGCGGATTGTGATCAAGACCCATCCGGAGACGTTGGGCGGGCATCGCGAGGGGTATTTCAAGGATGATGTAGCCAGTGACCGGATCAGCCTGTGTGACCAACCGGTATCGCCCTGGGCTCTGCTGGAGGGGGCGATTGCGGTCTATACGGTCAGTTCGCAAATGGGGTTCGAGGCGATTTTGGCGGGCCACAAGCCGATCGTGTTTGGCCAGCCATTCTATATGGGCTGGGGGCTGACGGACGACCGCACACCGCTGCAGCGCCGCCAGCGCAATCTGACGCGGGTACAATTGTTTGCGGCGGCCATGATCCTTTACCCGATCTGGTACGACCCCTATCACGACCGGCTTTGCAGTTTCGAAGAGGCGGTGGCGACGATGACGGCCATGGCGCAGGCGGCGCGCGACGATTATCGCGGCTGGGTGGCGGCGGATATGCGGCTGTGGAAACGGGGCGTGTTGCAGAAGGTGTTCGGCAAACCCCGCCGGGTGATTTTTGCGGATGGCGAGGGGGCCTTCGCCAAGGCAAAGGCCACGGAGCGGCGTCTGATGGCTTGGGCCAGCACCGGTCGGACAGATGCGGTGCTGGTCGAGGACGGGTTTTTACGCTCGCGGGGCCTTGGTGCGGACCTGATCCCGCCGCTGAGCCTCGTGCTAGACGATATGGGGATTTATTACGACGCGACCCGCCCCAGCCGGTTGGAGGCGCTAATCAACGCAGCAGGCGATCTGGATGCAGGGTCGCGCGCGCGCGCAGCCGCTCTGATCGACCGGATCACCGATGCGCGGCTTTCCAAGTACAATCTGGCACTTGGATCTGAGCTGGCCGCCCTTCCCAAAGGTCGCCGCATTCTGGTGCCAGGTCAGGTGGAAGACGATGCCTCGATCCGGTTGGGTTGCGCGGAGGTCAAAACCAATCGTGGCCTGCTGGAGGCCGTCCGCGAGGCCAATCCGGCGGCGGTGCTGATCTACAAACCGCACCCGGATGTGGAGGCCGGATTGCGTCCGGGCGCTGTGACCGATGCCGATCAGATCGCCGATGTGGTGTTGACAAAGGCCGGCCCGATTGCCGCCATAGATGCAGTGGATGAGGTCTGGACCATGACCTCGCTTCTGGGCTTTGAGGCATTGTTGCGCCGCAAGCGGGTGACCTGTCTGGGCACGCCGTTCTATGCAGGCTGGGGATTGACCGATGATCGGGCCATGCCCGTTACCCGGCGCACCGCGCGGGTTGATCTGGCCGCACTGGTGCATGCGACGCTGATCGCCTATCCGCGCTATTTCGACCCGGTCACCGGTCTGGCCTGCCCGGTGGAGGTGATCGTGGACCGGCTGGAGAATGATGATGTGCCTGCGCCGGGCCGGTTCAATCGTGGGCTGGCGAAACTGCAGGGGCTGCTGGCGAGTTACGCGCATCTGTGGAGGCGGTAATCTTATGACTGATATCGTTAATGGTATTCTGCTGCGAGAAGGATACGTCTTGATGGCGCGACGCACCGCATCACGTCGGAACTATCCCAATACCTGGAGCTTCCCCGGCGGTCATGTGGAACCAGGAGAGACACTGTTGATGGCACTGCGACGAGAGTTGCTGGAAGAGATCGGCGTCAGCATCGTATCGGCAAACCACCAACATAGCTGCGGCGCTGAGGCCAGTGAACAGCGAAGCACAGTGAAATTCCATTTCTTCGTCATTCGTGAGTGGGACCGTGAGCCACAAAACCTTGGCAACGAGCATAGCGCGTTGCGTTGGGTCAATCTAAAGGATGCTGCGCA
Organism: Yoonia sp. R2-816; assembly: GCF_046762905.1. NCBI lineage: Bacteria > Pseudomonadati > Pseudomonadota > Alphaproteobacteria > Rhodobacterales > Paracoccaceae > Yoonia > Yoonia sp. R2-816. Next base: position 318,023 of record NZ_JBKQXN010000311.1, on the reverse strand, counting down.
GATGCCTGATCTGGCTCTGAACGCGTATTTTGATCTGTTTGCTGCATTGCACCCGGACTAAGGGGCTGTGGCAGATCTTAGGTCTCGGTGGGCTGCCGCACCCATCGGTGCATGATATCGGTGCCGACCGGGCGGACGTGATCAAGGCTGAAACGCGGTGCGGCGGCCAGCCGGTCGATGCCCATGGCCGCGAGTGCCGGCGTGCCTTCAGCCCCGATGGCCATGCCTGCGGTGAAAACGACCAGTTCGTCGACCAGATCAGCCGAGAGCAGCGAGGCGGCGAGCATCCCGCCCCCTTCGCAGAAAACGCGGGTGATGCCCTGTGCGGCCAGCGAGCCCAGTGCGGCCCATGGATCGACCTGACCCGCCTCTATCGGACAGGGCAGGCTGACCGCCCCCTTTTCGGTCCAGTTGGTCACGTCCGCCTCTGCCCCGTGGCACAGCCAGACAGGTATGTCTTGTGCTGTTCGGGCGAGTTGGGTGGTGGCCGGTACTTTCATCGCGCGCGAGATCACAACCCTTACCGGCTGCCGTGTAATCCCCATGCCGCGCACCGTCAGAGACGGGTCATCGGCCCGCACTGTCCCTGCCCCGACCATGACCGCGTCATGGCGGGCCCGCATCATGTGGACGGCGCGCCGTGCTTCGGGCCCTGTGATCCATTGGCTTTCGCCCGATGCTGTGGCGATCCGCCCGTCAAGCGTGCCTGCCAGCTTCAACGTCACGTATGGCCGGTTGGCGGTGACCCGATGCAGGAAACCCGCGTGATCGCGGCGCGCCTGATCTTCCAGCACGCCGGTGGCAACGGTGATCCCCGCCGCACGCAGCATTGCGATGCCCCGCCCCGCCACCCGCGGGTCGGGATCGCCAGTGGCGATGACGACGCGGGCAACCTGCGCATCAATCAGCGCCTGCGCACACGGCGGTGTCTGTCCGTGATGGGCGCAGGGTTCAAGCGTGACATAGGCCGTTGCCCCGGCGGCGGCACCTCCGGCCTGCGCCAGTGCGGCCGTTTCCGCATGGGGTCTGCCGCCATCGGCGGTGTGGCCGCGCCCGATGATGCGCCCATCCCTGACGATGACGCAACCGACCGCCGGATTGGGCCAGACACGCCCCATCCCGCGCCGCCCCAGCGACAGGGCAAGCGCCATATGGCGGGCGTCGCGACTTTGGCTCACTCGCTGTCTTTTGACGCGTCCGGGCGCAACTCGCTGACGAATTTGTCGAAATCGTCTGCCGCCTGGAAGTTCTTGTAAACGCTGGCAAAACGCACATAGGCGACAGTGTCGATCCGGGCCAGGCTTTCCATCACGATCTCACCAATTGTGCCCGATGGAATATCGGTTTCACCCATGCTTTCCAAGCGCCGCACGATGCCGCTGATCATCTGATCCATGCGTTCTGGTTCGACGGGCCGTTTCTGCAAGGCGATCCGGATCGAGCGTTCCAATTTGGGCCGGTCGAAATCCTCGCGCCGGCCATTGGATTTGATCACCACAAGATCGCGCAACTGCACCCGTTCGTAAGTGGTGAACCGGCCACCACAGGCCGGGCAAAAGCGGCGTCTGCGGATCGCAACATGGTCTTCGGCGGGCCGTGAATCTTTGACCTGGGTGTCAACATTTCCGCAAAAAGGGCAACGCATATCCTGTCCTTGTCTCTATTTCTGGGGTCTACGCCCCATTTATCCACAGGCACTATAGGAACATGCGCAGGTTTTGGGTAGTGGGCATTTTGCGCCGCTAGATGAGGGACCATTGGCGTGGCGCGCAGGACTCACTCTTGGAGTTACCAGGGTTGTCAAAGCCCGTCGGGATAGAATCGCAACAAGTGTTTCTTGAGCGGCCCGAGATGCGCATCATATCGCCGCCAGCGCTGCATGGATGTGGTATGAAGCGGCTCGCGGACCTGCCGGGCTGAGAGCGTTCGGCTGTGTTGGCCCCCGGTCTGGAAATCAAGGCAGGCCGGGTCCCAGTCGAGCCCGAGGAAATCAACCATCCGCCGCGCCTGCCCTTCCAGATCCTCCACGACCTGTTCATAGTGCACTGTCAGGATTGGGTTGGGCAGTGCCACTGCCCAGTGATCCATCAATTGCCGGTAGTGGACATAGGCATGGCCCAGCGTATCGAGGCTTTGGGTATATGTGTGCCAGGCCGACAGGTTTTGCATGTAGCAGGACACGCAGGTGTCCATCGGGTCGCGCAGAACATGGATGATCCGCGCCTTGGGCAGCATAGCGGCGAAGAAACCGAGCAGTTCAAAGTTATGCAGGGATTTGTCGATGATGCGGGCGGCACCGGCGTACCCCATTTGGCGGATATAGGTCTGCGCCATGCGCTTGGCCGCATCCGGGGGCATCTGCTTGATCGCTCGCACCATATCGCCACCGTGGCCGCGGCGCACGCCGACTTGTTGGATGATCCGGTGCAGATTGGGGCTTTCGCCGATGCTGGCGACCTGTGGATGGCTGGCAAGGATCTGTTCGACCAGCGTTGACCCGCTGCGCGGCATGCCGACGATCAGCACCGGGCGGTCATCGCCCGCCCCTTTGCCGAAGTAATCCGCGCGCGAGATATCCCGGCGCAGGCCGGTGACAAAACCGGCATAGGCTTTGGCATCGTATTTGAGCGGTGCGGCCGCTTTGGCCCGTGTGAACGCGTCAAAAGCCGCGTCATAGTCGCCGTGGTCGTTATAGACCTTGCCCATAAGTTTGAGCAGATGGGCCAGTGGCGGACCGCCAATCGTGGTGTAGCGCGGCAGCAGTATGTCACGCATATGCGCAAAGATCGGGTCATCGGCGCCCGCCTTAGTCGCGTCGACGTAAAGCCCGAGCAGGTTGATATCATCAGGCGTTTCGGCCCAGAGCGTGCGGCACAGTTCTGCCGCCTGATCCGCATCGCCCTGACCCAGCAGCGCCCAGCCTTTCTGCAATTGCGATGGCCGATGGTCCGGTCGGATCGTCAGGGCGTGGTCGATATGGGTCAGCGCATCGGCGAAGGCGTTGCGTTGCAGGGCGGTGAAGGCGGCGGCGTATCTGATATCAGGGTCGTCCGGCGCGAGTGCGACGGCTTTTGCCGCGTGCTTTTGGGCGGCAGGTAGCTGGCCCGTGTTGGCGAGGGATTCGGCGGCAAGCGCATGGGCGCTGGCCTGTTCGGGCCGTGCCCTGACCAGGGCTGCCACAAGCGGCAGGGCTTTGCGAAATTTCCGGCTGTAGCGCAGATGAAACAGGACCGCAGCTTGCAGAACCTGCGGGCGGGGTTTCTTGGCCGCCAGCAGCTTGGCATAGGCCGCTTCTGCCTCTGCGATGCGGCCTGACCTGGCGAGCGTGAGCGCTTTGTCCAGCATGGTGCCCCCTTTGTGCATGGCCGAAGCTATAGGCTGGGACGGCAGCGGTGAACAGAGGTCAGGCCAGATATCCAATCACCTTGCGCTGATGTGCGCGATCGCGGTGTTCAAAAAGGTAAATGCCCTGCCATGTGCCGAGGGCGAGCGTGCCGTTTATGACGGGGATACTGAGATGGGTTGGAAGTAATGCCGCCTTGATGTGGGCAGGCATGTCATCGGGACCTTCGTACGTGTGCGTCAGATAGGCCATAGACGGATCGGTGGTGGGTGGCACCAGACGGGCAAAGTAGTTTTGCAGGTCTGTCTGCACCTCAGGATCAGCGTTTTCCTGGATGACGAGGCTGGCCGATGTGTGCTGTATAAACAGCGTGAGCAGCCCAGTTCCCTGCACCCAACGGGTCACATCGGCGGTGAATTCATAAAGGCCAGGGCCCGTCGTGGAGATGTCGAAACGCGTTTGCATTTCGTATTTCTGGGCGGTTTCAGCTGTGGCCGCAACCCCGGGCAATAGGTGACAGGATCGGCAAGCCAAGTGCTGCTGCCATGCGCGGAGATAAACGCGGCGTACAGGCATCAGCGACGCGCACATCGCTGGCCTTTTCCTGTTTCGTCACATCTGCTGTCGGCTCAACGCCGTAGGCGCTGGCCGCCTGCGTAAAGGTCAAGGTTGCAAAAACCATGACCGTCAATCGGAACACATTTAACATCACACTACCTTCAACCAAAATCCCGAACGGATGATTCAAAAACCGCGCTTATCTGAACAAAAGAATAGTCGATTTGTCCGAAAGCTGTGCGGAATTATGAACACAAGGTTAATGGAGCATTTACCAGCGGTCCGGTCTGTGCCGGAACGCACAATGTGCACATACCTACTTGGCAGCACATGCCAGTTCTGTCTGATCCGAGTCAGCCACTACCTTAGGCAATCCCAAAGCTGCGACCAATTCCGGCTGCATGGGCTGCTCGCAGATTTCGCCAGCCTCAGGCAATCCTGCCTCAATCATCGCGACCTGCGTGACAGTGTAAGGGGGCTCCGTGCTGTAGGCTTGCGCCGCAGGAGCGAGCGAAATTGTCACCATTGCTGTGGCGAGTGCGAGAGACAGTTTGGACATCAAAGTTTCCTTTTCTGTCCAACTATCTGGGTGCGGATCAGTTCCCGATCAATCTGCTGTCATCGAATATCACGTGTTCGTAAATACATATGATGTCAGCGCGATCCGCCTCGCGCCTTTAGATCCCCGCGGGAACGGCAACGCAGTCGCTTGCGTCAAGGCTCAGCACCGGATCATTGGGGCCGCACTCTTCGCCCGAAACAGGATAACGCCCGGTTTCTGCGCATCCGGCGAGGATAAATGCAATTGCTATGCTGAGGGTCAGGATTAGATGCTTCATCATCGGAACTCTTTCTGTTGCGTCGCTATTGGTTCGCGGAACAGACTATGCGGCACCGTCAGACCCATCTTGATATTGATCAATCCGGTGTTTTTACGTGCCGTTTTGCACTCGCGTCGCGGACCACATCCTCAGGCCGCAGATGAATAGCGGTGATGCATCAATCGAAAAGACGGATGCCTTGTTCGTCGATCATCTGCTTGGCTTTGGCCAGGGATGCGGCCTTGGCGTCTTCAATACTCTGGAATGTATCCGCCCGGATCAGGTGGTGTTCGCGAATTTCGCCATCGATCTCATGGGCGATACGCGCCGCCAGCCGATAGGTACCACCCTCGCGCTGCGGCTCTGCATAAATCTGCATGCCCTTATAGGTTTCGGCCGGTTCAGACCGTTTGGAGCCGTCGTTACCACCAAAGAGTCGGGAAAGAAGTGACATGGCTGTTACCTTTCCAGTTTCAGGTCTTACGGGCGCGATTACAGCGGACAGTCTTTGGCGAGGTCAAATCCAGCTGCATCGTCATTCGGGCAGTAGGGTTCCTGCCGCGGGAAACCGATTGAAAACCGGTCGAAGGTTGCGATGAAGCCACCATTGGCCCGGCCCCATACCCCGGTACCGAAGGTTTCGGGGAATGCATCGCAGGATTTGCCCAGATAAATCGTTTCGATCCCATCTTCGATTGACGAAGATGCACCGTTTTCGATGAAACGAAAGACGGGGTAGAGCGAGGTCAGGACGAAACCGTTTTCATTGCATGTCACATTGTAGGCGTGCCCGTCGCCCGAAACGACCAGCGAAGGTGCTTCCTGTGCCGATCCGAGTGTCGGGACAAGCGCCACAAGTGCGGCGCTGATCATCTGCGTCGGATTGATGATCACTGATCCAAGAACGATCGCAGCTTGCGTGACCGGCTGGGGTGCTTGAGCTTGCGCAGCGCCTTCGCCTCGATCTGGCGGATCCGTTCGCGCGTGACGCTGAACTGCTGCCCCACCTCTTCCAGTGTGTGGTCGGTATTCATCCCGATGCCGAAGCGCATGCGCAGGACTCGTTCCTCACGCGGTGTCAGGGAGGCAAGCACGCGCGTTGTGGTCTCTTTCAGGTTTTCCTGAATGGCTGAGTCGAGCGGCAGGATGGCGTTCTTGTCTTCGATGAAGTCGCCGAGCTGGCTGTCTTCCTCGTCGCCAATCGGCGTTTCGAGCGAAATCGGCTCTTTGGCGATCTTCATCACCTTGCGGACCTTTTCCAGCGGCATTTGCAGTTTTTCTGCCAATTCCTCTGGCGTCGGTTCGCGGCCGATTTCGTGCAGCATCTGGCGGCCGGTGCGGACCAGTTTGTTGATCGTTTCGATCATGTGGACCGGGATACGGATCGTGCGGGCCTGGTCGGCGATGGACCGGGTGATCGCCTGACGGATCCACCATGTCGCATAGGTCGAGAATTTGTAGCCGCGGCGGTATTCGAATTTATCAACCGCCTTCATCAGGCCGATATTGCCTTCCTGAATCAGGTCAAGGAACTGCAGGCCACGGTTGGTGTATTTCTTGGCGATGGAGATCACGAGACGCAAGTTCGCCTCGACCATTTCCTTTTTCGCTTGCCGCGCTTCTTTTTCGCCCTTCTGGACCTGCTGGACAATGCGGCGGAATTCGGTGATGTCGACGCCGACATACTGGCCGACCTGCGCCATGTCGCTGCGCAGTTCTTCGATCTTGCCGGTGGACTTCTCCATCAGCATCTGCCAGCCGCGCCCGGACTTTTCGGACATTTCGTCAAGCCAGTTCGGGTCCAGTTCACGGCCGCGATAGGCATCAATGAATTCGCGGCGGTTGATGCGGGCCTGATCGGCCAGTTTCACCATGGCGCTGTCGATGGACATGATGCGACGGTTGATCCCGTAAAGCTGGTCGATCAGCGCCTCGATCCGGTTGTTATGCAGGTGAAGCGAGTTCACAAGTTCCACAATCTCGGACCGCAGCGCCTGATATTTGTCTTCCTGCTTGGAGGAGAACGACGAATCCTCGTTCAGCGTCGCGGACATCCGCGCGTCTTGCATATCGGACAGGTTGGCAAAATCGCGGGCAATGATTTCGAGCGTGTCCAGCACGCGTGGCTTCAGCGCGGCCTCCATCGCGGCCAATGACATGTTGGCCTGATCGTCGTCATCGTCATCATCATCCTTGGCAATCGGGTTGCCATCGGCGTCGAGCTCTTCTGTTTCTTCCTTTTCGGCAGGTGCTGCGCCAGCAACCGGTGCGGCCACCACATTTTCCTCACCATCTTCGCCAAGCTGGTTACCGAATGTGGTTTCAAGGTCGATCACATCGCGCAGCAGGATGTCCTCGGACAGAAGTTCGTCGCGCCAGATCGTGATCGCCTGGAATGTCAGTGGGCTTTCGCAAAGCCCCAGGATCATGGTGTTGCGGCCAGCCTCGATCCGTTTGGCGATCGCAATCTCGCCTTCACGGGATAGCAGTTCGACCGACCCCATTTCGCGCAGATACATGCGCACCGGATCGTCGGTACGATCCAGCTTTTCAGCCTCTGCACCGCCAAGGGTGACTTCACGCGACCCGGCAACGGTCGCGACTTCTGTGCCACCTTTGGTGTCGTCCTCGGCCTCTTCGCTTTCTTCTTCCTCGGTGACCTGGATGCCCATTTCGGACAGCATCGACATCACGTCTTCGATCTGGTCAGACGAAACCTGTTCCGGCGGCAGAACCGCGTTCAACTGATCGTAGGTGATGTAGCCCCGTTCGCGCGCATCGGCGATCATCTTCTTGACCGCAGTCTGGCTCATATCAAGGCTGATATCGCCGTCCTGGTCCCCGTCCTTGCGATCGTCGTTGTCTTTGGCAGCCATGCAGAGGGCCCTTTCAAAATCGTCGTTTTGACGCCGATATGATTCGGCTGATTCGGTTAATATCGAATCAACCCTGCATCGGGGTGATTCGCAAGCAGTTCGCGCCTTGTTTTTAAAGTCTGTTGCCTGACCTAAGAGTTAGAGCGCTTGTGCCCTTTGGCAAAGTCGATCTGATCAAGAAGGTTATCAAACGCGCTACGCTCGTCCTTTTTGATTCGTGCGCCATTCTCGCCCACTTCGTATTCGGCACGATCCTCGTTGTTGCCGCGCCCTGCCCGGTCCACCGCTGCCGAGGCCTGCGCCAGTCGCCATGTCAGACCCTCGTCAGGCAAGCCGTTCAAGTCTTCCACAGCATCTTCGATTTCCCGTGCCTGTCCCCGGCGCGTGGTCAGTTTGGCGAATTCTTCGGCCAGACAGAAACGCGCTACTTCATCATCCCCCGCGCGGCGAATGGCGGGGCTGATGGCCACATGGTTCTGGTTCATCAGCTTTTCAAGGGGCGCTTCGCCCAGATCAGCAATCACAGCAGTGCGCAGGTCCTCTGCGCCAAGATGCCGCAGCAGGCAGCGTTGGATATCGCGGTGGGTCGGGTCACCGCTGTCCATCTGTTCCAGCGCGGTTTCGAATTCGGTCGCAACATGAGGCGATGTAATCAGCGTGGCAAGGATAACAGCCTCGCGCAGATAATCCTCATGCGCGCCCCCTGCCCCAAGGGCCGAGCTTTTGCTGGTCGCCACCGGGCTGATATCGCGTTTCCAAGGATCCTGCCTGCTGGTCCAGCCCCCTCTTTGGCTCGTCTTTCGTGCTGTCGGTTTGCGATTGCTGAACAGCGCCCAGCGCATGTCCTTGATCGCCTGTCCATAATGGCTGCGGATTGACGGATCGGCGATAAGCTTGATCTTGTCGCGCAGGGTCTTGTCGAGCGCGGCCTTACGTTCGGGGCTGTCGAATGCCTTGCCTTCCGTCTCGCGCTGCCAAAGCAACTGCACCATGGGCATCGCCGCATCGAGCAGTTTTTGCATGGCGCTGGCCCCTTGGGCCTTGAGCACATCATCGGGGTCCAGACCTTCTGGCATCAGTGCAAAACGCAGGGATTTGCCCGCCTCCAGCAGCGGCAGGGCAATGTCGATCACCCGCATGGCCGCCCGCAGACCCGCCGTATCGCCATCAAGCGCGATGATCGGTTCATCCGCCATCCGCCAGAGCAGGCGCAACTGGTCCTCGGTAATGGCTGTCCCCAGCGGGGCCACCGTGGCGGTGAACCCGGCCTCTGACAGGGCGATGACGTCCATGTAGCCTTCGGCGACAATCAGGGGCTTGCCTTTGCCCGCCGCCTCGCGCGCCGGTCCGTGGTTGTAAAGACTGCGCCCCTTGTCGAAAAGCGGTGTTTCGGGGGAGTTGTAATACTTGGCCGGATGGTTCGGGTCCATCGCCCGCCCGCCAAAGCCGATGGCCCGCCCCCGCGCATCGCGGATGGGGAACATGATCCGGCCACGGAACCTGTCGTAAGGTTCACCGCCTCGGTCGCTTTCGGCGGCGAGCCCTGCTTCGATGACGTGTTTCTGTTCGACGCCCTTGCCGGTGAGCGCCGCCAGCACGCCTCCACCCGCAGGCGCAAATCCGATTTCCCAGCGCGCTTGCGTGTCAGTGCTGAGGCCGCGCCGTTCAAGATAGTCGCGCGCCTCTGCCGCGGCACCGGTCTGCAACTGGAGCCGATGCCATTTGACCGCCTGCTCCATCACGTCTGTCAGTTGGGTGCGCCTATCGGCCTTCTGCTGTGCCTGCGGATCACGTTCCGGCACCGGCATCCCGGCCTCTGCCGCAAGGATTTTGACGGCCTCCATGAAATCCACATTTTCGGTTTCACGGACAAAGGAAATGGCATCGCCTTTGGCGTGACAGCCGAAGCAATAGTAAAAGCCTTTTCGGTCATCGACATGGAAGCTGGCGGTCTTTTCCTGATGGAACGGGCATGGCGCCCAGAGATCCCCCTTGCCCTGATTGGACCTGCGGGTGTCCCACATGACCTTGCGCCCGACGACCTGCCCAAGGGACAGACGGTTGCGCAATTCATCTAGGAAACCGGGGGGCAGACTCATGCGGGCATTATCGCGGAAGCGGCGGGTAAGCTCCACCATCTTCTTTCTTCCAAAAATACTCCCGCCGGAGGCCTCAAATTTCTAGAAATTTGAGCGTGCCGCCACACCACGCATCGCAACCTCAAGCTCATGCACCAATGTGCCCGCCATGGACCGCATCGCCATAACCTCAAACACCTGCCCGCCGACCCGTGTGATCGCAACGGACATATGTCCCAACATCGTGCGGGCCGTGTGGCCGTTCTTGAACGTCGCCGCGCGCAGATCAATCGGCACGAGCCGCGCCAGCACATCCTCAACATCCGCCCCTTCAATGCGTATGATGGCCCAGGCATCGGACTGATCGGTCACGGCGGCCAGCTCATCCAGATCGACCGCGGCAGTCACCAGCCATGTGCGATGTCCAAACCACTGCATCCGCGCGCTGCGGTTGCTGGTGGCTCGGTTTGGGGCGGACAGGCCCAGGCCGATTTGTTCCTTCAAAGCCGTGGACGTGGCCATGGTTTTGCCTGCCAGTGGCGCTACCGAATAGATCCGTTCCAGCGCGACTTCGGTCACGGTGATGCCACCGATTTCCAGCGGCAAAAGGCCTGCGCAGGGCGTGAGAGGCAAAAGCTTAACCACGGGCGCGCCCTCCCTCTGGATCAAAGAACACAGGGTCGCAAACCTCGACCTGTGCGGTCAGCCCGCGCAAATGATCAACCATTTCTATCACTTCGCCATGTCGGGCCCGGCCCTGCTGCAAAAAGGCGAGCGCCAGATTTGTTTCCAGCGTCGGTGAATAGCAGACGGATGTCGTGTAGCCTTGGCTGTTGATCCGTACCGCCTCTGCGTCTTTTTCAAACAGGTGCGCCCCGGCAGTCAGTTGCTTGACCGCCCCTACCGGTTTCAGCCCGACCAATTGTTCGCGGTCCTCATCCAGCAGCCCCGATCTGCGCGAGGCGGCCTGCCCGATGCAGTCCTTCTTGAGGCTGACCATGCGGTCCATCCCGATATCAAAGGCTGTCGTGCGCCCGTGAATTTCCGCATGGGTGATGAACCCTTTTTCGATGCGTAAGACATTCAGCGCCTCCATCCCATAAGGCCCGCCGCCCAGCATTTCGGCCTGTGCCGTCAGCAGCCGGAACAGGCTTTCGCCATAGCGGGACGGCACGGCGACCTCATAAGCGTGTTCGCCGGAAAACGAGATGCGGAACAGGCGACCGGGCACACCAGCGACGGTGACGTCGCCACAGGACATGAAAGGCCAGACAGTATGGGTCAGCTCGTGAGCCAGAAGCGAATTCAACAAGTCACGGCTGCGCGGCCCGGCTACCGCAAACTGCGCCCATTGTTCGGTCACGGAAATCACCCGCGCATCCAGATCGGGCCGCAGCGCCTGCAGCACGAATTCCAGATGCCGCATCACCTGACCAGCAGCGGCGGTGGTGGTGGTCATCACGAAATGCTGTTCACCCAGCCGCGCGGTGGTGCCATCATCCATCACATGCCCGTCTTCGCGCAGCATCAGCCCGTACCGGACACGCCCCACCTTCAGCGTGGAAAACGTGTTGCAGTAAACGAAATCGAGCAATGCCGCTGCATCCGGCCCCTGAATGTCGATCTCACCCAGGGTGGAGACATCGCAGACGCCGACCGCGTTGCGCACGAACCCCACCTCGCGGTCGCAAGACTGCCGCCAGGTGGTTTCACCCGGTGCCGGGAAATAGCTGGGGCGGTACCACAGACCGGCCTCGATCATCGGTGCGCCGCGCGCGACCGTGGCCTTGTGCGATGTGGTCATCCGTTGCGGCGCAAAGCCCTTGCCTTGGCTGCCCGCGCCCATCGCGGCGATTGAGACCGGCACAAAGGGCGGGCGGAAGGTGGTGGTGCCAGTGTCGGGAATGCCCCGTCCAGTGGCGTCGGCCAGCACCGCCAGGGCGACCACGTTGGATGACTTGCCTTGATCCGGCGCCATGCCCTGCGTCGTGTAGCGTTTCATGTGTTCGACCGAGCGGAAGTTTTCCTGCGCGGCCAGTTTGATGTCCTTCACATGCACATCGTTCTGGAAATCGATCCATTTGCGCCCCTTGCCCGGGACCGCCCAAAGCGGGCTGATCCGGCAGGTGCTGTCATCGGCCACGGGCACCGTCACCTTGGGTTTCAACCCAAGGTCCGTTGCGACAACGGCAGCGATATCCGCCCCTTCTTGCAGGCAGGCCGCAGTGCTGAAGCTGCCGTTACAGGCCCCGGCGGCGACCATGCCGGGGATGCTGTCCGGGGTTGGTACAAAGCTCGCGATATCCTCGCGCCATGTGGGTCGCTCGTTCATGTGGCAGGTCAGGTGGACTGTCGGATTCCAGCCACCAGACATGGCGAGGCAGTCGGTGCGGATATCACGGGTGCCGCCGGAATGGGAAATCGTGATGCTTTCAAGTGCATGGCGTCCCTTGGTGGCTGTCACGGTGCCACCAGTATAGATCGGGAAATCTCCATCAATTTGCACGTTGTCGCGGCTGTCGATCAGGGCCGCGATGCGGATACCGGCCGCGGCCAGATCATGAGCGGTCCGGTGCGCATCGTCATTGTTGGCAAAGATCGTCACCGATTTGCCCGGGGCCACGCCCCAGCGATTGACATAAGCCCGCACAGCGCTGGCCATCATGATGCCGGGGCGGTCGTTGTCGGGAAAGGCGATGGGACGTTCGAGCGCGCCAGCACACAGGATCGACCGCTTGGCCACGATCCGCCAGAAGCATTCCAGCGGTTTGTCAGCGCGGCATGGGCCAGCGATCCTTTCCAATGCGCCAAAGGTGCCCTGATCATAGGCGCCAGTCACCGTTGTGCGGGTCATCAGGCGCACGTTGTCCATGGCGGACAATTCCGCCACCGCATCCGCTGCCCATTCAGCGCCGGGCTGTCCTTCGATATCCTCAACTTCGCGCAAAAGCCGCCCGCCCATGGCGGTATCTTCGTCGGTGAGGATGACATCGGCTCCGGCCCGCCCCGCAGTCAGTGCCGCCATCAGCCCGGCAGGCCCGCCGCCGATGATCAGCACATCGCAAAAGGCGAATGCCTTTTCGTAGTGGTCTTCGTTGCTTTTCCCGCTGAGGCCGCCAAGCCCTGCTGCGCGGCGGATCACGGGTTCATAAAGCTTTTCCCAGAAGGATTTCGGCCACATGAAGGTTTTGTAGTAGAACCCGGCCCCCAGAAAGGGTGAGATCAGGTCGTTCACCGCCATCACATCGTATTTCAGGCTTGGCCAGGCGTTCTGGCTGAACACCTCCAGCCCTTCTGACACCTCAAGCGTCGTCGCCCGTATATTGGGTTCGGCTTGTGCCCCGCGTCCCACGGTGACCAATGCGTTCTGCTCTTCCGATCCGGCGGACATGATCCCGCGGGGGCGGTGGTATTTGAAAGACCGGGCGACCAGTTTGACACCGTTGGCGAGCAGGGCTGCAGATACAGGCTCGCCCGGCACGCCCTGATAGCGCTGGCCGTCAAAGGTGAAATACACCGTCTTTTCAGGGGATTGCAGCCTCATCTTTTGACCTTGTGGGCCAGTGTTGTGCCGTGAACCGCATGAGTCACCGTGTTGCGTTCAACCACGATCCAGGCCCCACAGCCACCTTCGTGAAACCAAAGGTCGTTGGTCTCGCCAGCCGGGTTATCGCGGTTGTGCAGGTAATCATCCCAGGCAAGAGGTCCCGCATCAGGTGCAGGACGGGTGAGCGCGAGGGCATCCCCTTGGTAATAAAACTCGCGCCGGTCACGTTCGCCGCAATTGGGGCAGTTGATCCGCATGTGTCTTCCTAGTGCAAATTATGCTGAGAGCCGGTGCCCTCTTCATCCATCAGCCCCACGCCGGTGCGGAACCGGTCCAGCCGGTATTTCGCCGCCGGTTCATGGTGCCGCCCTGTCGCCATCAGATGGGCAAAGCTGAAACCGGACCCGGGCACGGCCTTGAAGCCTCCGTAACACCAGCCGCAATCGATAAAGAGCCCCTCGGTCGGGGTCTTGTCGATGATGGGCGAGCCATCCGGCGTCATGTCCATGATCCCACCCCATGATCGCAGCACGCGGGCCTTACCTATCATGGGCATCAGGGTCATGGCTGCGTCCATCACGTGTTCCTTCATCGGCAGGTTTCCCCGCGCCGCGTAAGAGCTGTAGAAATCCAGATCACCGCCAAATACCAACCCGCCCTTGTCGGACTGGCTGATATAGAAATGGCCCATGCCGAAGCTGACCACGTGATCGATGACAGGTTTGAGGCCCTCCGTGACAAAGGCCTGCAGGATGTGGCTTTCAATGGGCAGACGCATGCCCGCCATGGCGGCGACCTGCCCTGACCGTCCGGCGACCACGATCCCAACCTTGCCGGCCTTGATCGCGCCGCGCGTGGTCTGCACGCCCTTAACGACGCCGCCTTCGATATCGATCCCCGTGACCTCGCAGTTCTGGATAATATCGACACCGCGCTGATCGGCCCCACGCGCGTAGCCCCAAGCCACCGCATCATGCCGCGCGGTGCCGCCGCGCGGATGGTAAAGGCCGCCATAAATCGGAAAGCGGACATTATCGAAATCCAGGTAAGGCAAGTGCTTCCGGACACCCTCAGTGTCCAGAAGGATCGCATCATCGCCCTGATTGATCATCGCATTGCCGCGCCGCGCGAAGGCATCGCGCTGCCCATCGGAATGGAACAGGTTGATCAGGCCGCGCTGCGAATGCATGACATTGTAGTTCAGGTCCTGCTCCATCCCTTCCCAGAGTTTCAGCGAATGGGAATAGAATTCGGAATTACCGGGCAGGAAGTAGTTGGCACGCACGATGGTTGTGTTCCGGCCCACATTGCCGCCGCCGATATAGCCCTTTTCCAGGACCGCGATATTGGTCAGCCCGTGTTCCTTGGCGAGGTAATAGGCGGTGGACAACCCGTGCCCGCCACCGCCAATGATGACGGCGTCATATTCCGCCTTCGGCTCTGGATCGCGCCAGACCGGTTTCCAGCCCTTTTGGCCGAAAAGCCCCTCTTTGATGACCTGAAATCCCGAATATCCCATGCGTCAACCCTTGCCAGCATCATCAGACACTAGCAAGGGTTGGGGCGGGGTCATGTCCTCTTTTCGACAAACAGAGGACGAGTGGCGACCGGATCAGTAGGCGAGGCGGAAGTAGTCGATTTCGAAATTGTCTTCCTGGCCGGAACCGCAGAAGCCCATATCCATGTTCGATGTGCCATCAATCGTTCCGCCAGCAATCATCGACGCACCCTGGATGCCATTGGCGTTGGCCGCAAACTCGATATCGCCTTTCGCGATGAGTTGGCCGCCATACAAGCGCAGGTCAGAGGCAAAATTCATACCACCGAGGGTTACCAGCTGCGCGCCGCCACCGGTTGCGCAATTGTCATTGCGACCAACCTGCAGGCCTGAAGGGGCATTGATCGAGTCTGCGGCGGTGTCTTTTGAGATGACAATCACATCCTCCAGCACACTTCCGGCCGAGAACTTGATTTCGCAGGGCGACACGATCACAACCTCGCGCACTGTGGGCGTTGCATCAATGGTCAATCGTGGTCCGGCGCAGTTAATGTGATGAATACGGCCTGTCGTCAGGTCTGCGGCCTGGACCGTGCGTTCGGTCATGGTGACCACCTCTGGATCGGTGATGTAGTCAGGCAGTTCGGGAATGTCCGGTCCGGCGATATAGGCCAGCGGCTGTTCAAAGCGGGCAATGATCCCGTCGACCCGCGACAGAACGCGGATGTTCTGCTTGGACGCGCGCAAAGCCGCGCTCAACCCTTCGTTGGTTTCAAAGCCGGATTTTGGCAGATCAAGGCTGGCCAGATCTGGCATCGACACAACCGTGCCCGGTTCAAAGAAGTTGTTGCTGTTCAAGGATACATGCGTGTTGGAGTGGATGCAGAACCCGTTGCGAAACCCGTTATTTGACTGGATATCCACGATCCCTTCGGCCACGAAACCTTCGCGCAGACAGGCGGGCCGGTAGGTGGTGTAGATCGCGCTGGTGCTGACATCAAAGGAGTCGTGCCCAACGAGCTTGAACAGATAGGTAGCGACCGGGTTGGAATTCTCTTCCAGAAAGCTGGTACGCACATGGACTGCGCTGGTAGAGTCCGCATCGGGCGTGAATGTCTGATTGGTCCGGTCAAACACACCAAATTCAATATCGTTGACAGTGAGCGTAACGCCGTAATTCTCCGATGGCAGCGTTGCATTCACGATCTCGAGCGCGCGTTGCTTGGCACTATCGGCGTCCATCCGGTTGCGGTTATAAAGTGCCGCATGGGCGGCCTGATCCGCCGCAATCTGCAAATGCGTACGGGCCGCATAAAGGTTGCTGACATCTAGTGCGATGGAGCCGACGGCGGCAAAGCCGACAAACATGACCACCCCAAAGGCGCTGACGCTGCCTGTTTCATCGCGGCCAAAACTGCCTGCTGCCTTGATGGATCGGGACAAGGTACTGAAAACCATTCTTACTGCTCCAGGAAGTGTTGCGCGGTGACGACGACGTCGATGTTGTTGATGCCGGGGATGCTGCCAACTGCCATCAGATCAGTGGTCGGGATTTTTGCGGTACTGGTGACCACGCCGTCTTGGACGGTTGTGGTGACAACGACATTTTCGGAAAAAGGCTGCAAGGCGACGGCGATGAAATCCTGCGTGCTTTCGGTGTCGTTGAACCGGCCCACCGACAGGGCGCGGTTACCATCCTGGATCACACGTAATGCCTGTGCTTTGCCAAAAAAGATGAACGATACATCCGCCACAAGAACAAGGATGAACATGAACAGTGGGAACCAGAACAGCGATTCAACGGTTGCCGATCCGTCTTCGCATTTTGCGAAGCGTGATACCCATGAGCGGCTTTCTGCCTGTGGCATATTTTGTCCTTTTTCGCGTTTCAGTGTTGTTGCGTCAAAGGTCGAGTGACAATGCGGCAAGATCGTGGCCAACCGGCGGCTGATCAGCGGCCCGCGTAGTAAAAAAACGTAAAAAAACAAGTATGTTAATCGAGTATTAACACAACCTAGACGCAAGGTTAACGGCCAGTTCAACGTCTGTTATTTTCCGGATTCTGGCTGGGGGAGCGAAAGATGATTCGTCGAGCCCACAACCCTTCCGAGTGGCCAAGTCGGGTCAACTCTCCTGCCAAAGCGCTCATTCGCGGCGATCAGCGGCATCGCGATGTCGGTGCTCACCACGATATCATCACCATGAATGATGGGCGGCGGGCTGGTCACCGGTCCGCATTGGTGCGCCGCAACCATCGCGCGATCACTGCGCCGCGACGGACCGGGACGTACTATATAGTATATATCTGTCACCGGACCCTGCGCGGGTCCGGCTGTTTGGCGATATCGGTGTGCGGTTAGAGCCCCTTGGCGCGATAACTGTCAGCGACCTTGCGGATCGACACCAGATAAGCCGCCGTGCGCAGGTCGTGCACATCGTCGCGGCTGTGCCAAACCTCGCGCATGGCCTGATAGGCCGCCCGCATGGTGTCATCGAGACCGGAACGGACCAGTTCCAGTTCACCCGCGCCGCGCAGATAGCGTTCCTTGAAGTTGGGGCTGATTTCCCACCCCAATCCTTTGTCTGCCGACAACCGCTCAAGCTCATCAACCACCAACTGATGGCGGCTTTCCTCTGCCCGCCGCTGCATCCGGCCAAAGCGGATATGGCTGAGGTTCTTGACCCATTCGAAATAGGATACGGTGACACCACCTGCATTGGCATACATATCGGGGATGATCACGCAGCCCTTTTCGCGCAGGATATCATCGGCCCCGGCCGTGATAGGCCCGTTGGCGGCTTCGATGATCAACGGTGCCTTGATCCGGTCTGCGTTGCTGAGATTGATCACCCCTTCGAGGGCAGCGGGGATGAGGATATCGCATTCCGCTTCCAGCAATGTGGGTCCGTCCGCCTGATGGCTGGCGTCAGGATAGCCGGTGATGCCGCCGTGTTTGACGATCCAGGCGCGCACCGCCTCTACGTCCAGACCTTTTTCGTTATGCAGGGCCCCGTCGCGTTCGATGATACCGGTGATCAGTGCGCCGTCTTCCTCTGACAGGAACTTGGCCGCGTGAAAGCCCACATTGCCCAGACCTTGCACAATGATCCGCTTACCCTTGAGACTGCCGGAGAGGTTCGCCGCCGCCACATCCTCGGGGTAGCGAAAGAATTCCTGCAAGGCATATTGTACGCCGCGCCCGGTCGCTTCGACCCGGCCGGCAATCCCGCCAGAGTTGGGCGGTTTGCCGGTGACGCAGGCGGCACCGTTGATATCCGTGGTATTCATGCGTTTGTACTGATCGGCCATCCAGGCCATTTCGCGTTCTCCCGTACCCATGTCCGGCGCAGGCACATTCTGGGCCGGGTTAATCAGGTCGCGCTTGATCAGTTCATAGGCAAAGCGGCGGGTGATCAGCTCCAACTCGTGTTCGTCCCATTCACGCGGGTCGATACACAGTCCGCCCTTTGAACCGCCGAACGGCGCTTCTACCAGCGCACATTTATATGTCATCAGCGCGGCAAGCGCTTCCACCTCGTCCTGATTGACGGCCAGCGCATAGCGAATGCCGCCTTTGACCGGCTCCATATGTTCAGAGTGGACCGACCGATAGCCGGTAAAGGTGTGAATGGCCCCACGCAGGCGGACACCGAAGCGAACCGTGTATGTCGCATTACATACCCTGATCTTTTCCTCCAGGCCCGGACTAAGATCCATCAGGGCCACCGCCCTGTTAAACATCAGGTCGACAGATTCACGAAAGCTGGGTTCTTTGATAGTGTCGTGGGCAGTCATTTGGATCCCTCCCAAAGCGGCTGTTCCGATAGTGTTTTTTGGCACTTTACATGCCCTAACGTCACCCTAAACCCGATTCGCTAAAATGCGCTCAAAAAGTGGGCAAATCTCGAAAAAAGGCAGATTTCCCGTGAGGTTAACCGAATATGAACGAAAATCCTGCCGTTTTTTGTTTCGCGGGACGGAACAGTGCGACGTTTAGATGGCAAATGTGGAATATTTGTCTAAAACTGTAGGCGGAACCCTGCTGTCCTGCCCCAATTTTGCCACAGCAAGCTGATTAATATTCCCCTTGGGGATGTGCGTGTGCCACGTTTGTCGGCAAACGTCTTATAAAGCTGTAACGCCACCGGAGAGTTACTTATGTCTGATTTGAAGTCTTTCGCGCACCGCGTAAAGAGCAAGAACGCAGAGTTACGCGCCGAGATACTGCGAAAATTCGGCCGCGATGAAGATGCGGGAGTGCTCGTCCTGACACTGATGTTGTTCATCATCATGCTCGTTTTGGGCGGTATGGCTGTTGATTTCATGCGTTTTGAATCGCGTCGCGCAGCATTGCAGAGTGTTGCAGACCGGGCCGTTCTCGCGGCCGCAAATTTGAATCAGGACGCCGCCCCTGAGATTGTTCTGGACGAGTATTTCGAGAAGGCAGGCTTTGATGGTTCGATCGTCGGCACGCCCGAAATTGATACACGTGGCGGCACACGTTCTGTCGGGGTGAATGCGCAGCTGGACCTGAACACCTTTTATCTGAGGTTCATCGGCATCGACCAATTGGCAGCTCCTGCATCATCCACAGCGATTGAGGGGTCTGGCGATGTCGAGATTTCTCTTGTTCTGGATATCTCGGGTTCGATGCGCCATGGCGTGTCCGGAACCGGAAAAACACGGATCGAGCTTATTCGAGAGGCGGCATCCGGTTTTGTCACCGACCTGCTGAAACCCGAATACAAAGATCAGATATCGATCTCGCTCGTCACTTACTCGTCACAGGTTGCTCTCAGTGATGAGCTTTACGCGGCGATAAACACCAACAGCACGAATGTGTCTGATTTGACAATCCCGCTGGACGACAATCGGCTGGATCCTGACCACCCCGACTATAATCCATTGCTGCAGAAGGTGACGCTGCCTGACGGGACCGAGGAAGTCACTTTCCTGAACCCGGCGAGATGCATTGTCTTTCCAGAATCCGAATATGCCAAGGCAGCATTCGATACATCGCTAACATATGATCAGGTTGCGACCTTTCAGCGGCGGGTGTTCAGGGCGGGTCATTCCAACCAGAACGACGACGTGGCCGTATCGGATCAGCCGGATTGCCCCAATTCATCATTCGAGCAGATCATCCCCGTATCGCAAAATCTAGGCGAGCTGACGACAGCGATTGGCAAGCTTGAGCCGCGCCAGTTTACGTCGATCTACCTTGGTATGAAGTGGGGTGTGACGCTGCTTGATCCGTCGATGCGTGATATCATCGGAAACCTAACAACCACAGACGCGAAATTCCAGGGCCGACCTTCTGACTATGTCACCACGTCGAATGACGTGAGTACGCAGAAATACCTTATTTTGATGACTGACGGCAGAAACCAGTCAGGCACGCGAGTGCGCGCGAACCATTATGACACGGTCGCTGAACAGCTGCGCTGGTGGGAGCAGAATTTCCCCTACGCGAACAAGTCCGAAAATCGGGGGACATGGCCCTGGCTGAATGAAGACGATGTTGTTCAGCCGCACTGGCCTGAGGCAGATGGTGATGATCGGCTTCAGGAAATCTGCACAGCTGCAAGAGAACAAGGTATAACCATTTTCGCCATTGCTATGGGTGCCCCAACACACGGTGAGGGAGAAATGAAGGAGTGTGCGACGGCAAAACCAAATACAACCGAAACCGATGGCTACTATTTTGAAAATGACGGTGGCGAGATTGATCTGATCTTCCAAAACATTGCCGAACAGATCACCGCGCTGAGGTTGAGCCTATGATGTTTAATCTTCGTTCTGTCGCAGACACTCTAAAGACGTTCGCGCGCGACGAAGACGGTACGGCGTCTCTCGAGTTTGTGCTCGCCTTCCCGATCTTCATGCTGTTTTTCGGCATGACTTACGAGAACGGGATGATATCCCTTCGGCACGTCATGCTCGAACGCGGTGTTGACTTGGCCGTTCGGGATATCAGAATCGGCCGAGTAACAGACCCATCGCGCGAGCGGATCAAGACGGATATCTGCGACTATTCTCTCATCATTCCGGATTGCATGAACCAGCTTCAGCTTGAGGTGCTGGTCCGTGATCCCCATACTTGGGTTGCTGTCCCACCAGAAGTGACCTGCGTTGATCGGGGCGACCCGGACGACGCTGATAACACTCCTAACGTCCTTGGGAATAATCAGCTCGTTTTTCTGAAAGCATGTGCTCGCTTTGATCCGGTCATGCCCACAACCGGTATTGGTCGGGCCATCACGAAGGCAGCAGAGGGTGACACGGCCGCAGGGGGTTCTTACGCGCTGGTCACCAGAGCCAGTTTTGTGATTGAGCCCTTCAAAAGAGAAAACACCGGAGGTGGAACGTAAAGTGCTGGGACTACTGCAAAAATTCTCCAAGGAGGAGTCGGGATCAGTGTCCGTCGAACTGCTGTTCGTGGTGCCTATCCTTTTCTGGACCTTGATGTCGACCTTCGTCTTTTTTGATGCTTATCGCGCTGAAGCAATCAGCACACGGGCCGGGCTGACAATTGCGGACATGTATAGCCGTGAAACGGACCCAATCACGCCTGCATATCTGAATGGAACGCGGCAATTGCTGAGATCATTGACCGAGGCAGAGGCTGATCCAGACTTTCGTGTGACGGCTTATCAGTATTTCGAAACTGATGACGAGTACCGGGTCATATGGTCACGTAACCGTGGAATGACACCAAACTATAACGATGCGCGTTTTGCTAATATACGGAACCGTGTTCCGGATTTATCCGACGGCGAGGTTGCGATATTGGTTGAAACACGAACACAATATACTGCACCGTTCACGTCCGCTATTGCGCCCTTTGATGTGGACAGTTTGCGAGAGATCGAGTTCAACACGTTTGTGTTTATCAGCCCGCGCCCGATCCAAGTGTGCTGGCAACAAACAAGTACCAGCGATCAACTTTGCGATAGGTTCAGCGGGTAGCAATCAAGTCAGTTGGTTTCTGATCGCGACGTCAGACGAAACGCGATCTGTTCAGCCATGAATTTGGCCTGGCCGGCTGATGTAACGCCGCCAACACCAACACGGCGACCCAGCCGCCACCAGAGCCCCGGTGCCCAGCCCCGGGGCTTTTTGCTGCGCAACACCAGCGTGAAGCCGTTAGACGGTTTGAACGCAAATACACCCCGATCGACCAGCTCAATCTCGTCCATGTGCGCCAAAACGATGCCTGAACTGTCGCGCACTTCGGTTTCGGTCAGCTCGATCACATTCGTAGTCGCCCGGCGCAGCATCTCGGCCCCCCATAGCGCCGAAAGCCCCATGCCCAGCATGACGATGGTCCATAACAAGGATGGCGGCTGCACCAGCGGCAGATAGATCAGCAGCGCGCCCAGCACGAACAATACCGCATAGGCGAAAACCCGGCGTGCCGGTGATGCATGTACCCGGGCGTAAACGCCATTTTCATCCGGCTTGAACATGGGTCTTTCCTTTCGTGACGTCACCCTGCCCTACCCCAGTCGGGCAGGGCTGACCAGAGCCGCCGGCGTGCCCCTGACAGCGGCCACACCAAGACATCACACGCTGACGGATTTGCGCACCAGATCCCAATAGATCGTCTCAATCGTATTCATGTCGAGCCTGCCGCCTTCGCGGTACCAATGGCTGAGACCGGTAAGCATCGCGATGAGAGCCATCGTCGCCACGCGGGTATCGGGCACCGCAAAGACGCCTTCGGTCTCACCGGCGCAAAGAATGTCTTCAAGCTCATCCTCGTACGCGCGGCGCAGGCCTTCGATGGTGGTAAAATTCTCGGGCAAGAGGTTGCGCAGTTCCATATAGGACACAAACACCTGATCAGACCGGGGCAAGTGGTACCGGATGTGAAACCGGGTGAATGCCTCGAGCCGGGTCATGGCGTCGCCACTGATATCCTCAGCGGCCAGGGCCGCCAGAAGGTCGGCCATATGGTCGCGCATCAGATCGAACAGCAGGCTTTGCTTGTCAGATGTATAGTTATAAAGCGCCCCCGCCTGTACGCCCACATCCGCCGCGATCTGGCGCATGGACACGGCGGCATATCCGTGGCGCGCAATCAGCCGCAGCGCCGTATCCTGAACCCGCGGGCCGGTAATGTCGGAATGTGAACCTTGCTTGCGTGCCATGTTTTCCATGTAACTGAACAAGCGTTCATTTGAAAAGCCCTGATGCGCCGCTTGCCCTGATGCCGCTGCGCCGGATATAGCGGGGCATGCGTTTGATCATCCTGCCACTTTTGCTGTCGGCCTGTGCCAGTTTCCCCGAATTGGACGGGACGATCAGCGATACGGCACGGCAGGCACCCTACCCCCGGCTAGCGCCTTTGCCTGATACCATTGACCGGGCCATGGATAGCAATGTCGAAACAGAACTGGCCGCCCGCATCGCCGCGCTCAATGCCCGTGCCGAACGGTTGCGCCGCATAGACATCGCTGCGTTGCAGTGACCGCGCCTATTCGCTAGTACCGGATCAAAGCTCACAACGGATGGATTGCCCCACATGACCGAACCACTGCGCCTTGGAATTGCGGGGCTTGGCACCGTTGGTGTGGGGATCGTACGGATCATCCAGAAACATGCGGCCCTGCTTGAGGCCCGGTCGGGACGTCCGGTTGTGATCAGCGCCGTATCGGCCCGGTCGCGCACCAAGAACCGGGATGTGAACCTGTCAGATTATGACTGGGAAGATGACCCCGTGACGCTCGCCACACGCAAAGATATCGACGTGTTTGTCGAAGTAATGGGCGGCTCCGAAGGCCCGGCCAAAGACGCCACCGAAGCTGCAATCAGGGCAGGCAAGGATGTGGTCAGTGCCAACAAGGCTCTGCTGGCGATCCATGGGCAGGCGCTGGCCGAAGCGGCGGAAGAGGCGGGCCGCGTCATCCGGTTCGAGGCGGCTGTCGCTGGCGGCATCCCGGTGGTCAAGGCGCTGACAGAAGGACTGGCCGGAAACGAAATTACGCGCGTGATGGGCGTGATGAATGGCAGTTGCAATTACATCCTGACCCGGATGGAGGATGCTGGCCTGAGTTACGAGGCCGTCTTTGATGAGGCCAATCAGCTTGGCTATCTGGAGGCGGATCCGGAACTGGATGTTGGTGGGATTGATGCGGCGCACAAATTGGCGTTGCTGTCCTCCATTGCGTTCGGGACGCAGGTGGATTTCGACGCGGTCGAACTGGAAGGGATCGGTGCGATCACGATTGATGATATCCGGCAGGCGGCCGATATGGGGTTCAAGATCAAGCTTCTGGGTGTGGCCCAATTGACCGGGCGCGGGTTGGAACAGCGCATGTCACCCTGTCTTGTCCCTGACACGTCACCTTTGGGGCAGCTGCAAGGGGGCACCAACATGGTAGTGCTGGAAGGGGACGCGGTCAGCCAGATCGTGCTGCGCGGCCCCGGCGCGGGCGAAGGTCCTACAGCAAGTGCTGTAATGGGCGATGTGATGGATATTGCGCGCGGGATGCGCATGTCGACCTTCGGACAGCCGGCCAACACACTGCGCAAAGCCCGCGCCGCACGCGCCGCCGTCCCTGCCCCCTACTATTTGAGGATGCAGCTGCTTGATAAACCTGGAGCATTGGCCAAGGTCGCCCATGCCTTGGGTGAGGCCGGGATTTCGATCAACCGGATGCGGCAGTATGAACATGGCGACGCGACCGCGCCGGTGCTGATCGTGACCCATAAGACAACACAGACCGCATTGGACGAGGCCTTGGCCGATTTCCGGACAACCGGTGTTGTCTCCGGCGATCCGGTAGCCATCCGGATCGAAGCGGTCTGAGCCTTTAGCGCAAACAGACTTGCCGCCGCGCTGTAGACAGGCTTTAGCTGACGTGATTGACCAAAGGACCTTATCTTATGCACCAAGCCCCTGATTTTAATGACCGCATGCTTTCGCTGGGCCTTGCCCGCGTGTCTGAGGCCGCCGCCATTGCCTGTACGCCCCTGATCGGGCGCGGCGATGAGAAGGCCGCAGATCAGGCTGCCGTTGACGCGATGCGAACCGAGTTGAACAAGCTTGAAATCGCCGGCGTTGTTGTCATTGGCGAGGGCGAGCGGGACGAGGCGCCGATGCTTTACATCGGTGAAGAAGTGGGAACAGGCACAGGCCCCGGCGTGGATATCGCGCTGGACCCGCTGGAAGGCACGACGCTGACCGCCAAAGATATGCCCAACGCGCTGGCTGTGATCGCCATGGGACCGCGCGGGTCCATGCTGCATGCGCCGGATGTCTATATGGACAAACTGGCGATCGGTCCCGGCTTTCGCACCGGTGTGGTGACCCTGGATATGTCGCCTGCTGAACGTGTGTCAGCGCTTGCCGCAGCCCGTGGCTGTTCAACCAATGACATCACGGTCTGCGTGCTGGAACGCCCGCGACACAACGAGATGATTGCAGAAATCCGCAGCACGGGTGCCGCCATCCGGCTGATTACCGATGGTGATGTGGCGGGCGTCATGCATTGCGCAGAACCCGATCTGACGGGCATCGATATGTATATGGGCTCTGGCGGCGCACCAGAAGGCGTGTTGGCCGCAGCCGCATTAAAATGCATGGGCGGACAGATTTTCGGGCGGCTGTTGTTCCGCAACGATGACGAAAAAGGCCGCGCCAAAAAGGCTGGCATTACCAATTTCGACCGGGTTTATACCCGCGACGATATGGTCACCGGCGATGTGATCTTTGCCGCAACAGGTGTCACCGATGGGTCACTGGTGCCGGGCATCAAACGCGAGGTGGGGTTTGTCACCGCCGAGACGATCCTGATGCGCTCCAAAACCGGATCGGTCCGGCGCATGGTTTATCGCAACCCCACAGGCTAGCCAAGCGGCGCTATCCCGCATATTGTGGGCAGCGATGAACGCCATACAAGATAAACCCGCATTCCTGAACGTCGCGACCTCGGCCACCGGGCGGCGCTGGATCGGCCCGTCGGTGGAAGAGGATCGGCTGTCAGAGGCGATGGCGCAGGAAACCGCCCTGCCCGCCCCGCTATGCCGGACATTGGTGCAACGCGGTGTGACCGCCCAAGAGGCCCCGGGTTTCCTGACCCCCAAGCTGCGCGACCTGCTGCCCGATCCCCATCAAATGCGTGATATGGAAAAGGCAGCAGAGCGGTTTCTCCGCGCCGTCATCAACACTGAAAAGATCGCAATTTTTGCCGATTATGATGTCGATGGCGGATCATCTGCCGCGCTGCTGATCACTTGGCTGCGCGATATGGGGCGCCAAGCAACGCTCTATGTGCCCGACCGGATCGACGAAGGCTACGGGCCGAATGATGAGGCGATGGCCGCATTGGCGCGGGATCACGACCTGATTATCTGCGTTGACTGCGGCACGCTTTCGCATGGCCCGATTGCTGCAGCAAAGGGGGCCGATGTCGTTGTCCTTGACCATCACCTTGGCGGCGAAACCCTGCCCCCCGCGCATGCGGTCGTGAACCCCAACCGGCAGGACGAAAGCGGCGATCTGGGGCATCTCTGCGCGGCGGCGGTCGTCTTCATGATGTTGGTCGAAGCCAACCGGCAATTGCGCGCCGCGGGCCAGACCGGGCCTGACCTGATGGCAATGCTTGATCTTGTGGCGCTCGCAACGGTGGCTGATGTCGCCCCCCTGATCGGTGTCAATCGGGCCTTTGTCCGGCAAGGTTTGGCGGTGATGAGCCAGCGCCAGCGGATCGGACTGACGGCATTGGCGGATGTGGCAGGTCTGGATCAAGCCCCTACCAGTTATCACCTGGGGTTTCTGTTGGGTCCGCGGGTCAATGCAGGCGGACGGATCGGCAAGGCCGATCTGGGCGCGCGTCTGCTGGCCACCGATGACCGCCACGAGGCCGAAGGCTTCGCTGCCCGCCTTGATCAACTGAACACCGAACGCCGCGAGGTGGAGGCCGCAGTGCGCGACCTCGCGCTGGAACAGGCGACCGCGCGGGGCCTTGATGGCCCGCTGGTCTGGGCCGCTGGCGAAGGCTGGCACCCAGGCGTTGTGGGCATTGTCGCCGCACGGCTGAAAGAAGCCACCAACCGGCCCGCCATCGTCATCGGGCTGGATGGCAACGAAGGCAAAGGATCAGGGCGGTCCGTTTCCGGTATCGACCTTGGTGCCGCGATCCAGCGCACCGCGAGCGAGGGGCTGCTGATCAAAGGAGGCGGGCACAAGATGGCGGCGGGTCTGACGGTGGCCCGCGATCAGCTGGAACCAGCCATGGACCGGCTGGGTGAACTGCTTGCCAAACAGGGTGCGGCGGATATCGGCCCGGCTGATCTGCGGCTTGACGGGTTGCTGATGCCGGGGGCTGCCACTGTCGAACTGATCCAGCAGATCGAAAGCGCAGGTCCCTTTGGAGCTGGCGCACCGGCACCGCGTTTTGCGTTTCCCGACTGTCAGATCCTTTTTGCCAAGCAGGTCGGCGCAAACCACCTCAAGATCAGTTTCGGCGATGGGATCGGGGCACGGATCGACGCCATCAGCTTTGGCGCGATGGACGGGCCACTTGGTCCGTTACTGATGGATCATAACGGTGCGCGCTTCCATTTGGCGGGCCGGTTGGAGATCAACACATGGCAAGGACGACAGTCGGTCCAACTGCGGCTGGAGGACGCCGCACCGGCCCATTGATTTCGGTCGAAAAACGCAAAATACCCCCTTGCGCGCTGGCCGCGGTTTCCCTAAAAGCGGCGCACCAAGTGCGGTCCCTTCGTCTATCGGTTAGGACGCCAGGTTTTCAACCTGGAAAGAGGGGTTCGATTCCCCTAGGGACTGCCATGGTAATTTTCCAAAATGTTGATTTAATTCGGAGATTTTATTCTCAACATGCTGGTACCCCTGTAATGCCCCCAACTTTGGACCGGACGATGTCGAGCAACGGCGATCACCGCAAAGTTGGAGTTTGCCCCACCAATACGTCACGATTCCATTTGGCGGCATTCGTCGCCAAAAGGTCCGACGTATTGCCGACGCAAATCCGACGCGATGCCGACCGCTGATGCCCCTGTAAAATAAGGCATTAACCTATAATTCGCCGTCAGCGCAAGAAACCACCGTACGGTGGGGACGACGCAACACCTGCGAATGGTGGGTCAGTAGGGCATTGGATGCGCCCGATTGAGGTTGTCAATTGCGCTCACCACCTCATCCGACAGCACCACATCCGCCCCTGCCAGGATGCGCTCCAGCTGTGCCGCAGTCGTCGCCCCGAAAATCGCCGACACCGCAAAGGGACGCGTCCGTTGCCAGGCCATCGCCATATGCACCGGGTCCAGCCCGTGAGCGGCGGCCAGATCAAGATAGGCCTGCGTCGCCTCGAAAACACGGGGCGATTTGCGGCCGCCCAGATCGCCGTTGATCGCCATCCGGCTGCCATCGGGCACTGCACCATTCTGGTACTTGCCGGTCAGCAACCCGCAGGCCAGTGGCGAAAATGACAGCAGCGTCACATCCTCGTTCACCGCCATTTCGGCCATGTCGGTATCGTACAGACGGCACAGCAGCGAATATTCATTCTGCACCGATGCCATGCGGGGCAGGCCCGCGCATTCGGCCTGATCGATCCATTTCGTCATTCCCCAGGCACTTTCGTTGGACATACCTATCGCCTTGATTTTCCCTGCTTTTACGCAATCGGCCAGCGCAGTCAGCACGTCCATCATATGATCCAGCGTTTCCTGCCGGTTCTGCCCTGACGGATCATACGTCCAGTTCTGGCGGAACATGTAAGACCCACGCAGCGGCCAGTGCATCTGATAAAGGTCGATCACATCGGTCTGCAGCCGTTTGAGCGATGTATCCACGGCCTCTCGGATCACCGCTCCATCATAGCCGCGCCCCTCGCGGACCCAACCCGGATTGTCGCCAGAGACCTTGGTGGCGATCACGATATCATGCCGCCGCCCCGTCTTGGCGATCCAGTTGCCGATGACCTGCTCAGACAGGCCGACGGTTTCGGCCCGGATCGGATTGACTGGATACATCTCGGCCGTATCGAGAAAATTGATCCCCGCATCCACGGCCATATCAATCTGGGTATGGGCGTCATCCTGAGGCGTCTGATTGCCATAAGTCATTGTGCCCAAACACCAATCACTCACCATGATATCAGTGCGGCCAAGGGGGATCATTTTCATCGCGCAAGCCTTTGTTTTCAGATTTGGCCAAACCCTAATGCGCAGCCCGCCAAGGGCAAGGGCGCATTGCGGATTGTCGATACTAACCCCATATCAACTGTATGAGATTGATAAACAGAGCATTTCCGCCAACGCACAAACTATATCATTGGGTGGTCGCACAGATCGGCATGATGCGCGTGCAAGGGTAAGACGATCTTGGCTTCCCTGAATAAGAAACTTGATCGAATACAGAGGCAAGAGCGTCTCGAATTCTGGTCATTTATCTGCACATTTCCATTGTTGCTTGGGCTGATTTCCTATTTTGCTTTTGCGCCCGCTGAAACGACGTTCCGGTTCGTCAAGGTGACCGGCGGAAAATTTGACGCCGACGATGTCGGCCCGATTTGGCGGGTTGAGGTGGATTGGGATGGCACAACGCGCCGGGTAAGCAGTAGGGCAAGGCCCGCCCATCTGGAACAAGGGCGCTATATCTGCATCAACTATCATGTCGGTGCAAATGACGACGCCACGCGCCTCACCATCCTGCCCACAGGAATATGCCACCAGAACGGTGTTTTCGAACCGACAAGGTAGCAATGCGACATTTCCCGTCGCCCATTCACTTGTCGGCAGCTCAATTGCCATGCATGCAAGCCTCATGCGCATGCTCCTCTCCTTCGCGTCATTGTTCCTGTCCGTCGCTTTGCTGCAACTGTCCTCGGGCGGTGTCGGGCCATTGGACGCGCTGACCGGGTTGGAGGCCGGGTTTTCCAAGGCAGAGGTGGGATTTCTGGGGTCCGCCCATTTCTTTGGCTTCTTCATCGGCTGCTGGTGGGCGCCGCGCCTGATGGGCAGTGTCGGCCACAGCCGTGCCTATGCCACATTCACCGCGATGGGGGCGATCGGGCTGGCCGCCCATGTGGTGGTGGCAGATCCTTATTTCTGGGCTTTGTTCCGGGTTGCGTCCGGTATCTGCGTGGCCGGGTGCTATACCGTGATCGAGGCTTGGTTGCAGGCCAAGGTCACCAATGAAACCCGCGGGCGGGCCATGGGCAGTTATCGCATCGCGGATATGGGCGCATCCTTTGTCGCGCAGTTCATGATCGGGGCGCTGGCCAATCTGGAAACCTATATCGCCTATAACATCCTGACGATCCTGTGCTGTGCCTCGCTTTTGCCGCTGGCACTGACCCGCATCGCGCAACCGCAAACACCTGCGGCCACGCGGTTGCGCCCCGCACTTGCCTGGGCATGTTCACCGCTCGGGGTTGCTGCCGTGCTGGTCGCGGCCCTGTCCAGCGCGTCTTTCCGAATGGTTGGGCCGATCTATGGGCAAGAGGTTGGGCTGGGCGCTGACCAGATCGGTTATTTCCTGGCTGCCTTTGTCGCAGGCGGCGCGCTGGCGCAATATCCAGTGGGCTGGCTGGCCGACAAATATGACCGGCGCTGGGTGATGATCTGGTTGTCGGTCGCCGCCGTGATTGCCTGTGCATTCACCGTCGCCACGTCAAACAACGGCACCATCACTGTTCTGTTTGCTGCCGGTTTTTTCGGGCTGACCACCTTTCCGATCTATTCGGTCGCCACCGCCCATGCCCATGATTTTGCCACGTCAGATCAACGGGTTGAACTGTCGGCGGCGCTGATGTTTTTCTACGCGGTCGGTGCCATTGCGGCCCCTTATACCACATCAGCCCTGATCGCGGCGTTCGGGCCTGCGGCGCTGTTCTATTTCATCTCTGCCGGGCATATCCTCTTGATCATCTTCGGCCTTGGCCGGATGCGCGTGCGTGGCACACCGGAGGACAGGACGCGCTATGTCTACGCGCCCCGCACCAGCTTTGGCATCGGCAGGCTGCTGGGCCGCAGCCGGGATCAGAAGAAGCGGTAGATCATCGCAATGCGGGTGGTTGTTACCGCGTCGGTAAAGCCGCCGAAATCCTCGTCCAGGAAATCGCGGATGAATTCCCCACGCAGGCTCCACCGGTCCGAGAAGTCACGTTCCACACCGATACCGAAGTTAGAGCCGTCATTATCCTCATCACCAAACTGATAGCGCGTGACCCCAACCGCACCAAGAATGGTGTAGTCGCCGATGTCATACATACCGATCAGGCGCAGGCGGTTGGTGTCATAATCGGTGTTGCCATTCAGGGGCATACCGATGTCCAGTTCAACCCCGTAGCGGAGTGTCGGGCCGCCAAACGTCACGCCGCCGAGCCAGGAAAATCCGGCCTGATCTTCGCCCGAGTGCGGTTTGCCGTAATCAAGGCCAAGGCCGCCATGGAACTCTTGCGCTGTTGCCGCCGACCCGATGCAAAGGGCGCAAAGCGCTGCCAGAATGGTTTTCATCAAAAGTCCCTCCGGTTGATGTGCCTTTGCGGCAAACTAACCATGCATATGCAGAATGACCAGCACCCGCGCGCAACATCTGGCATCTGCCGCACGTCCCCGCTAGAACGGCGCAAACGCATGGGACCGCACCGCTATGGCACGTCATCTGATTACATCCGCAATTCCCTATATCAACGGGATCAAACATCTGGGAAACCTGATCGGCAGCCAGTTGCCGGCCGACCTTTATGCCCGCTACCTGCGCCAGCGCGGCCACGAGGTTTTGTTTTTATGCGCGACAGACGAACACGGCACCCCCGCCGAACTGGCCGCTGCCAAAGCGGGCAAACCGGTGGCAGAATACTGCGCCGAAATGCACACCGTCCAGTCGCAGATCGCAGACGGGTTCCGCCTGTCATTCGACCATTTTGGCCGCTCATCCAGCCCGCAGAACCACAAGCTGACGCAGGCATTCGCAGGCCGTCTGGCCGAGGTTGGCCTGATCAAGGAAGTGATCGAGGAACAGGTTTATTCCGTCGCCGATGGCCGGTTCCTGCCGGACCGCTATATCGAGGGGACATGCCCGAATTGCGGGTTTGAAAGCGCACGCGGCGACCAGTGCGACAATTGTACCAAGCAGTTGGACCCGACCGACTTGATCAACCCGCATTCGACCATTTCGGGCGCGACCGAACTGGAAGTGCGCGAGACCAAGCATCTTTATCTGCGGCAATCGGAATTGAAGGACGATTTGGCCGCGTGGATCGATAGCAAGAAAGACTGGCCGATCCTGACCACCTCTATCGCCAAGAAATGGCTGAACGATGGGGACGGGTTGCAGGACCGGGGCATCACCCGCGATCTGGATTGGGGCATCCCGGTCAAGCAGGGCGACCAGACTTGGCCCGGCATGGAAGGCAAGGTGTTCTATGTCTGGTTCGATGCCCCTATCGAATACATCGCCTGCGCGCAGGAATGGGAAGATGCAGGCAAAGGCACCGGTTGGGAACGCTGGTGGCGGACCGACAAAGGGGCGGATGACGTGACCTATACCCAGTTCATGGGCAAGGATAACGTGCCGTTCCACACGCTTAGCTTTCCTGCCACCATTCTTGGCAGTCAGGAACCGTGGAAGCTGGTCGATTACATCAAATCGTTCAACTACCTCAACTATGATGGCGGCCAGTTCAGCACATCGCGCGGGCGCGGTGTGTTCATGGATCAGGCCCTGGAAATCTTGCCGCCGGATTACTGGCGCTGGTGGCTGCTCAGCCATGCACCGGAATCATCCGATGCGGAGTTCACGTGGGAAACGTTCCAGACCGACGTGAACAAAGACCTTGCCGATGTGCTGGGCAATTTCGTCAGCCGGATTACCAAGTTCTGCCGCTCCAAATTCTCCGAGGCGGTGCCGGACGGGGGCGAATACGGCCCGGCAGAGGAAAAATTGATCGCGGACCTGACCACCCGCATCCGCGCCTATGAAAAGCACATGGATGCGATTGAGATCCGTAAGGCTGCATCGGAATTGCGGGCGATCTGGGTGCTGGGGAACGAATATCTGCAAGCCAACGCGCCATGGACCACATTCAAGACAGACCCTGACACAGCCGCCATGCAGGTGCGGCTGGCGCTGAACCTGATCCGCATCTACGCCGTGCTGTCAGCGGCCTTCATCCCCGATGCCAGCGCCGACTTGCTGGCCGCCATGCAGACCGAAGATGACAGTTGGCCCGACGATGTGCAGGCCGCCCTCACCGCCCTGCCCGCAGGTCATGTTTTCACGGTGCCAGACAATCAGTTCCGAAAAATTACGGATGAGGAACGTGAAGACTGGGCCGAAAGGTTCGCAGGCAAGCGGGATTAATTGTGCAGCTCCGCAGTGCTGCGAAAGAACATGGCTTGGCTGATTGCCGACTGGACCTGTTCTTCGGCATAGGGCTTGGTGATGACAAAGGCGGGTTCACGGCGTTCGCCTGTCAGCAACCGTTCGGGAAAGGCGGTGATGAAGATCACCGGAATACCCCTTGCGGCACGCAGGATATCATCAACAGCGTCAATGCCCGAAGTCCCATCGGCCAGCTGGATATCGGACAGGATTAGATCAGGTTTGTGATCCGCTGCCAGTGCCACGGCCTGCCCATGTGTGGCCGCGGCCCCTGTCACTTCATGACCCATCGACTCCACAATATCCTGCAGATCCATCGCGATCATTGATTCATCCTCAATCACCATGACGCGGCCACGGATGCTTTTCTTCATTTCGCGGCGGGCTGTGCTGATCAGATTCTCGACCTCGGGCAGGGTCTTGTCCATGATCTCGGCAATCTGCCGGAATGACAGCTCTTCAATAGCATGCAAAAGCAAGGCCTGACGCGAATGCGGGGTCAGTTCCTGAAGATAAAGTTGCGCCTGGGCGACCAGCCCGTCCTCGGCCACCATGCCAAAGCTGCCGCGATTCCAGACCTGAAAGAAGGCGCGAAATAACCCAACCTTAAGTGATGACGCGGATAGTACGGTTGATGGATCATCCAGCACAATTTGCAGCGCGCCCAGCGCATATTCGTCGCCCAGCGATTGGTCACCGCTCAGCGCGCGGGCATGCCGCCGCAGATAAGGCAGGGCGACCGCCAGGCGGACAGATAGGGGCTGTGACACATCGTCTTGCATAATGAAAATAGTACCCTGTGGCGTGAGCTATGGAACACAATACAACCCTGTGGCGTTTATGGAATAGTCAGTTAGAATAAATTGCACCCCAATGAGTACCTTAAATGCCAAAACACCCGAAAAGATCGAAGGTCGAACGCGATATCGACGAAAACCTGCGCAAGGTCTACCAGCGCATGGTGGAACAAGAGGTGCCGGATCGTTTCAAGGAGCTGCTCGACCGCCTCAAACAATCGGAAGACGACCAGGACCCGGGGCAAAACATATGAGCCCAGCGTTCGATCAAGCCGATCCACGCGACGAAATTGTTGAATTTCTGCCCGAGATGCGCGCCTTCGCGCTCAGCCTGACGCGAAACCCATCGCAGGCCGACGATCTTGTGCAGGATGCGATCATCAAGGCCTGGAAGAGCTTTCATCAGTTCGAAGCCAGTACCAATCTGCGGGCCTGGCTGTTCACGATTGTACGAAACACCTTTTACTCCGACCTGCGCCGCAAGCGGCGCGAAGTGGCCCATATCGAAACCACGCTGACCGAGATGATCAGTGACGGGCAAACACCGGACACCCGGATCGAATTGATGGATTTTGAAAAAGCGCTGATGCTACTGCCCGACGAACAACGCGAAGCGCTTATTCTCGTCGGTGCCAGTGGGATGTCTTATGAAGAGGCTGCCGAAACCTGTAATGTGGCCATCGGTACGATCAAAAGCCGCATCAACCGTGGGCGCAAACGACTGGCCGAACTGCTTGAATATAAAAACGAAACAGACCAGAACGATGACTGATCAGGGTCAGGTGCGTTCGAAATGCCCAAAAAACCGCTTAAAGATGCCCCAGAGGTCGCGGTCACCAGCACCGCCGCACTGCGCGACTGGCTGACCGGTAATCACACCCGCGCCGATGGCGTGTGGATTGTCACCTACAAGAAATCGCATCCTGACAAACACGTCCCCGCCAGCGCCATTGTGGATGCGTGTCTTTGCTTTGGCTGGGTCGACAGCCTGCCGCGCGCCAAGGATGACGCGCGCACGATGCTCTATGTCAGCCCGCGCAAACCCGGTTCGAACTGGAGCCGGGTGAACAAGGACAAGGTCGCGCGGCTTGAGGCGGAAAATCTGATGCATCCCGCCGGGCAGGCCGTGGTCGCACGCGCCATGGCGGATGGCAGATGGACCGCCCTTGATGACGTCGAAAACCTTGTCATCCCGCCCGACCTGCAGGCGCGCTTCGATGCCACACCGGGCGCTCAGGCGAACTGGGACAGTTTTCCGCGCTCCGTCAAACGCGGTGCGCTGGAAATCCTGCTGAACGCAAAGCGGGCAGCAACCCGCGCCGCACGGATTGATCAGATCGTCAGCGATAGCGCGGAAAACAGGCGCCCCTTCCAATGGCGCAAGCGCTGACCTTGGCGACCTGCCCAAATCTGCTAGGCTCTGCCAAAATCCAACTCACGCGAGCGTCCTTATGTTCAAATCCGTCCTTCTGATCACCGCCCTTCTCACCTCACCCGCTCTTGCGGCGCAGTGCGGCAATGACGCCAGCGGGTTCGCGGCCTGGAAACAGCAATTCGCCCGCGAAGCAGCCAGCGCAGGCGTCGGGCAACGGGGCCTGCTGGCCCTCGCGCAAACCACCTATGCCACCCGGACGATCAATGCGGACCGCAATCAACGGTCATTCCGCTATGATCTTGACGATTTTATGCGCATTCGCGGGGCCGACACCATCGTCGCACAGGGCAAACGGCGCATAGCCCGCAACCCGGCATTCTACGATTCCATCGAACGCGCTTTCGGCGTGCCTGCGGCGGTGGTTGTCGCCATTCACGGCATGGAAACCGGGTTCGGCAACTTCATGGGCGATGCGAATGTCGTGTCGGCCATCACCACGCTGGCCTATGATTGCAGACGCTCCGAATTCTTTACTGGTCACGCACTTGCCGCGCTGAAACTGGTCGATCAGGGCAGCCTGTCATCGAACACCCTTGGCGCGATGCATGGCGAACTGGGCCACACCCAGTTCCTGCCCGGCAATGTGATCGCCTATGGC
The DNA here is from genome assembly GCF_046762905.1 of Yoonia sp. R2-816. Lineage (NCBI taxonomy): Bacteria > Pseudomonadati > Pseudomonadota > Alphaproteobacteria > Rhodobacterales > Paracoccaceae > Yoonia > Yoonia sp. R2-816. The sequence goes on along the minus strand of NZ_JBKQXN010000311.1, from coordinate 282,107 downwards.
TATGACGGCGATGGCAACGGGGTCGTCGACCTGACCAATCTAACGGATAGCCTGGCATCAACCGCGAATTTCCTGCGCCAGAAAGGCTGGCGACCCGGCGCCGGCTATCAGGAAGGGCAGCCAAACTTTGCCGTGATCCAGCAATGGAATGCCGCCGGCGTCTATCAAAAGGCGATTGCGATCATGGCCGCACGTATTGAAGGGTAGGCACTCAGCGTGTGCGTTGGCGATGCGCAAACTTCCCCATCGTGATTAACTTGCAGCCTGAGCCTCGGTCACCCGTTCGGCAAAACTGGTGAAAAATTTGCCTGCCAGTTTCTTGGCCGTCCCCTGCACCAACCGGCTACCCAATTGCGCCAGCTTACCACCGATCTGTGCGTTGGCGTTGTAAGCCAGCAGCGTGCCGCCATCCTGTTCGGTCAGGGTGACATCGGCACCACCTTTGGCGAACCCGGCGGCTCCGCCATTGCCTTCGCCCGTCAGTGAAAAATGTTCTGGCGGGTTTTCCGGGTTCAATGTGACATTGCCACTGAACTTGGCCTTCACCGGCCCGATTTTCAGGACAACCTTGGCCTCAAGCTCAGTATCGGAGTGCTTGATCAACTCTTCGCAGCCCGGGATGCAATCCTTCAATATTTCGGGGTCGTTTAATGCTGCGTACACAACATCGCGTGGCGCCTCGATCAGGATTTCGTCTTTGAGTTCCATTTCTTGAAGTCCTTCAACAACAGGGGAATTTGATGCGGGCCAGCACCTCTGTCTGCTGGGCCGTCAGTTTTGGGGCCAGTCGGCGGATCAGTTTTCGAACGGTATTCAATTGCCGGCTCCTCTTCAACCTAGACCAAAGCGTTACGACGAAAGGATGTGATCTGTGCCAGAACGGACAGCGCGATTTCCTCGGGCGTGATCGCATGGATAGGCAGACCGGCGGGCGCATGGACACGGTCCAGATCGGCGGCGGCCACACCTTCGCCGATCAACCTTTCACGCAAGGCCGCGAATTTGCGGCGGCTGCCGACAAACGCAACAAACCGCGTGGGGGCCGACAGTGCCTGCATCAGCGCGGCGGCATCCCCCTGCCCTTGCGTGGCCACCACGACGAATGGGGTCCCGTCCCAGACGGTCGGGTCATCAAAGCTGTCGGCGACCTGATCAACGGCAGGCAGTGCCATGTCAGTAGCCGCGCCCAGACAGATCGTGCGCCGGAAATCGAACTTCTCGGCCAGTTCGGCAAGTGCGATGGCCACGGCAGATCCGCCGCAGATGACCAGCCGCTGACGCGGAAGAACAGGTTCGACAAAGATATCCAGCGCGCCCTGGCTGGGACAGCCGTTGCGGGCATAGGTCACGCCATCACGCGCCTCTCCCGCGGCAACCCCCTCCGCCTCCAGCAGTTCTTGCGGTTTGAGAGAAACCAGTTGCGGCGCACCGGTTGCTATCGCCGCAAGCGTGGCACGCCGCACAGCGCCACGCACGCAACCGCCCCCCAGAAACCCGGTGATCAGAGTGCCGTTTTCGTCCAGCAGCGCCTTGTCGCCCGGTTTTGCAGCTGTTGACGATACGGTCCGCACAACCGTCGCAATCGCCACCGGTTGCCCGGCGGCTTGGCGGCGGGCCAGTTCGTCAGCGATCATCTTGTCCTGTGTCATGTGGATCGTCATAGCCTTGCCAGATGATGTTCCAGCGCTGCAATGCTGTCCAACGTGTTCGCAGCGCTGAATAAATCCAGATGCGGCAGAGCCGCTGCCATGCCCCCTGCAATAGGCGCGTAATCCGCCCAGCCTTTCAACGGGTTCAACCAGATCACCTTGCAGCCCCGCTTTTTCAGTTGTTCCAACGCCGCCCCAATAATGGCCGGCGGATCGCTGTCATAACCATCAGACAGAATGATCACGACACTGCGCCCGTTGACGAATTTGCGCGCATAGCTGCCGGCGAATTTCTGCAGATTGACCCCGATCTTTGACCCGCCGCCCATGCCATCGGCCAGCAATGTCACCCGGTTCAGCGCCCGCAGCGGATCAGGATCGCGCAGCGCATCGGCAATCCGCACCAGACGGGTATGAACAGATAGGCATCCGACGCCCCGTCTGCCCGCATCAGCCCGGCCAGAAACGCCAGAAACGGACGTGCATAAAGCATCATGGACCCGGACACATCGCACAGCGCCACAATCTTCACGGGCCGGTCCGGGCGCGCCCGATGGGCAAGGTGCAACGGCTCACCCCCGGTGCCAAGCGACCGACGGATCGTCCGGCGAAAATCAATCTGGCGGCCTTTGCGTGCCGCCTTCCTGCGCCGCGACCGCCGGTCGCGCAGGGCACGCCCCAGCCGGATCGCGACCTGTTCCGCCGCGCGGATATCATCGGCATCCACCAGTTCGCGCAGATCCTTTTTCATCAGGTTGCGCAAATCGGCAGCGACCAGTTTGCCTGTGCCATCGGCATATGCGTCGCCCTTGGCCTTGTCGTCCGGCGCCTGCGCAACACCGCGTTCGCCCGTCTGCGCCCCGTCACCCTTGGCGGTTGTCCTTGTGTTTTGGTGGATCGCTCCGCTTTCGCTTGGCACGATCTTTTCGCGCACCCGGCCTTGGTTCAGCCAATAGCTGTCAAACAGCGTGTCAAAGCGGGCGATATCCTCCGCATTGCCTGCGCACACGGCCTTCAGCGCCAGCCGGACCATATGCCGGTCGCAGGCGTTGATCTGCGTCAGCGCGGCCAGCGCCGCCGCCGTTTCGGACACGCCCAGACGAAACCCGTGCAGGCGCAGATGATCCATGAAACCAGCCACCCTTGCGGCCGGCCCCGGGTCACGTCCGGCGAAGCGTGTCACCTTGGTCATGCCGCGCGCCCCGCCAGCCGTGCCGCCACTTCCAGCGGCACATTCGCCCGGTCGCTTTCGGTTTTCAGCAATGTCGCCAGCGTCGCCATCAACACCGCCGGATCATCCGTCAAATCGTTGATCCCCAGCCCCGACAGCGCAGCCGCGAAATCCAGCATTTCTGCCACGCCGGGTTTCTTTTCCAATTGTTCCTTGCGCAGCGCTTGCACGAACCCCACGATCTGCCCAGCCAGTTGCGCCTGCACATCCGGGCAGCGGGCGCGCAGGATCGCCAGTTCTGTCTTGCTGTCGGGATAATCCACATGCGCATAAAGGCAGCGACGGCGCAGCGCGTCAGACAGATCGCGTGTACCGTTAGCCGTCAGGATAACGATCGGGCGGGATTTGGCCGTGATTGTCCCCAACTCTGGCACGGTGATCTGGAATTCAGACAGAATTTCAAGCAGATACGCCTCAAACTCTTCATCCGCGCGGTCGATCTCGTCAATCAGCAAAACCGGCGGAACGTCCTGCTGGATCGCCTGCAACAGGGGACGTTCCAGCAGATATTCACGGGAAAATATCCGATCTTCCACGGCCTTGCCTGTCTCGCCCGATGCGCGAATGGCCAGCAATTGCCGCTGATAGTTCCATTCGTAAATCGCCTGCGCGGCGTCCAACCCTTCATAGCATTGCAGCCGGATCAGCTTTGTGTCGCGGGCCGCGGCCAGCGACCGGGCGATATCAGTCTTGCCCACGCCCGCGGCCCCCTCCAGAAGAAGGGGCCGGCCCAGCGTGATCGCCAGATGCAACGCCATGGCCAGATCATCAGGCGCTATATAGCCCTGCTGGCTCAAGGCAGATTGGAGCGTTTCATAATCCGACATTGCGACACCGTAAGATGGGTTTAAACCCATCTTACCCTTTGCTCAGTCATGCAAACCAAGACCGTTTGCGATTTGCCAGATGCGCCAGTGATCATGCGGCATGTGGCTTTGCCGTAACCCGAAAGGACGGAAGGCATCATGCACCGCATTCGAAAACGCGGGCACCCCGCCCACATTCGGGCTTTCACCAACACCCTTTGCCCCGATTGGATGATGCGGTGACGGGGTGACCGTGTGGTCAGTGGTGTAATGCGGCGTTTCCCACGCGGTCGGGATAAAGAAATCCATCAGCGTCGATGTCTTGTGGTTGCCCATCTCGTCATAGGCAATCTCCTGCCCCATCGCGATGGCCAGCGCCTCGGTCAGGCCGCCATGGACCTGGCCTTCGATCACCATCGGGTTGATCCGGGTGCCGCAATCATCCAGCGCATAGAACTGGCGGATATCGGTGGTACCGGTGTCCACATCCACATCCATCACACAGATATAGGCACCAAAAGGATAGGTCATGTTGGGCGGGTCGTAATAGCTGACAGCCTCCAGCCCCGGTTCGACGCCCGGGATCGCCTGATTATAGGACGCATAGGCGATTTCCTTCATCGTCTTGAACCGCTCTGGCGCGCCCTTGACGACAAACCGGTCCACGTCGAACTCCACATCGTCGTCATGCACCTCCAACAGATAGGCCGCGATCATCTGGGCCTTGGCCCTGATCTTGCGCCCCGCCAGCGCCGTGGCAGCACCCGCGACGGGCGTCGACCGCGACCCATAGGTGCCCAGACCATAGGGGGCCGTATCTGTATCCCCTTCCTCGATCGTGATGCTGTCGGCCGGGATGCCGATCTCGGATGCAAGGATCTGCGCAAATGTCGTCGCATGCCCCTGCCCCTGACTGATCGTACCCAGCCGCGCAATCGCAGACCCGGTGGGGTGTATGCGGATTTCGCAACTGTCGAACATGCCCATCCCAAGGATATCGCAATTCTTGACGGGCCCGGCGCCGACAATCTCGGTAAAGAAGGTCAGGCCGATCCCCATCAGCTTGCGTGTCTCACCGCGTTTGAACGCCTCAAGCCGTTCGGCCTGTTCGGCGCGCAGCCCCTTGTAATCCACAGCTTCCAGCGCCTTGTCCCATGCGGTGTGGTAATCACCGCTGTCATATTCCCAGCCAAGGGCGGAGTTATAGGGGAACTGATCCTTCTTGATGAAGTTGATCCGGCGCAACTCTGCCGCGTCCATGTTCAACTCAATCGCCAGCACCTCAATCATCCGTTCGATGAAATAGGCGGCTTCGGTCACCCGGAACGAACAGCGATAGGCAACGCCCCCGGGGGCCTTGTTGGTATAGACCCCATCGACACCCAGATAGGCGACAGGGATGTCATAGGACCCTGTGCAGATGCTCATGAACCCGGCAGGATATTTCGTCGGGTCCGCACAGGCGTCAAATGCCCCATGGTCGGCGGTCGTGTGACACCACAGGCCGGTGATCTTGCCGTCCTTCGTTGCCGAAATCTTGCCATGCATGTGGTAATCGCGGGCAAAGGCGGTGGACATCAGATTGTCCATCCGGTCCTCGATCCATTTCACCGGCACGCCGGTGACGATGGAGGCGACGATGGAACAGACATAACCGGGATAAACCCCGACCTTGTTGCCAAAACCGCCGCCGATATCGGGCGAGACGACGCGGATGTTATGCTCTTCGATGCCGGACAAAAGCGAGGCCACTGTGCGCACCACATGCGGCGCCTGGAACGTGCCGTAAAGCGTCAGCTTGCCATTGACCTTGTCCATGCTGGCGACGGACCCGCAGGGTTCCAGCGGGCACGGATGGGTGCGGTGGTAATAGACCATCTCCTCGGCCACCACATCGGCCTCGTCCAGCACAGCCTCGGTCGCGGATTTGTCGCCGACTTCCCACAGGAAGATGTGGTTGGGGTGCTTGCGGGGACCATGAGCGCCATCGGCACCCGGTTCCAGATCCTCGCGCAACACCACATCGCTTTGCAGCGATTTGAACGGGTCCACGATAACCGGCAGTTCCTCGTATTCCACCTCGACCAGTTCGACGGCATCGGCCGCGATATAGCGGTCCTTGGCCACGACGAACGCAACCTCCTGCCCCTGAAACAGCACTTTGCCATCGGCCAGCACCATCTGCTTGTCGCCCGCCAGTGTCGGCATCCAGTGCAGCGACAGCGGTTCAAGGTCTTTCGCGGTCAGCACGGCCACCACACCGGGCAGCGCCATGGCGGCATCGATATTGATCGATTTCACGCGGGCATGAGCATAAGGCGAGCGCACGAAATCGCCATGCAGCATGCCGGGCAGGTTGATATCGTCGATATAGTTGCCCTTGCCTTGGGTGAAGCGCGCATCCTCAACCCGTTTGCGGGCGCAGCCCATCCCCTTGAGGTTGGCAACCCGTTCGTCGCGTGTGACTTCGTCTTTCATCGGGCCGCCTCCTTGGCTGCGTTCAATTCACTGGCGGCGGCCAGCACGGATTTGACGATATTCTGATAGCCGGTGCAGCGGCAGAGATTGCCCGACAGACCAAACCGCACGTCTTCCTCGGTCGGGTTCGGGTTTTCCTGCAGCAACCGATGCGCGCGGGTGATCATACCCGGCGTGCAATAACCGCATTGTAGCCCGTGATGCTCGCGAAAGCTTTCCTGCAGCACATGCAGCGCATCAGGGTTGCCCAGACCTTCGATCGTGATGATGTCCTTGCCTGCGGCCTGCACAGTGAACATAGTGCAGGCCTTGACCGATTTGCCGTCCAGATCGACGGTGCAGGCCCCGCAATGGGATGTCTCGCACCCCACATGCGGACCTTTGAGGTCAAGTTGGTCGCGCAGCGTGTGGATCAGCAATTCGCGCGGTTCGACAAGGATGTCCCGGTCCTCGCCATTCACGGTCATTTTGACATGGTGCTTTGTCATTCTGCTTCTCCTTAACTGCGCGACCAGGCGCGCGCGATGGCGCGACCCAGGATCACGCCGGCGACGTGACGTTTGAATGCGACAGGGCCGCGATTGTCTTCATTGGGGTCGATATCGTCCAGCATTGCAGCGACGGCAGCTTTGACCGCTTCGGCGTCGCAGGCAGTGCCAACCAGTGCTGCGCCAGCGGCTTCGGAAAACACCGGCACATCGCTGAGATTAGTCATCGCGACAGAGGCCGACGAGACCTTGTCGCCGTCCTTTTTCAACAACACGGCAGCGGCGGCGGTCGCGTAATCACCGATTTTGCGCTTCTGCTTTTCATAGGCATAGCCCGCATCGGTTGCAGCGAAACTGACCCGCGTCAGGATCTCATCATCCTCCCGTGCGGTCATGTACGCAGCTTCGTAGAATTCACGCGCCGCCACATCGCGGCCGCCGTCCGGTCCGACAAGGGTGAAACTGGCATCCAGACACTGCATCAGCCCGGGCAGGTCATTACCCGGATCACCATTGGCGATATTCCCGCCAACCGTGCCCATGTAACGCACCTGCGGATCGGCGATCTGCAGCGCGGCCTCATGCAGGATCGGGGCAGCCTTGGCGATGTCTGCGCTGGCGATCAACTCGGCCTGCGTTGTCATCGCACCAATGCTGACGGTTCCATCCTGCACGCTGATCCCGCGCAGATCGGCCACATCCTGCAGATCGACCAGATGCGGAATGTCGGCCATGCGCAGCTTCATCATCGGGATCAGGCTGTGGCCGCCCGCCAGCACACGCGCGTCGTCGCCATGGTCCTGCAGGATCGCAAGTGCCGCACTGATGCTGTCTGGCCGGTGATATTCAAATGCCGCCGGTATCATTGAAATCCTCCCTGTCTGTGCGGGCTTTCAGAGCAGCCGCGTTGCACGAGATCGAGCAGGAGAGGCAGCCACTTGGCCAGCGCCGCATCCTGAGCGGAGCGCGCTTTTGCATGAAATGCGCGATGCCTGCACGAAATGCGTACGCAGATGCAGCACGTTCTTTCGCAGCTGCAGCGTTACATATTCAGCTTTTCGCGCACTTCGGCCAATCGCGAACGGGCAACCGGCACCTTGCCAAGCGACGGAGTGTTTTCAAAATAGCATACGCCATTATCCTTCTTACGCTCAAAGCTGGTCACATGGGAGGCATTCAAAAGATAGCTGCGATGCGCGCGCACAAACGCTTCATTCGCGATCCGGTTTTCGGCCTCTGTAATCGACCACGGGCAGAACAGCTTGTTATCTCCGGCGTTAAGAACAGTGTAATGGCCCTCGGCCCGGATTGCCGCCACAGAACTGGTGTTTATGAAATGGGTCTTTGCGTTCGCCTCGTAAGGGATGCGCTGTATGTCGGAACTCACCGGTCCCGGAACGGTCGGTTCTATTTCGGCTGCTTGTTCCACGGCGAAGGTCGCGCCGGTCAACAAGAAGGCTCCCGACAGAACGAAAACCGACAGAGCCACCCCAAATGCCAGCAATTCATTACTAAGCGCGGGGCCGGTCGGCGTTGGACCCGAGACAAGAACAAATCCGGTGCCCGCCATGGCGATGAAGTGAACAGCGAACACGGCCACAGCGAAACCAAGCGTTCCAAGCAGAATGTTCTTGGCCCGTCGTTCACCGTAGGAAATCAGAAAGGACATCACGCTAAGACCAATGGACGCCGCCAAGGCCACGATGATGCCGAAAGCCGAATAGACCGGCTGGCAAATCTGCATCCCCGACATGCCGGTGTAATGCATGGCCGGAATGCCAATACCCAGGATCACACCGGCCAGAATGCGTTTGCGCAAGGTCCGCTGCCCGAAATGCACCACCAGAAGGGCGGCACCTGTCATCAAAATGGCGATCAATGCCGAGATCAGGGTGATCAGTGGGTCATAGAAAAACATCACCGGCAGTTGCAGGCCCAGCATTGCAACAAAATGCATCGACCAGATGCCCCAGCCCAGAATGATGGCCGAGCCGGTGACCACAACCTTGCGCATCGTGGGTGCCATGCGTGACGCGCCGCGTGTCAGCGATAAACCAGCAAAGCCCGCCATCAGTGCAATGGCCAAAGAAGCGATGACAAACAGGCCGTTATGCGTGTAGTCCAGCAAGATCCCCTCGACACGTGGTGGCTTGGCATCCTCCCGACCCGCCACTCAGTATCCGACAGTAGTCAGCAAGGCGGGTGACGCCAAGTTGTATCTTGGCAAGGGCCGATTTGGGTCAATCGGGCGCAGGCAGAATTCCGCACCATTTTTCGGTTGGGCGAAATCAAACGTTTCAAACCTCTGGAATCTGGCAAGTTCCCGCCTTACGTATGCGTCGTTGTTACGTCTGCGGTGCATATTCTTTGGCACCTCAACCAATAAGGAATACCAATATGGCGAAGGATAGTGCGCCAGACCTGACCGGCCAGCTCAGATTTGAGAGTGATAAGGGCGCCGGTGCTTCAAAATGGATCGCCATATTTCTGGGGCTGTCCCTGATCGGCTGGATGGGCAGCGGATATATCATCCCAACAGAAACAGCCGATGAGGTGACCGACGAACCAACCGTGCGCCCTGTGGCCGTCGCGGTGATCGACTCTGCCGCCCGGGACATTGAACTGGTGCTGACAGCCGAGGGGCAATCGACCCCGGACCGGTCAACAGGCATTCAAGCTAAGGCATCGGGGCAGATGACCTCTGTTCTGGTGGCGCGGGGTGATCTGGTCGCCGCCGGACAGGAACTGGGGCGCATTGATTCCCGGACGATCGAGGCACAATTGGCCCAGGCGCAAGCCCAGCTTGTGCAGGCGACCGAGGATTATGATCGTGCCGTCACCCTGCAGGGACGTGGCATTGCCACCGAAAACCAGGTGACGCAGACCCGCGCGGCCAAGGTCGCGGCAGAAGCCGCTGTGACAGCTGCGCAGGAACAGTTGGACAACACCATCATTCGCGCCCCCTTTGCCGGCCGCCTGAATGAGATGACGCTCGACGTCGGCGAATTCGTCAATGATGGCGATGTCGTCGCCGAAGTGCTGGACAACGACCCGCTGACGGTTGTGGTGCAGGTGCCGCAGCAAGCCCTTTCGCGGCTGGAAAAGGGGCAAGAGGCGCAGGTATCGTTCATCACCGGCGAGATCCGCACCGGAACCGTAGGTTTCATCGGCAGCAACGCCGACAGCCAGACCCGGACATTCCGGGTCGAAGTAACGGTGGATAACCCCGACAGCCAGATGCCAGCGGGTCTCAGCGCCCGGATTGTCATTCCGACCGGGCAGGCAAGGGGCCATTTCATCTCTCCCGCTATTTTGTCGCTCAGCCCGACCGGTGAGTTGGGTATCAAGACCGTATTGCCTGATGACACTGTCGCTTTCCGCCCGATCATGATTGTTCGGGCCCAGCCTGACGGGATCTGGGTGACCGGTCTGGAAGACGAGACGCGGATCATCACCGTCGGCCAAGGATTTGTGAATGCCGGGGATGTTGTCGATCCCCGCCCGGCCGCCCAACAAGCCGTCGCGGTGACCCAATGAAGGCCCTGATTGATGCCGCCTTCAGCCGCAGCAAGGTGGCCCAGCTTTTGCTGGTCTTCCTGTTGGCGGTCGGGGCGTTTTCCTATGTGGCGATCCCCAAGGAAAGTAACCCGGAAATCCCGATCCCGATCATCTATGTCTCAACCAGCCTTGACGGGATTTCGCCACAGGATTCCGAGGATGTGCTGGTCAGGCCGATGGAGACCGAGTTTGCGTCATTAACCGGGCTGAAATCCATGACCGGGCGCGCCAGTGAAGGCCACGCATCTGTTCAGCTTGAATTCGAACCCGGGTTCGACGCCGATGCGGCCCTCGACAAGGTGCGAGAGGCATCTGATCGCGCCGAAAACGATCTGCCTCAGGACGCACAACTGACCGTGACAGAGATCAACACGGCGCTGTTCCCGATCCTGAATGTCATCCTGTCTGGCCCGGTGCCCGAACGAACCCTTAACTCGCTCGCCGATGCACTCAAAGATGATATTGAGGCGGTTGGCGGTGTTTTGGAGGTCGAGATTGGCGGCCAGCGCACTGAGCTGATGGAGGTCCTGATCGACCCCACAGTGTTCGAAACTTACAATATCACCTTCGATGAAATTATCGGTTCGATCACCCGCAACAACCAACTGATCGCCGCCGGAGCCATCGAAAGCGAAGCGGGGCGTCTGGTGCTGAAGGTGCCGGGTCTGATCGAAAACCTGGAAGACGTGATGGAACTGCCGGTGCTGGTGCGCGGTCAGACGGTTGTCACATTCGCAGACGTGGCCACGATCCGGCGCACGTTTGAGGACCCGACCGGCTTTGCCCGGATCGACGGACAGCCAGCGCTAGCGCTTGAGGTCAAGAAACGTGTCGGGGCGAACATCATCGAAACCGTCGCCGAAGTGCGCGAGGTGATTGATCTTGCCCGCGTGGACTGGCCCGACAGCGTGCATGTTAGTTTCACGTTGGACGAAAGCGAACAGGTCAAAACGATGCTGTCCGACCTGGAGGCGAACGTGATCGCCGCCATCATTCTGGTGATGATCGTTGTGGTCTATGCCCTTGGCTTGCGGTCATCGCTGCTGGTCGGTCTGGCGATCCCCGGGGCATTCCTGACCGGCGTGGCCGGTCTATATTTCATGGGCTTCACGATGAATATCGTGGTTCTGTTCTCGCTCATCCTTGTGGTGGGGATGCTGGTTGACGGGGCCATTGTGACGGTCGAATTGGCCGACCGGTATCTGCATGACGGCCACGATGCGAAAGAGGCCTATGCTATGGCGGCCAAGCGCATGGCATGGCCGATCATCGCCTCGACGGCGACGACGCTTTGTGTGTTTTTCCCCCTGCTCTTCTGGGAAGGCGTGGTTGGCGAATTCATGAAATTCCTGCCGATCACCGTGATTATCACACTTGCCGCATCGCTGTTCATGGCACTGATCTTCATCCCCGTCATGGGCGGCCTGATCGGTAAACGCCAGCGCCAGTCAGCGAAATCCAAGGCCCAGCTTTACGCAGCCGAACGGGGCGACCCGCGCCGCATGACCGGTTTCATGGGTGGCTATATCCGGCTGCTCGAATGGTCGATCCTGCGACCCGGTACTACGCTAAGCTTTGCGGTGATCGCGCTTGTCGGGTCCTTTGTGGCCTATGGCAGCCTGGGAAACGGACTGACCTTTTTTCCGGATGTGGAACCTGAATATGCTCAGGTCGAAGTGCTGGCGAAAGACAATTTCTCGGTCTACGAGCAGGATGATCTTGTCCGACAGGTCGAGGCGAAACTGGCCGGATATTCCGAGATTGCCAGCATCTATGCACGCTCTGGCGGGTCTGCTGAAAGTGGCGACGCCATTGGTTTTCTGCAACTGGAACTGACCGAGTGGGATACCCGCAGGCCCGTCGCGCTGATCGCCGAGGATATCCGCGCCGATATGGCCGAAATTCCCGGTATTGATGTTCAGGTTCAGACTGATTCCGGCGGTCCCGGCGGTGGCAAACCCATCAATCTTGAGGTGCTGGCAAAGAATACGGAAGAACAGGCGGCCGCCGTCCAGACGATCATCGACACGATGGATCGGCTGGGCGGGTTCATAGACGTGATCGAAAGCCGCCCCTCCCCCGGCGTCGAATGGCAGATTACTGTTGACCGCTCGGAAGCCGCGCGCAGTGGGGCCGATGTGGCCCTGCTGGGACAGGCCGTGCAACTGCTGACCCGCGGGATCACAGTGGCCGATTATCGCCCCGATGACAGTGACAGCGAGGTTGATATCGTCGTGCGTTTCCCCGCGGTCGACCGGACATTGGCGGAACTGGAAAGCCTGCGCGTTCCGACCAATGCCGGGCTTGTGCCGATTTCGAACTTTGTGTCCTTTGAACCGGCCCCGCGCAGCGGTATCATCACCCGGATCGATCAGGCGCGGGTTGTGTCGATCTCGGCCGATGTGGCCCCGGATATGCTGCCCAACGACCAGATCCTCGCCTTGCAGTCGGCCATTGACGATCTGGACCTGCCGCCCAGCGTGCGGGTGAAATTCGGCGGCGAGGCCGAAGAACAGGCCGAAGCGATGACATTCCTGATCGGGGCCTTCGTGTCCGCAATCGGTCTGATGTTCCTGATCCTGCTGACACAGTTCAACAGCTTCTGGCAGGCCTTCGTTGTGATGTCGGCGATCATCTTTTCCATCGCGGGTGTGCTTTTGGGCCTGATGATCACAGGCCGCCCCTTTGGCGTTGTCATGGGCGGGATCGGGGTCATCGCCCTGGCCGGGATCGTGGTGAACAACAACATCGTGCTGATCGACACCTATAACAACCTCAAACATGCGGGCCTGTCCCCGCTAGAGGCCGCGTTGCGCACCGGCGCCCAACGTTTGCGTCCCGTCGTTCTGACGTCGGTCACAACCGCGCTCGGGCTGATGCCGATGGTGATCGGGCTGAATATCAACTTTTTCACGCGCGAAATCGTCTATGGCGCACCATCCACCCAATGGTGGACCGAACTGTCCAGCGCCATTGCAGGTGGTTTGGTCTTTGCCACGGTCCTGACCTTGCTGGTCACGCCTGCCATGCTGATGCTGGGCGAAAAACGGGCGAAACGCGCGGTCGGCAGTGGCGTCGCCGTGCCCGCCGAATAACCTCAGGCCCGCAGGCCCAGAATTTCGCGGGCCTGCGCGGGTGTGGCCACAGGCCGGTCGTAACGTGCACAAATCTCAGCCGCGCGGGTGACAAGGGCGGCATTGGACGGGGCCAGCGTATGCTTGTCCCAGCGCACATTGTCTTCCAGCCCGGTGCGGGTATGCCCGCCCGCCGCGATGGACCATTCATTGACCATGACCTGTCCGGCACCCACCCCTGCGGCACACCATTGCGCATCGGGGGCCAGCCGGTTCACGGTCTTGATGTAATAATCAAACACATCCTTATCGACCGGCATGGCGTTCTTCACACCCATCACGAACTGCACATAAAGCTGGCCGGGAATGCGCCCGTCCCGGTTCATCGCTACAGCCTGATGGATATGAGACAGATCGAACGCCTCGATCTCTGGCTTGACCTGATATTTGCGCATCTCGGACGCCAGCCAATCCACCAGATCAGGCGGGTTTTCATAAACGCGCGTCGGAAAATTGTTCGACCCCACCGACAGCGACGCCATATCCGGGCGCAAGGGCAGCATCCCGCCCCGTTCCTTGCCCGCACCCGACCGGCCCCCGGTCGACAACTGAACGATCATGCCCGGGCAATGTTTCTGCACACCTTCCATCAGTGCGGCGAATTTATCGGGGTCCGATGACGGGGTCTGGTCGTCGTTACGCACATGAGCATGGCAGATCGCAGCCCCGGCCTCGAACGCGGCATGGGTGGATTCCACCTGCTCTGATATCGTGACCGGTACCGCCGGATTATCCTCTTTCCGCGGGACTGATCCGGTGATGGCCACACATATGATACAAGGTTTGGTCATGGTCAGGTCTTCAAGGGTTCAGGGCGGTCTCAACCGCGCCGGACAGCTTTTGCACCAGTTCGTCGATCTGGGCGTCTTCGATGATGAATGGCGGGGCCAGCAGCACATGATCACCGGATTGCCCGTCGATTGTCCCGCTCATCGGATAACAGATCATGCCCGCGTCAAACGCCGCCTTCTTGATCCTGGCGGCAATCTTGCGCGACGGGTCGAACGGCGCCTTGGTCTCGCGGTCCGCAACCAGTTCGACCCCCTGAAACAGGCCCCTGCCCCGGATATCGCCCACATGGGGATGCTGGCCAAATGCGGCCTGCAACGCCGCCATCAGCTTCTCGCCTTGGGTCTTCACACGCGGGATCAGATCACGCTCCAGCATCGCGTTCACCACGGCCACACCCGCCGCCGCAGCCGTCGGATGACCCAGATAGGTATGCCCATGCTGGAAAAATCCGGTGCCGTCTTCGATCGTCTGGTAAATCTGGCGACTGCACAGCATCGCCCCGATCGGCTGATACCCCGCACCCAACCCTTTGGCGATACACAGGATATCGGGGGCAACCCCATCCTGTTCACAGGCAAACAACGTGCCCGTCCGGCCCATACCGCACATGACCTCATCCAGGATCAGCAGAATACCATATTGATCGCAAATCTCGCGGATGCGCTTGAAATATCCCGGCGCAGGGGTCAGCGCCCCGGCGGTCGCACCGACAACCGGCTCGGCCGCAAAGGCCATCACGTTCTCAGGTCCGACGCGCAGCAATTCTTCCTCCAGCAGGTTCGCCGCACGCAACCCGTACTCTTCCAGCGTCTCATCATCGCGCTTCAGCCGGTATTCATAGCACGGATCAATATGGCTCATGTCGATCAGCAGCGGACCGAACTGCGCGCGCCGCCAGGCATTGCCCCCTGCCGAAAGCGCGCCCATCGTATTGCCATGATAGCTTTGCTTGCGGGCGATCAGGCGGCCGCGCTGCGGCTCCCCCTTTTCGACAAAATACTGCCGGGCCAGTTTCAGCGCTGCTTCCATCGCCTCTGATCCGCCCGACACCAGATAAACCCGGTCCAGATCACCCGGCGCATGGGCGATCAGCAGATCGGCCAGCGTTTCGGCAGGTTCCGACGTGAAAAACCCGGTATGGGCATAGGCCAGATTGTCCAACTGCGCCTTGACCGCATCAATGACCGTGCGGTCACCATGGCCAAGGCATGACACAGCCGCACCACCGGACGCATCCAGATACTGCTTGCCGCTTGCATCATACAGATAACAGCCTTCGCCGCGCATGGCGACTGGCGGCAACTGCTTGGTATGTCTTGGAAAAATATGCGACATCCGTACCTCCTCAGGCGGCACCGGGGATCTGCACCCGGCGCCCGCCTTCCTGAAAATCATCCAACCCCAGCGCCCAGACCGTGCCTGGCCAACGCACCTCCATCTGCCGCAGGCGCGGGCGATAGACCGCCGTATAAAGCGTGCCGAACCCCGCATCGAACGCCGTCGAATAAAGCGGCGGACGCAGGAAAGCACCGATAAACTTTTCCTCGGGATCGCGGTGCAGGGTCAGGCGCTGCAACAGGAACCGTTCGCGTTCGACCGTGGCGGTAAACCGGGCATGGCTGATCCATTCCACGTTTTCCTGATGGTTGGTCGCCACGGCGGCATGGGTGATGACGGCAGGCCGGTCGGGGGCCATCATCGCGGTCAGATACTTGCGCTTGGCGTCCAGCACGGTGACGTTATAGCTCATATGCGTGGGCACCCGCGCCAGCACCTCGCCCGCCTCTTCAGTCGTCTCGCAGGTCTGCAGCACATAGCGGATAATCAGCGGCACGCCGAAACCATCGCCAACCACACGCCTGCCGCCAAAGGTCAGCGATATCGCGAGCCCCGCATCGTTCATGCCATCGACCAGCCCCCACAGCCCGTCAGACGTGCCCATCACACGCCTGCCCTGCCATTTCGTGCGCAGGATCAGGCTGTCGAATGCGTTCGGATTATAGTCATAATTGCGGACCAGCACCGGCTCTTCCCCCGGCCAGATCGCCTGACTGCAGCCTGACAGATAAGGCGGCGGGCAATAAAAGCTCAGAAACCGCGCCGCCTGATCACCGCCACCCGCCAGATCACACAGCTCTTCATACAGCGGTATGATCTCTGGCATATGCTCGGTCAGCGCGCGTCTGCTTTCCAGATAGCTCGCGCGCGCCGCGTCGCCCTCTTTCAGCCACCAGCGTTTGTAATCCGGCCAGTATTCGGCGAAAAGCCCGGCCCATTTCGGGCCGGGCAAATCTTCGCTGAGGGCGCGCCAAAGCATAGATCTTCCTTACATGATCTTGAACGCAGGATCAGCCAGGGCCGGGCCCGCATTGGCCACCGGCAGCGGCTTGCCCGACACCGATTGTTTGATGCCGTGGATCCACTTTTTCGCCCGCTCATTCAACTGGAAACTCTTGGTCATCGACCGGCCACGGGTCACCAGAATACCGATATCGGCGCCTTCATACCGGTAATCACCCGGCTGCAGGATCCGCAGGAAAAACGCCTCGTTCTCGCTTTCTACAGCGCGGCGGTGATAATCGAACCGGTCAAAGACCACGCGCCCGTCCTCCAGCATCTTGTAGATACCGGTTTCCGGCGCTTCGGTGCAGATATCCACGCTGTCTTCGGTATGCTTGATCACCATCTGGGACCAGCTGTCGATCATGTCAGGGTCGGCCCAGCGGCTATTCAACTCATCCACATCCAAATCGAATTTCTTTTTCGAGAATTCCAGCAGATGGAACAGGAACAGCGGGGCATCGGCATGGGCAAAGGCCGCGTGATTGGTCATCGACGACGCACCGGTAATGCGCGGGTTCAATTCACCCAGCCACAGATCGCCGGTCTTCTTGTCGATCAGGAAATCCAGCTCGAAATACCCGCGATACCCTTCCTTACGTAACTGCTCCCCGAACTTGAACGTCAGATCGCGGGCCTTTTCACGGACCTTTGGGGGGAATGCGGTCGACAGGATTTCATTACCGCACCAGCCGCCGCGATAGGGGGTCAGTTCCTTGAACCCCACCAGTTCGGTCATCAGCGGACCAACGATGGTGCCTTCCTTGGTGGCACAGGCCTCAATCGCGGAACCGCGGCAATCGATCCGCTTCATGATCTTGATCTCGCCTTCGCCGACGATCTCGTGCTCATGACGCCGGAAATCGGCCTCTGACTTGATAAAGAACGTGGTGTGGCCGCTGTCGCCAAAGGCGGATTGCAGCACAAGGTCATTGCCCAGCTTGGCCTCTTTGCAGATCTCCTGCAGATGGGCGTAGTCCTTGACCTCTGACAGCGTGTTGGGGACAGAGGGCACACCGGCCTTGTTCCCGATCCGCACCGTTTCGATCTTGTTGTCCATCGACGTGCGCAGCTTGGCCTTGGGGAACCAGACATCGGCGCCCAATTCCTTTGACAGCCGCTCGGTCTCCTCATCGAACATCAGGAACACGAATTTCGGCTTGCCGCCGCGACGCTTGATGAAATCAATCACCTCTTTGTGCTGCAGCAGATAGTTGTTGATATCCTCGATCGACTGGAACTCTGCATGCGGCTGTTCGGACGGGCAGAACACGTTTGGATGCTTGCCGCCATAACAGTCGATATAGCAGATATATTTGAAGTTCTTGACCCATTCATCGAGGCCCAGAAGGTTGAAATTCGTCGCCGAAATGAAATAGATCGGATCCTCATTGCGGTGAAAGAACCGCCGGATTTCTGAGATGTTCTTGAGCATGGTTGCCATGGTCTTGTCCTTTTCTTACTCGGCGGCTGTTTGGATAGCTTTGGGTTTTGGCAAGGCGGCCAGCGCTTCGGCCGTGAAGACGCGCAACCCCAGATCGGCGCGGTACCCGTGGATCTCGTTGACATCGAGCGCGCGCATGAATGACAGGATTTCCTGGCTGATCACCTGACCTGGCACGAGAATGGGAAAGCCCGGTGGATACGGGATGATGAAGCTGGCCGATACGACCTCCTGCCCGGCATCCATCGCGTCTTTCAGCGATCCATTCAGTTCCAGATAATCGCAGTTCGCCTCATCATAACTCAGATAATATGCGGTGCGAATGTCTCCTTCCGGTGTGAGGTCATCAGGACGGAACGCATCATGGAACCGGCTGAAATCGGGCAGTGGCGGATAATTCTCCGTCAGGTTCTTCACCCGGCGATCAAATGACAGACGCTCCATCTTGGATGCATCATCAAGCAGGTCATCCAGTTCATTGGCAATTTCGACCAGCACCTCGATCAGATAGGCAACAGATGACCGTGTGGTCCCGATATTGGTCATGAACAGAACAGTATTGCGGGATGTCTTGTTGATCTGGATGCCGTATTTATCCATCAACACGTCATTCTTGAAGGTATCGCCGTCCCAACCTGTCCCGCCAACGGCAAGGGTCACACGGGTGGCATCCAGCACGAAATCGTCCTGTTCCCAGCAATCCCACATGTCGGTCCAGCCCTGATCGACGTCGAAATAGCTTTTGACGCCGCTTTGCCGGTATGCCTCGGGGATCATGTCGCCGGCGGTCAGCACGCGGAAATACTTCTGCAGCAACGGATGGCTGGTGATCGCCTTGCGCATCGCCATCGCCGCCTCGATCTGGCGCTGGACAAATTCGAACCCTTCCAGTTCGACCTGTCGTCGGCCCACATCCAGCGATGCGATGATCTGATAATTGGGCGAGGTCGAGGTGTGCGTCATATACGCCTCGTGAAACGACTGTTCGACTTCACCTTTGAAGTCCTGATCGTTCACATGGATCATCGAGCCCTGGCGCAACGAGGTCAACGTCTTGTGGGTCGATTGGGTCGCATAGACCCTGATCCGCGCATCCGGGGGTGCGATCAGGCGAGTGCCGATCAGTTCCTCATCGGACGCATCATCCAGATCGGCCTTCTGTTCATCATAGGCGCGCTGATGCGCCTCGGTCCGCAGCCGCTTGCGCAGGTTGTTTGCGGTGCGCATCGCTGTGCGCTGGCGATAGGTCGGGCTGAACCGGGCAAAGGCGAACCACGCCTCGTCCCAAAGGAAAATCAGGTCTTTCTTGATCGCCAGGCATTCTTCCATCACCCGTTCAACGTTGTAAACCAACCCGTCAAACGTGCAGTTCGTCAGAAGCAGCATCCGCACGCGGTCCAGCTTGCCAGCCGCCTTCAACGCTAGTAGCTGATGTTTTATTTCCTTCAGCGGCACTGCGCCATACATCGAATATTCATTCAGCGGATAGCTATCGAGATACACAACCTCGGCCCCGGCCAGAACCATGCCGTAATGGTGTGATTTGTGGCAATCGCGGTCCACCAGCACGATATCTCCGGGCCGGACCAGCGCCTGCACAACAATTTTGTTGCAGGTCGATGTACCGTTGGTTGCAAAGAAGGTCTGTTTGGATCCGAACGCCCGACTGGCCAGTTCCTGCGCCTCCTTGATCGGCCCGTGCGGTTCCAGCAGACTATCCAGTCCACCGGACGTTGCCGACGTTTCCGCCAGAAAGATATTCGGCCCGTAAAAGGCGCCCATATCCTGAATCCAGTGTGACCGGGTGATCGACTTGCCCCGGCTGATCGGCATCGCATGAAAAACACCGGTTGGCTGTTTCGAATAATTGACCAATGCGGTGAAGAACGGCGTCTTATGGCGCGCGGCCACGCCGCGCAGGATATTCAGGTGCAACTCCATAAAGTCTTCCTGATTGTAGAAAACGCGCCGGCAAATCCCCAGATCAAGCCCCGCGATATCCTCTACCGACCGTTCCGTCACCAGATAAGCATCCAACTCGGGGCGCACACGCGCGATCAGACGACAGAGCTCGGGTCCGTAATCCTCTGGCAGCATCGCCTCGATTGCTTCGGAGTCGCTGGCGTTACTGACATATTTGCTCAGAATTTCGTTCGCGTTTTTCGATTTCAGAACCAGCCCGGGGCGAACCACAATGGCCTGAATATTATGGTTGAACAAAACCGCGATCAAAGCATCTTCAAGGCTGGGCACAACCACAGCCTCGTAATTGTATGGATCCTCCGGGCGGCGCATCCGCGACACGTTGCCTTTCAGCCAGCGTTCCTGATGGTCGTTCACGTTGTCGACGATCAACACCTCAAAATAAGGGCGTGTCATTGCGCGCGCTTCCGGCGACAGCATCGCCTCATCGTTATGTTCTTCGTCATCGGTGCTGTCACGGTCCAGCGGGATGGTCCGCCTGCGATAGGCCCCCGTTGTCAGGGCGCGGGTCACACGGTTGGTGGTAAAAGACAGATCCTCGAAATTGCCATGTTCGAACTGGCGGCGCATGTGGTCAAAGGCCGCCATACCCGGAAAGGCCCAATAGGGTTCGATCAGCGCAAGCGATTCAAAAAGGTCTGCGATCCGTATCTTTAGCGCCGCCGCCTTCTTGCCGTTCGGCTCACGACAGATGGATGTCGTCGCCTCGCGCAACGCGCTCCATCTGTCTGCCCGCAATTGTGTCGCGGAATAGTATTCGCTGACGGAATCCATCGGTCGTTCTCCCATTTGGGGCGACGACGCTTGGATGGATACGCGGCCTGGCAAGCCGCGTGTCAGCCTGCGTCAGCCACCTGATGTCTTGCCCACAAAGGGCGAAATTCCATAGCCCAGCTTCGGCTGGCGGTCCTGTGCCTCAGCTTCTGCATCCGCTGGTACATCGACATGCAGCCCGGCCCGCGACCCCTGCTGCGGTATCTCAAGCGGCCCGAGTGTCTGTAGATAGGCATCAGTGCCACTGCTGCGATCATAAACCGAAAAATCGGCAGAGCGGTCGCGGAAGCTTTTCAGGACCTGACCCAGGCCCTTCATTCCCGTTTCGCGCTGACGGCGGACCATGGACAGATCAACCTCGATCGGGAACATGTCCTCTTGCCCGGCTGACTGGTGCAGCACCAGCGATGTCGGATCAACCACAAGCGATTTGCCCACGCCACCGGCCCCTAGCCCATTCACATCAATCACATAGCACTGGAACTGCGCCGCAGTCGCACGTGCTATGGCCAACTCGGCATCACGGTCGGTGGTTCCCGTCAGAACCGGATGCAACAGCACCTCGACCCCCTGGCTGGTCAATTGGCGGGTCGTTTCGGGGAACCACATGTCATAACAGATCGACAGACCAAACCGGCCTACATCCGGCACGTCGAAGACGCAGAATTCGGTGCCCGCGGCGATGCCAGCCTCATAAGGCAGGAATGGGAACATCTTGGCATAACGGCGAACGACATTGCCATCAGGGTCGATCACGAGTGACGTGTTGTAAACACGACCATCTTCGGGATGTGTCAGAAACATCGACCCGGGGATCAGCCAGATCTTATGCCGCCTTGCTGCATCGCAAAACCGGTCAATCACTTCGTTCTCGGGTGGCAGCTTGTATTTTTCCAGCGGGCCAAACGGGGCAAGTTCGCTGAACAGCACCATCTGTGTCCATGGAAACCGCATCATCAGCACGTCAAGCCGATGCAGCATGCCATCGACATTGGGTTGCAGGGCGTTGACGTACATCTGCACGCCAGCAATCGCGAAAGGGGTCATGTCTCAAATTCTCCGTGAAGGCGAAGACGGGCCACACTGGCCATCAGAATCTTCGCGTCACGCACCCTTTACGCCCTTACCACCAAAACGGAAACAGGTGACCTGCGGACAACGCGGTCCGCATTCGATCCGACAAGGAATTCACGGACCCGATCCGGTTTATGCGAGGCCATGACTACAAGGTCGCATTCAACCTCACCGATGGTTTTCAGGATCTTCTTGTGAATCTTGCCAAAGGCCAGATGCTGTTTGACCTGCACGTCCTCTGGTATCTCCTTTTCCACCAGATCATTCAGTGCCTTGTTGGCGGCAGCCACGGCCTTTTCCTCAAAATCGTCGGGAAAGAACCCTTCGACCAAGGGCGTGCCCATATCAGGCACCACGGACATGATATGCAGCGTTCCGCTTGATGCGCGCACAAGCTCCACCGCCTGCGGCAGCGCCTTTTTCCAGGATGCAGGGTGGTTCAGATCGACGGTCAGCAAAACAGTATTGAACATGGTCCGTCCTTTCTATGCCGCAGCAGGTTTGCGGGCCGCGTTGGCACTGCGCCCGCGTTGCAGAAACACGATAAGTGCCAGCACCAACAGTGCGGGCAGGAACATCAGGTACTTGGTGGGCTGATCCACCGGGCGCAGCACACGTAGCACCTCTTGATCCCAATCCAGCCCGGCATCGGCTGCGGCACTGCCAAAGCTCACATCGTCGATGAACAGCGTCTCACCTTCGTTGCGGAAAAGAAGGCCTGCGTTTTCCAGCCGTTCGTCACCTGTCGCCCCCTCTTCAATCGGCAGGATCGCCACAAATTCGATGGGATCGCCCAGGTCGTTCATCCCCGCAACCCGCAGCCTGAGGTCTTCACCAACAGGCGTGGCCAAGGCCGCATCGGCGATTTCAACCGGATCAACCTCGTTATAAGGGGGATAGATCATGTCCATCCAGAACCCGGGTCGGAACAGGGTGAAGGCGATCAAAAGCAAGGCAATGGTTTCGTAGAACCGGTTTTTGGCCATGAACCAGCCTTGCGTCGCCGCCGCAAACAGCAGCATCGCTATGGTCGCGACAATGAACACGAATATACCCTGCGCCCACCCAACGCCGATCAACAACAATTCGGTATTGAAGATAAACAGGAACGGCAGGGCCGCCGTGCGCAAGCTATAGAAAAAGGCAACAACACCGGTCTTGATCGGATCGCCCCCCGAAACAGCAGCGGCCGCAAAACTGGCAAGCCCCACCGGCGGCGTCACATCGGCCATGATCCCGAAATAAAACACGAAGAGGTGGACCGCGATCAGTGGCACGATCAGCCCGTTCTGCTGGCCAAGGGTTACAATCACCGGGGCCAGCAGCGCCGACACCACGATATAGTTCGCCGTAGTCGGCAAGCCCATCCCAAGGATCAGCGACAGGATCGCCGTCAGGAACAGGATCGC
The DNA here is from genome assembly GCF_046762905.1 of Yoonia sp. R2-816. Classification (NCBI taxonomy): domain Bacteria; kingdom Pseudomonadati; phylum Pseudomonadota; class Alphaproteobacteria; order Rhodobacterales; family Paracoccaceae; genus Yoonia; species Yoonia sp. R2-816. The sequence goes on along the minus strand of NZ_JBKQXN010000311.1, from coordinate 258,947 downwards.
CAGAATGTTGCCGCCCGACAGCACCTCAACCACGTCAGCCAAGGCGGACCCCACGCCAGTCTGGCTGACCGCGCCAACAATAATACCTGCAGTTGCGGTCGCAATGCCGATCCCGATCATGTTGCGCGCACCGGTTTCCAGCCCGTCGATAAGGTCTTTCAGGCCCTGCACAACAGCACCGCCGAACGCCGTATCACCCCGCATCAGCGCCATCAGTGGGCGTTGGGTGACAAGGATGAACACCATATAGGCCGTTGCCCAGAAAGCCGACAGACCGGGCGAAAGGCGATCCACCATCAGCGCCCAGACCAGCACGACAACCGGCAAGATGAAGTGAAGGCCTGACCGGACAGTCGGTCCGGGCAACGGCAGCGTCGTGACCGGGGCATTCGGATCGTCAAGTTCCAGCGGCTCTTCCTTCGATGCCACGAACAACAGCCCGATATAAACGAGCGTCAGGAAAGCAAAGATGATGTAACCTGCCGTCTCGGGGAAGGCCGGGCGAATCCAGCCCATGCCGTAATAGACGACAAAGGAAATCGCGCAGATCGCGGCGATAGTGAACGCGATGCCGATCAGGCGGCGCACAATCGGCTTGGGCTCATAGGCGCGCGGCAGGCCTTCCATACCGGCCTTCAGCGCTTCCAGATGCACGATATAGACCAGCGCGATGTAGGAAATCACCGCAGGCAAAAAGGCGTGTTTGACCACGTCGAAATAGGGAATGCCCACATATTCGACCATCAAGAAGGCCGCAGCCCCCATCACGGGCGGCATGATCTGTCCGTTGACGGAACTTGCCACCTCAACCGCGCCAGCCTTTTCGGAGTTAAAGCCGACCTTTTTCATGAGCGGGATCGTAAACGTGCCGGTTGTCACCACGTTGGCGATGGAAGATCCCGAAATCAGCCCGGTCATTGCGGACGAGACCACAGCCGCCTTGGCCGGACCACCCTTGAGGTGACCCATCAGGCTGAACGCCACCTGAATGAAATAATTGCCAGCCCCGGCGCGGTCCAGCAGTGAGCCGAACAAGACGAACAGGAACACGAAAGAGGTCGAAACACCCAAGGCGATGCCAAACACACCTTCGGTGGTAATCCACTGGTGGTTCACGATCTCGGACAGGCTGTTGCCCTTATGGGCGATAATGCTGGGCATATATGGCCCCAGCACCGTGTAGATCAGGAATACGGATGCGACGATCATCAAGGCCGGCCCAAGCGCACGGCGTGTCGCCTCAAGCAGCAGCATCAGGCCGATCACCGCGACCACGAAATCCTGCATGATGGGCGCGCCGACACGACCCGATATTTCGCGATAGTAAACAAAGAGATAAAGGGCAGCCAACGCCCCCACAACCGCCAACGCCCATTCCCAGATGGGAACGCGATCTTTGGGAGACCCCAGAACGATGGTGGCCACAACGGCCAAGGCAACAATCGGAATCCACCAGATCGCTGTTTGTTCCTTGGCCCCAGTCATGAACAGGAACGCGAGAATCAACGGGACGGCAACGCCCAGTCCCAACTGAAATTTTGTGCGGGCGGCAGGAAAGGCCGCAAAAGCAAGAAACAGCGCGAAAGCCAGATGGATGGATCGGCTTTCAGTATCATTGAAAACGCCAAAACCAACCATGAACGGGATGGGCGAGGCAATCCAAAGTTGGAACAACGACCAAGCCAGCGCGGTGCATGTCAGAAAAATCCCGACCGCGCCCGCTGCGCCACGTCCGCCAGTGTCAGAGGACGCAACCAGCGCATCCAGCTCTTCTTGGCTTAATCCGCCGCGCCCGTCTGCAGCATTTTCGACCGCAGCGGCCTGCTGTTGGTTTGGATTGTCAGACATGTCATCCCCCTGCGGCCCAATTGGCGGGCGCGTCGTCAATTGTCCCTGCTATCCGGTGCGCCAGGCAGGGCCCGCCGCACCGTTTGTCCTTACGAAACGTCCGGCTTACATCCAGCCGCGTTCCTTGTAGTAACGCTCTGCGCCGGGGTGCAGCGGGGCAGACAGACCATCCTGGATCATCTGCTCTTCGGTTAAATTTTCAAACGCAGGGTGAAGACGCTTGAACCGGTCAAAATTGTCGAAAACGGCTTTGACGGTCTGATAGACAACGTCGTCATCCACATCGGCAGAGGTGACAAATGTCGCCTTCACGCCAAAGGTCTGCACGTCATCAGGCGATCCTTCATACATACCGCCCGGCACTGTGGCAGCGGCATAATAGGGATTGTCAGCGATCAGCTGATCAATCTCGGGGCCGGTGACCGGCACCAGAACCGCATCAACGGTTGATACGGCTTCCTGGATGGACCCGTTGGGATGACCAACGGTGTAGATGATCGCGTCGACCTTGTTGTCACCAAGTGCGGCTGCCTGTTCGGCTGGCTTCAACTCAGAGGCCAAGGCAAAATCATCCATAGTCCAGCCAAGCGCATCCATCACGACCTGCATGGTAGCATACTGACCGGAACCGGGGTTGCCGATATTGACCCGCTTGCCTTTGAGGTCCTCGAATGTGGTGATCCCGGCATCGGCACGAGCAATCACCGTAAATGGCTCACCATGAACGGAAAATACGGCGCGCGCGCCTTCGAACTGGTTGCCTTCGAATTCGGATGTGCCGTTATATGCGTGATACTGCCAGTCGGACTGGGCCACGCCCATATCCATGTCACCTGCCATGATCGCATTGATATTGGCGATAGACCCGCCAGTGGACGGGGCCGTGCATTTCAGGTTGTGATCAGCAGTGCCACGGTTCACAAGCCGGCAGATCGACTGACCCACCACAAAGTAAACCCCTGTCTGGCCACCTGTGCCAATGGTGATGAATTGCTCCTGCGCTGATGATGCGGACCCGGCCATCATGGCCCCCGCAAAGGCAAGGTACTTAAAAACTTTCATGATTTACTCCCAGTTTCATAATCGTGATACGCCCTCGTTGAGCGAGGATCAGTTTCCGGCGTGGGCTGAGGGTGTTTGAACGCCCCTGCCCAACTTGGCGCTAATTACTGGCGTTGTCTTATGATCAACACATCGCCGTAAAAGCGGCTGGCCTTGTATGAGACTGACAAGGCGTTGCGATTCCTGCAACCAAATTCCTTACGCGACGGCAGTATTGTTTAATATTTTGAACAATTCGTTGGTGAATCGCGTGAAATCGCGCCGAAATCACCGGGCCGGTCGATCTCCGAACGCTTACGGACATGTGTAAATATGAATGGCTGATCCCGGCGGAAGGTGGATATTTCAGGTGATTAGTCCGGGATCAGATTGCACCATAACGAAAATGGGCGGGTCGCTGGACCCGCCCTTTCCAAAGGTTTCAAAGGCAATCAGCCTTGCAATTCTGCGACCGCTGCCGCCAGCGCCTCTTCAAAGATCGCGAGGCCTTCGTCGATGATCGCGTCTGATGCCGTCAGCGGCACCATGATCCGCAATGCATTGCCATGCATCCCGCAGGCCAGCAGGATCAGACCACGCTGCAGCGCATGTGCGACGACTGCCTTGGTCAAAGCCGCATCAGGCGTTGCCGTTTCGAAATCCGTCACGAACTCAACCGCCAGCATCGCGCCAAGGCCGCGAATATCCCACATGCGATAAGGGGCGACGCGCGCGCCAATCTCGGCAAACCGAGCGCGGAAGTGCTCACCCAAGGCTGTCGAGCGGGCCAGCAGCCCCTCTTCCTCGATCGCCTCAATCGCGGCCAAAGCAGCCGCGCACGCGACCGGGTTGCCACCATATGTGCCACCAAGGCCACCGGGAATGACGGCATCCATCACCTCGGCCCGGCCAATCACACCGGCAATCGGATAGCCACCCGCCATGGATTTTGCGACGGTGATCAAATCAGGCACGACACCCGAATGCTCAATCGCAAACCATGTGCCTGTCCGGCCAAAGCCCGCCTGAATTTCGTCAGCGATCAACAGAATGCCATGGGTGTCGCAAATCTCGCGCAGCGCCTGCATCATCTCGAACGGCACAGGGGTATACCCCCCCTCACCCAGCACAGGTTCGATGATAATCGCCGCAACCCGCTCTGGCTGCGCATCGGTCAGAAACAGATTCTGCAAACCGGTCAGCGCATCCTGCACCGTGATCCCGTCACGCACACTGGGGAACGGCGCGCGGAAGATGTCTGACGGGAACGGGCCCACATCTTTCTTGTAGGGGGAAATCTTGCCTGTCATGCCCAAGGTCAGCAATGTGCGACCGTGATAACCACCGGTAAACGCGATGACGCCCGGACGCCCTGTCGCCGCCCGCGCAATCTTGACGGCATTTTCCACGGCTTCGGCCCCTGTGGTGACCAGAAGCGACTTCTTGGCATGATCCCCGGGGGCCAGCGCGTTCAGCTTTTCGGCAAGTGCCACATAGGGCTCGTAAGGCACGACCTGGAAACTGGTATGGGTATAATGATCCTCTTGCGCCTTGGCGGCGGCAACCACCTTGGGGTGGCGATGACCGGTGTTCAGCACCGCAATTCCGCCAGCAAAGTCGATATACCGTTTGCCTTCGACATCCCAAAGCTCTGAATTCTCTGCGTGATCCGCGAAAATCGGCGCTGCGGAAGCCACGCCGCGTGCCACTGCGGCCTCGCGACGGACGAGCAGATCTGCGTTGGTTTTCGCATCGACCACAACATCGGGCACAACCGAGATATTTGGCTTGCGTTTCGCGGCAGACTTGCGGGGTTTCTTTTTTACTGTGCTGGTCATGTCTGGGGTATCCTTGCAAAGGGAAATACGGCTCAACAGGTGTTTAAAATTCTCATACTTCGTTTATTTTATCTGTCAATGGGAATTGATCGCGCCAGAACCACCTGTTCTTTCGGTCCAGTTGAGCCGCGCCGTTTGCATCATCAAACAGGTTTCGGCATGGACCAGGTTGTACTAGCTTGATCTGACGACATAAAAACCAAACTGGCAGAGGGATCGCGGGTGGATATCGGAAAACGACTGCAGGATTTACGCAAGGCGCACGGTCTGTCCCAGCGGGAACTTGCCGCGCGGGCCGGTCTGACCAACGGTACCGTTTCGTTGATCGAACAGAACAAGACCAGCCCATCGGTCGCGTCTCTCAAAAGCCTGCTCGACGCAATCCCGATGAGCATTGCCGAATTCTTTGCCACCATCGAAGAGGCGGAACCGACCAAATACTTCTATACGGTTGATGAGTTCACCGAAATCGCCCCCCAGTCCGGGCAAACAGCGGTATCACTGCGCCAGCTTGGTAATGCCAGCAGCCATACGCTGCAAATTCTTGACGAAACTTATCCCCCTGATGCCGACACCGGACCGGAATTGCTGACCCATGCTGGTGAAGAAGCCGGGATCGTGACCGAGGGCGAGATTGAGGTGACGGTCGGTGATCAGATCAGGGTGCTGCGCGCGGGTGAAGGTTACCTTTTTGACAGCCGCCTGCCCCACCGGTTTCGCAACACCGGCAAGACACCCTGCCGGATCATCAGCGCCTGTACACCGCCGACATTTTGATCAGGGAGGCAGGCGCCAAAACCTCTGCATCCGGCACTCACGCAGAGCTCACAAACCGCCGTCAAGCGCACCTGCCCCGACAAGCGTCTGATACTTGTCACGGTCAAACCACCAGAAATCGACACCCCGGTTGAAGTCATAGGGGGCAGGTTCTTCAGGGATGCCAAAGACATCCCAGATCGCGACACGATGGGTACCCAGATACCAAGTGCCGATCCAGATATGTTTTGACCGCAAAACCCGATCAAGCGCGCGGGTTGCCGCCACAAGTTCATCGCGTGTCTCAGCCGCGACCACCTGTTCAATCAACGCATCGACAACCGGGTCTGCCAGCCCAGTCAGGTTGTTGCTACCCCTCGCGGCAGCCGCTCTGGACCCATAGAACGCCCGCAATTCTGCCCCCGGCGTGACTTTGACACCCCACGCGGTGAATGACAGATCAAAGTCATAACTCTCTCGCCGTTCGCTCCAGGCACTGGGATCAATCAGTTCAAGTTCAACGTCGATACCCAGACTTTGCAGGTTTTCGATAAACGGAACGAGGATCCGTTCAAGGCTGCGACTGTCATCTGGAAATTCGAGCGACAATAGCTGACCGGCGGCATTCCGGCGCATCCCGTCATCACCCGCAAGCCAGCCTGCCTCGTCCAGCAATCTCGACGCATCGCGCAATGCCGCACGGTCGCGCGGGTTCGGGCCGCCATCATAGGGAACATGCGCTGGCTCGGTGAAAATCTCTGACGGCAGTTGATCACGGAATTCTTCGAGGATCGCCAACTCCGCGCCTTCCGGCACGCCAGATGCCTGCATCTCGGTATTTTCGAAGAAACTGTCGCTACGCTTGTATGTGCCGTAAAACAGCGTTTCATTCGTCCACTGGAAATTGAAGGCATATTCCAGCGCCTGACGCACCCGGATATCCTGCAAGACCGGGCGCCGCATGTTGAACCAGATGCCCTGCGCGCTTGAGGGTCGCCCATCGGGCAGCAAAATCTGCCTGACCCAGCCGCTTTGTGCCGCCGGAAAATCATAAGCTGTTGCCCAGGACGCCGCGCGATTTTCAACCCGCATCAGATACTCACCGGCTGCAAACGCCTCCAACCCCACGGTATCATCCGCGAAGTATTCATAGGCGAAGCAATCAAAATTGTTCCGCCCGGCATTCACCGGCAGGTCGGCGGCCCAATAATCGGGATCCTTGCAGAATGTGATCGTGCGGGGCGCGTCGAGTGTATCAACCTCGTAAGGACCGGACCCAAGTGGGCGCGTGATCCATGTCTCATCAAACGGGTTTTTATCATAGAAATGCTCAGGCAGTACAGGTAACTCAGCGATTTCCGCAGGAAAGGCGCCAGCGCCAGGGGCCAGGTCAAACCGGACCCGCAAGTCGGTTTCAGCCTCGACCAATAGCACATCAGACAGCAAGTTGCGGTAATAGGGATGACCCTCGGTCTTGAGCGCATTGATCGTGAAAACAACGTCCTGCGCCGTGACAGGCTCACCGTCATGAAAACGCGCCTCGGGGCGCATGTTAAAGGCGACGTAGGACAGGTCATCGGGATACTCAATGGTCTCGGCGATTAAGCCGTAAATCGCATCAGGTTCGTCATAGGCGCGAACCATCAGACCATCGTAGACATGATGGCCAATCTCAGGCGCTGAATCGCCCTTGATGATAAAGATATTCAAACTGTCGAATGTCGGCGTGCCGTAAAGCTGACGCTGGCTCATCGTCCCGCCTTGCGGCGCGTCGGGATTGGCATAGTCAAAATGGGTGAAATCCGGGCCATATTTCAGATCGCCAAAGGCGGAGTAACCATGGCTGATCGTCACCTCTGCAAACGCTGGCGCGGCATACGCGACCATCACCAGAAATGTAGAAATGTGCAATTTCATCTTGTATCCCCGCACTGGCTTCATCCCAATTCTGCAAGTGGAGCATTTGCACGGATCAAGGTCCAGCAGTCAAATTGCTGCACGGCCCATGCCGGGCCGACGATCTGCCAACGTTGAATGAATTTGCAGATTGCCCCTGCCCAAAGGCAAAGCATGTCCCGACCTGCGCCATCCAACCGACCGGTTTTCCGCCGCTTCAGTCGGACAGCACCCGCTCGGCAATGTCGGCCAGCAATCCATCCAGATCAACGCCGCCACCCATCTCGGTCATGTCCTTGTCATAAAGGATGAATGACAGACCGTGAACAAAGCTCCACAACATGAAACCACGCTTGCGAACCTCCTGCGTGATGTCATCCTCGCCCAGACAAAGCGCGACCTCTTGCAGCACAATCCCAAAGGTCTGTTCGCCAGCGGCCTTTAATCGCTCATCATTCAGGCCGTCGGTAAATCCGCCGAATTTGAGCCGGAAAACACCCGGCTCGCGCAGCGCGAATGTGACATATTCCTTGCCCAGCACCTGAACCCTTTGCGGCGATCCCGGCGGGATTCCTTCGAGCGCGGCGAACATGTTTTCGCGGTGCCGCACCATCCCCTCCAACACCATGGCGACAAGCATTTCATCCTTGTTTTTGAAATGCTTGTAAGGCGCGGCGGTCGATACGCCGGCCAGTCTGCATGCATCAGACACCGAAAAACCATCCGGCCCCTTCTCCTCGACCAGACGGCGCGTTGCCTCAATCAGACCCGCCCGCAAATCACCATGATGATAGCGGGCCTTCTGCAGTGGTTCTTTGCCGGTCGCCTCAACCGTCCTTGCCATCATTTTTTCCATTCTTTTGCTGATCTGAATTTTCTCAGATCACGTACTACTTGTCAAAGTAAGAACTTCTAACATATGTTAGTCACACTAACTTTGCAGCGATTCAGCAATGGGAAATGATCAGATGCAGAATGAAAGACGCAGCGTCATAGGAAATATCTGGGGCGGTGTCCGCCTGATTGGCCGGGTTGCACTGACCCTTCTCGTTGTCGTAGGCGCAGTGTTTGCGGTGCAATTCGGCTCCTCTGAACTGGCGCAACGCGCCGATGCCGCCCCTGCACCGGATGCAGCACCGCTGATCCCTGTCTCAACCTCGCCCTTGATCGTGGAAAACGGCTACGATGTGACGCGCGCCTTTGTCGGACAGGTCGAGCCGCAAAAAACTGTTTCACTTTCTTTCGAACTGCCAGGACGGCTAAGCGAGATCACCGCAGACGAAGGTGATTGGGTCGAAAAGGGTCAGATTCTCGCCAGCCAGGATTTGTCCTTGCTGATCTCAGAGCGGACACGCCTGACGGCGTCGCGCAGTGCCGCCGAGGCGCAGCTACGCTTTGCCGAACAGACAGTGGCGCGAAACGCGGAATTGAACCAGCGCGGTTTTGCCAGCCAGGCCGGTCTTGATGAGGCGCTGTCGCGGCAGGACGAACTGCGCGCACGGATCGCCGAAATTGACGCCTCACTTGAAAACGTCGCGATCCGCATCGCAAAGTCGCAGATCACCGCGCCGTTTGATGGGCGCGTGACCGAGCGTCTGGTTGATGGCGGCGAGACACTCGGCGCCGGGCAGCGCGTTTTTGGCCTTGTTGCGTTGCGCAAGCCACAAGTGCGGATCGGTGTTCCGCTTGATCTGACCGACGCCCGACTTGGCTATGCCACGATCGAGGTTGATGGCACCGCCCACCCTGCCACACTTGTCACGCTCCGCCCGGATATCGATCCGGTGACGCGCACTAGAACAGCGGTTTTTGAAATCGACACCGACACGCAACTTGCGTTCGGCCAGACCGCCCGCCTGATCGTAACCGAAACGATTGATATCCCGGGCTTGTGGCTGCCAACCACCAGCCTGAAGGAAGGGGTGCGCGGCCAATGGACCATCCTGACCGTGGATCCTGATGATATCGTTCGCGCCGCATCGGTAGAGATCCTGCACGCCGAAAGCGACCGCGCCTTTGTCCGGGGCGCATTCCCGGACGGCACACAACTCATCGACGCAGGCCCGCAGCGGGTCACCGTCGGTCAGCAAGTCACCACCAAAAACACGCTTTGAAGGGGCCGGGATCATGGAAACGCTCACCTTCCGCCAACCACGCCTTGTTGCCCTGATCATTCTGGTTCTGGTCTCGGCGGGGATGTCATCGCTTCTGTCGCTTGGGCGGCAAGAGGACCCCACAATCACCAACCTTTTCGCTACCGTCACCACCCAGTTCCCCGGCGCTGACCCGGAGCGGGTCGAGGCGCTGGTCACAGCCGAAATCGAAGAAGAGTTGAGGACGATTGCCGAGGTCGACACCGTGTCTTCCGTGTCGCGTTCGGGCGTGTCGGTCGTATCGGTCGAGCTGCAGGAAACACTGGATGAAGCCACAATTGAACAGGTCTGGTCAGAAGCCCGCGATGCCGTCGAAGACGCGCGGCGCAACTTCCCCGCCGGTGTCCTCGCGCCTGATTTCAACGCGGAAGGTATCTCGGCCTATTCTGCGGTGATCTCTGTCACTGCGTCAGAACCCGACATGCCCCTGACGGTATTGTCGCGGCACGCGGATGCGCTAGGGGACAGGCTGCGGTCCATCCCTTCAACCCGCGCTGTCGATTTCTTCGGTGTTCCGGAAGAAGAGGTCCTGATCAGTGTTGATCCAACCAAAGCGGCCGCCCTTGGCCTCACGGCCGCCGAGATTTCGGGCCGCATTTCAGAAGCGGACGGCAAGGTCCAATCAGGTCGCCTGCAAGGCAATGTCGATCTGACGATCAACGTCACCGGCGAAATCGAAACGCTCGACAGGCTGCGCCAGGTCGTGCTGCGCGAAAACAGCGTCGGCAGCACCGTCACACTTGGCGATATCGCCCGGATTGACCGCGGCCCGCGCAGCCCGGCGTCCGAAATTGCCATTGCGAACGGCAAACCGGCCATTCTTGTCGGTGTGCTTGCGCAGGACGGCGTACAGATTGACCGCTGGATGACCTTCGTGCGCGACGAACTCGCCGCCGGGGCGGATCAAATCCCACTCGGGATCGAGGAAACCCTTCTCTTTGATCAAAGCGTCTACACGCTCGACCGCCTCGCAAGTGTCGGGACGAACATGGCGATCGGCGTCGGTTTGGTGGTGATGGTTCTACTGATCACGCTGGGCATTCGGGCGGCAGCGATCGTTGCTCTGGTTCTGCCCGTCGTGTCCCTTGCCACGCTGGCCACCATGAATTTCATAGGGCTGCCAATCCACCAGATGTCGGTCACCGGCCTGATCGTGGCCCTCGGCCTGCTTGTCGACGCAGCGATCGTGATGACTGACGAAGTCCGGCGCCGCCTGCAAGCTGGCATGGAACGGGCGCAGGCCGTGCGTGACGCGGTCAGGCGTCTGTCCGCACCATTGCTTGCCTCGACCGTGACAACCGCGCTCGCCTTCACCCCGATGATCCTGCTGCCTGGTCCTGCAGGTGATTTTGTCGGATCAATCGCCATTGCGGTGGTTCTGATGCTGGTTTGGTCCTTTCTCATCGCCCTGACGGTTACCCCGGCCCTTGCTGGGTGGATTCTGCCCACTGCGGAAAAGGGTAATTTCTTCAGCCGTGGCATTTCATTTCCCGCGCTTGGCCGATTGTTCGAAAGTTCAATCCGGCTGGCAGTCAAAAACCCCCTGCGGGCCATCGCGGTTTCGCTGATCCTGCCGGTCATGGGCTTTGCAGCCTTCCCCACACTGACCGCCCAATTCTTCCCGGGCGTTGAGCGCAACCAGTTCTACATCGAAATCGACATGGCCTCCGGCTCTGCCATTGCAAACACGCAAGAGACGGCACAGCAGATGGATGCACTGATCCGCGCCGATGAGGGTGTCGAAAGCATCTACTGGACCGTCGGGCAATCCGGGCCTGCATTCTACTACAACATCGTGGGCAACCGGTCGCAGGAACCCGGCTTTGGTCAGGCAATGGTGACCACAAAGACTGATGCCGATGCGGCCCGTCTGGTCAGTCAGTTGCAAGTCGAGTTCGACGCGCAATTCCCTGATGCACAAGTCATCGTACGCGGTCTGGTCCAAGGCCCGCCTGTCGATGCCCCCGTTGAAATCACTATCAAAGGACAGGATATTGCGACCCTGCGGCGGCTTGGTGACGAGGTTCGCGGGATCATGGCGGACCTTGATCTTGTGACTCAGGCCCGCGCCGGTGTGAATGGCGGCGCACCGCAGGTGCGGTTCCAGATTGATGAGGTCAAGGCGCGTCTGCTGGGCCTTGATGTGGTAGATATCGCAGGCCAGATGAACACCGCCCTGGTCGGCCTAACAGGCGGGTCGCTTGTCGAAGGGACCGAACAATTGCCGGTCCGCGTGCGCATGGGCGATGGGCTGCGGGGCGATGGGCTGCGGGGCGATCTGCAGGCGATCTCTGACATGCCGATCCTCTTGCCAAATGCAGCGCCCGTATCTGCAACTGGTGCTTTTCCGGCGGTCCCCCTCTCCGAACTGGCAAAGCCTATTGTAGAGCCATCCGAAAGCGTCATCACCCGCAGCGACGGCATTCGCGAAAACACGATACAGGCCTTTATCGTGCGGGGTGTGCTGCCCGAAGAGGCGCTGCAGGATGTCCTCACTGCCCTTGATGAGCGCGGGTTCGCGCTGCCATCCGGCTACACGCTTGAACTTGGCGGCGATAGCGATGCACGATCCAATACCGTGGGCAATCTGCTAGCCTCGGTGGGCCTGATCGTGACCCTGACCATTGCGACCATCGCGCTGACCTTCAATTCCTTCCGTCTGACGGTAGTCGCGCTGATCGTCTGCGTTCTGTCGGCGGGTCTGTCGATGCTGTCACTCGCCATCATGCAATACCCTTTTGGTATTCAGGCCATCATTGGGGTGATCGGGTCCATCGGCGTATCAATCAACGCAGCCATCATCATCCTGACGGCATTGCAACAGGATGAAGACGCCAGCGCAGGCGACCGTGACGCCATGGCCCGCGTTGTGACGGGATCCAGTCGGCACATCGTTTCGACCACGATCACAACGTTTGGAGGGTTCCTGCCCTTGATCCTCGGGGGCGGTGCATTCTGGCCGCCCTTCGCAGTGGCGATTGCAGGTGGGGTGCTGTTGTCGACAGTGGTGTCATTCTACTTCACACCACCGGTTTTCGCCCTCATCCACCGGCGGCAAAAGGTAAAGGAAGAGGTTCAAAGCACCGATTGGGAACTCGGCACAGCCGCATCATTGAGGATCGCTGCCGAGTAATGGACTGGTGCGTGGACCAGCGAACACGGCCGCGCTGAGACCGAATTGGAAGAGATCAGGCTCGGCGTGGCCGGCGTCGTTAATCGCCGATACCCGCACTCCAGCCTCTCTGACATGGCACCGGCGGAATATGCGGACCACTCATCATCGCCAAAAAGCAAAATAGCGTTTCAGACGCTTCACAATGAGGATTGCCGGAAATGACAGTGATGAGAAGGAGCTCTAGCTGTTTGCATATTTGCGAAATCACGCCAATGGCCAAGCTGCCTGTGCGTTTGGCCATCGCCGCAGCATGCGGCTAGAGCGACACCAAAGCACCACGCCCCTTGATCACATGCCGGGCGACATTTGATGCCTGCACGATCGCATCCTCGATCGGGGCGCCTTCAACAAAAGCGGTCAGAAAACCAGCGTTAAAACTGTCGCCGGCTGCGGTTGTATCCACCACATCGGACACGATGGCGGGCTGCACGATGCCTTTATCATCGCCGCTTTGGTAATGGATCGCGCCCGGACCGTTTTTGACGACCACGATCCCGGCGCCCAAGGCGGCATAGCGATCGCGCGTCGCCTCGGGGCTTTTATCGCCGAAATGCACGGCCTCATCATCATGCGAAGGCAGCATGATATCGGCCAGCGACGCGGCCTTTGTCACCCATGCCCGCATGTGATCGTCGCTTTCCCAAAGGGACGGGCGTAGATTGCTGTCAAACACCACAAGGCCCTTTGCGGATTGCGCGCGCTGCACCGCATCAAGCAGCTTAGCTCGGCCCCGCCCCTCTTGAATGGCGAGTGTGATACCCGAAAAATAGATGATATCACCCTCCGCCAATGCGGCAGCCAGTACATCCACATCCGCCGCCAACATCCGCGCTGCTGACTGACCGCGCCAATATGAAAACTGCCGCTCGCCGTCGACAAGCGAAATCAGATAGAGACCCATCGCCCGGTCATCCAGGCGCTGCACATGCGCGCGCCCGATCCGGGCGTCATCCAGAAACTGCAGCATCTGGTCAGAAATGCGATCCGTCCCGACGGCGGTGACATAATCGACATCCCACCGCGGTTTCAGCGCGCGGGCATACCACGCGGTGTTCAGCGTATCGCCTGCAAATGACATCTGAAACTGGCCGGGCACCGCCAGTGGAGCCATTTCAACCATAGCTTCACCGATGGAAATGAATCGTGTCATTCGATGCCCTTTTTACAAATATTCTCATGACTTAGCACAGCCTGCACACAAGTCTCAATTCATCTCGCCGCATTCATGCTGCATTGCGGCAAAAAAGATTTTCCCAGAGGCGTGACCATCGGACTTGCATGCGCCGCGGCCTTTGTCGGCATTTGACATTGGCCAAGCTGACCACAGCCGCTAGGTTTTGAGCCAGCAAAGCCGGAAAGGATTCCCAATGTCGCTGAAATATCTCCACACGATGGTCCGCGTCAAAGATCTCGATAAATCGATGGCCTTCTACGCCCTGCTGGGCCTCAAGGAAACCCGGCGTTTTGAAAACGAAGGCGGGCGCTTTACCCTTGTTTTCATAGCACCTCCGGGGCAAGAGGACTGCCCCGTCGAACTAACCTACAACTGGGACGGGGATGATGGCTTGCCATCGGACAGCCGCCATTTCGGCCATCTGGCCTACCGGGTCGATAATATCTACGACACCTGTCAGCACCTGATGGACAATGGGATAACCATCAACCGCCCGCCGCGCGATGGGCATATGGCGTTTGTCCGGTCCCCCGACAACATCTCGATCGAACTGCTGCAGGCCGGCGACAATCTACCCCCGGCAGAGCCTTGGGCCAGCATGGAAAACACCGGCCATTGGTAAAGGCGCTTCTGTTTGCCGGGGTCTGCCTCACCGCAACCCCGGCGGCGGCCTGCCGGTTGGCGCTTGTTCTCGCCATGGATGTGTCATCATCGGTCGATGCCGATGAAGACAGGTTGCAGCGGGGCGGTTTGGCCGCAGCACTGATAGCACCTGACGTGCAAGAGGCGTTTTTCGCCAGCCCCGATCCTGTCGCGCTGTTGGTTTTCGAGTGGAGCGGGCGATACAATCAGGAAGATCTGACCGACTGGGTATTGATCGAAAGTCCCGCAGACCTGCTGGGTGTTTCCGAAACCATCGCCTTCAGCAAACGCAGCCATAATGATTTCCCGACCGCCATGGGTCACGCGCTGGCCCACGCCGCCACCCGGCTGGCTGACGCGCCTGATTGCCTGTTTCAGACCGTCGATGTCGCAGGTGATGGTGAAAACAACGATGGTTTCGGCCCGGCAGAGGCCTATGCCAATCATCCGTTCGACAATGTCACCGTAAACGGGCTTGTGATCAACGCAGCCGAGTTTGAGGCCGAGACCGAGTTGATCCCGTTCTACCGCGATCAGGTCATTCGCGGGCCGGGATCGTTCATCGAAATCGCCAATGGTTTTGCCGACTACGAACGCGCCATGCAGCGCAAACTAGTGCGCGAATTGTCCGCACAGATCATGGGACAGTCGCCGTTGTTGCCGGAGCCCCGCGGATGATACGGGCCGCATGTTTCCTGATGCTTCTGCCAGTCACGGCCGATGCAGCCTGCCGACAGGCGCTGGCCCTTGGTCTTGATGTGTCAGGCTCAGTCGATGCTGCCGAGTACCGTCTGCAACTGGAAGGTCTGGCCACAGCACTCAACAGCGACAGGGTACAACAGGTGCTCTTCGCGCAACCCGACGCCCCGATCCGCATCAGCGTCTATGAATGGAGCGGGCCGGAGAACCAGACAATTATCCTGCCCTGGACCACAATTGTGACCACCGATGATCTGGACCGCGCAACAGATACGTTGCTGGCCCACCAACGCGGCACCGCCGCACCGACCACGGCCATCGGATCTGCGATGCTGGCCGGTTTCGCATTGCTACGGGACCAGACAGATTGCTGGAAACGCACCCTTGATCTGTCTGGCGATGGCCCCGCCAACACCGGTCCGCGACCGCAAGATATTGGACCTGCGCAGCAACCGCCGGGCGTCATCGTCAACGGACTGGTGATCGGTTCGGGCAACCAATCCGGCGATGACCAGCGGATCGCGGATATCAAGGAATTGTCGGCCTATTACCGCAGCTACGTGATCCGGGGGGCTGATGCCTTCGTCGAAAGTGCCCTCGGGTTCGAAGACTACGCCGCAGCGATGGAGCGCAAATTGTTAAAAGAACTGCAAAGCCTCGCCCTCGGGCAAGCTGATATCACACGCTGATCTTGGCACGAAATCCCGAGCGCAGCCCGCCTTTGCAAAACCGACCCGCTGAACCCTCGACAAATGCAATCGCGATCATAAGCCAAGGATACGCGGTGCCACGAATTGACCGGCGCACCACTGGGCAAGCGACCAGCAATTTGAACTCTTCAGACTATCCAAGGAATATAGACGCCTCAGCGTTTTACGGGAATCTGAAACACCGATTGTCGGGCGACACCCTCCCGTTCAAACCACCGAAGAATTTCCGCAATCGGTGGCATCTGGACAAAGACGAAACGCATTAACCAGTGCCTGACAAATGCTGTTACGGGCCAATGCAACCCGGCATTGACCCGTAAATAACCCAGCCCTCATTACCAACCCCATCACTCAGATGCGGTGGGACCGCAGTCACATTCCTAGATGTCAGAAAGCACCCTGATGGGTTTTGCTCGGTCGTGGGCGCACCACGCCCGCCGCAACCATCCGGCCAGAACCACCATCAGTAGATATAGCGGATCTGTTCGGTCCAGTACCGTTCCACCCGGCGCAATGACGCGGTGATGCTATCGATACCTTCCTGGTCCAGCACACCACGATCGACCAACCCATTGGCATGGGTGGCAAACAGCTTGCCCACCACCTGCCGCACACCGCGCCCCTTTTCAGTCAGGCGCACCCGGACAGACCTGCGGTCAATCTCGCTGCGTTCATGGTGCATATAGCCCATTTCAACCAGTTTCTTGAGGTTATAGGACACATTGGACCCCTGATAATAACCGCGGGTCTTCAATTCACCGGCAGTCACCTCATTGTCGCCAACATTGAACAGCAACAGGGCCTGCACCGCGTTGATTTCCAGCACGCCGACACGCTCAAATTCATCCTTGATCACATCCAGCAACAGGCGATGCAGCCGTTCCACCAATGTCAGGGACTCTAGATAGGACGCCATAAAGGTCGCGCTGCGCGCCTGGGCCATGCCATCCTGTTCAGGGCCGTCAAGGTCCGTATGAATACTCATTTCATCACTCCGTCTTCTGCTCGGAAATCTGCATAAGACGAAACAAAGAAAATTCAGTTAAACGATAAAATTGAAATTACTTACCTGAAAATCATGCAGGTCTGGTCACCCCATGGGCACCGTGGGCAATGCGCCCAATCAGATCGGTGTAGGTGTCAGGCACAGCAAACTGGCCACCGATCCAGCCATAGATATCATGGTCATTTTCAGCCAATAGCTGATCATACTGTGCCAGCTCGACCTCAGACATTGATGCCAGATGCGCGTCAGCAAAGGCAGACAGGATCAAATCCATTTCCTTGATCCCCCGCCGCATCGACCGCATTCGCAACCGTTTGATCATCGCCTCGCGGGTTTCTGTCATGCCTGTTCTTTCAACGCCGCACGCAAGCGCTTTTCCAACTGGCCAAGCTTTTCGCCCGACCCGACCATCTGCGCGCGTAACAGGCGCATTTCGGCCAGCAGGTCCAGCAGATCAGTTGACACCGGGGCGGCATCGTCAGGGGCGTCGGGGCCCTCGCCCTGCCCGGTCAAAAGCCAGCTCAGCGACACGCCCAGGATGCCCGACAACATCTGCAACCGGTTCGCCCGCGGCTCTTTCAGGTCATTCTCCCAGCCGACGATCACCGACGGTTTCACGCCGATCTTGGCCGCCAGCGTCTCTTGGTTCAGGCCCGCCGCCTCGCGGGCACCGGCCAGCCGATCCCCGAATGTTGCGGCCTCTTCGCTGAACCAGCCAGTATCGTCTGTCATCATGCCACCCTTGCGTTTAATTGCTCGCGCGTCCTATGTCACATGCAGCACAAACTTACCACCGGATGCCCCGATGACCTTTCTTTCTGCGACACTCGACCGCGTCAAACCGTCCCCAACGATTGCCGTGACCACCAAGGCCGCCGAACTGAAAGCCGCCGGGCGCGATGTGATCGGCCTGGGCGCGGGTGAGCCAGATTTCGACACGCCCCAGAATATCAAAGACGCCGCCGTTCGCGCCATCGCAGAGGGCAAGACGAAATACACCGCCGTCGACGGCATACCGGAGTTGAGAGAAGCGATCTGCGCCAAGTTCAAACGCGACAACGCGCTCGAATATGCCCCAACTCAGATCACGGTTGGCACTGGTGGCAAACAGGTCCTGTACAACGCCTTCATGGCCACCCTCAACCCCAGTGACGAGGTCATCATCCCCGCCCCCTATTGGGTAAGCTACCCCGATATGGTTCTGCTGGCAGGCGGTACGCCGGTGCCAGTCGAGGCGACGCTGGAAGCGAATTTCAAGATCACCGCGGCCCAGCTTGAGGCCGCCATCACCCCCAAAACAAAATGGTTCCTGTTCAACTCACCTTCAAACCCGACCGGGGCTGGCTATTCTTGGTCGGAACTCAAGGAACTGACCGACGTCCTGATGCGTCACCCGCATGTCTGGGTGATGACGGACGATATGTACGAACATCTGGCTTACGGCAATTTCAAATTCTGCACACCTGCACAGGTCGAACCGGGCCTCTATGACCGGACCTTGACAGTCAATGGAGTTTCCAAGGCCTATGCCATGACCGGCTGGCGGATCGGCTATGCGGGTGGACCCGAACACCTGATCAAGGCGATGCGCAAGGTGCAGTCGCAATCCACCTCCAACCCCTGCTCGGTCAGTCAATACGCGGCCGTCGAGGCCTTGAACGGCACGCAAGACTTCCTCAAACCCAACAATATAGTGTTCGAAAGACGCCGGGATCTGGTCGTCGACATGCTCAATCAGGCCCCGGGTATCATCTGCCCCAAACCGGAAGGCGCATTCTATGTCTACCCGTCCATTGCGGGCTGTATCGGCAAAACCTCTGCGGCAGGCACGTTGATCGACAATGATGAGGTCTTCGCCACGGCACTTCTGGAAGAAACCGGCGTGGCCGTCGTCTTTGGGGCTGCCTTCGGCCTCTCGCCAAACTTCCGGGTCAGCTACGCAACCTCAGACGACGCGCTGAGAGAGGCCTGCACACGGATTATCACCTTCTGCGAAGGTCTTTCTTAGGCGGCACCTGCCATCGGTCAAAGCCATCCGGCCTCATCTTCTTTAAAGTAAGGACTTCCTGACTACATGCTGCCCTGCAGCATGTGTATGTTGGGTGCATTCAGAACGACTATTTTATGACGACCCGACCTCTGCACAGACACATTATTGAACTTATATCTGGCGCGGCGGCACAACCATACGATCACAAGACGCGGGTCTAAGTACCCGCATTCGTTTAAGAAAATATATTCTAGTTTCAATTCACTTTCCAGATTCTGGAGAAAAAATCATGTTGTCCATACGTACGCCCCGTGCGGCCATACGCACGGCATCCATATCTTTCGGCGCCATTACAATTGCCACATCCGCCCATGCGCACGAGGCCTGGCTTCTGACCCCAGACGAAATTGTAGCGCTGGCGATGGAACCGATCCCTGCCATCTTCACCAGTTATCTCGTGCTGGGTCTGGCAGCCGTCATTGGCTGCATCGCCACCATGGCTGCACTTTTTGTCGAAGAACAAGTCCAACCGATTGAGGCACGGCTGGAACCGGCCCTGCAAACCGCTGCCTTCACCGTCGGCCCCCTCGTGCTGCGGCTGGGGCTGGCCAATATGCTGGCACTGGCAGCCACAGGCGGACTGCCCCGGCATGGCACGGCCATGTGGACGCAGCCCACGCTTCTGGTGCCCGACATGCAATTGTCGCTGGTACCGGGCTGGGACTTGCTGGTGCCTCTGCAAATCGGCATCGCCATCCTGCTGGTCGCCGGGTTGTTCACACGCGTCATCGGCGCTGTCCTGATCGGGGTGGTCGGCATCGGTCTGGCGGTCTTCGGGTCCAAATTCATGGCCTACGCCCCGCATTTCGCAGCCCCTGCACTGGTGCTGATCCTTGTGGGTGGCGGACCATGGGCGCTGGATCAGATCACAGGTCTGTCTACCCGCCTGACACCCCGGCCCGCCATCAGGCAGGCGATCTGGCGGCTGGCCCAGATATTGGTTGGCGGCGGTTTCGTCTACCTGGCGGTGGTCTACAAACTGACCCAGCCCACCCTGCTGATCGCGATCCTGCAACATGGTGAGATGCCCACATTCGGCCTGTCCTATCCGGTCATCGCCCTGATCATGACGGGGGTCGAGATCATCTGCGGCGCGCTCTTGATCGCGGGGCGACTGATCCGGCCCGTGTCACTGGTCATCATCGGGGCCATCACGTTTCTGGCTGTAGTTTTGGGCGAAACGCCGCTGTTCCACGCCAATCTCTACGGCACCATGCTGATCTTTGCGCTGGCGGGGCGGACCCTGCCAGCCAGCATCAGCGGCCCCACAGAATTACGGAGGGTTGCAGCATGAAACGCAGCACATTATCACGGATCACCCCCATCGCCATCGTCGCAGGCCTTCTGGCCAGCCTCGCGGTAGGGGCGCCCTCCTACAATACCAGCCACACGGCCCCGCGCGCGGTCTTTCTGTCGCTGCCCACTGACCTGCCCACCCCGCAGGTCGGCATGACAGCGCGGCAAGATCCATCCGGTAACTGGGTTCTGCAACTTGACACACGAGCGTTCCAGTTCGTCGAACTCTGCGTCCCTGACGCCGACGCGCTGCCCATTGGTCACGCCCATATTATCCGGGACGGTGTCAAGATCGCCGCCGCCTACCAGCCTGTCATTGATATCGGCAGACTGCCACCCGGACAGCACCGGATCACTGCCATCCTGCGCGGTCAGGATCACCGGGCGCTTCTGGGGGCGGATGGGTTGATCAGCACCGAAATCGTGATCGATGTGCCAAGGCTTGGGAACCAGATCTAAGGCCGCCGGCAAAGGCGCAACCAAGACTATTTGAATAGTCTTGGCAAAAATCTTCGAAGATTTTTGCAAGAAAAAACCCCGCCGCATTATCCTGCGACGGGGCAAATTTTGCGACCAAAAGGTCTGGACTTATTCGTCGCCCTTCAGCGCCGCACCGAGGATATCACCCAGTGACGCACCGGAATCGGATGAACCATACTGCTCAACCGCTTCCTTCTCTTCGGCGATCTCGCGGGCTTTGATCGACAGACCCAGCTTGCGGGTCTTGCTGTCGATATTGGTCACGCGCACGTCGACCTTGTCGCCAACGCCGAAACGCTCTGGGCGCTGTTCGGCACGGTCGCGGGACAGATCGGAACGACGGATGAAGGATTTGGCACCTTCGTAATCCACTTCGATGCCGCCATCCTCGATCTTGGTCACTTCAACCGTGATGATCGAACCGCGCTTCACGCCGCCAACGGCTTCAGCGAACGGATCGCCGTCAAGCGCCTTGATGGACAGCGAGATACGCTCCTTCTCAACATCCACTTCGGCAACCTTGGCCTTGACCACGTCACCCTTGCGGAAGTCACCGATCACATCTTCGCCGCGGCCTTCCCATGTCAGGTCGGACAGGTGAACCATGCCATCAATGTCGCCTTCAAGGCCGATGAACAGACCGAATTCGGTGATGTTCTTGACCTCGCCTTCAACCTCGGTGCCCTCAGGATGGGTCTCGGCAAAGACTTCCCATGGGTTGCGCTGTGTCTGCTTCAGACCAAGGGAAACGCGGCGCTTGGCTGAGTCGATTTCCAGCACCATGACTTCGACTTCCTGAGAGGTCGACACGATCTTGCCGGGGTGCACGTTCTTCTTGGTCCAGGACATCTCGGACACGTGAACCAGACCTTCAACACCGGCTTCCAGCTCAACAAATGCACCGTAATCGGTGATGTTGGTGACACGACCCTGATGCACCGAACCAAGGCCGAATTTCTGCTCGACCGCATCCCATGGATCGTCCTGCAGCTGCTTCATGCCGAGGCTGATGCGGTGGGTTTCCTTGTTGATCTTGATGACCTGCACCTTGATCGTCTCGCCAATCGACAGGATCTCGGACGGGTGGTTGACCCGGCGCCATGCCATGTCGGTGACGTGCAACAGGCCGTCAACACCGCCCAGATCAACAAACGCACCATATTCGGTGATGTTCTTGACGACACCGTCAACTTCCTGGCCTTCGGTCAGGTTGCCGATGACTTCGGCACGCTGTTCGGCACGGGATTCTTCAAGGATCGCACGGCGGGACACAACGATGTTGCCACGGCGACGGTCCATTTTCAGGATCTGGAACGGCTGCTTCAGACCCATCAGCGGGCCTGCGTCACGCACAGGGCGCACGTCCACTTGGCTGCCTGGCAGGAACGCAACAGCGCCGCCAAGGTCCACAGTGAAACCACCCTTTACGCGGCCAAAGATCGCGCCATCGACACGCTCTTCGTCAGCATAGGCTTTTTCCAGACGATCCCAGGCTTCTTCGCGGCGGGCCATTTCACGGCTGATAACGGCTTCGCCACGGGCATTTTCAACCTGACGCAGGAACACTTCGACAGTGTCACCAACGGCGATTTCAGCCTCTTCCCCGGGATTTGCGAATTCTTTGATATCAACGCGGCCTTCCATCTTGTAGCCGACATCGATGATGGCCTGGCCCGCTTCGATTGCGATCACCTTGCCTTTGACAACAGACCCTTCAGCGGGCGTGTCCATTTCGAAGCTTTCGTTCAAGAGTGCTTCAAACTCTTCCATTGTGTTTGCCATGTGGCGTCGATTTCCTAACGTTTGGTTTTATACGGGCCGCGCGGTTGTCTCCGCCGGTCTTTCAGATTGCAGTTTGGTCTGGCGTCATTCGCGGAACATAAAACAACAGGGCCGGTATGCTACCGACCCCGCTCAAGTCTCAAGTCCGCGCCTGTCTCGACGCTTCGACAGGGCGGCGTATAGGGGGGTTGCGCCTGTAATGCAAGGGGGATTACGGCGTCTGCGAAAGGGCCTGCAGGATCGTTTTTGCCGTCAGGCCGCAGAGGTCAAAGTCATTGCCGCGCAAAAACTGTTCAGTCACATGGCATCCGAAAGCGCAACCAGACGCACACGGATAAACCCGCTTACCCCTCGTCCCGCCATTGCCTTGTCCAGATGTCGAAACGTTCCATCGCCCGGCCGCAGGGTGCCAGCAGCACCAGATCGCCAGCATGGTCAGCATTGTCAGCATATTGCGTGCCAAATTCACGCAGGAGCTGCGCATCAGATGACCAGATCCGCCCCTGATCCTGCGCGGCCTGTCCAACGATCAGGCTGTATTGCTGCTCTTCTGTCATCCGTTCTCTCTTTCCTTATCCGCCTGCTTTGCGGAGCCGCCGCCTCGTCCCGTGAGTGGTGATTGAGCCCGGTGCCGGCGGCTCAGGCTGGTGCGGCGGCTCAGCAAAATAGGGGAAGCCAAAATCGTTTCATTCAGGTCATTTCACAGCGGCAGCGCCGCGCAAAACCGCAACTGCCGCATAAACTCTGACCTAGCCGAGCAGCGTTGCAGCCAACGTGTGAAGCATCGTGGTAATTGCGGTGAAACGCCGTTGGAATTGCGCGGAATGGGCAGGCCAGCCCGGCCGAGGGGTTGCGCCACAGGTTTTTTTGCTCAAAGCGGGAATAAGTTAGACTGCCCATACGTAACCCTTTGTGAAAGCCATATGACAAAGGGAAATTTTTAATGAAACTCAGATTGCAGATCACGTCACCCGACACCAACCGGCCAATACAAGTCAGGACTTTCACAACCGTCGGGGCGCGATCATGACCTACGCTTTTCCACACACGCCGCGCCATTATGACGGGCCACGCCAGCTTTGGGACCTTACTCCAGACCATGCGACGCCGCCGGCGGCGCAGACCTGCCGCAAGGATGTGTCAATGCATTACCAATACCCAGTTGAGATCAGTGTCCTTGGGGAGGTGAAGCTTCGCCGCGGAGGCGTCGACATTCCCCCCACATCATCACGCAAAACCCGCGCCCTTCTGGCCTATCTGGCGATGACAGGGCGGGCGCATCGCCGTGAGCACCTGTGCGAGCTGTTTTTTGACACCACCAATGATCCGCGCGGCGCCCTGCGCTGGTCGCTGAGCAAATTGCGTGCTCTGCTGCGGCATAACGGTTCATCGCCG
Organism: Yoonia sp. R2-816; assembly: GCF_046762905.1. Classification (NCBI taxonomy): domain Bacteria; kingdom Pseudomonadati; phylum Pseudomonadota; class Alphaproteobacteria; order Rhodobacterales; family Paracoccaceae; genus Yoonia; species Yoonia sp. R2-816. Next base: position 235,006 of record NZ_JBKQXN010000311.1, on the reverse strand, counting down.
CTGATGGCGAACCGCGACAGTGTTGAACTGGACATGACCGGTGTCGCGCTGGATGTGAATTTCGTCCGCGCCACCCATCACCGCCCCGATCCGTCCACGGACGACCTGCGTCGGGCCGCCAATCTGCTGTCGCAAAGACCGCTCGCCAGCCTCGATTTGCCGCGGTCGGAAGATTTCCAGGCCTGGCTTTTCGGCGAACGCGAAGAACTGCAAAGTATCCGTGGCAGCATCATCAACAGGCTCGCCTCCACCACGGACGTTGCAGATGCAGAGGCGATCAAATGGTTGCGGCTCTGGTGCGGTCTTGAGCCCTTCTCTCATGACGGTCCGCACGCACTTTGGCAAAAACTGTCCACGCTTGGCCGCAAGGATGAGGCGTCGGCGGTGCGCGTCCGCTATATGGCCCTGATGGGCCCGGATGCCCGTGACTGGCGGCCCGTCAATGACCCGATCCAGCCTGCCGACACATCCTGCCGGCACCGCCAGACCATCGGTTTTTGCAAGGCCGAAGACGGGGTCAGGATTGCCTATGCCAAGGTCGGATCGGGGCCACCCCTGGTCAAGACAGCCAATTGGCTGAACCATCTGGAACTGGATTGGCAAAGCCCGATCTGGGGGGATACGTTCCGAGCGCTGGCGACCGACCACACCTTTATCCGGTACGATGAACGGGGCAACGGGCTGTCGGACTGGGATGTGCCTGACATCAGCTTTGATGCCTTCCTGCATGATCTTGAAACGGTGGTGGACAGCCAGTCGCTGGGGCGGTTTCCGCTGCTGGGGATGTCGCAGGGCTGCGCGGTGTCCATCGAATATGCGGTCCGGCATCCTGAACGGGTCTCAGCGCTGATCCTGATCGGCGGCTATGCCAGTGGTTGGCGGATCGCCATGTCTGCCGAAGAACGTGAACAGCGCGAGGCGGTCCTGACCCTGACCCGGCATGGCTGGGGAACCGCCAACCCCGCGTATCGGCATATCTTTTCCCAAACCTTCATGCCCGATGCAGATGCCGACAGCCTGGCGTGGTTCGACGATTTCCAGCGCCAGACGACATCGCCTGAAAACGCGGTGCGTTTTCAAGAGGCGTTCGGTTCAATCGATGTCAGGCACCTGCTGCCCCATGTCAAAGCGCCAACGCTTGTCCTGCATGCCCGGGGCGACCAGCGCATTCCGCTCGATCATGGTCGGGAGCTGGCCGCAAGCATTCCCAATGCCCGCCTTGTGACCCTGGAAAGCAACAGCCACATCATTCTTGGCACTGATCCCGCCTGGCAAACCTGCATGAGCGAGATCAGGCAGTTTTTGCGCGAACACAGCTGAAACGTGCAGGAAATCGAAGGGCACACCAAAAAAATCGCGACGGGTCAGAATAAATCCAAGCTCTGAGGCGTAAACATTACAAGAGCGGCATGAATAGCTGCTCTGTTCAATGAAAACAGGAGCTTAGACATGAGACTGACTGCCGCGATTGCCCTTGGATTCCTTGCCGTAGGTTGTGGCGAAGCCTATGCACAATCCTATTACGGGTACAACGACACAGCCACACCCGTCAGTGCAGATGCCCCGTTGACGGCTGCAAACGGCATGACCCTCTACACTTTCGACAAGGATACAACGGGCGTTTCGAACTGCGATGACAATTGTGCCGTGAACTGGCCACCCTATCTGCCGACTGCAGGTGAGCCCGCATCCGAAGATGGGCTGACCGTGATCACACGGGCCGATGGAACACAGCAATGGGCCAAGGATGGCGCCCCCCTTTACTTCTGGGTTGGCGACACAGCACCGGGTGACACAAATGGCGACGGTGTCGGTGGTGTCTGGCATATCGCACATTAGGGTGACGGGTCGGATGGCCGGCATCACGCCGGCCCCATCGCTGCCAATCGCACCGGCAATCCATTGCCGAACAGGTGAAAGTAATACATTGAAACTTTTGCCGAAATCGCTGATGATGGGACTGATTTCACACGTCCTTTCGAAACCAGCGCGCGCGGTGGCGATGACCTCAGACCAGTTCAAGACTGACATGATCAGCCTGCTACCGCGATTGCGCCGTTTCGCGCTGAGTCTGACCCGATCCAAGCCCGATGCGGATGATCTGTTGCAGGACGCCTGTACCACGGCCCTGCAGAAATGGCATCAATACGACCCATCGCAGCCACTGGACCGATGGATGTTTCGCGTTTTGCGCAATCTATGGATCACCGAGATACGTAAACGCAAGGTAAGGCAGGGTGAAGGACAGGTCCCCGCCGAAGATGCAGCAGAGCTGCAGGTTGAAAGTAACATGGACGATGTACTCACAGCACAAACGGTACGCGGCAAGGTCAATGATCTGCATCCTGACCTCGCCCAACCGCTGATGCTGGTCTGTGCCGAAGGGTACAGCTATCGCGAAACGTCTGATTTGCTCGGCGTTCCGATCGGTACGGTGATGAGTCGCATTCACCGCGCACGCAAGTTGCTGGTATCAAGTTTGGCCGAGGGGGAGCGTGTGGCGCAATGACAGACCTGTCGCAAAAACTCAGCGCCTATCTGGACGGCGAGCTAGACCCGACCGAGGCCGAAGCAATCGAGGCACGCATTGCCAGCGATCCTGATGTGCAGGCCGAACTTGATGCGCTGATGGAAGCCGATGCACTGGCGCAGGAACAGTTCGCGGCCATGCTGGACGATCCGGTACCCTTTAATCTGGCCCAGCAAATCAAGGCCACCCCGATCCCCGAACGACCCGTTGCGGCCAATACGCCCAGCCGCCCGATCTGGGGCACCCTGGCGGCGAGCCTTGTGGTTTTCGCGCTGGGCGGCGTTGGGGGTTACGTTGTCAAAGGGCAAACCACCCCGCCGACGCAGACCGCCGGTTGGCTCGCCGCTGTCGCGGATTACCACGGCGTCTATGCCAGCCAGGGCCGTCATCTGGTCGAAGTTGGCGCGGACGAGGCTGAGCATATCGAAACCTGGCTCGGCAACACGGTCGGGGCCAGCTTTACCATTCCTGATCTGACCGAATTCGGTCTGACCTTCGAAGGCGGTCGCCTGCTGGTCGCCAATGGCAAACCGGTCGCGCAACTGATGTACCGGCAGCCGGATGGCACGGTCATCGCCTTGTGCCTGCAGCGCAGCAACAAGGATCCCAATGCGCCGGTAGAGTTCCGCGAACAGACGATCAATGGCTTTGATTTCGTGTCGTGGAGCGCGGATGGCGCAGACTATGTCGTGATCGGCCCGATGGGTGAGCCCGAACTGGACGCCATCGCGGCGTCCGCTGCCCTGGAAATCTGACCAACCTAACGCATTGATGGGGCGCGGTGGCCTTGCCAATGCATCCAGCGAGACGACAATAGCCTTCTGAAACTTGACTTGCTGAGGGCCCAAAAGTCCGGGCCGCTCTATGACCCAGCAAACCACAGACCACACAGCAGACCGATCAGAGAGGCTGAGGGCGATGACCTGCGTCATGCTGCCCTTAATCATCCTTTGCGGTCTGCGTGGTCTTTTGCTGCTCATCACGGGTGCTAATACCAATCTGGTGTCATCATTTATGTTGCAGCACCGGCCACATGGTGGCCGGTGCCGTTGTTGGCTATGTTCAAAAGGAAAAGCTGACGCTCAGGCTGGCCGAAATAGCCTCTTCCGCGTCGCGACCACCCAGATATTCCACATCGCCAATCAGCGTCAGCTGGTCGGACGCGGCAAATGTGGCACGGGCACCGACAAATCCGCCAAGGAACGTATCGCCGTCAGTTGGCGCGAAAGAGAACGTGTCGCTAATATTCGGCACGCCGCCTACGGACTGGATCACCTGCGCGTCAAAGTCATCCTCGCTGCTCAGTCGCCCGTCCAGACCGACGCGGAACTCTGCATCCAGACGGCCAGCGGTATAGCCCAGCGCCAGTTGGTGCCGCGCGCTGAGCGTCTGGGCGATCCGGCTGTCCACCCGTAGGTTGGACCCGGTCGTGCCGGTTTCCTCATAGGCGTCAAAGGCTGTCAGCGTGTAGTTCAGCGACGCCGATGGCCGCAACTCGAACGCGCCCAGCTGCTGAACATACCCGGTGGCGCTGACCCCGGCACTGACAAAGCTGCTGTCGACCGTCGCTGTGGCAGTTTCAAGCCCGTCAACAATTGTTGTATCCAGCACCAGCCGTTCGCTGTCATGGCTTTGGGCCCCGGCCAGCAGGTTCAGGGTATATTTACCTTCAGTACCCGGCACGGTGTAGTAGACCCCGCCAAAGAACGCTTCGCCTTCCAAACTGGAAGAGGCGACATCAGTCGTGATCTGGCTATTGGCCGCCCCAAAGACGAAACCCACATCGCGCTCGCCAACTGAACCTTCATATCCGGCCAGCACACCAGCAAATTCCTGTGAATATGCAAGGGCAAATCCATCGTCGGAATGGGTTTGGGTTTGCCCGATAACACCGGCCCACACCCCCGGCGACCCGGCATTGTCAAATATCGCACGCCGGGCGCTGTCGGTCAGCGCACCTGTCGCTTCGTTCAGGACCGAGGTCGCAGTGCTATCAATGCGCATCACGTCAATCTGGTCACCTTCGAACGTGACAAGCTCAGCATTGTAGGCCGCATCGATGTCAAATTCCTCAACCCCGAAGGTGGACACCCGCCAGGAGATATCCTCGGGCAGCACGAACCGTTCGAGCACAAAGGTGTCGCCCTCACCACCGGCCAGATCGAAGGTACCGACAAATTGCGATCCTTCCGACATCGTCACCGATTGCGCGCCAGCACCACCGCGGACCGCAGCATTCAGGCCTGTGCCCGCCGTGGTCACGACACCTGTGTTGAAGAACGTGGTGCCTTCGCCTTCCAAAAGCACCGCATCCGTTATGTCAGCCCCGGACGTGATCGCGCCCTCATTGGTCAGCGTGCTACTGGCGCCGGTCACAACAACCGTGGTGTTTGTTCCACCGGCAATGCTGATTACGCCGGTATTGTCGATAACAGCGTTCTCGCCGGTGGAAATCAGCCCGCTTCCGTCTGCACCATCGTCCGAGATAGTGCCAGTATTGAGGATCAGCGCATCCACACCAGACGAGAAGATGCCAGCACCTTCATCCTCGACCCCAATGTCGAGCAGGATCGTCCCGCCATTGGTGATACCGGCCCCGCCACCGGTGCTGTGGATACCGTTGGAGGCACTGGCATTGACGGTGATCGCCCCATCATTGGTTACGGCCGCGCCGTCACCTTGCGAGACGATCCCATGCGCCGCGTTACCGGACGTGGTGATATCGCCCCCGTTGACCACGGAGCTGGCGAAGCCGTCAAGCTGAATACCGTGAGAGCCAGACCCGGCAGTGTCGATAACAGCACCCTCTCTGTTGCGCAGGGCCGTCTCGTCTCCGGTCCCGACCATGCCGACGGATGTGTCACCTGTCGTTGCAATCAGATCGGTGTTGATGACTTCGGCCAGAAAACCCGTTGCGCTGACCCCGGCAGAGCCGTCGCCGGACGTGTTGATTTCATTATTATTCACAATCGCCGCTGCCTCACCGGTGGCTGCGACGCCGGTGGCGAAATCGCCGCTGGTGGCGATGCCACCGTCGTTGGTCAGCTCAATGCGATCGCCGATCATGTTCACGCCAGCGCCGTTTTCACCTGATGTCGCTATCACACCGGTATTGGTGATGCTGGAGTCATCGCCATTGGCCTGGATACCGTCAGAGCTGTCACCATTGGCCGTGATGTCGCTGCTGTTTGTGATGTCAGCGGTGCCCGTGGCCCGGATGCCATCACTGTTCTCACCGTTGGTCGTGATGCTGTTCTGGTTGTCGACCGTATGACCGGACCCATCGGCCAGAATGCCCTCGGCATTGGCGCCGCTCGTGGTGATTGTACCGTCGTTGCTGATCTGACCGTTGTTCCCGGTCAGCACAATACCGCGTGATCCGTCGCCTTCTGTAACAATGCTCGTCTCGGCATCATTCAAGATCTGCGCATCATTAGCCGTGACGTTGATACCGTCGCTGTCAGCGCCGGCCGTCTCTATCTGGCTTTCGTTTATCACAATGGCAGCAAGACCAGTCACCTGGATCCCATCGGCATCTGCACCTGACGTGCTGATCAGGCCCTCGTTCTGCACGATTGCCGTAAAGTCAAAATCCTCCACTTCGGTCAGCCCCGCCGTGACCGAGATACCTTTTGCGCCGTCAGCCGCGGTGGCAATCGAACCGTCATTGAACGCACCGCCGAGATCGGCATTCACCGTGATCCCGTTTGCATCAACACCTGTCGTCTCGATGGTGGCATCGTTGGAGACGACAAGAGCGACGCCTTCGGCAATGATCCCGTCGGCGCCAGTGCCAGCAGTGCTGATATTTCCATCGTTCATGACGATACCAGTCAGGCCGATGTCCTCATCAACTTCACCATCTGCCGTCAGGGAAATGCCTGCGGCATCGGCCCCGGTAGTTGTGATCGTACCTGTGTTTGCAACACCGGACTGATTGCCGGAAATATTGATGCCAATGGCACCCTCACCTAAGGTCGCGACACTGCCATCATTGAAGATACTGCCCTCGTCACCGGCGACCGCGATCCCGTGTGATCCATCGCCCTCGGTCGTAACAGTGCCGTCCGTGCTGTTAGTGACCTCGGCCCTGTCGCCGTTGACGCTGATCCCGCTGCTGTCAGACCCGGTGGTCAGGATGCTGTTGGCGTTGTCGACGTCTGCGTCATTGCCATCGACACGAATACCGGTCGATCCGACACCGGCCGTCGTGATTGTCCCGTTATTGTCGATGTCATTGTTGTTGCCGATGACCTCGATACCCTGCGAATCGTCGGCCGTGGTTGTGATGCTGGCATCAGCCGCGTTTTCGACGACGCTATCATTGCCTTCGAAGAAGATACCGTCGCTGTCCGCACCAATGCCGTCTTCACCGCCGGTCGCAATGGCCCCGATATTGGTAATGGTCACCTGTGTGCCAGGGTCCCCGACATTTGTGAAATCAATGCCCCGTGCCGCAACACCAGTTGTGGTAATCGCACCGGTGTTGGTCACGTCAACCGCACCGCCAACAACACGTATCCCGGCGGCGTCATCACCGTCCGTTATGACACTACCGGTATTGTCGATACTGCCGTTTGTTTCGAAAAAGCCGATCATGGCGATCCCTTCGGCATCATCGCCGAAAGTTTCGATATCGCCGCTATTGAGAATGACGCCGCCGCCATTGGCGATGCTGATGCCCTCAGCGTTCTCTGCGTCGGTCAGAATATTGCCAGTGTTGGTGACGGTATTTCCATCCCCGACGACAGTAATCCCGTCGCTATCCGCGCCGAACGTTTCGATCTCTGCATCGTTTATGACAGTGGCACCGGCCCCGGTGACACTGATCCCGTGCGCCTCGTCACCTTCGGTCTGAATGAAGCCATCTGCATTGTTGCTGATCACAGCGCCATCGCCTGTCACCGCAATCCCGGTTGATCCTGTCCCAGCGGTTTCCAAAATGCCGTCATTATCAATGTCAGCGTTGTCGCCGGTGACGCTGATCCCTTCGGAGTTGTTCCCGCTGGTCTCGATGCTGCCGCCGAACGCAGCCGTAACCTGCGCGTTGTCGCCGGTGACGCGGATCCCATCACTGTCTGCGCCCTGCGTCTCTATCGCCTGATCATTGATGACAACGGCGTCATTCCCTTCGACAACGATCCCCTCGGACTGATCACCGGTGGTCAGAATGCTATCGGCATTGATGATCGTGGCCCCGGCACCTGTCACGGAAATCCCGGCGGCACCTGTGCCAATAGTGTCCACAATACCCGCATTCTCGACCTCCGCATTATCCCCGATGACAGAGAGACCGGCCGCATTATCACCATCGGTAATAACCTCGCCGTCCGCGGTGTTCGTGACCTGCGCGTTGTCTCCCCGGACATCGATACCGTCGCTATTCTCGCCGGTCGTCGCGATATCCTGCGCATTGGTGACCACCGCATCATTGCCTTCCACGCGGATGCCCTTGGCGATATCGCCATTAGTTGAGATGCTGTTGGTATTGTTGATGAACACGCCATTACCGAACGCCGAGATACCGTGCGACAGACGCCCGTCAGTATCAATGCCACCGTCATTTTCGACAACGGCGTTGGCGCCACTCACGGATATCCCAACCGAAGTATCGCCGGATGTGGACACTGACCCGCTGTTGATAGCTGTCCCATTGGCGCCCCGTACGTCAATACCATTCGACTGATCGCCCGATGTCGTCACACTACCACTGCTGTCGACAAGATAGTTGGATCCGCTTACGAGGATCCCGTCCGCATCCCTACCAACTGTATCGATGCTGCCACTGTTTTCGATAACGACGTTTCCGGCACTACTCCCTGTCTGCACGATGATGCCAAAACCGCCATTGCTGTCGGTCGTCAATGTACCGCTGTTGGTGATGGTCGAGTTGCTGCTGCCCGATACGATGCCTGAATTGTTCACGCCCGTGACATCGATCGTGCCAGCATTGTCGATGTCCAAGCCAGGGATGCCGTTTGCGTCTACACCATCGTCCGTATCGACAATCAGGCTACCGCCCGCCTCGATGGTCAGACTGTCACCGGCGGTATTCAGCACGATCGGATCAGTCACCACCTCGCCATCAGCGATGACCTGTTGGGCCATCGCGGGCTGATAGCTCAGCAGGCCAAGCATCAGGGCAAGAGGCGATACCAAGCGGGACGGCGCGATTGCGGTGAACGGGATGGCCTGTTGGCCGGTGTGCGTGCGAAAAGTGTGTGTCATGTTTTATCCGTTATCTTTCAAAATGGCGCCGCAGCGTTTCGTGCGGCTCACGACACTGACGCGCGAGCCGGGGGTTTTATTCTCGGTTTGGGAAAAAAGGGACTGGCTATGTTTAGTGTCGGGGGTGCTGGCCTCCGCTATTGCGCGCTGGCGCGCGGGCCATAGGCAACTGGCAGGCGGCCCAGCAGGAACGGCAGCACCGCCAGAACCCGCGCCCCACGCTCCAGCCCGGCCCCAATCAGATGACGCCCCTTGCGCGGCCAGAACAACAGCAGGGCAAGACCGGCCATCAGACTAGCTGCGCCAAAGACAACATGGCGGTTCAGTTGCAGGAACATGCGCATTACATGTCCGCCCCCGCTGCTCGTGAAACCCAGTCTGCGGTGGTGGCGGGCCACCTGAAAGGCGGCCAACTGCGTGCGCCACGACCGCCGCAAGCGATAGCCCAGTGTCGCACGGGGTCCTTTCCAGTCCTCGAATGCAACCGCATCAGGCAGTGCAGCCGGAACCCAGCCACAGGCACGTTCCGCACGCAGGAAAAACTCCAGATCCTCACCGCCGCTTTCGTTATAGGCAGGGTGAAAGCGCAAGCCTGGACCATAAGCGGGATCAAAGACCCGACAGTGGAGCGCGAAATTGCTTGATGCCATCACTACCGGTCGCGCGCCACGCGGCTTGCTGGGCAACTGGATCGGCTGCAAGAAGCGGCTAAGCCCGTCATCATAGACATAACGGCAGGGCGCGATCAGGATCGAGCGGCCCAAGGTCTCCATCCCGTCGATGAAACGGGCGAGCCAATCCTGCGCGACCCATTCATCATCATCAACACCAACGAACCAGTCGGCACCACGCGCGGCAGCCTCATTCAGCGCACGATTGCGCGCGTAAACCAGACCGGCACGGGCTTCATGAACCACCGTCACCGGAAACGGGCCCGACAGGCCGACCAGCGCATCGCGGGCCACCGGATCATCATTGTTGTCGACCACCAGAATTCCCACGTCATAGCCCGCCGGGGCAGGTTGGGCGCTGATACTATCGATCAGGCGACGCAGCAGCACGTTGCGCTGCCGCGTGCAGACCCCGATCAAAAGCCGCGGTTGAGGGCGGTGCATTCTCGCCCCTTTTGCAGCCCTCTTGACGAGGAATTCAGCCCAGTCGTCAGGACGCTGCACTGTCATCATCATCCCCTGACAGCACGGCAACACCGGCCAGCACGGCAATGATGGCCACGGGAATGACCCAGCTTGGTACGCTGCCCGACGGCTCGTCAGGGCTCATGACGATTGGCTGCGTTTCGACCACCGCGTCGGCCAGCCCCCCGGCATAGGCCGACACTGCGGCAATCATCAAAATGCCGGACCCGGCCAGCAGCAATTTCATCAGTTTCATTTCGTTATCCTTCTTTCTTCTTGAGTTGATGGCGGCTGAACCCCGTGCGTCGGGGCCAGACCGCCGGAATGGGCAAGCCATGCAGTCAAAGCAGGGGCTGATCAGAAAAAGTGGTAGTTCACGCCAATGGTGACAGTGTCGGCCTGAATACCGAATGTGCCGAACTGATCGTCATCGCCGACCTCATCCACTGTCTGGTCATCCGCCATGTAGGACAGGTATTCAGCATTCACCGACAGGTTGTCCGCGATCATCGATTCAACGCCAAAACCCACAACCAATGCTTCATAGGGGTCATCAAGCACCCCACTGTCGGAATCGGCGTCGTCACATGCCAGCGTTTCATCGGTATCGATGATCGCCACACCGGCCGTTCCGTAGAACTGGGTGTTTCCAGTGGCCAAGCCAACGCGACCCCGAACAGACCCCAATGCGTTGACGGCGGTTTGGTGTGTTGCCGGTTCGCAGAAATCAGTTTCAAATTCTTCGTCAAAAGACGTCGTGCCGATACTGACGACAGCGCCGTAAACCAAATTCCCGCTTTGCCAATTGTAACCGGCCTGAAGGTTTGACACACCGGCTGGCCCATCGTTTCTGGAATAGCCAAAAGCGGCTTCTTCATCGAAATCGTGAATTTCACTCTCGATCATGCCGATGCCGATATTGGCCCCGACAAATGCGCCCGACCAGTCGGCATCCTGTGCCACCGCCTGCCAGGGCAGCAAAATGGCCGCCGCGCTGATCAGGCAGCGTGACGTTAACAGTTTTGAAATAGTCATCATCGATGATCCTCTGATAAATCTGGAACGTTCGAAAAGCACCCGCGCAGAATCGCAACGGGCGTATCAGAGGTGTTTCTAATGTCTGATCGTTTGATCAGGCGTTTGAAAGGGCGTGGTAATTTCACCCGACAACCATTGGAATGGCGATAAAATCGTCTTCAGACGGTGATGTGCTTGGCTGATGCGCTAGGGCTGCAACGTCAAACCTGATCCAGCGCCGTCTGCACAGCGGCGAAATAGGCACCGACTTGCTGGCCATCGACCAAGGCGTGATGCACCTCCAGCGTCATTGCCATGTCCCAGCGCCCGCCCTGATCAACAAACTTGCCCCACGACACACGCGGGATGCAGTCATCCGGACCGGGCAGCGCGTTGTTGATCGATGTATAATCCAGCCATGGCATGCAGGACAGATAGGCCAGATCGTCGCGCGCGCCTGCATTGGCGTCCAGTGCACCACCCTCTGCCGCTGCAGTTATCAGGGCGGCGGCCCTGGCATCAAACGCGTCGAAATCCGGCTGATGGGGCACGTAGGCATAGTTAAAACTGCCCGCCTTGGTCGGCACCGTCATCGACAGCTCCACCCCATCATGTCGAACAACCTGATCCCCGCGAAACCGCATGCAAAGCTCCGGCACCGCATGTATTCCGGCCCCGATCGCGTAAAGGCAGGCCCGGTACGGTGAAATTCCGTCAGCCTTGCGCCCGATCACATGGGTCACGTCCAACCGCGAGGTAACGGCGTAATGTGGTTTCTGATAGGTCCGGAAAAACCGGAACTGATCCGCGCGCGGCCACTGTTCCAGATCGACAAGCTCAAACCCCATGCGCAGGCTCCTTTCAGCGCCAGCCTACTGTCCGGCAAACTGAAGGAAAGCCCCAAATGGTCGTCGCGTGTCCGGCAGCCCACCCGCGTCGCTCGTTTTCCGGGGGTGATGTCTGGCTCTTTGGGTAGCGGCGGGGGGCTAGATGTCCTGACCCCGCTCCAGCAATTCTTCGATCAACTGGCGCTGCAGGTCACCGCTATCTCCTGCGCCAAACTGCGCGGCACCACCGCTGTAAAGCGTGCCATAAGTCTTTGCGACATTGACTGTCTGGGCCAGACCAGAGATCAGCTGATCCTTTTCCAGTTCCGCAAAAGGATGGATGAAAACGCCCCATAGCCGGCCATTGGCAATGGCATAGCGCGCATCCAGCGCGCTGTCGAAATTCGCCTGCATCACGCGCATCATTTCCTCCGGTGTCATGCCATCAGCCGAACGGATCGGCACCATCGCCCGCATCCGGTTGGCCCTGACATCCGTCACGATCAGAACCGGGATATCATCAATCGTGAACTCAAATCCCGGCCCCGCGACACGCGCCTCGGGGTCAAGTGCCGCCACAATCTCAGCCATGCGTGGCAGGGTCATATGTGGCTCGGCCTCGCGGTCCTGCGCTTGCAGGCTGGCGGGGATCATCAGGGCGATCAGGGCTACGGTACGGATCATGGGGCAAACTCCTTTTCAGGCATAATAGCCCTGCAGCCGTAAAACAGCCTAAGCAAGCTTTGGTGAAAATTTGCAACATGGACCGTGCGTTGAGGTCCGACGTTTTGCCGACGCAAGTCCGACGCTTATCCGACAGCCCTTTTTGCCGCCTCGACAACCGCCACAGCACGCGCCACAGCCGCGTCAATCGTCAGGTCAGACGTGTCAATAATGACCGCATCACCAGCAGCAAACAGCGGCGCCGTCGCGCGGCTGCTATCGCGCGCATCGCGTTCTTTCACATCCGCCAGAACCTGTTCCGGCGTCACGTCCAACCCCTTGCCCGACAGTTCCTTGAACCGCCGATCTGCCCGGCATTCCGCGCTGGCAGTAACGAACAGTTTCACCGCCGCATCCGGGCAAATCACCGTCCCGATATCGCGGCCATCCAGCACCGCACCACCATCGCGGATGGCAAATTTCCGTTGAAAATCAACAAGCGCGCTGCGCACATCGGCGATCACGGCGACCTCGCTCGCGGCCTGCGCCACCGCCGGGGTTCGCAGGCTGTCATCCTCCAGATCGACCGGATCAAGCGCGCGCGCCACCGCCACCGGATCACCCCCCGCCAGCACCTTGGCCCCGACAGCGCGATAAAGCAGCCCGGTATCCAGATGGGCAAAGCCGAAATGCGCGGCGACCGCCTTGGAAATCGTACCCTTGCCCGCCGCTGCCGGCCCATCAATCGCCACGGTGAATGTCATCGGACCCTCATCAAAAACTGCTGATCCGCCAGTTAGTTAGGGGAAAACCATCAAAAGGGCCGCCCATGCGCATCACACTTCTTCACCCCCCGCATACATCCATCGGCAGCCGCATTCCACGCGAAAATCTGCCGCCCTTCGGACTGCTTTGCGTGGGTGGCCCGCTGATTGATGCCGGTCACGCTGTGCAACTGATCAATGCCGATATCGGCCCGATGCCGGATCTGGAAATCCTCACCCAGGTGATTCAAAGCGCGCCGAATGTGGTCATGATCGGGCATTCCGGCTCCACCTCGGCCCATCCGACGGTCGTGCAACTCGCGACAGAGATCAAAGCCTGCCTGCCCGATGCGACCATCATCTATGGCGGCGTCTGGCCCACATACCATTGGCAGGATGTCCTGAACGAATGCCCCGCCATCGACATCATTGTGCGCGGCGAGGGCGAGGCGACAACGCCGAAACTGATCATCGCCCTTGACAGAAATCTGAATGAAATCAACGGTATCGCCTACCGGCGCGACGGGCATCCCCACGTCACACCCCCTGCCCAGATGATCGCCAATCTCGACAGCAACCGCATCGGATGGGAGCTGATCAACTTTGCTGATCACAGCTATTGGGGCGGCAAACGATCCGTCATCATGCAATTCTCGCGCGGCTGCCCGCATCTGTGCACCTATTGCGGGCAGCGCGGGTTCTGGACCAAATGGCGGCACCGCGATCCGGTGAAATTCGCCGCCGAAATCGCATGGCTGCACCGCCAGCATGGGGTCGAACTGATCAACCTGGCAGATGAAAATCCAACCACCTCACCCAAAGCGTGGCGCGTCTTTCTTGAGGCGCTGATCGCCGAAGACGTCAATATCCAGATCGTGGGCAGCACCCGGGCGGATGATATCGTGCGCGACGCCGATATCCTGCATCTTTACAAGAAAGCAGGCGTCATCCGGTTTCTCATGGGGCTTGAAGGCACCGATGAGGCGACGTTGAAAGCGGTCAAAAAGGGCGGCACCCGCGCCAAGGACCGCCAGGCGATTGAACTGCTCCGCGCCCATGGGATCATCGGGCTTTGCACCTTTGCCGTGGGGTTTGAAGAGGAAACGGACCGTGATTACTGGCGGATACTCAAGCACTTGCTTTCATACGATCCTGATCAGGTGATGTCGGTCTACGCCACACCGCACCGCTGGACACCCTTCTTTCAGACCGTCAAGAACCGGCGTGTGATCGAACACGATCAGCGCAATTGGGACTACAAACATCAGGTGATGGAGGTACCCGCCGTCCCGGCCTGGCGCGTGTTCCTCTGGGTCAAACTGATCGAGATTTGCCTGCAGGCCAGGCCAAAGGCGCTCTACCGCAGCTACCTGCACCCCGATCCCGATATCCGGCACGCAATGCGCTGGTACACGGCCATGGGGCGCCGGGTCGTCCTGCGCGAACTTTTTGAATGGCTGCGCCGCAGGCGCCGCCCCGGCCCAACAGTGGCTGCATTTCTGGGGGCGGACGCCCTGCCCGAACAGGCGCTTAGCCGTTCGAACGCACGATTTGTGCGCCAAGTTCCGCCATCAGCCCCTCGAATATCGGAAACGACGTCGCAACCGGAGAACCATCATCGACCGACATCGGCTTCTGCGTCGCCATCCCCATGACCATGAACGCCATGGCGATCCGATGATCCAGCTGGCTGGCCACGGTCGCCCCGCCCGGCACATTGCCATGGCCCAGCCCGGTGACCTTCCACCAATCGGGGCCTTCCTCCACGGTGACGCCGGCCGCGCGCAGGCCTTTGGCCATCGCATCGATCCGGTCGCTTTCCTTGACCCGCAGTTCCTTGACACCCTGCATATCGGTGACGCCCGTCGCAAAAGACGCAACCACCGACAACACAGGATATTCATCAATCATGCTGGCCGCACGAGCAGGCGGCACAGCGATACCTTTCAGCTCGGGCGAGAACTTCGCGCGCAGATCGGCGACAGGCTCGCCCCCTTCCTCGCGCATATTCTCATAGGTCAGATCGGCGCCCATTTCCTGTAGCGTCGTGAACAGCCCCGCCCGCGTAGGATTCAACCCGATATTAGGAACCAGCACATCCGATCCCGGCACGATAATCGCCGCACAAACCGGAAACGCGGCCGAGGACGGATCACGTGGAACAACAATAGTCTGCGGCGTCAGTTCAGGCTGCCCATCAAGGGTAATCACCCGGCCTTCATCCGTTTCCTCAACGGTCAATGTAGCACCAAAGCCCTGCAGCATGCGTTCGGTATGGTCGCGGGTTGCTTCCTTTTCGATCACGACCGTCTGGCCGGGCGCGTTCAGACCGGCCAGCAGGACGGCCGATTTCACCTGCGCCGATGGCACAGGTACCTCATAGCGGACCGGCACAGGATCAGCGGCGCCCACAATTGTCATCGGTAACCGCCCCCCGCTGCGCCCCACGGACTGCGCGCCAAATAGCGCCAAGGGGTCCGTGGCCCGGCCCATGGGTCGGCCATTCAGGGATGCATCGCCCGTGAATGTCACTGTAATCGGCGACGTGGCCATGGCCCCCATGATCAGGCGCACACCGGTGCCGGAATTCCCGCAATCAATCACCTGATCAGGCTCGGCAAACCCGCCAACGCCCACGCCATGCACCGACCATTCGCCACCCCCATGATCGGTCACCGTCGCGCCAAAGGCGCGCATGGCCTTGGCCGTGTCCAGCACATCCTCACCTTCCAGAAGGCCCGTGATATGGGTTTCACCCACGCTAAGCGCGCCAAGGATCAGCGACCGGTGCGAAATGGATTTGTCACCAGGCACGTTGGCCACGCCTTTGAGCGGGCCGCTGCGCCGGGATGTCATGGGAATGGGGGTGCCGTGACCGGACATAAGCGCCTTCCTCTTGTTCTTCCAAGGCGTCTTAGCCGAGGCGTCAGGTAGGGTCCATCGCCCTTCTTGCCTCAGCGTCTACGGAAGGTCAGGTAATGCGGTGTGCGGCCCTCGCGCAGCGCCTTTTGCTCATACCGGGTCGACAGCCAGTCATCCCACGGTTCGCGCCAATCGGCAGGCCGCTCTGCCAGCCAGGTGAACCCCTGCTTCGGCACTTCTTCCAGGGTCTGACGGACATAATCGGGAATATCTGTCGCTACCCGAAACACGGCCCCGGGCTTCATCACGCGCGCCAGCGGTTCCAGATGTTCGGGTGTCACAAACCGGCGGCGGTGATGGCGCTTTTTCGGCCATGGGTCAGGGTAGTTCAGAAAGACTTTGCTGACCGACTGGTCCGGCAGCACATCAAACAGATCACGCACATCGCCGGGATGGATCGCCAGATTGGTCACGTCCGCATTGCGCACCTTTCCCAGCAACATGGCAACCCCGTTGATATAGGGCTCGCAACCGATCAGCCCGATATCGCGGTAGCGGTCCGCCATATGGACCAGATGCTCGCCCCCGCCAAATCCGATCTCGAGCCAGATATCCTTGCCGCCGAACAGCGCATTCAGGTCGAGCGGGTTACGGTCCGGGTTCTCTTCCCAACTGACCGGGCCGGGGGACAAGGGGGCCAGATCATTTTCCAGATAATCCTGCTGACTCGCGCGCATTGTCTTGCCGCGAAAGCGGCCATAGAAATTGCGCCAAGGCGCGCCGGAGGGATGTCTGGTCTTGCTCATGTCGCGGCTTTAGCAAGCGCGGCCAGCCTGCGCAATCGGCGGGTGGGTCAAGACCCACCTTACGCCGTGGGAACGCCGGGTTTGCCGCAGCGTAAGATGGGCTTTAACCCATCGCCCTTCAGATCGCCTTTTTCAAGGCGTCAACCAGATCGGTCCGTTCCCAGCTAAACCCACCATCGGCGTCAGGCTCGCGGCCGAAATGGCCGTAGGCTGCGGTGCGTTCATAGATCGGCCGGTTCAGGCTCAGATGCTGGCGGATACCGCGCGGCGTCAAATCCATGACCTGTGCCACGGCCTTTTCGATGTCCGCAGGGCGTACATCGCCGGTCCCATGGGTGTCAGCATAGATCGAAAGCGGTTTGGCCACGCCAATGGCATAGCTTAGCTGGATCGTGCAGCGCTCGGCCATTCCCGCGGCCACTACGTTCTTGGCCAAATAGCGGGCCGCATAGGCCGCAGAGCGATCCACCTTGGTCGGGTCCTTGCCGGAAAACGCACCGCCACCATGCGGGGCGGCCCCGCCATAGGTGTCGACAATGATCTTGCGCCCGGTCAGGCCCGCATCACCATCCGGGCCGCCAATCACGAATTTGCCGGTCGGGTTCACCCACCATTCAGTGTTTGCGGTGATCAGGCCCTCTGGCAGGACCTCCCGAATATAAGGTTCCACGATGGCGCGAATATCCGCGCTGCTTTGATCCGCGTCACTGTGCTGCGTGGACAGCACAATCGACGTGACCTCAACCGGTTTGCCCCCGGCATAGCGCAACGATATCTGGCTTTTGGCATCCGGGCGCAATGTCGGCTGTTCGCCTGATTTACGCACCTCAGCCAAGCGGCGCAGGATCGCATGGGCATACTGGATCGGGGCGGGCATCAGCGCGTCAGTTTCGGTCGTGGCATAGCCGAACATAATCCCCTGATCCCCGGCGCCCTCATCCTTGTCGGCGGTCGCATCCACACCTTGGGCGATATGGGCCGATTGTTCGTGCAGCAGATTGGTGATCTCGCAGGTCGCGTGGTGGAATTTGTCCTGCTCGTAGCCGATATCCTTGATGCAGGCGCGGGCGATCTCGTCGATCCGGCCCATGTAATCCTTCAGCTTGGCCTGATCCGCCAGGCCAACTTCCCCCCCAATGACAACCCGGTTCGTGGTTGCAAAGGTCTCGCAGGCGACCCGCGCTTCGGGTTCTTCGGACAAAAGCGCGTCAAGCACCGCATCAGAAATACGGTCACAGACCTTGTCAGGGTGTCCTTCGGAAACGGATTCCGAAGTGAAAATGTAGTCATTTCGTGCCATGGGGAAGTGCTCCATTGAATTTCCCTGTCACGCCAGGAAGCCGTTGTGACAGAACCAGCCTCCCCTCTATGGGGTGAGGCAAGCCGCGTCAATCGCTATTGCGACGAACGACGACATAGAGACCCAAGGTTAAGAAAATGAGCATCAGAAGGAACGGCCATTCACCCCAGCGCGCATAAGGCGTTATGGGCAGAGCCGCCGGAAGCGGCGCGTCGATGACGCCATCAATGCCCAGCGGTATTTCGGCGATGATCCGACCGCGCGCGTCGATCATCGCGCTGACCCCGGTGTTGGCCACCCGCACCATTGGCAATCCCTGCTCAATCGCGCGCAGACGCGCCTGCGCAAGATGCTGATAAGGTCCCGCTGCCTGCCCGAACCAGGCGTCGTTGGTGATCAGTAACAAAAGACGCGGCCGGTCGGGACCGCGATAAATCTCCTCAGCGAAGATGCCTTCATAACAGATCAGCGGCACAGCCCCACCGATGCCTGGCAAATCGACCAACCCAGCATCCCGACCAGGAGCAAAGCCGCTGCCCATCCTGTCGGCCAAGCCAGTCAGCCCCATCGACCGCGCAAGCGCCCCACCGGGCATGTATTCTCCGAACGGGACCAGATGCCGCTTGTCATAAATCTGGGCAATCTCTCCCTCAGGGTTCAATGCGATCAGACTATTGTAGAAACGTCCTTCCGTATCGCGGCGCTGGATACCAAAAACCAGCGGTGCGCCGCGGGCGGCATCCGCCAACACGCTCAAATCATTCTCAATGAAGTTCAAAAGCGTCGGCACAGAGGTTTCGGGCCAGACAACCAGATCAGGGATGACCCCGGATTCAGTAAAGCTGACAAGGCGCTGCAGGAAGACATCCCGATATGCCGGATCCCATTTCAGATGCTGTGGGGCATTGGGTTGAGCAAGGCGCACAATAGGCGCGTCAGCAACCGGCGCAGGAGCGGGACCTGTGCGAAACCACAACCCCACCGCCACGATAGCCACAAGAACAATCGCGCCACTCCAACGGCGCGTCACCACCAGCACGACGCCCCATCCGGTCAATACGGTCACAAGCGTCAGCAGATGTGGTCCGCCAAAGGCTGCCAGTTGCGCAATTGGCGTCGGGACCCAGATATGGCCCAGAAGCGCCCAGGGAAATCCGGTAAGTATCAGGGATCGTGTCGCTTCCGCCCACGCCAGCCCCAGCCCCAGCATCAGCGCGCTCCGCGGTGCCAGACGAGCCGCACCATAAGCGGCGACTGCCCAGAACAGACCCGCCCCCGCTGCCATGAGCGTCACAGCAAACGGGGCCATCCAGCCGTGACGGGCCACATCGACCAGAAACGGCTCAACGATCCAACGCAATGACAATGCGAAATAGCCTGCGCCAAAAGCCCAAGCTTGCAGGGTCGCCGCACGGGTGGTTTGCGTTCCCTGATGGGCCAGCATCAAGGCCGCAATACCAATGATCGTCGCAGGCCAGATATCAAGTGGGGCTTGCCCCAAACCGGCCAGCACACCAAGTGCACCCAACAGGGTCAACCGCATCCGTGCCGACATCGCGCCAAAGCGCGCAGGCAAATCAGGCATGTTTGGCGCCGGGCAAACGGACCCGCAGCCGCTTGATCCGGCGGGGGTCGGCATCGACAACCTCGAATTCCGGGCCGTCGGGATGCATGATCACCTCGCCCCGGGCCGGCAAATGTCCGGCCAGCATGGTCGCCAAACCACCCAGCGTGTCGATCTCTTCCTCGTCGATCTCTTCATGGGCGGTCAGTTGCATCCCGATCTCGGCCTCGAAATCTTCCAGCTCGGTCCGGGCCTGCACCATGTAGACACCTGGCTTTTCCATCACCCAGCTTTTGGCCTCTTCGATGTCATGTTCATCTTCAATCTCGCCCACGACCTGTTCGATCAGGTCTTCGATGGTGACCAGCCCGTCAGTGCCGCCATATTCGTCGATGACAAGAGCCATGTGGATACGCTCGGCCTGCATTTTCTGCAGCAGCACACCCAGCGGCATCGACGGCGGCACAAACAATAGCGGGCGCAGCATGTCGGCCAAATCCATGTCCTTGCTGTCGCCATTGAACCCATGGCGCAGGGCAAAGTCCTTGAGATTGGCAATGCCAATGGGGGTGTCCAGCGTGCCGTCATAGACTGGCAGGCGGGTCAATCCGCTGTCGCGAAACACCTTGACCAGTTCGTCCTTGGTGGCGGTGACCGGCACCGCCACAATATCCGTCTTAGGAATCGCCACATCTTCTACGCGCATCCGGCGCAAGTTGAGCATGCCAAGCATGCTGCCTGCCGGTTTTACGGTCTGGCTCGGCGTGTCCTCGGGTGTTGCCGGGCTGGCTTCGGGCAATAACGCGTTACGCAATCGGGCAAAAATGCCCTGTTTCTGATCATTCTGGTCCGGAGGCGCGCTTTGCGCTGCCATAGATGGACCGTCGCCGGTATCGCCCATTTCATCCTATCTCATGCGGGCAAAATCGCCCGACTATTCACTATATGGGTCAGAAATACCCAATTTGCCAAGTATCTCTGTTTCCAACCCTTCCATCAAGGTGGCGTCGCGGTCACGCTCGTGGTCGAAACCCAGCAAATGAAGCGTGCCATGCACAAGTAAATGAATTGTGTGGTCCTGCGATGATTTGCCAGCAACAGCAGCCTCGCGCTCGCAGGTGTCATAGGCAATAGCAATGTCACCAAGCTCAGTATCCTGCCCAGGTTGCGGGGCAAGCGGCATTTCGCCATCCACCGCCGCCGTCCGTTCATCAGACGGCCAGCTCAGCACGTTTGTGGCTTTCTGTTTTCCGCGAAAATCCGCATTCAGCGCGGCAATGCGCGCATCATCGCAGGCGAGAATGCTGATTTCGAAAACCGATGGCTCCAGCCCCAGACGGGTCAGCGTGGCATCGGTTGCTGTTCGAGCCAACGCGTCAATGTCGCCCCAGCGCATATCCTCGACAACGCAATCAACCGTCATACGGGGCCAGCTTGCTCAAGCCGTCTCATCTTTCTCATAGGCCTCGATAATCGCTGCAACCAACGGATGACGGACCACATCCTTTGATGTGAAGTAGTTAAAGCTGATCTTGGGGATGTTTTTCAGCAACCGCTCCGCATCCCACAGCCCGGAATTCACGCCGCGCGGCAAATCAATCTGGGTGCGGTCGCCAGTGATCACCATGCGGCTGCCTTCACCCAGACGGGTCAAAAACATCTTCATCTGCATGGTGGTCGCATTCTGCGCCTCATCCAGCACCACAAAGGCATTGGACAATGTCCGGCCGCGCATGAATGCCAAAGGTGCAATCTCGATCACCTTTTCCTCGATCATCTTGGCGGCCTGCTTGCCGGGCAGAAAATCGTTCAGCGCATCGTAAAGCGGCTGCATGTAAGGATCGACCTTGTCCTTCATATCGCCGGGCAGATAGCCCAGCTTCTCTCCCGCCTCGACCGCAGGGCGGGACAGGATGATCTTGTCCACATGGCCGCTAATCAGCATGTTCACACCGACGGCCACGGCCAGATAGGTCTTGCCCGTCCCCGCCGGGCCGATGCCAAAGGCCAGTTCATTGTCAAACAGCGATTTCACATAAGCCTTTTGTGCATCGGTGCGCGGTTCGATCAGCTTCTTGCGGGTCTTGATTTCGACCCGGGCAATCGACGCATCGCCCTTAAACAACTCAATCTGATCGCCATCGCGCGCGGGCCCTCGCACCGTTTCCGGGCCCATGCGCAATTCACGATCAATATCACCGGGTTCCAGCGACCGTCCGGCCTCCAGCCGGGAATAAAGCGATTTCAGCACCTCCACTGCGTCCTGACGCGGTCCATCCTCGCCAATCACGGCAAGCTGATTGCCGCGCCGCAGGATCTGCACGCTTAGCTTGTCTTCGATGATGGTAAGGTTGCGGTCATATTCGCCGCACAGGTCGATCAGCAGGAAATTGTCGGGAAATTCCAACAGGGATTCTGTGACATCTTCAGCGGGTGGGGTCAGGGCACCAGTGGCCAAACAGCTCTCCTTTGAGTCTCTATGCTAGGTATCGTGGCAAGACCAGCCGGACGACGCAAGCGTTGGTATAGAAATGTCACGCATTTGAGACGAAAAACTCTGAATGCCCGGAAATTTTGCGCATCAGACTTTTCAAAAAGTCTGAACAAATTCCTTATAAGGAATTTGGCACCTGCGGATAATGTCAGGTGATCAGCCGTCCTTTCAATGAATTGGGGCTGTCTTCGACCACTTTCACAGCGCGAACCTGTCCTACTACCTCCGCCGGCGCATCAGCATAGACAGCATGCAGGTATTCGGATTTGCCAATCATCTGGCCCACTTCGCGCCCCGGCTTCTCGAACAGGACCTTCACCTCGCGCCCCACCATGGAAGCCTGCGTCGCCCGTTGCTGCTCACGCAAAAGCGCCTGCAACCGCTGCAGGCGGTCATTCATCACATCCTCGGGCAGTTGCGGCTTTTCAGCAGCCGGGGTGCCCGGGCGGGTGGAGTATTTGAACGAATAGGCCTGTCCATAGTGCACGTCACGCACCAGTTGCATGGTGTCTTCGAAATCCTCATCCGTCTCTCCGGGGAACCCCACGATGAAATCACCAGACAGCAGAATATCGGGGCGGGCTGCGCGAATGCGTTCAATCAGCCGGATATAGCTGTCGGCGGTATGTTTGCGGTTCATCGCCTTCAGGATGCGATCCGACCCAGACTGCACCGGCAGATGCAGATAAGGCATCAGCTTGCCGCAGGTCCCATGCGCCTCGATCAGCGCATCATCCATGTCATTGGGATGGCTGGTCGTAAAGCGGATGCGTTCCAGCCCGTCGATCTTGTCCAACTGCCAGATCAACCCGGCAAGCCCCTGGTCGTGGCCGTGATAGGCATTCACATTCTGGCCGAGCAAAGTAATCTCGCGCACGCCTGCATCGACCAGTTCCTGCGCTTCACGCAGGATGCGATCCGCCGGGCGCGATACCTCTGCCCCGCGGGTATAAGGGACCACGCAAAAGGCACAGAATTTGTCGCAGCCTTCCTGTACGGTCAGAAATGCCGTCGGGCCACGCTTGGCCTTGCTGCGCGCCTTAAGCGTGTCGAACTTGTCATCCTCGGGGAAATCGGTGTCGAGCGCCTTGGCCCCTGTCTGGATCGCATCATCCATGGCAGGCAAGCGGTGATAGCTTTGCGGCCCCACCACCAGATCTACCAGCGGCTGACGGCGCATGATCTCTTCGCCCTCGGCCTGTGCGACACAGCCCGCCACGCCGATTTTCAGATCGGGCTTTTCCGCCTTCAGACCCTTGAAGCGCCCCAGTTCGGAATAGACCTTTTCTGCCGCCTTTTCGCGGATATGGCAGGTATTCAGCAGGATCATATCCGCATCATCGGGGCTTTGTGTTTCTACATATCCCTTGCCGCCCAGCGCCTCTGCCATGCGTTCGCTGTCATAGACATTCATCTGACAACCATAGGTCTTGATATACAGCTTTTTCGGCGCGGACATGTGCGGGCTCATTATCGGGGTGAATTGCAGGCCTTCTAGCCGCTTGGGGGGATGCTTGCAATGCAAGGCAAATTAGCCGAATTTGCGCCCGACCCTGATAACCCGGACCCGATGCATTATCTCAACCTGCCCGCTCTGATTAACGACCTCAAGCGCAGTCCGCCCACCGGGCCAATTGCGCTGGTTTTGGTCGAGGACGGTATAGAGGTCCAGAGCACGATCACCCATTTGCAAAAGGCGGGCTTTGCGCGGGTCATCACCTTTGCGCCTTCTGACATGGCTTTGCCAGAGGATCTTGACCGGGTTGACCATGCCGTCCTCACGGATGCGGCTTTGCCTGAGATCGTGAACGCCGTTATGGCAGCTGTGCCCGATATCTGGCTACATTACTGCTACAACGCGGAATATCTTTTCTATCCGTTTTGCGAACATCGCAGCGTGGGCGAGATGACAACCTTCGCGATGGAGGAACGGCGCGATAGCATCTTGACCTATGTGGTCGATCTTTATGCAGGCGACCTGCAACATGCGCCGCTGGCAGTGGCGCGTGACGATGCGTTTCTGGACCGGTCAGGCTATTACGCCTTGGCCCGGACCGATGAAACCGGTGCGGCACTGGAACGGCAGATGGATTTCTACGGTGGCCTGCGCTGGCGGTTCGAGGAACACGTCCCCTACCACCGTCGCCGCATCGACAGAGTCTCGCTTTTTCGGGCGGTGCCAGGGCTGAAAATGTTGCCGGACCGGCTATTTAATGTGCCAGAATACAACACCTTTGCCTGTCCCTGGCATAACAACCTGACGGCTGCGGTCTGTTCATTCCGCACAGCCAAGGCGCTGAAACGCAATCCCGGCAGCCGATATCAGATCGAAAGCTTTCACTGGCAGAATTCGGTTCGGTTCAACTGGCAATCGCAGCAGCTTTTTGACCTCGGGCTAATGGAACCGGGCCAATGGTTTTAAGGGGTGATGGGTCAAGACCCATCTTACGATGTTGCAACGATGAATGGGGCCATTCACCGGGGCGCTTGACCAGACCGGCATGGACCGGCGCAGATGCAATCACATGCATATGCAGGTCGAAATCCTGCTCATCGCGGATGACATGCTCCCAGAACCGGCGCTGCCATATCCCCTTTTCCCCTCGTTTTGATTGGCTGGGTGCGACATGGTCAGGAGCCGGGACATGCCGGGAAAACGTGGATTTGATCAGCCGCCAACGCTTGGAAAATGCCGCATCATCGGGCGGCAAGGTCCAGATCATGTGCAGCTTGCTGGGCAGGATCACAGCGCCCGCAATCTCGAACGGCCAGCGTTTCATGCAAATCCGGGTGGCATTGCGCAAAAGATCAATGCGTGCCGTTAGCAGATCAGAATTCTGGTCCTGCAACCGAACAGTAAAGAAATAGGTGCCACCAGGGACATATCGCCGTCTGTAATGCGTCATCCGGCAAATCTGCGCGGTCAGGGTTAATGGGACGTAAACAGACGCCACATCGTAAGATGGGTTTCAACCCATCCTTCGCTACGCTTTGGGCAACTCCGCATCGTCAATCGCCAGCGCCTGTGCGCCGGTCAGATTGGCCAGGGCAATATCCGCCCTCCCCTTCACCAGCCATGACACACCAAAGGCCCAAATGCCGATCGCCTCGAATACAAGCACCGCCTTGGTATCTACAACCAATTGCTGTGCCGCCCCACTGCCATAGATCTTGATCGCCGAAGCCGCCGCAATCGCCACTAGCATCACGATAATCACCCAGCCGCAGGCCAGGTAAATCGGACGCCGCCGCTTCTTTGCCGTGCGCGCGAATTTATAGCAAAAATGCGCAAGACAGCTGAAAAACACCAACGCAGACAGATAATGCAACATCGGATGCGTGCCGAGCATCACCCCGGCCTCGCGCAGGATCACCAGCTTCTCTTCCGGCCCCTCGTTAGGAAAAAGCGCCACACCAAAGGCAGAGAGCCCCGCCACGGTGGCCACCCAGTTGTCATCGAATAATTCACCATCCTGCAGTTGATAACCCCGATAGGAGATCAGGAAGACACCGATAGCACACAAGGTCCCCACAAAGATGTCGCGATAGACGGTATGATAGAAGTCGCTGATGGATGGCTCGATACTGCGGTCATAAATCAGCCCGCCAACAATCAGCACAACCGGCAGGAAAATGCCTAGCAACCCAAGTGCCGTCCGCACCCGGTAGAACGATAGAACCATTTCATCGCGTTTTTGTTCAACCATTGGTCAGCCCCAGTGCCCGTCGCGCGAAACGATGGGGCGAATAATCCAATGATTCAAGGTCTGTAAATCCTGACCCAGATCGGGGCGTGACCTATTTGCGTCGCAGACGGATCACAACATCGACCGATGCAATCTCGGCCCCGTTCGGCGCTTGCGGGACGCGCGTGATCTCAAGCTGATCGGCGGGCGCGTCGGTCAGGCTTGCATCGTCTTCCCAATAGAAATGCGGGTGGTCAGTCATGTTGGTGTCGAAATAACTTTTCGAGCCGTCCACAGTAATCTCGCGCATCAAACCTGCATCGCAGAAGGCACGCAGCGTATTGTAGACCGTCGCAAGCGATACTTTCTCGCCCGCATGGGACGCTGCATCAAACAGGCTTTCGGCTGTGACATGGCGATCCTGGCCGTCACCGATCAAAAGTCCCGCAAGTGTCATACGTTGTCGGGTCGGCCGAAGCCCGGCCCCTGCCAACCAGTCTGCGCTGCGCTGTGTTTCAATCTCTGTCATGGTCGCCCAAATGCTGCCTATCCCTTAATATGGGGGAAATGTGCCCCGGATCAATTGCAAATCGTTCTCAATTCTTCAAATACGGCGCAGACTTGCCCTCATAAACCCCGCAATGCTAGAGGTCGGCGACCGTAGCAGCCAAGAATGAGACCCGTAAGATGGCGCAATACCCCAGCAGCTTTGACAAAGAGGACCTGCTCAAATGTGCGCGGGGTGAACTTTTCGGCCCCGGCAACGCCCAATTGCCCGCACCGCCCATGCTGATGATGGACCGGATCA
Source organism: Yoonia sp. R2-816 (assembly GCF_046762905.1). NCBI lineage: Bacteria > Pseudomonadati > Pseudomonadota > Alphaproteobacteria > Rhodobacterales > Paracoccaceae > Yoonia > Yoonia sp. R2-816. The sequence goes on along the minus strand of NZ_JBKQXN010000311.1, from coordinate 208,321 downwards.
CCGACATTTCCGGCGATGGCGGCGCGCATGGCAAGGGCCATGTGCTGGCCGAATTCGACATCACGCCAGACCTTTGGTTCTTTGACTGCCACTTTCCCGGCAATCCGATCATGCCCGGTTGTCTGGGCCTTGACGGGCTGTGGCAGCTGACCGGCTTCAACCTCGGTTGGCGGGGCTGGCAGGGGCGCGGCTACGCGCTTGGCGTGGGCGAGGTCAAGCTGACGGGCATGGTGCGTCCCGACCGCAAGATGCTGACCTACAAGATCGATTTCACCAAAGCGATCCAGACCCGCCGCCTGACGATGGGTGTCGCTGACGGGATTGTTGAGGCGGATGGCGAGGTGATCTATCAGGTCAAGGACATGAAAGTGGCGTTGTCAGAGAGTTAGGCGAACATCGCGTTTTCAAGCTGACGAAGGACCGTAGGCTGCATAAACCTCTGCGGCGGTCATCGTTTCTGTCTTCTCGGCCAAAGTATAAAAGGGCGGCTTCTCGTCGATAAAAACCTGTAGGGACAGATGCAAATCTGACTGCTCGTTCAGAAGCCCTGCGGCTATCTGGAATTCGTCACTATCGATGATGTGATAAAACAAGTTCGACCCGCATTGCTTACAGAAACCACGTTCAGCCCAATCGGATGATCGTATCGTGCTGATGTTGTTTTCGCCTTCAAATGTCACGTTTTCGCAAGACACCTCGAAATACGGCCCTGATGACCATCTGCGGCACATGTTACAATGGCAGGCAGCCACTTCTGGCGCTTTCGCAGTGCCCTTAACGCCAACTGCGCCGCACATACATCTTCCAGTAATCTTCAATTCCTGTGGCATGACCTGATCTCACATGCTTTGCGGCAAAGACTTCTGCCCGCCAGACTGTCAAAAACAGCGCCGCCACAGTTTGATCCAAATCATTTTTGACTGCAAAAGGTCGGAAAACGGTAAATCTGGACTCCATCCAATCACCCCCTCAAAACGCACGAATACCCACTGCCACTTGCCCCCTAGCCCCCTCTCCCCTACTAAACAAAAAAAGCATCTATGGGAGCAGTCATGCGCCGTGTCGTCATTACTGGATTGGGTATCGTCTCGCCCATTGGGAATAATGCAGCTGAGGCCACTGCTGCGCTGAAGGCAGGCAAGTCTGGGATCGAGGCGTCGCCCGAGATGGCCGAACACGGGTTCCGTAGTCAAGTTGCGGGCACGCTCAAGATCGATGTGACCGAGCATGTGGACAAGCGGACATTGCGCTTCATGGGTCCGGGGGCCGCCTATGCGCATATCGCGATGCAGCAGGCGATTGCCGATGCGGGGCTGGATGAGGATGTGATCTCGAACCCTCGCACCGGTCTGGTGGCTGGCTCCGGCGGGCCGTCAACGTCGGCCATGCTGACCGCACACGAGGTTGTCAAAACCACCGGTGCGACCAAGCGGATTGGGCCGTTTGCGGTGCCGAAATGCATGTCCTCCACGATCTCTGCCAACCTGTCCACGGCCTTTAAAATCAAGGGAATCAACTATTCGATCACCTCGGCCTGTTCAACAAGCCTGCACTGTATCGGCAACGCGGCTGAACAGATCATGATGGGCAAACAGGATGTGATGTTTGCAGGCGGTGGCGAGGAGCTGGACTGGACCCTGTCCTGCCTTTTTGATGCAATGGGTGCGATGTCATCGAAGTATAACGACACGCCGGAAAAGGCATCGCGCGCATTCGACGCCAATCGCGACGGTTTTGTCATCGCGGGCGGCGGCGGGATTGTCGTGCTGGAAAGCCTGGAACATGCGCAGGCGCGCGGCGCCAAGATCTACGCAGAGGTGACAGGTTTTGCCGCCACGTCTGACGGGCACGATATGGTCGCCCCATCCGGTGAAGGCGGTGAGCGGGCCATGCGGCTGGCGCTGGAAACCATCCCCGAAGGCAGAAAAGTCAGTTATATCAATGCACACGGCACCTCTACCCCCGTCGGTGACGTGGGTGAGGTTGAGGCCGTGCGCCGGGTCTTTGGCCAGGGTGCGACGCCGCCGATCAGCTCTACAAAGTCGATGACAGGACACAGCCAAGGGGCCACCGGTGCGCAGGAGGCGATCTATTGCCTGCTGATGTTGCAGGATGATTTCATCGCCCCATCCATCAATGTCGAAACGCTCGATCCCGCGCTTGATCCAGCCGAGATCGCGACGCAACTCGTTGAAAATGCAGGGCTTGATACGGTGATGACCAATTCCTTCGGGTTTGGTGGCACCAACGGGTCCATGCTGCTTTCCAAATTCCAAGGATAGACCAATGACCATTTCGATGCAGGGAAAACGCGGCCTGATTATGGGCGTGGCCAATGAACGATCCATCGCATGGGGCATCGCCAAAGCGATGCACGAGGCCGGGGCAGAACTGGCGTTTTCGTATCAGGGCGAAGCATTTGGCAAGCGTCTGGAACCACTGGCGGAAAGCGTCGGGTCGGACATCATGGTTGATGTGGACGTGACTGATGATGCCAGCATGGATGCGGCATTTGGGCTGCTCAAAGAGCGCTGGGGCAGGCTGGATTTTGTGGTCCATGCCATTGCTTTTTCAGATAAAAATGAGCTGACGGGCCGTTTCATCAACACCACGCGCGACAACTTCAAGACCTCGCTTGCGATCTCTTGCTATTCGTTCATCGACGTGGCCAAGCGGGCGTCGGAACTGATGCCGGATGGCGGCACGCTGCTGACCCTGACCTATCAGGGATCGAACCGCGTCACCCCGTTTTACAACGTCATGGGGGTCGCCAAGGCCGCGCTGGAAAGTGCAACGCGCTATCTGGCCAACGACCTTGGCCCGCAGGGCATTCGGGTCAATGCGATCAGCCCGGGACCGATGAAAACCCTTGCTGGGGCGGCGATTGGCGGCGCGCGCCGGACCTATAAGCATACCGAACAAAACACGCCGCTGCGCGCCAATGCCACGCTTGAGGCGGTGGGCGGTACGGCTGTTTATCTGGCCTCGGATGCGGGCGCCTGCACCACGGGCGAGATCATTCGCGTAGATGGTGGTTTCCACGTTCTGGGGATGCCGCAGCCCGATCATCTGGTCTGAGACCACGCAACGTTCGGTGGTCTTTTGAGGGGTGCGCAACACCCCTTTGATCCGAATCAGCGCGCGCGCCATTAATGCAGGGGTTTTCGCGGAAATTGCCGGTCGGCATCGCGTCGGCAAAACGTCGGACTTGCGTCGGACCCCTGGCGGGCATTTGGCCGGATTAACGCGCCGCGCGGTGCGAGTGTTAAGCCGCCGTTAGTATTCCAGATCGAAGGCCGCGACATCAAGCGGCTGGTTGATACGCACATTCACCTGTTCGATCGGTCCACGCCGGAGCACCAGGACAGAGGATGGGTTGCCGTGGTAGTAATAGCTGACCTGATCCGAACCATCGTTTGTCCGCCCCGCAACGTGGAACCGTTGCAGTGGCAGCCCTTCAGCGTTAAGCGCAAAGACTGCGATTGTGCTATCCTGATCGCGCCGCGATATACGTGCCCAGTCTTGGTCGCCAACGAGGCTTTGAAGCAGGGCGCCATCGACGGTCACCCGGTTGCCGGTCACTGATATCCCGGCAGGCAGTTGATCCAGCGTGAAGGTTTCGCGCGACAGCGCTGTCAGAATGTTCACCACAACCTCGCCCGTGACCCGTTCGGGCGGTTGAGGGAAAGCATCCGGTTCGAAGCGGATCGCCGTCGATCCCACCTCGTATATTTGCCAGTCATCATGCGCGATATCGCGATTGGCCCGGCCAAAATCCATGTCGCCGGATCGCTCCATCCGGCCAAATTCACCCATAAAGACATCGCTGATACGAGGTGGCAGGATGTATCTGACCGCATCCCTGTCCTGCCAGACGGATAAGGCATTCTGGACCTCGCCCGCATCCCAAAGATCCGGCGTGTTGTCGGCCAGATACATCAGCTGTGGATCAATGATCTCGGACGGTTGTGAGAGATTGGGCAGATCGGTTGTTTGCGTATCCGGTACAAAGACCGGCAAAACCAGATCGCGTGTCAGCGTCCGCGCAAGCCGAAAATCGGCAAGGTAGACATCAAGCGTGCCAATCTGGCCCTGAAAGCTGGAACGGGTGATCAACGCCGGCCCGCCATCCAGCAGACGCTCGGCCTGTTGCGCGGCATCTGGGGTATCGTCCAACGCGATGATATCCTCGATCGCTGTGCGAAATGCGTCGATATCAGCAACATCATTGCTGGTTTGTTTGATAGTTACAATCGGATGACCGTTACCATCGCGCGCGCCCAGATCCACGGTCAGCATCCCGCCTTTGACCTGGCCGCCATCGGTACGGGTGACCGTTACTTCGGCATATTGGGGCGTGATATCTGTGATGGTAACACGGTAATCATCATAGGTCTGGGTCGCACCGATGCGTGGTGCGGGAAATGACAACACCCGCAGATCAGATGGCACCTTTAGCTCTACCTGCAAATTGGCCCTGAGGGGAATGGCGCTGCCAGCCTTATCCCGTCCGAGAATATCGACGCCATCATATTGATTGGCCCGTGCCATCAACACATTTTCATGAGGTGCATTCTGCCGCTGCACGGCCAGCGTTCGACCGTCGGTCAGTTCAACGGATTCCCAGCGCACGACATCACCGAAACGGTAGCGTAAAGGTTTTTTGAGATTGATCTCTTTGGGATCAAGACTGTCTTCCCAAATGGCCCGCAGACTATCGATATAGTTTTCGGCAAAACTGTTCAGGTCGGCGTAATGACCGATGGTCGCCATATCGTGGGGATCGTAGCTGATCCCTACAGGCGGATAGGCCCGATCCAGCAGAAGGCTGCGGGTGGAGACATATGCGAAGTTGGCGGCAAACAAATGCTCTTTCACATCTTCGTTTTCCACGGCGCGCATGCGGTCATGCAGCGGTTCGAGATCTGCGTAAAACGCTTCTTCGGCGTTATATGCATCGACCTGACTGGGTGGAGATGTGAATTGCAGTGAGGCCCAGGTCGCGGCCCCTGCCACGGCTAGCCCGGCCACGAGGCCAATAATCGTCTTCTTCAAGGTCGTCTTTCCTTTGGCCGTCGACCCAACCTGGTCCGAACACTCGCTAACAACACATGTCAGGCCGCGTCGATCCCCATGATTTCGATGGCAAAGATCAGGTCCTTGCCCGCCAGCGGGTGGTTCGCGTCAAGCGTCACTTCTTCCTCGGTCACTTCGGTCACGGTCACCTGCACCACCTGCCCTTGCGGGGTCTGCATCTGCAGTTGCGTGCCGGGGTCAAGCGGGATGTTTTCGGGGATTTCGGAACGGGGCACGGCCTGCCGTGCGGCGGGGTTGCTGGCCCCATAGGCCTGATCGCAGGGCACCTCGACGGTTTTCTTGTCGCCTACCGCCATGCCGGGGATGGCCGCATCAAGGCCGGGGATGATCTGGCCGGAGCCGACCACAAATTCCAGCGGATCGCGCCCGTCGGAGCTGTCGAAGGTTTCCCCGTTTTTCAGCGTGCCTGTGTAATTGATCCGGACGGTATCGCCTGCTTTGGCCTGGCTCATCGATATGCTCTTTTCATGCAAACTCTGGTTGCGCCGCACGCTACGCGCCCTGTCCTTTCATTGCAAACGCCTTTGCCCCCTTTTCCCCGACCTGTTGCCGTGACACGATGCCCATCAAGCAGGAGGGGTAAATGCCGATCACCACATGTGTTTTTGATGCCTATGGCACGTTGTTTGACGTGAACGCGGCGGCTGCACAGGCGGCTGAGGAACCGGCACATCAGGCCTTGGCCGCCGTCTGGCCCGCGCTGGCCCGTGATTGGCGGCTGAAGCAGCTACAATACACCTGGTTGCGTGCCGTCGCCGGTCAGCATTGCGATTTCTGGCAGGTCACGCAGGACGGTCTGGACTGGGCGATGGAGGCAAATGGATTGGCCGATGATGCCACCCGCGCCCGGTTGCTGGAACTCTACTGGGAACTGGCCGCCTACCGCGAAGTGCCCGCGATGTTGCAGACATTAAAGGATCGAGGCTTGACGACCGCGATCCTATCGAATGGCTCACCTGATATGCTGGAGGGTGCCGTGTCATCTGCCGGGATTGGCGAAGTGCTGGATGCCGTGCTGTCGGTGCAGTCCGTTGGCGTCTTCAAACCGCATGACAAGGTCTATGATCTGGTCGGCGATCATTTCAGTTGTACCCGGTCGGAGGTTTTGTTCGTGTCATCGAACGGATGGGACGCGGCGGGCGCCGCCGGTTATGGCTTTCAGACGGTCTGGGTGAACCGGGCGGGCGAACCCATGGACCGGCTTTATGCCTCACCCACACATGTCTTGTCTGACCTGACCAAGATACCGGAGCTTGTCTGATGCCCTATTTTCAAAGCAACGATGGTGTGCCGCTGCACTATCTGGATGAGGGGGAAGGTCTGCCCGTGATCGCACTGGCCGGGCTGACCCGCAATGCAGCCGATTTCGATCACGTTGCCCCGCATTTGCCGGTCCGCCTGATCCGGCCTGACTATCGTGGTCGGGGCAAATCCGACTGGGCGGATTACACCACCTACACCATCCCGCAGGAAACGGAGGATGTTCTGGCGCTGATGGACTATCTGGGGTTGGACAAAGCCGCGATCCTTGGAACCTCGCGCGGGGGCCTGATCGCGATGATGCTCGCGGCCACGGCCAAGGACCGCCTGATCGGGGTCGCCCTGAACGATATTGGCCCCGAAATTTCGCCGGTAGGTCTCGAGATCATCAAGAATTACATCGGTCGCCGACCCGAGCAGAAAACTTATGCCGAAGCGGCCGAATTTCGGGCGCGCAATTGGGTTCATTTCAAGAACGTGCCACTGTCGCGCTGGCTGGCCGAGGTAAAGGCGCATTACGAGGAGACGCCGGACGGGCTGGTCCTGCGCTATGATCCCAAGCTGCGCGATGCGGTGCTGGAAGCGGGTGCACAACCGGCGCCGGACCTGTGGCCGCTCTTTGATGCGCTTCACGGTCTACCGCTCGCGTTGATCCGCGGGGCAAACTCGGACCTGCTGACCGCAGCCACTGCAGACAAGATGGAGGAACGTCGCGCGGATATGATCCGCGTCGATGTGCCGGGACGTGGCCATGTGCCGTTTCTGGATGAGCCCGAGGCGCTGGATGCACTGCACCGTTGGTTGGAGAGGCTGCATTGAATATCGACATGATCCGGGCCGCCGCCAAACGGCTGGAAGGCCATGCGCGGCGCACACCAATCCTGACCTCACCTTTTCTGGATGAGATTGCGGGGCGGCGGGTTTTTGTGAAGCCGGAATGTTTGCAGCACACGGGATCGTTCAAGTTTCGCGGTGGCTGGTCGGCGGTGTCGGCGCTGACGGACAATGCTCTGAAAACCGGGGTGATTGCGTTTTCCAGCGGGAACCATGCGCAGGGGGTGGCCCTTGCGGCCCGCGAACATGGTGCGCCTGCGGTGATCGTGATGCCGTCGGATGCGCCTGCAATCAAGATCGCCAATACGCGGGCTTTGGGGGCAGAAGTGGTGCTGTATGACCGCGCGACCGAAGATCGTGACGCGATTGGCGCGCGGCTGGCCGATGAACGCGGGCTGACACTGGTGAAACCGTTTGACGAACTACAGGTGATCGCCGGGCAAGGCACCTGCGGGCTGGAGATTGCTGAGGACATGAACGCCCTTGGCATAACCGACGCCGATGTCGCCGTCTGTTGTGGCGGCGGGGGGCTGACATCGGGCATCGCATTGGCACTGGCGGCGGATGCGCCGGGCCTGCGGGTTCGCCCGGTGGAACCGGAAGGGTTTGACGATGTGACCCGGTCGCTGGCGAGCGGGAAGATCGAACGGAATGCGCGCACCTCTGGTTCGCTTTGCGACGCCATCATCACGCCGCAGCCGGGTGAGATCACCTTTCCCATTATGCAGGCCCATTGCGGGCCGGGTGTGGTGGTGACGGAGGAGGAATGCCTGCGCGCCGTCGGCCTTGCCTTTGAGAGGCTCAAGATCGTGGTCGAACCCGGCGGTGCGGCCGCACTGGCGGCCGCCCTGTTCCACCCGGACGCATTTGAAGGCGATGCGATCATTGCCGTTGCCACGGGCGGCAATGTTGACCCGGATGTCTTTGCCAAAGCTTTGGAGACCCTGAATTGACCCGTTTCACCATCGCCAGTTTCAACGTCAAAAACCTGATCGAAGCGGATCAGGAGTATTACAGGTTCGAGGAATACACCCCCGAGGAATATGCCTGGAAACGCGCATGGATGGCCGACCAGTTGTTGACCATGAACGCCGATATCGTGTGTTTTCAGGAAATTTTCAGCGAGGACGCCCTGCGCGATGTGGTCATCGAGACCGATGAACTTGGGCTGGCCGCGAATGAGGCGAATATCCCCGACCGGTCCAAAGGCTACGCCCGCAAGGCGATTTTCCGCAAGTTGGCCTACGAACCCTATACTGAGGCGGCACTGGCCTTTGCCCCGAACCTGTTTGACGGGGAACCGGGGCAGCGGCGCCCCGGTGTGGCGATCCTGTCGCGCTTCGGGTTCAAAGGATTGCCGGAGGTTATTCAGGAACTTCCCAGACCGCTGGCCATTCCCTTTACCGATCTGGATGGGGATGAAGGCGGGCATTACCGGATCAAACGCCTCAGCCGCCCGGTGCTGAAGGTGCGGATCAAACTGGGTGAGACGGTGGTGACCTTCTTCAACTGCCACTTGAAATCAAAGCTGGGCGAACTGCCCCGGCCCGAAGGTGCGCCCTTTCCGCCCGCCGCCGATCTGGTGAATTACGATCCGGCCACCCGGGCCATGGGATCACTTCGGTCCGGCCTGCGCCGCATGGCCGAGGCCTGGGTGCTGCGCAACGCCATTCTGGAAGAGCTGAAGGCGGGCAACCCGGTGATGGTGTTGGGTGATTTCAACGATAGCGAACATGCGGTCAGTTCCGAGATCATCACCGGTGAGGCCCCGTTTCGCAATTACGCCTGGATGCGCCGCCACGATGCCGAAACCCGGCGGGACCGGTACACGGATGAGGAAAACGAGATCATTCAGGAAAACATCGGGGCGGTCCGCCTCTATTCAGCCGAGAAGCTGTTCGTGCGCAAATCGCTGCGCGACATGGTCTATACATCCGCCTTTGGCGGCGTCTTCGAAAGCATCGACCAGATCCTGATGTCACGCCATTTTCACCCTGATTTTGCAAGCAAACTGGGCGAGATGGAGTATTTCAGCGTCTTCAACGATCATCTGACCGACGGATCGCATCCCGAGGCCCCTTATAACAAGCTCGCCTCTGACCACGGGCAGATCATGGCACATATGCTGATTGGTGATCCGGATGACTAACCTGTCCAAAAGTACAGGTTGCCCGGAATCACATATTCCATGTTTCTGTTATGTGGGAGGGTTGTTTGTGATCGCCATGCGCTGGTCACGACAACAAGTGAAAGCCGCGCCGGGAAGGGACACCCATGCGCGGCTTGAGCTTTTCTGAGGCGGGATTTCATGAGAATTGACCGGCAGGGTGTGGCGCTGAACGTGCAGGTTGACGGGCCAGATGATGGCCCGATGATCATGTTTGCCAATTCGCTCGGCTCGAACTTGCAGCTATGGGATCAGGTGGTGGCATTGCTGCCGGATGGGCTGCGCGTGGTGCGTTATGACATGCGTGGTCATGGCGGATCGGACGCGCCGGAGGGGCCGTATACGATGGGCCAGTTGGTCAGCGATGCCGAAGCGGTTTGCGATGCGCTTGGGGTCCGCGACTGCCTGTTCGTCGGCCTGTCGGTTGGCGGCATGGTGGCGCAGGGTCTTGCCGTCAAACGCCCTGACATCATCCGTGCCATGGTCCTGTCCAACACCGCAGCCAAGATTGGGAACGCCACGTTCTGGCAGGATCGCATCGCCAATATCGAGCGGGTGGGTCTGGACGGTATCGCCGATGAGGTGATGACACGCTGGTTTGGCCGCGATTTCCTTGCCACCCCGGCGGTAGCACAATGGCGCGCGATGCTGACGCAGACCCCGCAGAATGGATATATCGGCGTTTGCGCGGCGATTGCGGGCACCGATTTCTATACGCCGACAAGTGGTCTGCGCCTGCCCACGCTGGGCATTGCCGGATCAGAGGACGCCACCACCCCACCCGATCTGGTGCGCGAAACGGTCGATCTGATCCCCGGATCGCGATTTGCGCTGATGCGGCGGGCGGGGCATTTGCCCTGTGTCGAGGATCCGCAGGGATACGCCGCCCTGCTGCACCAATTCATGGCTGAGACCGGACACCAGACCCCGGATCCTTGATCCCCAGCCGTGCGCGAAGCTCCTCTTTGGGCACATGGGAATTTGTCTGCACGTCCCGGCTGACCCTATCGATGAAACGATCAAAAGGGGCCAGAAAGCGTTCGTCGATCTGCACAAGGGCGGCCGCATCCCGCATCAGGTTCACCCACCTGGCCCGTTGCGCGTCGGTAATATGCATGCCGACATGTTTCCAAATCACGAACCGCAAATCGCCCCGTTCGGTCAGGTAATCCTGCGGGCCGCCAAAGATGACCGAAAACCAGCCAGCAAGATATTTCGCGTGATCGGCGTCGCCATTGGTGAACAACGGCGACAGGAGCGGGTCGACAACGGCCTTTTCATAAAATGCCGTTGTCATTGCAGTGATACGATCCGCGCCCCCGGCCACATCATAAAGTGTCATTGGTTGATGTATGGTCATTTGGTGGGACCTTCTGCCAGCGATCTGATCGCCCCGCGCAGCGCATCTGCATTGGCCATTGGCGTCCAGCCAAAGGTGTCGCGCGCCACGTCACCCGAGAAATGCTGGCTCATCCCGAATGCCGCGGCGAATATCCCGTAGGACTGTTGCGCCTCTTCATCGGTGGCGGCGCGAACAGGCAGGTTCAGGGCGACACCGATCTTTCGCGCGAAATCGGCCATCGAAATTGACCGGTCGGCGGCAAAGATCGGCCCGCTTGCGGCGTCTGCCGTGGCAATGGCCGCAACAAGCAACCTGCCGAAATCATCGACATGGACTGTTGACCAGATCTGGCTGCCATCACCGACATATAGCACTGCTCCGCTTGCGCGGGCGGCGCCGACCATGGCCTGCGGGATCACCGCACCGGGGCCGCCATAGACCAGCGACCCGAACACGACGTGGGTGTGGACCGGCCCGTTCCCCGCATCAAGGATCGCCTGATCCAACGCGGCGCGGCGCGCCAGCGGGGGCGGCGGATTCAGCGTCGTTGGGTTGGCCGGGTCATGCGTGGTGGGGCCAAAAACAATCGTGCCGCCGTGAGCCACGAAACGGCCGCCATCTGGCAGGCCTTTGATCATGGCCAGGGCGGCGGCATGACTGACCGGCCAGAAATCAGGATTATCGCTGGCCGCAGCATGAATGACCGCATCAACACCAGACGCCGCCTTGCGCAGGCCATCAAGGTCGGTCAGGTCCACGGCGATATCATGATCGCCCAAGGCACTGCCCGGTCGCTTGACCACAATAGGTATATGGCCCGCGTCGACCAATGCCCTGTGGGCCGCTGATCCGATGAAACCTGTCGATCCTGTGATAAGCACACGCATATCAATTCTCCTGTTTGCTGGCCTCAAGATAGCGGTCATGCAAATCGGATAAAGACTTGCTATTTCGGAATAGTAATCCCAAAAATGGGATAATGTACCGCAACACCAATCACCTTGTTACGCTGGCTGCCGTTGCGAAAGCAGGTAGTTTTGCCGGGGCGGCCCGGCGTCTGGGCATGCCCACATCGACAGTGACCAACCACATAGCAGCGCTTGAGGCCGATGTCGGGCTTGACCTGATCCAGCGCACCACCCGCAGCATCCGTCTGACCGATCAGGGCCATCTGCTGGCGCAGGAGGCGCAGGAGATGGTGGATGTCCTGCAAGCTTCGCGCGCACGGATCGTCGCGCAAAAAGACCGACCGGCCGGGAAGTTGCGCATCTCTGTGCCGTTTACCTTCGCCTCCGACCTTCTGGCACCGGTGCTTGTCGCGTTCTCGGCGACCTATCCGGATGTTCGGCTTGAAGTCGTAGCCGACAACGCCTTTGTCGATCTGATCGCTGGCGGTTTCGATCTGGCGATCCGCATAGGTGAGATGGAGGATTCGAGCCTGACCCAGCGCAAACTGGGGGGTGCACGCCAGGCACTTGTTGCCGCAAAATCTTATCTTGATCGGGCCGGTCGTCCAGCTTCGGTTGACGACCTTGCCAAGCACAAGATCATCGCACTGCGCCCCGACATGCCATTGGTTCTTACTGGCAAGGGTGGCAGTGTCGCGGTCGTGCCGAAAACGCAGGTGTCGGTCAACGACCCGCGCACAATTGCTGCTATGGCTTTGCACGGCGGGGGTATCGCAGCACTGCCGCTTTTTCTGGTGGACCATGTCCTGAAAGACGCCCGGCTGGAGGTGGTATTGCCGGAACAACCGCCGCGCCCGATCAATATCTCGCTGGTCTACTACGGACATGCGGCGCAAAATCCGCTGACCCGGCTCTTCGTTGACTTCGTTGCCGACAATATCTCGTTCTAGGTGAAGGACCCGCCAAAGCGGGGGCTTGCAAAGTGAACCAAGCGGTTTAACCCTGTCGGGATGCAAAATTGCCTGCCTGTCATCTTTATCCTGATCACCGTTGTCATCGACAGCATGGGAATCGGGCTGATCATGCCGGTGATGCCTGACCTTATTCAAGAGGTTGAAGGTCAGGGCATTGGTGCCGCTGCTGTTTGGGGCGGTATCCTCGCCACGATCTTTGCCGCGATGCAGTTCCTGTTCGGTCCAACGGTCGGCAATCTGTCGGACCGCTATGGGCGGCGGCCTGTGCTGATCATCTCGCTGGTGATCATGGCGTTCGATTATGTGCTGATGGCGCTGGCCCACACGATTTGGCTTTTGATCATTGGCCGGATCATCGGCGGGATCACGGCTGCGACGCAATCAACATCAGCGGCGTATATGGCCGATATCTCAAAACCCGAGGAGAAGGCCGCCAATTTCGGCCTGATCGGGGCGGCATTTGGCGTGGGCTTTGTGCTGGGGCCGCTTTTGGGGGGTGTGTTGGCCGAGTTCGGCACGCGCGCGCCCTTCTGGGCAGCTGCGGCATTGGCAGCGGCCAACGCCATTTTTGGTTATTACGTATTACCAGAGACGGTGACCGACCGCATTCGTCGCCCGCTGGAGTGGCGGCGCGCCAATCCGCTTGGCGCGTTCAAGAATATCGGTGCTCTGCCCGGCCTGAAGCGGCTGATGCTGATCACCTTTGTCTATACTGTGGCGTTTTTCGTTTATCCCGGCGTCTGGGCCTATTTCGGGGCCGAGCGGTTCGGTTGGGGGCCGGGCATGATCGGCCTGTCGCTGGCGGTCTTCGGGATCGGGATTGCGATTGTGCAGGGTCTGCTGATCAAGCCGATCCTGAACCGGATTGGCGAACGGAATGCGGTGATTGCAGGTCTGTCGATTGATGTGGCGGCCTTTGTGCTGCTGGGGTTCGTCACGCAAGGCTGGATTGCGCTGGCATTGACCCCCTTGACCGCGTTGGGTTCCATCGCGGGGCCCGCCTTGCAGGGCATCATGTCGCGCACCGCAGCCGACGATCAGCAAGGCGAATTGCAGGGCACAGTGACCTCGATCAACGCGGTGGCCACGATTGTGGCACCGTTGCTGGTGACCCAGACCTTCTGGTATTTCACCGCCGCCGAAAACACGATCTATCTGCCAGGCGCGCCGTTTCTGTTATCTGCCGTGCTGACCATTGGCTGTATCTTTGTTTTCGTCCAGACACCCCGCCCAAAGCGGGCGCGCGCCATGTAACGTCGCGATCAGACTTGCGCATGGCAATATCCGGTGGGACATGTGCTGCAACAGGATTTTTGCAGGACAACGCCATGCCCCAGATCAAAGCCGCCATTTGCCGTGAATTCGGCCAGCCTCTGACGATCGAGACAGTCACCCTCGCCGCGCCCAAGATGGGCGAGATTGAGGTGACGCTGAAGGCCTGCGCGATCTGTCATTCCGATATCTCCTATATGGACGGGGCCTGGGGCGGGACACTGCCCGCGGTCTACGGGCACGAGGCGGCAGGGGTGGTCAGCGCCGTGGGCGAAGGCGTGCGTGGCGTCGCGATGGGTGACCCGGTTGTGGTGACCCTGATCCGCGCCTGCGGCACCTGCCCGTCCTGCGCGGGCGGCAAGCCTGTCGCCTGCGAGACCGGTTTTGAGGGCAGCCCGCTGTCAGATGCGGATGGCGCCCCGCTGCATCAGGCGATGTATACCGGCGGCTTTGCCGAGCGGGTGGTGGTGGATCAAAGCCAGGTGGTGAAACTGTCGGACGCGATTTCGATGGAGTCGGCGTCTTTGCTAGCGTGTGGCGTCATCACCGGCGTTGGCGCTGTGGTGAACGCCGCCCATCTGCGCGCCGGGCAGGATGTGGTTGTAATCGGTGCCGGTGGCGTCGGCCTCAACGCCATTCAGGGCGCCAGGATTGCCGGGGCGCGGCGGATCGTGGCGGTGGATATGTCTGAAGAGAAGCTCGCCATTGCACGCGAATTTGGCGCGACAGACGGCGTACTGGCCACCGATGAAAAGCCGTGGCGGGCCGCGAAAAAGGCGATGGGGCGCGGGGCCGACGCGGTATTCGTGACCGTCGGCGCGATCCCGGCCTATGATAAGGCCCCGCAATATCTGACCAATGGCGGCCGGGTCATCATGGTGGGCATGCCCCATTCGGGGGCGATGTCGACCTATGAGCCGGTGATGCTAGCCGCGACCGGACAGGGCATGGTTGGGTCAAAGATGGGCGATGTGGTCATCGCCCGCGACATCCCATGGATGGTTGACCTTTATGAGCAAGGGCGGCTGAAGCTGGATGAGCTGATATCGGGCCGTTGGTCGCTGGAGCAGATCAATGAAGCGATTGCCGATACAAGGACAGGATCGGCCAAGCGGAATGTGATTGTGTTCGGGTAGCCGGAACGCAAGGGTGGCGGCGTGAGGTCCCGGATCAAGTCCGGGACGGGTGGCCTGACGACGGCGGGCATGGCGCTGCGTCCGCGACTGCACGCATCAGAGCCGGCACCGTAAGATGGATCTTGATCCATCCTACCCGTCCATCGCCCCGTCCCAATCGTAGACAACAATGCCGCCGGTTTCGCGCGCGTCCAGCGACCGGTAAAGCGCCCGGGCGGCCGCATTATCGGTCTCCGTAGCAAGCCAGATCCCATCGCACCCCCGGTCGCGCACAACCTGCATCAGCCGGTCGCAGAGCCGTTTTGCGATGCCTTGCCGCTGATATTCGTCTCGCACCCCGACCTCGGCGATGAAGAAGGCAGGCGGTTTGTCCGGATGCAGCAGGATCTGGCCTGTCGCCATCCCCACAACATCGGACCCGTCCAGAGCCAGCACGATCTCGTGCAACGGCTCGAGCAGAAAGGCCTTTGCCTGGTCCGGCAGGATCGGATTGTCAAAAAGCCCCGACTTGACCCCCACCAGCAGGTCCAGATCGTCTGGACCCAGGTGGCGAAGCGTGATTGTGTCGCCCATAACATCCTCCTGACCAAAGGTGCGCATATGAAACTCGCCGATCTTGATGTGATTGTCACTGCACCTCCGGCCCCAGGCTGGGGCGGGCGCTATTGGATCATTCCCAAGGTGACGACGGATACCGGCATTGTGGGTTACGGCGAATGCTACGCGTCCTCGGTCGGGCCAGAGGCGATGACAGCCGTCATCAAGGATGTGTTCGAACGCCACATGGCGGGCCAAAACCCTGAAGACATCGAATTGATGTTTCGCCGGGTCTATTCCGCAGGCTTCACTCAGCGTCCGGACCTGACGGTGATTGGCGCCTGGTCGGGGCTGGAGATCGCATGCTGGGATATCTTGGGCAAGAACCGTGACCGCCCGGTCCATGCCCTGATCGGGGGCCGGATGAATGACCGCATCCGCGCCTATACCTATCTTTATCCCCGGCCGTCGCACCCCCTGCCCGCCTTCTGGGCCAGTCCCGATATGGCCGCCGAGGTCGCAGTGGATATGGTCGAAAAGGGCTATACGGCTGTCAAATTCGATCCGGCAGGCCCCTACACCATCCGCGGCGGGCATATGCCGTCGATGCATGATATCTCCCTGTCGGTGGCGTTCTGCAAGGCGATCCGTGAGGCGGTTGGCGACCGCGCCGATCTGCTTTTCGGCACGCATGGGCAGTTCAGCACCGCGGGGGCGATCCGCATGGGTCAGGCGTTAGAGCCCTACAGCCCGCTTTGGTACGAAGAACCGATCCCGCCAGACAATGTGGCCGAGATGGCCAAGGTGGCCGCGGCGGTACGTATCCCCGTGGCCACCGGCGAGCGGCTGACGACCAAGGCGGAATTTGCCGAAATCCTGCGGCAGGGCGCGGCCACGATCCTGCAGCCGGCGCTTGGACGGGCTGGCGGTATCTGGGAAACCAAGAAGATTGCGGCGTTGGCTGAAGTCCACAACGCCCAAATGGCGCCGCATCTTTATGCCGGGCCGGTGGAATGGGCGGCGAATGTGCAACTGGCCGCGTCGATCCCGAATATCCTGATGGCCGAAACGATCGAGACGCCGTTTCATCACGACCTGATCAAGGGATCAATCACGGTCGAGGATGGCTATATCCCGGTGCCGACCGCTCCGGGGCTGGGGATTGATTTCGATGAGGATCTGGCCCGCGCGCATCCCTATGAAGGAGACGGGCTGCACTTGCAGATGCAGGAAGAGCCGATCAGTTATTCCGAGGTGAACAGTTTTGCGGGTGGTGCGCCGGTGAAGATGGAGTAATGAAAAAGGACACTTGCACACGTTGAGCGCGACGGGTTTAACGTCTGGTTTGAGCCCTTAACGACTCAAGTCACTCAGCGTTCAAGGCAGTGCTCCAACCGATAGGTATTCATTTCACTAATGAGTTGCCGCGCATCTTCGCGTTCGACGGGGAGGTGAAATGCTCTGGGAACCCAAACACCAACTAGTTCAAGGTCTTCCCCCTGCACATTGTAAGATACTGTATGATTTTCGCCCGCAAATGCGCCAAAGTTTCCGGCTTCGATCTCAGCGAGCAACTCTCCTAACCGAGCCTGTTTTTCTCGTGCTGCGACCGTATCAATATTTCGACGCTCGGCGAGAGATAGACGAGCATCCCGTAAAGGGATGTTCACATGTTCAAGATCAGCGTCAGATATAACATCAGCGAACCAGACAACGGTGTGTCGAGATGAGAGTCGACTATCTGGATAAGGAGCGTTCACACGACTTAAGCTCGTGTCATAATACGAGAGATCAAAGAGCGTCTTGAGAATCCAGCGAGGTGCCGCCCGCGACGGGGTGTACCTTGATATTTCGAAAGAGCAGCCAACCACGCGCAGTTCATACTCACCTAGAACTCCATCGTCTTCATGAATTCGAACAGACGGGAAAAAACCTGTTGGCTCTGAGTGCACATTGGCTGGAAAGGCGCTGATTAGGAGCGAAACAATACAAGCAGACTTATAGAGTTGATTGAGAGACATCTCGCTAACATCAGTCTATCGAGATCAGAACTCAAGTCCAGATTGTCCGCGAAGCCGCCATCTACGCCACTCTTCCCATCTTGAAAATCCTCTCCTATAACTGAACTACGTTCAACTGAGGGTGACATGGCAGGTAAAGTGGCAGAGCGGCGCGCGGCGTTGCGTGAGAATTTGGTTTTGATTGCAGAGCGGACGATTGCGGACCACGGGCTGGGCGCTTTGCGCGCCCGCGATCTGGCGTCTGAGGCGGGATGTGCTGTTGGTGCCATCTATAACGTCTTTGGCGATCTGACCGATCTGGTGCTGACTGTAAACGCCCGGACGTTCCACCGCTTGGGCGCGGATGTCGCCGAAGCCCTGGCCGATGCCCCGCAGGACCCGGTGGAACAACTGGTGGTCATGGCGCAGGCCTATCATCGCTTTGCTGCGGAAAACCACCAAAGCTGGCGGGCGTTGTTTGATGTGGAACGCGCCCCGGGCGAAGCGGCGCCCGACTGGTATCTGGAAGAAATGGGGCGGCTCTTTACCTATATCTCAGACCCGCTGGCGGTGATTTTTCCGGATCGCGATTCTCAGGAACATGCGCTTTTGACCCGGGCGCTGTTCTCATCGGTGCATGGAATCGTGCTTTTGGGGCTGGATGAGGCCAGCGCTGGCGTGCCCTCCCACGATATAGACCGCATGATCGCCCTTGTTTTAAGGCAGTTGACGGCCTCTCGAAAATAATTTGAACGTTGTTCATTTTTTCTCTTGATCGGTAGGTCACTAATTGCTATCTCTATTTCATGAACAGTGTTCACACACTGAAGTGAAACGGAGAGACACCAATGTTCAAGACACTCGCCACCCTGATCCATGGGCAGAATGCACGGGCCGAAGACCGCGTGCGCGACGCCTTTGCGATTGAACTGATTGACCAGAAAATCCGCGAAAGCGAAAACAGCCTGCGTGCCGCCAAGGCCACACTGGCCAGCCTGATCCAGCGCCAGCGGTCTGAGCAGAAGCAGCACAGTGCGTTGAAATCGCGGATCACCGATCTGACCAAGCGCGCCAAGGAAGCGCTGGACAATGACCGCGAGGATATGGCCGCCGAGGCTGCCCGTGCCATCGCGTCGATGGAAAACGAACTGACCGTGCGGACCGAAACGCTGGACCGTCTGGACCAGAAGGTGATGCGCCTGCGGTCATCCATCGAAAGCGGTCACCGCCGGATCATCGACCTCAAACAGGGTGCTATTCAGGCCCGGGCCGTGCGCCGCGAACAGAATATCCAGATGCAGATGTCGCGCACTGGCGTCACATCGGGCAGCGTGGAAGAGGCCGAAGAGCTGATTTCCCGAGTGTTGGGCAAGGATGACCCGTTCGAGCGCAGCGAAATTCTGGCCGATATCAACCGCGACCTGAACAATGACACGCTGACTGATCGGATGGCCGATGCTGGCTTTGGCGCTGCAACCCGGTCCACCGCTGACGATGTTCTGGCCCGCCTGAAGGCCAGCAAGAAGTAACCCCACAAACCAAGACAATACGCATTCAAAGGAATAGAAAAATGGCTGTAACGAAATCCGACAACTCACTGATCATGTTCGTCAATGGCGCAGGTGTCGCCGTGGCTTACGGAATGCTCGGTATCTCTCTCTGGCTGTCGACGGAAGTGCCACTGTCAACCAAGGGCTTTTGGGGCATGGCCGTTCTGATGCTGACGCTGGCTCTGGTCAACTTTGTCAAATACCGCTTCGACGACAAGATGTCCGAGGACCGCATCCAGCGGATCGAGGACGCCAAGAACGAAAAGCTGCTGTCGGACTATATTGGCGACGACAAAGCCTAAACAGGTCCCTCCCCCGAACCCTGCCCGTGATCGTCACGGGTGGGGTTCTCTCTTTTCAAACACCGCTCGCTTCGTCAAAGTTGATCCCATGAAGTATCTTCGCCAGTTTGCCGCCCGTATCGTTGGCCAGTCCATCCGCATCTTTGCCCGCGCGATCACGGCTGTCCGTGCAGACTGGCAGGGGATCGAACCGGTTCCGAAACAGCGGGTCTATTTTGCCAACCACACGAGTAACGGCGATATGCCCATGATCTGGGCTTGCCTGCCACCTGCCATGCGGCGGACCGTGCGGCCCGTGGCTGCCGCCGACTACTGGCTGAAAAACAAGATCCGTGCCTTTGTCGGCCCAGAGGTATTCAACTGCGTGCTGGTCGACCGGCGGCCCGAGGTCAAGGACAAGCCGATGGACAAGATCATCGCCGCCCTTGACGAAGGATCATCCCTGATCATCTTTCCCGAGGGCAACCGGAACATGACCGATGATCTGCTGCTGCCCTTCAAGGCGGGCCTTTACAACATGGGCGTCGCACGGCCGCATGTCGATCTGGTGCCCACATGGGTTGCCAACCTGAACACGATCATGCCCAAGGGCGAGGTGATCCCCCTGCCCCTGATCTGCACCGTAACCTTCGGCGCGCCGATCCATGTGCAGGAGGGCGAAAGCAAGGATGATTTCCTCAAACGCGCGTCCGACGCGCTCGCCGCCCTGGCACCGGAGGATCGGTCATGAACGAAACCACAAGTGATATCCTGCTGCTGGCGTTCGGAAGTTTCGGCATCCTGTTTGCCCTGACCTTTGTGGGCGAGGTTTTACGCGCCCGCGAAGAACCGGGTTTCAACAACCCCGTGCTGGATACCTACATGACCCGCGTGCAAAGCTGGTGGGGCATGGTCGCCTTTGTCGGGATTGCCCTGCTTCTGGGCCGTCACGGTGTGATGTTGCTGTTTGCCTTGACGTCTTTCGCCGCCCTGCGCGAGTTCCTGACCCTGACAACAAAGGCGCAGGCGGATCATATCTCGCTCGCGCTGGGGTTCTTTGTGGTGCTGCCCTTGCAGTACATCTTTGTCGGCTTTGGCTGGGACGGGCTTTATACCGTTTTCATCCCGGTTTATGCGTTCCTGCTACTGCCAATTGTGTCGGCCTTGCGCGGTAACTCTGAAAGGTTCTTGGCCCGCGTTGCCGAAACGCAATGGGGTCTGATGATTGCAGTCTTTTGCGTCAGCCATGTGCCTGCGTTGATGACGCTGGATATTGACGGCTATCAAGACCGGGCGGTGCTGATGATCGCCTTTCTGGTCATGGTTGTGCAGTTGGGCGATTTGCTGGAGTATTTCTTTGGCCGCCGCATCGGTAAGACCCGCATTGCCCCGGGTCTGTCCCCCAAGACCTGGGAAGGGGTCGCCTGCGGTGTGGTCAGCGCGATGCTGATCGGTGGATTGCTGAACTGGATCACGCCCTTTGGCCTGTTCGGGGCCATGGCGATGGCTGGTGTCGCCTCACTGGTGGGCATGCTGGGCAGCCTTGTCTTTGCCGCGATCAAGCGCGAGCGTGGCGTCAAGGACTGGTCGCATCTGATCCCCGGTCAGGGCGGGTTTGTTGACCAACTGGACAGCGTGATCTTTGCCGCCCCGATCTTTTACCACTTCACCCGGTATTTCTATACGTGAGGCGGGCGCGCCCCGAATTGCGGCAGCTTGGACAGGTTCTTGGCCAGCAGCGTGCCCATACCGCCGACCTTGTGACGCCGGATCGCGCGGTAATCCTCGCGGCTTTTGCGCAGCATCTGGGCGAATGATTTGTTGCTGGCCCCGCCGATCTGCATGCGGACCATGACATGAGGGATATATCCCAGTCTGATCTGCCCGGTCGTCAACCACCGCAGCATCCCGTCATAGTCGCCCGAAATCCGGTAGCTGGTATCGTAAAGCCCGGCCCGTTCGAACACCGTGCGGCGCAGGTAAAGCGTTGGGTGCGGTGGCATCCAGCCGCGCCTGAGCCGCGCCACTGCATATTCGCCCGCCTTCCAATAGCGGATCACCTGCCTGTGGTCGGCCCGGGCCACATATTCCAGATCACCATAGACCCCGTCGATATCCGGGTTTTTCATCGCCTCTGCCACACGCGCCAGCACGTCGGGTGCGGCCAGATAGTCATCGGCATGCAGCAGTCCGACCACGTCACCCGTGGCACGCGAAATACCTTTGTTGATTGCGTCATAGATCCCGGTGTCGGGGGTTGATAGCAGCGCCATGTTCCGGTGTCCGTTGGCCCGCAAGTAGTCCAGCGTGCCGTCCGTCGAACCGCCATCCTGCACCACATGTTCGATATCCGGGTGAGTCTGGGACTTCAGGCTGTCCAGCGCACGCGGCAAGGCATCGCCCCCATTCATCACCGCTGTCACGACCGAGATTTTCATGCAGCCGCCTTTGCAGGGATGACCGGCGTCGGAGCGATGTCGATCCCAAGAACTTCCCGGATTGCATCACGCGGGGCCGCCCCCGTATCAGCCATATGGCGGCGCACTTCACCCAGCTTGGCATCAACCAGATACCGGTACCAGAACCCCTGCAGCACATGAAAGGCCCGCGCCTGCGGCCCATCCAGCATACCAAGCCGCAAAAAATACCGGTAGGCGAAATAGACCCCGGCCCGCGCCCCGCCCGGCAGCCGACCATAAAGATGATCCTTGATCCAGCGTTTTGCCCCCCGTTGCCGGGTTCCAGCGATCAATCCATATTCCCGGTTCAGGATATCCACCACTTCACGACTGGCATAGCCGTTATGCTTGGCAATCCACCAATCCAGCGGTTTGTGATTGTCATCGACGATTTCGCCTTTCAGCCGCGCGGTCGGTCCGTCGACGACGATATGTTCATCCATCCAGCGATCCTCGCACCGGCCAGATCCATTGCGAAACAGCCGCAGGATGGGGACGGGAAAGACGCCACCATGGCGCACAGGCTGGCCCATGAAGTGAATGCGCCGGTTCACATAAAGGCCTGTCACATCGGGCAGGCCTGCGGTGATCTGCGCGGCCACATCGGCTGTCACATATTCATCCGCATCAAGCCGCAGCACCCAGCCCGGATCATCCGCGATCTGATCCAGCGCCCAGTTGAATTGGGCCGCATGGGTGGTCCAGGGATGCTGCAGAACTTCGGCCCCTGCCCCATGCGCCAGCGTCACGGTGTCATCTGTTGACCCGCTATCCACCACCAGCACCCGCTGCGCAAATCCCCGCACCGAAGCGATGGCGCGGGTGATATGGCGCGCCTCGTCCCGGGTGAGGATGATGACGGTGATATCGGTCATGATCGCTCCTTGATCTGCATCGGATTGCCCACCCCGGTTTGACCGGCTGGCAGGTCCTTCATCGCCACAGCCCGTGCCCCCAGTACCGCCCCTGCCCCGATCCGCACACCGGGACCGACAAAGGCATCTGCACAGACCCACGCATCTGCGCCTATGCTGATCGGGGAACGGACCAAGGCGCGTGCCGGGTCCGACAGGTCATGGCTGCCCGCGCAAAGATGCGCGTTCTGGGACACGGTGGCGCGCGCGCCGATATGGATATGCCCCAGCGCGTAAAGGATCACTTGGTCGCCTACCGCGGCCTGATCATCAACGCGCAGATGCCAGGGGATCGTGATCCGGACGGTCGGGTGGATATGGACGCCTCTGCCGATCTCCGCCCCAAAACAGCGTAACAACCAGACTCGCCAGGCCCAGAACGGTCGCGGGCTAAGCCGGAACAGCGGATAGCACAAGCCCCAGAGGATGCGGGCGATTTGGGCGCGGTGGCCCCACTCGCGCCGCGCCCGATTGGCGCTGACATCCACGCGCGCGGTCATGCCAGCACCGGGTCTTGTGGATGGGCGGTAAGGTCGCGATAAAGCTTAGCAAACGCACTAACCATCGCATCTGTTGAGAAATCGCGGCGCATCCAGTCGCGCCCGGTCACCCCCATGCGGCGCAGGTCCGCGCCTGCCAGATCCATGATTTCCGCTGCCAGATCAGCACGATGAAGGTCAATGCATCGCCCGCAACCCTGATGATCCAGATCCTGCCATGGCGTGCCTGTCGTGGTGATGACTGGCAGCGCATGGGCCAGCGCCTCGGCCACGGCGATCCCGAAGTTCTCGGAATGGCTGGGCAGGACAAAGATATCTGCGGCCGCAAATGCGCGGGCCTTGGCCGCCCCTTCGACATGGCCATGCAAGGTGATGCGCCCCCCCGATTGCGCAGCGCGTCTGTGCAACGTGGCGGTATAGTCGGGCGCGCCGGTGCCATAGACATCCAGCACCACATCCCTGGGCAGTTTCGCCATAGTGTCAAACAGCAGATCAAGCCCCTTCTTGGGATGAAGCCGGCCCAAATAAAGCAGCCGCAAGCGGGTGTCCGGCGGCATCGGGCGCAAGTTCAGCGCGGGGATATCCACCGCGTTGGGGACAAGAGCCGTTGTGATGCCGGGCAGGCGCGCGACGCTCTGCGCCGCCTCGGCAGTTGAGGTGACATGCAGAACCGTGTCGCGCGGGCGCAGGACCTGCGCGGCCCGTTCGAACAAATGCTTGGCGCGTTTGCGCGGGGCGTCGGCCCAGTCTGCAGTGGCCTGCAGCGCACCGCGGGGCGACCAGACGACTGGGCGGCCCATGGCGCGGGCCAGTGCCAAGGTCGGCAAGGTCGGGAAACTGTAGGTGGCGGTCAGATGCACCACATCCGCCCAGGCGACAGCACCCGGCAGGCGCGCAAGCAGGCCCGGCGCAATCGCATGTCCGGCCCGCCTGCGGGCGTAATGCACCGGATAGGGCAGAGCGGCCGGACCGGCTCGATCACCCCGGTCCGGGCTCGCCGCATCGGTTGTCAGCACCCGCACTGACATATCAGGCAAACCCGCCACACCATCGCAAATCGCCTTGGTCGACCGGATCGGCCCGCCCCATTTGATCGCCGGATAGAACGAGGGCACAACATGCAGGATCTTCATGCCGCCACCTCTGCCAAAAGTGGTTTTTGGCCGATGACCCGCGCCGGATTGCCTGCGACAATGGCCCCCGGCGGCACATCATGGACTACAATTGCCCCCGCCCCGATCACCGCACCACGTCCGATCCGGCGGCATTGCGGCATGATGATTGCGCGCATGCCGATCCAGGCATCGTCAGCAATAGTCTTGGGCATCATCTGCGGGGCCGCACGCGGATCAAGCCCGTGATCATGGGTATAGATCACCGCCCCTTCCGAAATCAGAACCCTGCTGCCCAGGGTCAGCCCCCCGGTCGTGTCCAGATGCACATCTTTGTTGACCTGTACCCGGTCGCCGATGATCAGCGGTGCATCCGCCACCTCGGCCGAGGCATTGCAACCGCGCCAGAAATAACACTCATCCCCGATACTGACGGTGCGGGGCTGCGCAAAACGCACGCCCGCCTGAAACCGCGACCCCGGCCCGACCGAGGCGAGCGTCGCCTGATGCAGCCGGGTCGCCCCCATCATGCCGACCCGGCGACAGATGGCACCGCAGATGCGCAATGCCCAATAAAGATTTTTCAACAAGAGGTTAGGCAACATGAAGCAGGCTCCGGTTTCTGGTGTGGGACGGTATCCAAAGGCTGTAGCGGGCCACAAAGACCCAGATCATCACAGCCAGCAGCACAAACTGCGCCGCTGCCCCCACGATGAAGGCGCTGAAAGATGATTGCAGGGTGGCCTGCACGAAGGGATAGAACAGGATCGGATAAAGCAGGCAGGTCCCATGCCGGAACGTGCCACGGACCGACAGCAACGCCACCTCGCCCTTGCGATAGGCCCAGCCCAGTACGAACCCGATGCCAATACCAGCCCAGCCGAAATTGATAAACGCCTCGCCCGGGCCAGTGACGTTGAATGCGCCGCCGGTATGCACGCCCATGATGTCGCGCTTGAAAAACACGCCAAGGTCGATGGCAGGCTTGTCCGGCCAGATGCCGCGCGGCACCCAGCCGAATGACCACCAGGTATAGCTTTGGCCAAGCAGCAGATCGGGCGGCGTGACCCGGTCGGTGACCATGATGGCCGCATTGATGTCCAGAAAATAGGTTGAGCCAACAACCTGGTCGGCCAGCGCCGCCCAAACCGGCCCGCCCCCCAGCCGCAATTGGGTCATATAGGCCGACACACCGCCCAGCAGGACCAAGGCAAGCGCGCCGAACGCAAGAAGCCGCAGGTTCAACCGGCCACCCAGCATCATATACACGACCAGCGCAAAGACCGACAGTTCAACCAGTTCAAAACGGTCACCCGAAATCAGGGCGATCACGATCAGCAAGAGCCCCAACAACCCCGCCTGCAGCATCACCCGGCGCTGCCCGGTGGCTATCGCACTGGCCAAAAGCAGGACAAAGGCGAATTTCGGGATGATGAAAAAGGTCTTGATCCCGGCCAGCGTCGCGCCGATCCCGTTGGCATCGACATTGATCTGCTTGGCGGTGTTCAGCGATGTCAGCAAGGCAAGGTCCAGCCCTGTCGCACCGCGTGCCCGCAGAATCACGATGATCGTCGCCAACGCCACCCCCAGCGCCACAACAAACAGACTGCCCTTGCGTGTGATCCCGGCGGATACCAGCCGCGCCGCGACAATCATATCCGCCCGGCGGCTTGCCCGGCAGGCAACCCGGTAGCCCGCACAAAGCAGCAATATGAACAGCGCCAGATAGATGGCGCCCAATTGATCCCCCCACGGGTTTTCGACAAAGCGCCGATAGAATGCCAGTTCAGGTCTTGCCGCGTAAACCACCACCTTGAGCAGAAAGCCGAAAAAGCAGAAATATGCCACCAGATGCATCGGCGATACCAGCCGCACCAGCCCGTAACGTTGCCCCAACATGAAAGGGACTGCCGTGCAAAGAAGGGCCAGAAGTATGATCACGACGGCCTCCAACTTGCGGTGCGGGCGGTGATCAAGGCGAAAAAGGATGTGTCGATACCGAGGCGGCGTAGGACGATGACCCACAAGCCGACACTGCCCAGCGCCATGGCCATCGCGTAGGCGGCCGCGTTTGTGACAGGACTGAAGACCGGTATCAGCCCAACCAGCCCCAGATAGGCGATGATGCTGCCCAGCCGGGCGATAGCGGCGAAATGGGCCAGCCCGCATAAGGTTGCGACGGTGAAGGTCGCGGCAAAACCGACCTGCACCAATGCCCCTGCCAGCAGGATCAGGAATACCAGATCGCCCTCTGCCCCCCATACCCGCAAACCGGGGAGTTGCGTAGTCGCCAAACCGGCCAACGCCACCGCACATAAGACCAACCCAGGGATAAGCGCGATCCGGCTGCCATTGGCGCTGGCGTGCGCCAGGCGGGCCCGGTCACCTTTGCCATGGGCCGCTGCGACGGGAACCGATGTGACCCATGTTGCCACGCTGACCGGCAAGGCCACCAGATTGGTGATCCGGCGCAGCAACGCATAAAGCCCGGTTTGCCCATCGGTCAGAAACGCGCCGCCGATGATGATATCGACCTGCGCCAGCGCCATACCCAAAACCGATGTGCCCCACAGGCCAAACGGCATCCGCGCGGCACGGCCCGACCGATGGATGATGGTCGGCCATGCGGGCTGCCGCCAACACCAGATGGCAGCCAGACCAGCAACAACAGCCAGAACGACAGCGGTGATCTCAAGTACATTGCTGTGGCCCATTGCCAGTATCGCGCCCATCCCAAGGGCCAGCTGCGGCCCCGCATCACGCAACGCCATCGACACATGGACCGAGCCAAGCGCGCGCATGATGCTGGCCAAACAACTGACCAGATGAATGCCGAAAGCAGCCACAAAAATCGGCACCCATGGCAGCGTCGCAAACAGGGCAGGCAGCGCGATCAAGCCGATCGCCACCAGCACCAGCGGATAGACGATCACGTGCTGCGCCAGCGCCCGGCCCGTCAACCGTCCACCGTCGGACAGGGCCTGCAACAGCAAAAGCGGGGCACCAGCGGCGATGATGCTGGAGAACACCAGCGCCAGCCCCCAGATCACCGCCAGACGGCCAAAATCTGCAAGCCCAAGCAGCGCGGCCAGCCCCAGCATGACGGCGAAATTGACCGCAACGATACCGGCGCGCAGCAGCATCGCCGGGGCCGCGCTTCCTTTCGTCAATCCTTTGAAAACCGATGCGGTCATGACCCTCGAAGCTCTGGATGGCGCGCTGTTAACCACGTGCCGGATCGCTTCAGTCGTCATTCATTGTGATTAATTTAAGGTTAACCCCTCTGTGGTGGATTGAGGTCGACGTAACGAAGGCAGCACCACCCATGGCAAAACTGGTCGACGACAAGACCCTGAAGGTACCAAACCTGTCCGCGATCGAGATTGAGCGCATCGAACCTCTTGATATCATGGGGCTTTTGCGGTCGCTCTGGTATGGCAAAAGCCTGATCGCGGGCTGCACGATCCTCGCCCTTCTGGCCGCGGCTTACTATGCTTTTGCTATCGCCCAACCACGGTTCGCGGCCGTCACAACCCTTAAGATCGAGACAACATTTTCGCCCGGTCTGGACCTGGATCAGACCCTTGCCAATCCCCCGACCGACCAAAGCAGCCTGAATACGGAGGTCGCCGTCTTGCGATCGCGCCACCTGCTGGAACGCATGGTGCATGAACTGGATCTGACAACCGATCCCGCCTTTAACCGGTATCTGACCCCCGTCGCGCCATGGTCCGTAACGGGCATACGCACACGGGCGCGCAACCTGCTGAGCGGTACGGTCGCGGCACCGCCTGATGACGCCGCCATTCTGGACAAGACGGTTGATAACCTTGCCGCTGCCCTGTCGGTGGACAAGCTGCGCGACACCTATGTTTTCCGGATCACGGTCACGACAGGCGACGCTGACATGTCCGCCCGGATCGCTGACACGCTCGCCCGGCTTTATCTGGCCGACCAGGTGGCCGCAAAGCAGGCGGCAACCGAAACCGCATTCAATTGGCTGTCCGATCGGGTCTACGCGCTGCAACTGGAACTGGAAGCCAAGGAAACCGCCGTCAACGATATCATCATGGCCAACCGGGCCAGTGATGCAGCCACGCTCGACACGCTCAGCCGCCAATCCATCGAAGCACAGGAACGTCTGCTGGATATCCGGCGCGCCTTGCAAGAGGCCGAGGTCAAGCTGACCAGTTTCGACGCAGCCGTCACCCCGGCCAGCCAGCCCGCGCGCCAACGTGTGCTGGCCGATATCCGGCATTACACCGATCAGGCAGCGGCGCTGGAAACCTTTCAGTCCGGCGTCAACAGCCAGTTGGCCGCGCAGTCCGCAACCATGGTACGGCTGCAGCAATTGCGCCGTGAGGCCGAGGCAACACGCGTGCTTTACGAGGCGTTTCTGGCGCGGCTGCAACATACGAATGTGCAACGCGGTCTCGGCCAGGCCGATAGCCGCATTCTGGCCTTTGCCGCCCCCGGCAAATACGTCGCGCCGCGCAAAATGTTGATCCTGCTGATCGCGGCGATGCTTGGCATGGCGCTTGGGGTGTCGTTGGTTCTGGGACGGCAGGCGATGCGCAAAGGGTTCAGCGGCGCAGACGGATTGGCCGATGCCACGGATGTGCCGGTTCTGGCGCAGATCCCGCGCGTCAAACTGCGTAAACCCGCGGCCTTGCTGGATTACCTGAACGCCAAACCCACATCCACCCTGGCCGAGGCCATGCGCAACCTGCGCACATCGCTGTTGCTGGCTGATCCGGGTAAGGTGCCGCAGGTCGTCCTGTCGACCTCCAGCGTGCCGGGCGAAGGCAAAACCACCCAATCCATCGCCCTCGCCCATAACCTCGTCAGCCTCGGGAAATCCGTCCTGCTGGTCGAGGCGGATATGCGGCAACCCAGCTTTGGCACCCATCTGCAATGTCAGGGAGGCGATCTGGGGCAGGTTGTTATGGGGGAAATCCTGCTGGAGGACGCCATCGCCCGCGACCCGCGCTTGCCTGCCGACGTCTTGCCCGGCCAGACGATGCGACATAACCCGGCCGACCTGTTTGCCGGGCCCGGTTTTGCCGCTTTCATAGATCAGGTGCGGGAACGCTATGATTTCATCATCATTGACGCCCCACCGGTGCTACCAGTACCCGACACGCGGCTGCTAGCGCAGCATGCGGATGCGGTGCTTTATGCGGTGCGTTGGGAAAATACGGACAAGCGCCTTGTTCTGGCAGGGCAACGGGCCCTCGCAGAAATACGTGCGCCGATCACCGGTATGGTGCTGGGTCAGGTCGATATCCGGCGCATGCGGCGCTACGGTGCGGTGCCCATGGCAGCCCACGGGCAACTCCATTATCAGAACTGAAGTGTATGCACGGTAAGAGCCGCCCGATCATCCCGGGCGGCTCAATACTGTGGTTCGTCAGGACGCGGGTTGGTCAACCCGCATCACATGACGGCTGAAAAAGCCTAAGCTGTCGCCAGTGCCAATCGTCAATCCGCCACCCGCATCACCGGTGATATAGGCCTTGGCCTGCCAGTCCAGACCGCCACCAGATACTGTCGCGTTCAGATTTGGCCGCAGAAACGCATCGAACTGGCTGACGATATTGCCGGGCACCGCCAGCGCACCAGCCTCATGCCCATAGCGCAGGGTGCCGCCATCAACATCAGCCGTCATGCCGATGCGGTCTGCACCGGCAAAGTCGACATTGGGTGGATTGACCCCTTCGTAATCGGACAGCACAACCGGAACACTGCCCGCAACCTCAACCGTCTGCGCAACGACGCTGCGGCTTTCGCCATCCCAGGCCACCATGGGCAGCATACCGGCATAGAGCCATTCGAACGTGGCCGTGGCCCCCGTGCCAACCACATCGACGCTGTGAAACACCGCACCGGGTGTGACCGTGCGGTTGAGGATACAATCGGCCAACGGAGCGCCGGTGTCGGTCTGCCACTCTGTCGTTTCGACGATGGCAACCGCGCTGCCCACGCTCAGGCCATTGCCCGTCGCCTGCGGCACCCATGACGCGTCATCCAGTGTGATCGTGCGGCTTTGCAGGGCCTCGTTCCCATGGGTCTGGCCACCAATCTCGGTTGCGGACCCGCCCACATTGACCCGGGCGGCATATTCGCGCTCTGACGCATAGTCGATCGCCACAAATTTCGGATAGGTCGGACGATTGTCTACGCGCCAGTCCAGCGCCCCGTCAGAGGCGATGC
The DNA here is from genome assembly GCF_046762905.1 of Yoonia sp. R2-816. Lineage (NCBI taxonomy): Bacteria > Pseudomonadati > Pseudomonadota > Alphaproteobacteria > Rhodobacterales > Paracoccaceae > Yoonia > Yoonia sp. R2-816. Next base: position 177,765 of record NZ_JBKQXN010000311.1, on the reverse strand, counting down.
CACCGGTATGGGTCGGGCCAGTTGTCCCGCTGACACCATTGCCCCGCGCCGAATAATAAAGGCCACCCAACTGCACCTCGTCCCCCATCTCATAGGCCGTACCGGGCTGCCAGATCGGTGGCAGAATACGCGGGTCGGCAAGGCTGGCGGAAATCGCCACAGCTTCGATCAGGATCGCATTGCCGCCGGGGGTGGCCGCACCCCCATTGCTGATCGTGATCTCATGGGCGCCGGTCAGACCAGTGGCAATCTTGACCGACTGGCGGCGCTGCAAATCGACAGACGCATAGGTGGGAAATGCCTTAAAGCCCAAGGCTGCGGGATCATCAATCTCGGTCACAAGGGTCTGGGCACCGTCAATATCCACCCGGGCATAGCCGCCATTGGTACGGCCCGTGTAATGGATCCAGACATCATAAGGCGCTGCACGGTCCACGGTCACCGATGCGGTCGCCGTCAATGACGACGTGCTGATCGCGCGATTACCGGTATAGCTGCCGGCCAGACCGGACCCTGACGATTGCAGCTGCGACCAGCCTGATGACAATGTCAGATCGCCAACGGGATAGATATTGCGCAACTCGGCCACCAGTGTTTCGCGCCATGACCAACGTGTCGCGACACTATTGGCATCCAAACTCATCCAGGCGGCATGGCCCGGACCGATCTCGGTCCAGACCGATACGTTGTCATCGGGGCCTTGGGCAAGGGCAACATGCTGACCGGCCCCGAGCGCGAAAAAGCTTGCCAACGGCTGTGGTTGCGCGCCTTGCCCGCCCCGCGCGGCCCCGGGGGAAAGCGTCAGACCCAGCATGGATCAATACCACGCCACAAGCTGGGCGGTCGTGCCGGTCGCCAGAACGCGGGTGGGGCGCAGGGTCAGCACAGCGCCGGCAGTCACCTCATAGCTGACGCTTTCACCATCCTTGTCCTGCAAGACAGCCGTACCGGCACCGTTGACATACAAGGCCCGTGGACGCACCGGCAGGTCGGCACCGTCCGATGGGATCACCACATAATGCGCCACGGCAGGCGAGGTCAGGTTCACATAGTCGGAATCAAAGGGATCAGGCATCGGGTTCTCCAAATTCGGGTTGAACCTGATAACTAGCGGGCCATGCTTACCAATCACTTGGGGCAGCGTGCGCTGGGTCGAGGCTGCGCAACAGCCCTCAGACGATGGTCATATCCGCACCCATGTCAACGCTCAAACGCCGGTCATTCCACGGCGGCCTGCACCACCGACAGGCTCAGCACGGTTCATGTGACGGACAGAGCCATCGCACGGGTCTAGGCCCCCCGGCGGGTCAGCACAACGACAATGGTCCGCCAGACGATCCACAACTCCAACCGGAAACTGCGGGAAGCGATATAGCGCAGATCAGCATCAACCTTGCGCCGGACACCCTCCAGTCCATCGACATAGCCGACTTCGGTTTGGGCCAGACCACTGATGCCCGGCAGCACATCATGGCGGCGACGATAACCGGGTATGGCAGTCAGATAGACCCTGGCATGGTCATAGGCATCAGGGCGCGGGCCAATCAGGCTCATCTCACCGCGCAGGACATTGATGATCTGGGGCAACTCATCCAGCCGGATTTTGCGCATGAAACGGCCCAGCATCGTGATCCGCTCTGTCTCAAGCGCGTCAAACGCGCCGCGATCCGGACCGCGCGGGGCAGTCATGGTACGAAACTTGATCGCGGCAAACGGTTGGCACCGATAGCCCATCCGCTCCTGCACAAACCACAGGGGGCCGCGGTTGAAAAACGGATTAAGCATGATCAGCACAGCCGCAACAATGGCAAGCAGCACCAGAAGGATGATCGCAACCACCACATCCAGAAACTGCTTTGCGCCTGTGCGCGGTGGTAAATCATGCGGAGCATCAGCAAACCCCACATCCCTCGTATCAACGTCCATCAGGGACGTGTGAAAGTCCAGCATCGTCGCAACCTCTTCCCAAAAGTTAACGAAATAACAATGCCTTACGACACTGCATGGTTAACAAACCTGAAACAGTTGCAGTTAATGGGACCTTAATGATCGCTGCCCGATCGGGTGAAATTCGGGGCTGTTTTGAAGATTTCTTGCATTTCGAATTAACGAACACACGGCATGCGTGTTGCTTGAAATCGAACACACTTTTAGATGAATGCGCCGAAATGACTGACAGCAACTCACAGCGGGTCGCCGGGAATCACGTCGAACATGGCCAGCTACCACCGAGTTCAAACTGGCGATCCCGGAAGGACTCGAACCCTCAGCCTGCTGATTAGAAGTCAGCTGCTCTATCCAGTTGAGCTACGGGACCGCTCGGCGCTGGTATGGCGCGAGAGGCAAACCCATTGCAAGTGGCCAGGCTCACTTTTTCTGCAACGCTTTCTCGATGGCCTCCAGCCGGGCGATGATCTCTGTGCGGTATTCATCAGTCGCGGCATTGCTTTCCTCGGCATGGGCGTCCTGCATCGAGTTCACAATCAGACCGACCAGCAAGTTCACAACAGCAAATGTCGTGACCATGATAAAGGGGACGAAGAAGCCCCAGGCGTATGGGTAAACCTCCATAACAGGGCGGACGATGCCCATGGACCAGCTTTCCAGCGTCATGATCTGGAACAGCGTATAGGCGGATTGCCCCAGACTGCCGAACCATTCAGGAAAGGACGGGCCGAACAGTTTGGTCGCCATCACCGCCCCGATATAGAAGATGATCGCCATCAGCACGAACACCGATCCCATGCCCGGCAGTGCGGTGACAAATCCCTCCACCACCCGGCGCAGGCGCGGCGCGACTGAGACAAGCCGCAAGACCCGCAAAATCCGCAGCGCCCGCAAGACCGACAAACCCGCAGAGGCAGGGACAAGTGAAATCCCCACAATTGCCAGATCAAAGAGGTTCCAGCCACTGCGGAAAAACCGACCGCCATAGGCAAACAGCTTCAACAGAATCTCGACCACGAAAAAAGCCAGACAGGCGGTATCGAGTGCAAGGATCAACGGACCGGCACGCGCCATCACTGCGGGTGATGTTTCCATCCCCAGAATGACAGCGTTGAAAAGAATGACGCCAATGATCAGCCCGCCAACCGTGGGATGCTCAACAAAAGCAGCGGTGCGCGCGCGCAAAGACATCAATGGCTCTCAGAAATGGCAGCTGCCGGGTGGCTCAATGTGTCCAGGCGCCGCGTCGGTTGGTGGCAAAGTTCTCGCCATACCCGCCGGGGCGAATATTGGCTTTGCGGGGCTTGGGTTCCTGAACGATGAAATCGATACCCTTTTCGCGGGCGTAATCAATCGCATCTTCCTTGCTGTCAAATGTCAGCTTGACCTGCGCCTGTGTATCGGCGGATGAAGTCCAGCCCATCAACGGATCAACCTCGCGCGCGGTCTCGGCCACATGTTCCAGCACCCAATGCTTGGTTTTGGCTGTGCCCGATGACATGGCCGTCTTGGCAGGTTTGTAGATTCGTGCGCGCATCATCGTCTCCGTTCCGCTGGCTCCTATATGTGCAAAAGGTGAAGGTTTCGCAAGCACCGCTTACGCCCACTCACCCCCGCGCATGACCGGCACCCGGTCGCCAGTTTTGGTGATCCCATCAATATCCACCGCATCCGATCCCATCATCCAATCCACATGGATGATGCTTTGGTTGCCACCTTTCTGTTTCAATTCTTCCGGTGACAGGACCGATCCACCCTCAATCGTATCGGCATAACACTGGCCCAGTGCGATATGGCAGGATGCGTTTTCATCAAAGAGCGTGTTGTAGAACAACGTGCCCGACTGGCTGATCGGGCTCGAATGCGGCACCAGTGCCACCTCGCCAATGCGGCTGGCCCCGTCATCGGTCTTCAACAGCTCGCGCAACACATCCTGTCCCTTGCTGGCCGTCGCCTCAACAATCCGGCCCGCCTCAAAACGGACGGCGATATCTTCGATCACACTGCCCTGATAGGCCAGCGGTTTGGTGGCTGCGACCGTACCCTCGACCTTATAGGCATGGGGGCAGGTGAACACCTCCTCGGTGGGGATGTTTGGCTGACACACCACCCCGTTCAGCGCAGGCGACGCACCACCTTTCCAGATATGGCCGTCCGCCAGACCCAGATGCAGGTCTGTGCCGGGGCCGGTATAGTGCAGTGCGTTGAAACTCTGGGCGTTAAGCCAATCGACGCGTTCTTTCAGCCGCGCCGTATGGGCCTTCCAATTGGCGACCGGATCATCCCCATCCAGCCGGGACGCCGCATAGATGGCATCCATCAGCTTGCCCTGCGCTTCCTCGACAGGCAGGTCGGGATAGACCTGCGCGGCCCAGCCCGGCGTGGGATAGGCGACGATGTTCCAGTTCACCTCGAACCCTACAATCGGGTCCATCGCCGGTTTCCGGGCAATTGCAGTTGCTTTGCTAACGCGGGCCACCTTGTCAGGGTCTGCGGCGGCCAGCAGCATCGGATCCTCTCCGGTGATTGCCATTCGGGCCGCCCCTTCCTTGAAGGCCTGGCCGAGACCTTCAAAAAACCAACCTGGTGCACGATCGAAACTCGCATCATTACCATGTTCGAACCGGGCGAGGGTCACCGCATCATCAGTGAAAAACGGCAAGACCTGCCCGGCACCGGCCTTGTAGGCATGCACGGCAATGCGACGCACCAACGGCAAGGCATCCACTGGCGCAGTGATAATCAAATCCTGCCCGCGCTTCAGATTGACACCAATCCGAACGGCAACTTCAGCGAGACGGTCAAGTTTTTCTGTATCAATATGGTCCGACATCGGTGCACCTCATTTTTGGATTGGCCCGAACCTATGGGTTACAGGGCCAAGGTCAACCAACGCCGTATTTCGGCCGATCTGGGTCGAAAGTGTTTCGGGGACGGGCAGCCATCAACAAAAAGGTTTACCAGCCGCCGAAAAGGCATCTACAATCAAGACACCCGACAACGATCTGCTTTGTCCGGGATAGTGCAGCTTGCCGGTATCAAGGCAAGGCGCAGCCCCTCTCATATCTCCCCACAACTCTGAGGCCATGAAAGATGATTTCAGCCGAATACTGCCGCCTGTCTGCACGCTACAATAGCTGGCAAAACAACTCGCTCATCACCGCAGCTGATGGACTGACCCATGCCGCACGCTGGATGGATCGCGGCGCATTTTTCAAATCCATAGCAGCGACCCTGAACCACCTCTATTGGGCCGACGCCCTTATGCTTGAGCGCATCAAGGGCAATGAACGCCCACAGGACACGATCACACATTCGCTCAGTAGCCCATCAGACTGGGCCGAATTCAAAGAGTTTCGCAGCAGGCGAGATGCAGAAATCGAAGAATGGGCAACGCGCCTTACCAATACAGACCTGCATGGTCGCGTCGCTTGGTATCCGCTTGACGGTTCAGAAAGGGTTCAAATGACCAAGGCGATCTGTGTCATACAGTTGTTCAATCACCAAACGCACCATCGGGGGCAGATACATGCCATGCTCGCTGCGGCGGGGGCCACCACCGACCCAACGGACATTCTGGCGATGCCGCAAGAAATAGACATCCGCGCGCGCTGACGAGCGTCCAAATGAAAAGGCCCACCCAAACCTGGTGAGCCCCAAATCACGCGGTGCAAACCGCTACTGAACGCGGGTCCAGGTGCCGCCGTCCCGGCAGATACCAAACACACAACCGGACACGGCGAGGGAGTTCCCGCTCAGTTGCAGACGCGAATTGTAGGTCTTGTCACGATCCGGCGAATACACCTTGCCGCGGTACTCGCCACCACCACGGGCAACGGTCTCCGAGATAATCGTGCTCCCGGTCAGGCCTGATGAAACCTCGCTTCCGGAGGAATCAAACGACCGCACGAGGGTTCCGCACAACGTAGGCCCACAAGGGGCCACCTGAATATGTCCGAAATTGCCATTGTCATCGCGCGACGTCTGCCAGACGCCTTCCAGCGGATCAGCAAAGGCTGCCCCGGCGATGCTTATGGCCGCAATCGCTGTCATCAAAATCTTCTTCATATGTCGTATCCCCATTGGTTTTGCAGTCAGCATGCGCGCTTGGCCCGCAACCGATCAAGTCTTACGTTAGGTCGCAGTGACGGCGTTGCATTCCCCCCGACCGCATGCATAAACACCCCAGACAGATGAAGAAGGCCTAAACATGATCCTTTATCCCGCCATTGACCTCAAAGACGGCAACGCGGTGCGGTTGGTGCATGGGGATATGGATCAGACTACCGTGTTCAACGACGATCCGGCGGCGCAGGCCCGTGCCTTTGCCGATGCAGGCTGCGACTGGCTGCATCTGGTGGACCTGAACGGCGCATTCGCCGGTGAGCCGGTCAATGCCGCCCCGGTCGAGGCGATCCTGGCCGCCTGCCCCGTGCCTGCCCAACTTGGCGGCGGCATCCGCGATATGGCCACGATTGAACGCTGGCTGGACAAGGGGCTCGCCCGCGTGATCCTCGGCACCGTAGCCGTCGAAAACCCCGATCTGGTCCGCGAAGCGGCCAAGACCTTTCCCGGACAGGTCGCTGTCGGCCTCGATGCCCGCAATGGCAAAGTGGCAACCCGCGGCTGGGCCGAGGAAACCGACGTGATGGTCACCGATCTGGCCAAATCGTTCGAGGACGTAGGGATCGCGGCCATCATCTATACCGACATCCTGCGGGACGGCGCCATGAAAGGCCCCAATATCGACGCCACAGCAGCCCTCGCCCGCGCCGTCACAATCCCGGTCATTGCCTCTGGCGGGGTATCGTCGCTGGACGATCTGACGGGCCTGAAAGATACCCGCGTCATATCCGGCGCGATTTCGGGCCGCGCGCTCTATGATGGGGCAATTGATCTGACCGAAGCCCTGAAGCTGCTGAAGGACTAGCCATGCCCGATGTCCGCGCTACCGATCTGCCCGACGTCAGCGAATTGCACGCCAGGCGCGTACCGGGAGATTTTCTGGATTGCTACAGCGTCCCCTCTGATATGAACCCACGACAAGCAGGCGAAGTCATCACCGATTTCCCCGGCTGGGCACAGTTTCTGCTGCTGATCCGCCGGATCATGACAGCCCCTTTCGGGCTGGACAATGACGGGCCACAGGTGACCGACAAGATCGGTATCTTTCCTGTCGAAAGCGAAACGGAAACCGAGCTGATTGCCGGGTTCAACGACAAACATCTCGATTTCCGGGTCTCGGTCCTGCAGCATGACGACCAAGTCAGCCTGGCCACCTGGGTGTCACCACACAATATCGGCGGTCGGCTTTATCTTGCGGCCATCATGCCATTTCATATCGCCATCGCGCGCAACGCGCTCGCGCGGGTGGCGCGCGCCTAGTTCGCGCTCATCGCCTTGTCGGTCAGCGCATTCAGCGCGCCATTCACCTTGGCCACGACTTCAGCATCCGGCGCGATATCCAGCCCTGCAAACAAATCCTCTGCCGGGCTCCACGTCATCTGTGTATTGCCGTCAGCATCCTCATAGGCCAGCACCCGCAGCGGCAGGACCAGACCTGCACGCAGATCATCCTCCATCGCCAAGGTGCCCAGCGCTGGATTGCCAAAGATCAGCAGCGTCGCATCCGGGATCGACTTGCCGACACTCTCGGCCCCGGCGGCATGATCGACACGGGCAAACACGGTGGCCCCTGCCCCGGTCACGGCCGCCTCCAGCCCATCAATGGTTTCTGCCACCGACAAGGGTGAGGATTTGACCACGTTCTCAGCAATGGCCGTGCTCGAAAGCCCGATCAGGGCGGTCGCAAAAAGGTTTTTCATAAAGTGCTCCCATTTCCAGTTCCCGACACCTATCACCACCCTCTTCCCATTTCGCCCCATTCCGCCTAGACCTCACAGCATGTTGAAAACACGGATCATCCCCTGTCTGGACGTCGCCGAAGGCCGGGTCGTGAAAGGCGTGAATTTCACGCAGCTGGTTGACGCCGGTGACCCGGTTGAAGCAGCGCGAGCCTATGATTTGGAGGGCGCGGATGAGCTGTGTTTCCTCGACATCATGGCTAGCCACGAAAACCGCGACACAATGTACGATCTGGTTACGCGGACGGCCGAAACCATTTTCATGCCCCTGACTGTCGGCGGCGGCGTTCGGACACATCATGACGTTCGTGCGCTCTTGCTCGCTGGGGCGGACAAAGTCAGTTTCAACTCTGCCGCGGTCGCGAATCCGAATGTCATCACAGAGGCCGCACTGCGCTTTGGCAGTCAATGCATCGTCTGCGCTATCGATGCCCGTTCCGTCAGCCCCGGAAAGTGGGAAATATACACGCATGGTGGACGGCGTGAAACGGGCATAGACGCAGTTGCGTTCGCGCAACTTGCAGCCAAGAATGGTGCCGGTGAAATACTGCTCACCTCAATGGACAAGGACGGAACAAAGTCCGGATTCAATCTCCTCCTAACAAAAGCAATCTCAGAAGCCGTTGATATTCCGGTGATCGCATCCGGCGGAGTCGGCACATTGGACCATCTGGTTGAGGGCGTGAAGTTCGGCGGCGCATCTGCGGTCCTCGCCGCCTCCATCTTCCACTTTGGCACCTACACAATCGGCGAGGCCAAGGCCCATATGGCCGCCCACAACATCCCGGTACGGCTATGACGCTCGATGACCTCGCCACCCTGATCGCATCCCGCAAAGGGGCCGATCCAGACAGCAGCTGGACCGCCAGACTGCTGAGCCAGGGTCCGGAAAAATGCGCCGAAAAATTTGGGGAGGAGGCCATCGAGGCGATCATCGAAGCCGTCAAGGGCGACAAGGCACGACTGACATCAGAAGCCGCCGATGTAATCTACCACCTTCTGGTCATGCTGACCGCACGTGACGTGACACTGAACGACGTCATGGCGGAACTGGAAAAACGTCAGGGCCAGTCTGGCATCGCGGAAAAAGCATCACGCTGAAACCGGACCTTTCTTTCTTCCCAAAATACTCCGGGGTGAGGCCGCAGGCCGAGGGGCAGCGCCCCTTACAACTTCGACGAAATGATGCCCGTGTTGAACCCGCCCATGCGCAATTCACCAAACAGGCGCTGATACTCAATCTTGGGGCATCGGTTCTGCACGACATCCACGCCACGGGCCCCGGCCACAGTCGCAGCATCCGCATTCTCCACCCCGATCTGCATCCAGACAGTCTGCAAATTCGGCCAACGGGCCAATGCGGCTGAAACAATCGGTGGCACGGCTTCTGATCTGCGAAAGATATCAACCATATCCACATCATCCGGCACATCGGCCACATCAGCATAAACCGTCTCACCCAGCAGGGTTTGCCCGGCCAGCCCGGGATTGACCGGAATAACGCGAAAGCCCTTGAGGCCCAGATAGCGGGCAACGTAATAGCTGGGCCGCACCTGATTGGCTGACACACCAACCACCGCAATGGTCTTTGTGCGTCGCAGGATGGCGCGCAGGAAATTATCTGAATACGTCATAAACCAAACGCTACCGTATCATCAGCCAATAAAAAAGCGCCCGGAAAAGACCGGGCGCAAGTTGTGGAACGAGGGACAGTGAGTTGAGATGCACGCGTTCCAACGCACATCTCCAAAAATTGAGATATGAACAGAAATCGCTGGAAAGAAGGGGCGTTCAGGCAAATGTGAACAGTCGTCAACTCAGCCATTCAAGACCGACGACCAGTTTTGATCTGCCATACGAATATGGGTCGCCGGATCGCTCAGCCACCGCTCTCGGGCCGCCATTGAGTGGTTGAGGTAAAGGCGATCTTCGTGGATTGCCCACGCCTCTGGATCAGAAGGGGCCAGAACACCCTGAGTCAGGGCCATGGCGCAATAGCCGCCATATTGTGGGGCAAAGGCACGGGGGTTCCGCTCAAACGCATCGCGGCTCGCCGGGCTTTCAAAACACCAGACAGCACCGCGCCACATCACTGTCAGACCGGCATGACCGGCCACAACCTTGCCCTTGCGAAAATAGGCCACGGGGTCCGACCCGCCAAGCGCCAACCCATGTTGGGAAAAGACGACAGGCGTTTCGGCCAGCAGTTGAGGCGCCAGAAACGGCGTAGCAAGAAATGAACCTATGACGGCCCGGCGGGTAAGCATCTGACAGGTCCCGACAGTTGAGGGTTGCGTCGATCATACCGTCAAATGTAGGCGGAATGGTGTCCTGCAAAGCCTCCTCGCCAAGGCGTGACCAACAGTGAAATCATGTTTCAGTCGAAAATGTCTTCCAGTTCATCCCAGATTTCCTCAAAGACCTTGCGCAGCAAACCCTTGCTTTTCTTGCGCTTTCGATACTTCGCCGGGCGGGCATAATGGCCCTTTTCAGGCGCTGATCTATGGTCCGGGCGGGTGGGCGTCGCCGCAGGCGCGGTTACCCGATCCGGCTCGGATCGTAACATTTTCATCGCCCGCAGCGGGGCACCACAATTGCTGCACGCCAATTCATGACGAGATCGGCCGCGCAGCACCAGCGCCGCCCGTGTTCCGCAATAACAACATGTCGCAATCTTCGTGGCAGCCATAACCCTGTCTTTCGTCAGCCTCTGGCTGCATATAGGGCGACAGCCGCCGCATTTGAAACGTTGAGCGACCCAAACGCCCCAACCGCGTCAATACGCACCAGCGCATCACAGGTCTCGCGGGTCTTTTCTCGCAATCCAGGCCCTTCAGCACCCAGCACAAGTGCGACGGCACGGTCGCGTCGGCCCTCCAGGGCGGCTTCAATGGTCTGGTCGGCCTCACCATCCAGACCCAGTAAAAGATAGCCCATATCCTTCAGCGCCGTCATCGTATCCGCCAGATTGCGCACCCGCAGATAAGGCTGACGCTCGAGCGCGCCACTTGCCGTCTTGGCGAGCGCGCCGGTCTCTGGCGCGGCATGGCGCTGCACAGCGATGACAGCGCGCGCGCCGAACACCTCGGCCGAACGCAAAATAGCCCCGACATTATGCGGATCCGTCACGCGATCCAGCAGCACAAGGCGCGGCGGCATTGTTCCGTCACCAAGGGCGATATCCTCCAAAGACCCCCAATTCAGAGGCTTGACCTCCAGAGCCGCCCCCTGATGGACCGATTGCGGGTCCAGCGGCGCGGCAAACTTGCGCGGATCGGAAATCTCAGGCTCCAGACCGCTTTGGGCAACCACATCGCCCAGACGTTCCAGCGCATTGCGGGTCACCACCAGACGCAATTTCTCCCGCGCAGGGTTCTCAAGCGCATCACGGACCGCGTGCAGACCAAACAGCCACACCGTCTCATTGGCCGCGACACGCTTGGCCTGCTCCTTGGCAATGACCCATTTGGGTTTTTTCATCTTCATTCCTATCTGCACCGGTTTGCGTGGGGCGATATAGCACCGGCACCGGGCTGTGAAGAGGATGAGGCGAATCCAGCACTTTTGCTGTTGACGCACCATGGGGCCGCAGGTAATCAGCCCGTCAGTGGGCGACAGGCCGCAAGGTGTGGCAGGGGACTGTAACTCCCTCGCGGAGACGCACGCCTGGTTCGATTCCAGGGTCGCCCACCATTTCGTTTCTCAACAGTGACTTAGACGCAAAGTTTGCCTGTGCACCGCATAAGTGAGCCGAATCCATGCGCCATGCAGCCCATTTAAGCACCTCAAGGCACGGTATTTTCTACTTCCGTTTAGCCGCATCAACGAACTAGTCGGGTCCCATGCCTTGAGCAATGAGCCAAACCAACGCTAGAAAACACTGCGTCAATTGTCCAGGGATCACCCCCTCATGCCTAGGTGCATCTTCTGCAATGATCGCAAAGGATCCAAAGAGCACCTTTGGGGTCGGTGGTGGCAAAAGCACTACCCAATACCCAAAGAGCGTCACTCAGCGCGACCCAAACACCTTGTTACGCTAGCTGATAAGAAAGGGCGACGTTATGTCGGAGCCGGCGTGTTCCAAAATGTTGGCGACACACTATCACAAACTACAAAGGTAATGTGTCAACGCTGCAACAACGAATGGGGCGGCGCTATCGAAGATGCCATGCAACGCTCATTCGTATCCATATATCTGAAAAATCGCGCTCCCACGAATGACGACGTGGTAGCGATTAGCCGCTGGATGTTTTTAAAGCTTTGCCTTCACAGACGCGCATACCAAATCAACCAACTCGCAGGTCTTGGATTTGAAGAAGGGCAAGCGTCGTGGGCAAATGGCATACGGTCGGGACAGCGTCAGAGACTCAGTTTTGACTTTCGCGCCACGAACTCCGCACCCGCTAATTACCACTTTTTCATTTGTCGGGGCTTGCCGCCTCTGCATTATGGTACCTTCAATTATATCCCACAAGACATCATCGTAATGAGAGCAAAGGATATTGAGGGAATTGGCGGCATGGAAACCTGTCTCTTTGCCGTAGGCGAGTTTCAGTCAATCGTGACAAGTGATCCAATTCTGTCATATAAACTGAGCTCCGCAAGAACTGGGCATACGAACGAGAAAGTCGTTCACAAACTACAATTGGATGAAGCAATCGAGCAGCTTAGAACGCCTGTGCATTTTCTCAATGTTGAAGATTACGTGCTGAACCACCTTGACAGAGGCAACGAAAAAAAGCTTAGGCGCAGCACCGCACAATGGAGGGATGCCACTTAGAGTCGGCAATGGACAGGCTGGAAGGCCGGGTTGGCGGCTTTAAAAGACGGTGTAAGCAACCTGAAACCGAAAAGTTCGCCTCAATTACACAAGAATTACACGACCGCTCGCTGGTATCGTCGAAAGTTTCCGCTAAGTCTTTGATTTTATGGTGCCCGGGGGCGGAATCGAACCACCGACACGAGGATTTTCAATCCACTGCTCTACCCCTGAGCTACCCGGGCACGGGTCACAGCACTGCTGTTGGGTGAGCGCTTCTTAGGCGAGGTGTGGGGATGTGTCCAGCCTGTTTGCCACAAAATTTCAACCGCTCCCCCCTTTGGCCCGGAGGTCTTGAAAACCCGCATTTCGGATTGCCTTCAACGAATGCTAAACAAGCATCATCAAAGCCTGCCAGACCTGCTTTTCCAGCGCCTCAACCTGTTTTCAGAAAGACCTTTGAATGACCGTAGAACACATCATCCGGCATGACAGCCGATTGGCCGGACGCGTCCACCCGCGCCAAGGAATTCACCTGATCCAAACCCATTGTGAAACCAATGAACAGATTGCGCGCCGGATCAGGGCGGCGGTCCATCCCGATCGCGCCAGCCCGCATCAGATGAACACCGAGATGCGGCGCGCGCGCGTTCCGATCCTGACCATTCTGGCCCATGGTGCGGATGTTGCGACCGGTCCGATCGACTGGGTGATGCAGGTGGGCGTGGACTATATTCACCGCGAGAATGCCCGCGCCTTTGGCAGCAGCATCCGTCACTGTATCACGGATCGCATCCGGGTTATGTGCTGCAACGCCGCCCGAACCGAAGACGCCCGCATGGCATGTCGTGAGCTTGCGGCGGGCGCAGGCGTGCCTGTCTATGCCAGCAACACCAATCAGGATTATGCCGAAGTGAACACCAACACCCAGTTCTTTCTGCAGGACATTACCGGTCAGCAGCAATGGGGCTGGATCCAGTTCGGCAATTGGGAGGGAACGGTCATGCGGTTTCCGGCAACAGGTGAACCGGGCGTTACCAGTTTCGAAGGTCCGCCACCGCAGGCTCACCCACCCGCATCGCATGGTCCGGATGTCTGCGGTTAGTGCGGCTTTCCGTCCGGTGCGTCGCGCAATTCACGCTCCAGGTTTTCGGCATCATCCGGATCGTCAGAAGGGATTGCGTAACCGCCGGTGAGCCATTTGCCCAGATCCCGGTCAGCACAGCGCTTGGAGCAGAACGGCCTGTAACGCGCCTCAGTCGGGCGATCACAGATTGGGCAAGCCATCACAGATCCCTAAACAGTCTGGACGGAAACGGCGCACGTTCCCGTTTGCGTTGCATCTCGAACAGGCCCATCGTGGTCCAGCCAATCAGTGAGGTTTCGATCGGGTCCGCCTTGAACGCCGCCCGCAGGGATTGTTCGACCTGTTTGCGATGCGCCTTTGACATGGACACGAAATCAACGCTGATCTGTCCCCCAAGCCCGCGCAGGCGCAAGGCGCGCGGCAGGGCGCGCGCAGCGGCCAGATTGGCCTTCAGAGCAGCACCCGGCGATGTGTCATTGCCGGTATTGACGTCGATAGCCACCATCGCGCGGGTCGGTTCGACATAAAGCGATCCTTCGGCAAGCGGCACCTTGGCATCAGCCAATGCGCCAACCTGATCCAGAACGCCGTGGCTTTCAAAGCTGCCGGGGTCTGTCACGATGCTCGCCGCCCCGGTCCATTCACGCCAGGCGAGCGTGTGCGGGCCATCGCCTTCGGTCAGGGCTTCGGGTGTGTCGCCGGTTGCGTCGGCCAGAACCGCATCGGCCAGCGCTGCCATGGCCAGGATATCATCGGCAATCTCTGCCTCGTCCGCGCCTTCGCAGGATGACCGCAGGATCAGACCGTGCGGTGCCTCAAACACCTCATGCGCGACGGCCAGAAGATTATCGCGCGTGTCCTCATCCGTGATCTGGCGCGAGATATTCAGCCCCGGTTTGCCCGGTGTTACAATCGCGTAGCGGCTTTTGAACAGCACCCTGTCGGTCACGGGCACTGCCTTGCCATCTTCGGCGTAGCCTGTGACCTGCACCAGTAGGGGTTGCCCGGGGCGCAGCCCTTTGCCTTGCCGCAGGAATGCTGTTTCGCCATCTGGCAGACGCAGCATCATGCCGCCCTGACCCTTGATCGGTCGGTCGCAGATACCCCGAAAGATCGCGCCGGGGCGCGGCGCATCGGCCACATCAATCAGCAGATCATCCAGCTTGCCATCGACCAGATAGGCGGCCGCTTCCAAATCGCCGATATGGTCCAGAACGATCATGCGCCCCTTCATGATGCCGCCCTCAGCACCGGATAGCCAGCAGCGGTGAGCAGCCCAACGGTTTCGGGCAAGGGCAATCCCATGACCGCGTGAAAAGATCCGTTCAGCCAAGTGATAAACGCGCTCGCCGGGCCCTGGATGGCATATCCGCCCGCTTTGCCCTGCCAGTCGCCTATGGCCAGATACCAGTCAATATCCGCATCTGACAGGCGTTTGACGGCGACCGTTGTCTGCACATCCTTTTGCCAGACATGACCCCCGCGTTTGACGGCCATCGCGGTGATCACCTTGTGGCGCCGCCCCGAAAGGGAGCGCAGGAACGCTGCCGCCTCAGCGGCATCAGCAGGTTTGCCCATGATGCGGCGGCCCAGGGCCACGGTTGTATCGGCGCAAAGGACGACTTCGCCCTCTGCCGCCGCAACGGCCGCGGCTTTTTCAGCGGCGATGCGATTGACATAATCGCGCGGCAATTCGCCCTTGCGCACATCCTCGTTGATATCAGGTGCACGGATGGCATCCGGGGTGACACCGATCTGCGCCAAAAGCTCCAGCCGCCGGGGCGAGCCAGAACCGAGGATGAGCTTGAGGTTGGTATCGGGACTGAGGGTGGTCATCGGCGCACTACCTCAGAGCGGTAAGCGCGTTTTGCCAGACGCAAAACGCTTACCCGCGCGGCACGAAGCGTTGCTTCATGCTACTTGAAACGATAGTTGATCCGACCCTTGGTCAGATCATACGGGGTCATCTCGACCTGCACCTTGTCGCCTGCCAGAACCCGGATGCGGTTCTTGCGCATCTTGCCTGCCGTATGTGCGATAATTTCATGGCCGTTTTCCAGCTCGACCCGAAACGTCGCATTAGGCAGGAGTTCCTTCACGACACCGGGGAATTCGAGCAGTTCTTCCTTGGCCATGTGATCTCCTGAGTTATACCGTCCGCTGATAGGTGCGAACGGCGCTTAAATGCGCCTCTGGCGCAGTTTTTTCAAGGGCAAACTGGAACATCATGTGAATGTGCGTCCGATTGAGCATGGACATGACGCGGCGTCACGGTGCCATGGCCGCGACGGCCCCGACAGCACCGGTTGGTTCACGCCTCAGGCATCCTCATCCAGCCCCGGCCCCCATCTTGCCGTCAGCCGGTCCCGGATCTGATCGCGCGCCTGACGATACAGCGCGAGCCGCGCGTCGCGATTATCGCCGAGCCCGGTCGGGTCGAGGATCGGCCAATATTCGACATCCAGATGGTGAAACTGCGTCAGATCCAGCGCCCGCCGCTGGCTGGCGGGTGACAGCGCCAAGACCAGATCGAAGGATGACAGGTCATCCCCCCAATCTTCCATTTCATCGAATGATCGCGACCGGTGGCGCGACAACTCCACCCCAATCTCGGCACAGACGGCAATCGAAAATCCATCGATTTCAAGGTCGTTCTTCACGCCGACAGATTGAACGTAACATTCTGTGCCATATAGCTTTTTCATGATCCCTTCGGCCATGGGAGACCGGACAGCGTTATGGTCGCAGCAAAAAAGAACGGATTGCGGAAGCGATTGGTATTTGCCCCCTGCTGCCAAATCAGCCTCCAAAATGCAGCACGCAGATCAGCGTGAACAGGCGGCGGGCGGTGTCGATATCCACATCTGCCTTGCCTTCCAGCCGTTCCTGCAGAACCCGCGCCCCTTCGTTATGGATGCCGCGCCGGGCCATGTCTATGGTTTCGATCTGGCTGGGCGGCAAGGTCTTGACCGCGTCGAAATAGCTTTCGCAGATTTGGAAATAGTCCTTGACCACCTGCCGGAACGGCCCCAGCGACAAATGGAACTCAACCGCCGGTTTTTCGTCTTCCTGTTTGAGGTCAAAAACCAGCCGCTTTTCCCGGATCGACAGCGCCAGCCGATAAGGCCCTTCCGGTGCGGGGCGCCCATCGCGCGCAGGAATGGCGAAGCTGTTATCCTCCAGCAGGTCGAACATCGCCACCTTGCGTTCCTGATCGATCTCTGGGGTGGGCGGCGGCAAGTTACGGTCGTCGATTTCGATATGGATGATCTTGGTCATGGGCGCCCCCGGTTCAACCTGTCCAGCCGGGCCTGCACGGACAGCCCATGCGCCTCAAGGCTTTCTGATTGCGCCAGCCGGGCCGCAGCAGGGCCGATAGCCGCCAACGCATCAGGTGTCATGCGTGACAAGGTGGTGCGTTTGAGAAAATCCATCACTGATAACCCGCTTGAAAACCGCGCCGACCGGGCCGTCGGCAACACATGGTTCGGGCCACCAATGTAGTCACCAATCGCTTCGGGTGTCCAACCCCCGATAAAGATCGCCCCGGCATGGGTGATCCGTTCGACTAGCGCGTCTGCATCTGCGGTGCAAAGCTCCAGATGTTCGGGTGCGATCCGGTCGGACAGCGCGACGGCCTCGTCCATATTCTGCACCGTGATGACCGCCCCGAAATCGCGCCAACTGGCCCCGGCGATCGCCCGCCGCTCCAGCGTTTCCAGCCGTTTATCCACCGCCGCCGCGACCGCCTGTCCGAACCCGGCATCATCGGTGATCAGCAGCGATTGCGCGCTTTCGTCATGTTCGGCCTGACTGAGCAGATCAAGCGCAATCCAGTCGGGGTCATTATCCTTGTCGGCGATCACGAGAATCTCAGACGGGCCCGCGATCATGTCGATCCCGACCTTGCCAAAGACCCGCCGTTTGGCGGCAGCAACAAAGGCATTGCCCGGTCCGGTAATCTTGTCCACAGGCGCAATGGTCTGGGTGCCATAGGCCAGTGCGGCAATCGCCTGTGCCCCGCCGATCCGGTAGATTTCATCAACACCGGCGATTTTGGCGGCCATCAGCACCAGCGGATTGGTTACACCATCCGGGGTCGGCACCACGATGGCCAACCGTCCGACCCCCGCCACCTTGGCCGGGATCGCGTTCATCAGGACAGAGGACGGGTAGGATGCCAGCCCGCCGGGCACATAAAGCCCCGCCGCCGACACCGGCGTCCAGCGCCAGCCCAGTGTTGCGCCAATCTCGTCGGTCCAGGATGCATCATCCGGCATCTGGCGCGCGTGATAGGCGCGAATCCGGTCGGCGGCCAATTCAAGTGCTGCGCGGTCTTCGTCACTGACCCTGGCGCATTCGGCGACGATTTCAGCGGGTGAAAAACGCATGGTTTCCGTGGTGAGCTCCAACCGGTCGAATTTCGCCGTCAGCTCCAGCACGGCCGCATCACCACGGGTGCGCACATCGGCGATAATATCGGCGACGATATGATCCACATCGGGGCTGTCTTCGCGTTTTGCGCCAAGAAGGGCGGTAAAACGGGCCTCAAAATCGGGATCGGTGGTGGACAGAAACTGCGGCATCTCAAACTCCTTCCGCCCCGACATAGCCGGAGGGATCAAGGGCATCAATGCACGGTGATGGGCCGTGTCAGCAGGTCACAGCGCGAATCTGGGGGTGGAATGGTACGAAAAGCGCGGAGTTTCGCGTTTATTTTAGCAAGTGCCTGATTTTGTGACAAGAATCGCGCCATTCGCCGGTCGGCACCGCGTCGGACTTGCGTCGGCAAAACGTCGGACCCCAACGGACGGTGGCAGAGCTTTCTGTTAAGATTTGCAGGATGACCGGAGGAACGTGAAGATTTGGTGACCACCGCGAACGGAGCGCGGGGTGGCAAAACGCCGATAAGTTGAGCCGTGGGGCTATCGCCAGCGGATTGGCAGTTGGCCGGTGTCGGCTGTGCCGGTCATAGCAGACTTTGGTTCTAACCAGAACGCAACTCATTCAGAACGAATTCCACTCGTTCGATCACCGGTACTTTTGGCAGTTCGCACGTTTCGTAACCTAGCTCGGTGAAGGCGCGCACGAGGCGTTGATACTCCGCCTTCGCCTCGTCCAAACTGCTTCTCCTTTCGGTATCTGTCACGAAAATCTCCGGCCAAGGTGGCGCAAGGAAAACGTGCTGCGCATAGTGAAGTTTACCAGCAAGCAATGAATGATATGGTGTACCTCCTGCAAATTCGTAAGCTACAGCGGCATCGACCAACCCGCGGTCAAAGAACACCAATCCTTCAAGGTGGTCTGCTAGGGTAAGGTCGGATTGGGACACATGAATTGCACGTCGAGCAAAGGCTTTTAGGTTTACCCACGGCAGCGCTTCTCCGTTGCCACGCATTTCTTCGGCGACTATCCGTCGACCCGGCTCAGAAATTGTCCGGTAGCCAAGCTGACCGAGGGCATCCAACAGAGTTGATTTACCGCCACCTGAGCACCCCGATATCAGTACTTTTTTGGCAGTCATGGTCGTTGTCTTTTGGAGCGCATAAGTTTTTGTTCCGTGACCCAAATCACCTTGCAGGAATTAGAAGGTATAGGTTCAAACCAGACATTTATTTTTTAGGGACCATCCAAGCTGGCTATTCACTTCTAGCTGACTCGCCATAGCGATGTTGGCGTTTGCTACCATGCCTTTCGCCAGTATCCTTCAGTCCGGGTGCGACGGCGCCTTGCCTGATGGCGCCACATAAGGCCGGGTGACATCGCGCAGGATAGCCTCCAGCGCTTCCACATCCAGCCCGATCACGCCGTCACCAGCGAGGGTCAGTTCGATCCGCCCTGCCCCGTCTTTGCCGGGCTGGAACGCGATGGAAAGGAGCGAAAACACCATGTCGGGGTCGGATTTATCGACGCCCTGGCTTTGCACCTTTATCACATCCTCGAACGCCAGAACCGCCTGCACCCGTTCAAAGGTGCGGCGGCGCCCCGTCTGATTGGCGGGATCCTCCCACCGGAACCGGTTGAGCAGGATGGCAAAGCGGCGCGCCTTGCGGTCCCAGCGCATTTCTGAGGCGGGAAAGACCGCATCCTGCACGAGGGCGGCCAGAACCGTCAGATCATCTGCGTCCAGCGCCTTGAGGCGCAGCGGCGCCTCGCGCCCGTCTTCGAACCTTGCATCTTCGGTCATGATCCTGCGATCCGTTCAATCTGTGCGCCGACAGCGCCCAATTTTTCCTCAACATGCTCATAACCGCGATCAAGGTGATAGACCCGGCTGACCACGGTTTCGCCTTCGGCGGCCAGACCAGCCAGAATCAGTGAGACGGAAGCCCGCAGGTCGGTGGCCATCACGGGCGCCCCTTTCAGCCGGTCTACCCCGTGGACGGTTGCGGTGCCGCCGTGCACTTCGATATCGGCGCCCATGCGCACCAGTTCGGGGGCGTGCATGAAGCGGTTTTCAAATATCTTTTCTTCCAGAACAGACGTGCCTTCGGCCGTGCAAAGCATGGCCATCATTTGCGCCTGCAGGTCAGTGGGGAAGCCGGGGAAAACCTCGGTTGTCACGTCCACCGCCCTGGCCCTCCCATTGCTGCGGCTGACCTTCAGCCCATCGGCGGTCTCGGTCACTTCGACCCCGGCGGCATGCAGCTTTTCTACGAAGGACCCGACCAGGTCCAGCCGTCCGCCGACGCATTCGACCTCGCCCCCGGCAAAGACCGGGGCCAGCATATAGGTGCCCAGTTCGATCCGGTCGGTGACAACAGGGTGCGTGGCGGCCCCCAGACGGTCCACGCCCTGAATGGTGATGGTGCTTGTGCCCTCGCCGTCGATCTGCGCCCCCATGCGCCGCAGGCATTCGGCAAGGTCCACGATTTCGGGTTCGCGCGCGGCATTTTCGATTACCGTGGTCCCTTTGGCCAGGGTTGCGGCCATCAGCACGTTTTCGGTCGCCCCGACAGAGGCAAAACGCAAGGGCACCTTGGCCCCTTTCAGTCCGCCCTTGGCGGTGGCATGCAGGTAGCCGTCTTTCAATTCGATCTCGGCCCCCATCGCCTCGAGCGCCGTGACATGGATATCCATGGGCCGCGCCCCGATGGCGCAACCGCCGGGCAGTGAGACAACGGCCTGATGATGGCGCGCCAGAAGCGGTCCCAGAACAAGGTTCGATGCCCGCATCTTCCGCACGATATCGTAGTCGGCAGTGGTCGAAGTCATGGCATGTGACGACAGAACCTGCACCTTGCCGTCCTGCAATGCGGTCACTTCGACCCCCAGTGACCGCAACAGTTCCGTCATCGTCTTGATGTCGGACAGACGCGGCGCATTGGTCAGCGTCAGCGGTTCTTCGGAGAGAAGCGTTGCCGGCATAAGCGCCAGTGCTGCGTTCTTGGCCCCCGCGATCTGAATCTTACCCTTGAGCGGCGTGCCACCCTTGACCACGATTGAATCCATGCCTGCCTACTCTTTCTCTTTTTTATTGGCCTCGGCGGCCCGCGCGCGGGTCTGCGCCTTGCGTTTGGCCATATTGGCCTTGAGCGCCGCCTTCAACCGCTCCTCGCGGCTGGTGGCGGTCTTTGCTTTCTTGTTCTTGTTGTTCATGGCGTCCCTGTTAGCAACAAGGGCAAAAACCGTCCAGAGAGGGCTTGCACCAATTGGCGTTTGGGTCTAATTCCCCGCCTCACGGATGCTGTGGTAGCTCAGTGGCAGAGCACACCCTTGGTAAGGGTGAGGTCGAGAGTTCAATCCTCTCTCACAGCACCATCCCTTCCCCTTGAAATCAGACGGCGGATTTGTGTGTCAGGTCTTTGCGTCGCCGCATCTGTCCGGTGATCCATGTCCGGAAACGTTGTTCAACGAACGTGTAGCTCAGCCACGATGCAACATATGTCAGCCCGCACACTGCCAGCACCAGCCACAGGTCATTGCTGCGCGAGATATCCATATGGGCGCCGACCACAACCAGCACGGGGACGTGGAACAGATAGGTGCTGTATGACAGATCCCCCAGATGCACCACAAAGCGCCCGAGTCCACGTGACAGCAGGGCAAAGACATCCTCGGCCACGACGAAACCCAACACCAGAGCCACCGAGACAACCATGTCGTAGCCGTGAAATCGCAGTTTCATAGCGGCAAGCGCCGTGATCGCGCAGAGTGTGGCCAACCCATAGCGCAAGATAAACCCTTTCTCAGGCAGGCGCAGGACTTGGACCCCGACCAAATAGATCAGCAGTCCAAAGGCGAATTCATAGAGCAGAAAACTGTTCGGGATGGCCCCCAGATGGAAGACCATCCGGCTGAAAAGCGGCAAGGCAAAGACCAACACCACAGTGATCAGCACCGCCCGGCGGTTGTTGATCAACAGCCCGATGGCCAGAAGCAGATAAAAGAACATCTCGAAATTCAAGGTCCAGCCGACCGTCAGGACAGGGAACACCCCCAGCCCGGACACATGCTGGTGGGGGATGAACAGGAAGGAATAGAGCAGATCTCGCCAACTGGTCCCTTGCAAAAACGCGATGCCGTCCCAGTTGTACTGCGACAATACAGTCAACAGGACAATAGTCGCCAGCCAATACGCCGGCACGATCCGGGTAATCCGGTCGAGGACAAAGCGTGCGGCCGTGTTTTGGCGCCGCGTCATGGAAAACGCCATGATAAACCCGCTGAGCACAAAAAAGATGTCCACGCCGAGGCTGCCGTAATAGGCGAAGACCTTTTCTGCGGCATTTTCGGGTTGGAAGTCGCGAAAGACCTGAACGTAGTGGTGGAACACCACCATCCATGCAGCAAGGGCACGTAAATACTGAAGCGAATAGAATCGGTTTGTCATGTCAAAATGCTTAATAAAAAGTTAACACTAGCACATTTTGGCCGAAATGGCACCTTGCGCGATCTGGAAACCTACCTGCCCTTCCCAAAAAGCTATGGAAAAGCGGTGATTGCCCGCCATATGGCGCCATCACGACTGACCCGGCCTTGGTTGACGACGCTGAAACCGGTCGCCACAGTGCCGGAAACAACATCTCAGTGGGGAGAGATCATCATGCGATCCAGAAACTTGATGTGGTCGGCTGCGTTGGCCGCCGTAATGGCGACAGCAGGCAGTGCTGCCATGGCCGAAACCTTTCGATGGGCGGCGACGACGGACCCGCAAACGATGGATCCGCACGCGGTGAATGCAGCCCCCGTTCTGTCGTTTCTCAACAATGTCTATGAGGGGCTTGTCCGCCGTGGTCGCGATATGTCGATTGAACCTTCGCTGGCGACCTCATGGACCCCGCTGGAGGGTGAGAATGGCTGGCGCTTTACCTTGCGCGAGGGTGTGACGTTTCATGATGGTGCGGCGTTTACCGCCGAGGACGTGCTGTTTTCCTATCAGCGCGCGTCAGACGAGGCGTCAGACGTGCGGTCGTGGTTTGCCCCGGTCACGGATGTGCGGGTTGTTGATGATTTCACCATTGATTTCGTCACAAATGCCCCGAACCCACTGTTTCCCGATAGTATAGCGAACTTCATGATCCTTGATAGTGGCTGGGCCGCGGCCAATGATGCCGCCCTGCCCGCCCGCGATGCAGAGAATTATGCGACCCGCAACACCAACGGCACCGGCCCATTCACGCTGGCTAGTCGGGACCCGGGGGTTGAGACCCGGTTGGTGCCGCATGACGGCTGGTGGGATACGGATCGGGGCAATGTGACAGAGGCGGTACTGACACCGATTGGCAATGCCGCGACCGGGCTGGCCGCCCTGTTGTCGGGCGAGATTGATTTCATCGAACCTGTGCCGTTGCAGGATGTCGCACAGGTGGAAGGCCGCGACGGGTTCAAGGTGATCGAGGGTGAGGAAACCCGCGTGATCATGTTCGGCTTTGGTCATGAGCATGACACGCTGCTTTATTCGTCTGACGTGACCGACGCCAACCCGTTCACCGACCCCCGCGTGCGCCTTGCCGCCGCTCATGCCCTGAATATCGACGCTATCGACCGCGTCGTGATGCGTGGCAAGATCGATGCGGCGTCGCAATTGGTGCCCGCCGGCATCTCGGGCTATTCGGAGGCGAATGCTAAACGTCCCGCCTATGACCCCGATCGAGCGCGCGAATTGCTGGCCGAGGCGGGTTATCCTGACGGGTTTTCCTTTGGGCTGAAATGCACCAATGATCGCTATATCAATGATGAGGCCCTGTGTCGGGCGGCTGCATCGATGTTTGCCGCTGTGGGGATGAATGCAGAGCTGACGACGGTACCCGTTCGGAACTATTGGGAACAGCTGCGCGCGGATGATTTCGATATGTATCTGCTGGGCTGGTCGCCGGGCACGTTTGATGCCGAACATCCAATCCGGTTTTTGCTGCATTCACAGGATGATGAAAAGAAGCTGGGGTCATGGAACTTCGGCAATTATTCCAACGCCCGCGTGGACGAATTGCTGCCGCAGATCCAGCAGGAGCTGGTCCCCGCAACCCGTCAAAGCCTGATCGACGAGATCGTGGCGATCACGCAGGAAGAGGTCGCCTATATCCCGCTTTATGTGCAGCCGCTGATCTGGGCGATGAAGGACAATATCGACGTGACCCAGCGCGCCGATAACTTCTTCATGCTCCGCTGGGTGAGTGTGAACTAAAGCCGCCGGGCGATGGTCTATTTCATCCTCAAGCGGCTGTTGCAGTCCGTCTTTGTGATGCTGGCCGTCGCCCTTTTGGCGTTTTCGCTGTTTCGCTTTGTCGGTGATCCGATCAGTCAGATGACCGGGGTCGAGACCAGCGTTGAAGATCGCGAACGTCTGCGCGAGGAACTGGGGTTGAACGACCCGTTCATTCTGCAGTTTGCCCGCTTCACCGGTGATCTACTGCAGGGGGATTTCGGGTTTTCCTATCGCACCCGGCAGCCTGTGGCCGAAATGATTGCGGATCGCATTCCCGCCACGCTGGAACTGGGCACTGTGGCGTTGATCATATCGCTGATCGTGGGCATTCCGGCTGGCGTCTACACCGCGTTGCGCCCGCGCGGGTTCATCACGCAGACGATCCTGATGACCACGCTTGTCGGCGTGTCGATCCCGACATTCGTGATCGGGATCATGCTGATTTTCCTTTTCGGCGTGCAACTGGGTTGGCTGCCGACCTTTGGCCGCGGTGGCACGGTCGAAATCGGCGGCTGGACGTCATCACTGTTTACCATCGATGGTTGGCGCGCCCTGATCCTGCCGGCCCTGACGCTGGGGGTGTATCAGTTGACCCTGACGATGCGCCTTGTCCGGGCGGAGATGATGGAGGTGCTGCGATCCGATTACATCCGCTTTGCAACCGCCCGCGGCATCCCCTATCGCCGCCTGCATTTCCGTCACGCGCTGGCCAATACGATGATCCCGGTGATCACGATTATCGGGCTGCAGTTCGGCGGAGTCATTGCCTTTTCCATCGTCACCGAAAGCGTCTTTCAGTGGCCCGGCATGGGGCTGTTGTTTCTTGAAAGCATCCGCTTTGTCGATATCCCCGTCATGGGTGTTTATCTGGTGGTGATCGCGTTCTTTTTCGTGCTCGTGAACCTGCTGGTCGATATGCTCTATATCGTGATCGACCCGCGCTTGCGCGTGAAAGAGGCCGCGTGATGTTGGCCCGGTTCTGGGACAGCGATGCGGTCTGGGCGTTTCGCCATTCACCAGCGGCGATTCTTGCGTTCATCGTGGCGGTTCTGATCCTGGGCGGTGCCCTATTCGCCCCGTGGCTCGCACAGTCGAATCCTTATGACCTGACCACGTTCTCGCTGATCGACGGGTTGCTGCCGCCAGTGTGGGAGGATGGCTCAGACCCCCGTTTCCTGCTGGGCACCGATGATCAGGGGCGCGATATGGTATCGGCGATCCTTTATGGCGCGCGCCTGTCTCTGTTGATCGGGCTGATGGCGATGCTGATCGCGACGGTTCTGGGCGTTGGGTTGGGGTTGGCCGCCGGGTATTATGGTGGCCGGTTTGATGCCATCGTCATGCGCATCGCCGATGTGCAGCTTGCCCTGCCCGCCATTCTGACCGCGCTGCTGATCGACGGCATCGCGCGGGGCGTGCTGCCGCCATCGGCCCATGAAAACCTGCGGGTCGTGGTGCTGACCCTCGCCATCGCCCTGTCGCTTTGGGTGAATTTCGCGCGCACCGCCCGCGCGTCCACATTTGTCGAACGCAACAAGGAATATGTGCAGGCCGCGATGATCATGGGCCAGCACCCGCTGCGGGTCATGTTCTGGCATATCCTGCCGAATATCCTCGGCCCGCTTCTGGTGATTATGACCGTCGATCTTGCCTCAGCTATCCTGCTGGAGGCGACACTGTCTTTCCTTGGCATCGGCTTGCCCGCCGACAGCCCGTCACTTGGCACGCTGATCCGGATCGGGATGCAGTTTTTGCTGTCAGGTGAATGGTGGATCCTGTGGGTGCCAACCCTGTTTCTGGTGGCCCTTGTGGTGTCGATCAACATCCTGGGTGATTTCCTGCGCGATGTTTTTAACCCGAGGTTGCGCTGATGCTGGATGTGCAGGGTCTGACCGTCAAATTCCCGTCCCGCCATGGCGATTTTACGGCGATTGAGGATGTATCGATCCGCGTCGCCCCCGGTGAAATTCACGGGCTGGTTGGTGAAAGCGGGGCGGGTAAATCCACAATCGGCGCGGCCATCATTGGGCTGCTGCAGCCGCCCGGCTACGTAGCCGCCGGGACCATGATCCTCGGCGATACCGATCTGCGCAAACTGACCCCGGATCAGGCGCACGAGATGCGGGGCGACCGGATTTCGATGATCTTTCAGGACCCGCAAACCAGCCTGAACCCCCTGATGACCATCGAGGATCAGCTGATCGAGACCATTCAGGCGCATTCTGATGTCAGCACCTCCAACGCGCGCAAACGGGCGATTGACCTGCTTGAGGAGATCGGGATCAAGGATGCCGCCAGCCGCATCGGCGCCTATCCGCATCAGTTTTCAGGCGGCATGCGCCAGCGGGTCGTCATCGCGCTGGCCCTGTGTACGGACCCCGAACTGATCATTGCCGATGAACCCACAACTGCACTGGATGTGGCGGTGCAAAGCCAGGTCCTCGCCCTGATCCGCAGGCTGGCCGATACGCGCGGAATCGGGTTTATCCTGATTACACATGATATCGGCGTAATTGCCCAGATCACTGATAATGTGACCGTGTTGCGCGGCGGGCGCGTAATGGAAACCGGCCCGACAGCGCAGGTGCTTGGTGCGCCCGATCATCCCTATACACGCGCGCTGATGGCGGCGGTGCCCCGACTGGATCGCAAGCTGGATCGTTTTCTGGTGCCGGCCGACGACGCACCTGTGGTCGCCGATGCGCGCGGTGTGGATGCCGAAGCATGGCTGTTGGACGGCGTGCAGGAGGGCGGCCTGGGCCTGCAGGTGCGTGACCTGACCGTGCGGTTCGCGGGCACGCGCACATCCCTGTTTCGCAAGCCGGAGCCTTATGTCGCGCTGGATGATGTATCGCTGCACGTCAGACCCGGCAGCGTGATGGGGCTGGTCGGGGAAAGCGGGTCTGGCAAATCGACACTGGCCAAGGCGATATCGGGGTTGATCAGCCCGGCATCGGGCACGATGCAACTGGGCGATGCCGATCTGCCCTATGGCAAGGCGCGAGGGCGCGCGCACCCGTCGCGGCGACTGATCCAGATGGTGTTTCAGGACCCCTATTCCAGCCTGAACGCGCGCCACAGGATCGGCGATATCCTGGCCGAACCCCTTGCGCTTTATGGGTTGGAGCCGGACAAGGCCAAACGCCGCGCGCTGGCAATCGGCATGCTGGAACTGGTTGAAATGGACCCCAGCGTGATCGACCGCTATCCGCACCAGTTCTCGGGCGGACAAAGGCAACGGATCGCGGTCGCGCGGGCGTTGCTGGCCCGGCCCCGGTTCCTGATCTGTGATGAACCGACATCAGCGCTTGACGTGTCGATCCAGGCGCAGGTTCTGAACCTGCTCAAGGACCTGCAGGCAAAATTCAATCTGACCATTCTTTTCATCAGCCATAATCTGGCGGTGGTCCGCCAGATGGCTGATGACGTCGCGGTGCTGCAATCCGGGCGGCTGGTTGAGACAAAGACGTCAGAGCCGTTTTTCCAGGCCCCTGACGCCGAGTATTCACAGACGCTTTTGTCGCTGACCCCTGCGATGCCCTACTAGCTGATCGGCACGGCACGCGTTTACGCCAATTTAATTGGTCACCCTCCATAAGGCACATCCAGGCGGCACGCTTTGGAGCCTGACAAAATGGATGGATTGCCAGAAACATGACAACCGACAGTGCGACCTTTGATCTTCCTCCGGTGATGACGCTTGAGGATTGCCAGGACCTTCATGCCTTTTTGCAACAATCGCGGGGCATACCAATCGCATTGAATTGTGCAGCCGTGACGCGCGTTACCGGACCGGCAGCGCAGATGATGCAGCTTGCGGCGCAGGTTTGGGAACGCGAAGATGTCGGGTTCACACTGGCCGATCCCAGCGAAGGATGTGTGCAGACCCTTGAAACACTCGGCATGGCTTCGCTGCTTGATCAA
This sequence comes from Yoonia sp. R2-816, assembly GCF_046762905.1. NCBI lineage: Bacteria > Pseudomonadati > Pseudomonadota > Alphaproteobacteria > Rhodobacterales > Paracoccaceae > Yoonia > Yoonia sp. R2-816. The sequence goes on along the minus strand of NZ_JBKQXN010000311.1, from coordinate 149,536 downwards.
GAAGGGGTGAGCGCATGACCACACATATTCTAGCCATTGACGATTCGCGCACCATTCGCAGCCTGCTGACCATGACGCTGGAAGATGCCGGTTTTTCGGTCACGACCGCTGTCGATGGCGTGGATGGGATTAATAAATTCAAGGAAACTGACGCAGATCTGGTGATCACTGATGTCAACATGCCGAACAAGGATGGGTTCGGCGTGATCGAAGATATCAGGGGCGGCGACAAGAACCGCGGCGTTCCGGTTCTTGTGCTGACCACCGAAAGCGGTGCTGCGCTCAAAGAGCGGGCACGCAAGGCGGGTGCGACGGGCTGGATCGTCAAACCTTTTGACGACGATTCGCTGGTGTCGGTCATCCGCCGCTTGACAGGAGCCTGATATGGCACAGGAGTCATCCATCCTAGATACCTTCTTTGAGGAATGCGAGGACCTGATCGTCGCGTTGACCGAAGGTCTTGAGGAAATGCGCGACGGGAACGCGGACGATGAAACCGTGAACGCGGTGTTCCGTGCCGTGCATTCGATTAAAGGCGCCGCCGGTGCGTTTGCATTGGACGAACTTGTCGGCTTTGCCCACAAGTTCGAGACCGTGCTGGACGAGCTGCGTTCACATAAACTGACCGCCGGTGACGGGCTTCTGCGCACCTTGCAGCGCGCCGGCGATATATTGGCCGATCTGGTGGATGACGCCCGCGATCAACGGCCAGCCAATCGCGATGTGGTTGATCCCGTTCTCGCCGAACTGCAGGGGTTCCTGGGACCCGAGGAGGAAACCCCCGCCGAAGAATTCGTTTTCGAGGCCCTGTCCCTTGGATTTGACGATGATGAAGGCGGCTATACCGTGTGCTTTACACCCGGCGCCGAATTCTACGCCACAGGTAATGACCCAGCACTGATCATAAGCGCGCTGAAAGAGCTTGGGACAGCAAATGTGACCGTCGATACAACCGGTCTGCCCGCGGAGTTTGCCGATTTCCAGTGGGACAAGGGGTATCTGACCTGGACCGTTGAAATCACCGGGCTGACGACGGATCTGCCCATTCACGAGGTGTTTCAATTTGTCGACGACATTTGTGCGTTGTCGATCACACTGCTTGATACGGGACCTCCGGCGATCGACCTGCCCGATATCGCGGAACCGGAACCGACGCCGCCTGCAAGGCCGGAACCAATCGCCGCGGTCGCGCCACCGCCCGAGGCGATCGAAGCCACCCCCGCCCCGGCGCCGAAGAAGGAAGAGACGGAACGCCCTGCAAAGAAGGCAGCAAGCACGTTGCGTGTTGATCCCGAACGAGTGGATCGGCTGATCAACGCAGTGGGTGAGCTGATCATCAATCAATCCGTCATTTCACAGCGCCTGCAAGAGGCCGCGCTTCCCAACTCATCCGAGATCGTTGCCGATCTCGACGATTACAAGCTGCTGGCGCGCGAAATTCAGGAAGGCGTGATGGCTATTCGCGCCCAGCCCGTCAAACCACTGTTTCAGCGGATGATGCGGATCGCCCGCGAGGCGGCAGATGCCACTGGCAAGGATGTTGAGGTCGTGACCGAAGGCGAGGCGACAGAGGTGGACAAGACCGTTGTCGAACGGCTTGCTGATCCCCTGACCCACATGATCCGCAACGCCATTGACCACGGCATTGAACCTCCTGAAAAGCGGGTCGCCGCCGGCAAATCCAGGCAAGGTACGCTGCGTTTGTCTGCCAGCCAAAGGGCAAGCAGCATCGTGATCGAAATTGCTGATGACGGGGCCGGTCTGAACCGGCCACGCATCCGCGATATTGCCATCGAAAAAGGTCTGATCCCGTCTGATGCTGTGCTGACCGATCAAGAAATCGACCACCTTCTATTCGCTCCCGGATTTTCGACCGCAGCCGAGGTGACAAACTTGTCCGGCCGTGGTGTGGGCATGGATGTCGTCAAAACAGCCATCACCGCTCTTGGCGGGCGCATCGCGATCAGTACGGTTCCGGGTGAAGGCACCTCATTCTCGATCACGCTGCCTCTGACCCTTGCTGTGATGGACGGAATGATTATCACCGTGGGCGGCCAAACCATGGTTGTGCCCATATCAAGCATCCTTGAAACAGTCCGGCCGTCCCCGGGCGATCTGTCCAAACTTGGGTTAAAAAGTGAGCTTCTCAGGATCAGGGGCGAATATGTACCCATCATCGACCTTGCCGAACAACTCGGTCAGCCACCGAGTGATAAGACCATGGCCGAACGTGTCCTGCTGTTGATCCAGACCGAAGCAATTGCCCAATGCGCCATCGCTGTCGATGACATTTTCGACCAGCGTCAGGTCGTCGTGAAAAGCATGCACAACAACTACGGCGACATTGAGGGCGTCTCGGGGGCGACCATCCTGGGGGATGGCAAGATCGCTTTGATCATTGATCCCGATGCCATTGCATCAGGCCCCGCGGTCGCACCGCAACTTGCCCAATTGCCAGAGGGAGACTTGTCGCATGCTAGAGCAAGCTGACACAACGCAAAACAAGAAGTTGGAATTCGTCACTCTTGTCGCAGGAGGGCAAAACTTTTGCATTGAGATCACCCAGATTCGCGAAATCCGCCGATGGACTCCGGTGACGATCCTGCCGCACTCGCCTGATCACGTGCTTGGCGTGATTAATCTGCGCGGCGCGGTCATTCCCATCATCGATCTTGCAGCAAAGCTCGGTTTCGAAAAGATCACACCGACAGAACGACATGTAATCATCATCACTGCCATCGAAGAAACGATTATCGGGCTGCTTGTTGAATCTGTTTCGGAAATCCTTGGGGTGAACTCTGACATGGTGCGTGAAACGCCACGCGGGCCAGAGGACGCGACAACGCGGGCGATTCTGGGTGTAATTGCCGTTGATGATGAGATGACGAAGGTCATCAACCTGTCAACACTGATGCCAAAACAGGATCAGGTCGCCGCATGAATGTCGTCGCAAATGATATCGCCGACAGCCAATCGCCACAGGAATACACGTTTACCGACGGCGATTTCCGGATGATTGCGGAACTGGCCAATGCGAAGTTCGGCCTTTTTCTACAAGAATCCAAAAAAGCACTTGTATATTCGCGCCTGGCCCGTCGGTTGCGCGCTCTGCATTTGGCCAGTTTTCACGACTATTGCGCATTGTTGGCGACCGAAAAAGGTGAGACAGAACAACCCAATTTTCTATCCGCTCTCACTACCAATGTGACGCATTTCTTCCGCGAACAGCATCACTTCGATCAGCTTCGAAAAGACATCCTGCCAGAGCTGATGCCGAAGGTTCGGGCTGGGGGCAGTATGCGGATCTGGTCATCCGCCTGTTCCAGCGGCCAGGAAGCCTATTGTCTGGCGGCCACAGTTCTGGATGTCTGCCCGGACGCCGCCCGCCTTGATATCAAGATTCTCGCCACCGATGTGGATTCGGTTGTGATCGAAAAGGCGCGCCAAGGGCGCTACCCCATCGACCAGCTGGACGCGGTTGTGCCCCAATATCGCAGCAAAATGGTGGATGATGGAACCGCCAATGATGGGCAATTCGGGATGAGCCACAAATTGAGAGAGCTGATCTCTTTCGCGCAATTGAACCTGATGGATGCCTGGCCAATGCGTCGGCCTTTTGATGTGATCATGTGCCGCAATGCAGCGATCTATTTTAACAAGGCAACCCAGGCGCGGCTTTGGTCAAGATTTGAACAGGCACTCAAACCCGGAGGTTACCTGATGATCGGCCATTCCGAGCGTTTGTCGGGCGCCGCCGCCGCGCATTTTCGCAGTGTTGGCATCACCACCTACCAGAAGACCAAAACAGACTAGCGTAGCCGACCGCTTCGCCAAAAAGGAAACCTGAAAGATGAGTTTAAAAGATTCTTTGCGCGTCATGGTCGTCGATGACATGGGCGTCAGCCGCGGCCTCCTGATACAGGCGATCGAGGAGATGGGCATCTGGAAAAACCAGGCGGAGAATGACGGCCGCGCGGCGCTTGCGAAACTTGTGGCAGACCCGGTCCATCTGGTGCTGTCGGATTACAACATGCCCGGGATGGACGGCCTTGAGTTGCTTAAGGCACTGCGTCAAAACAAATCTACTGCGCGGATCGGGTTCATCCTCGTCACCGGTAATCCGACACCCGATCTGGTGTCGAAAGGGAAAACGCTAGGCCTGAACAACATCATCAAGAAACCATTTTCCACAGCCAGCATGAAACAGTGTATCGAAAGCGTCGTGGGCCGCCTATGACGGCCTTGCCTCACAGTTTTCCTGCGTCGCAAGGTGATGGTTTGCTTACAGATATCGCACAGGTCTGTCGCGAAATCGGCACGATGATTGCGCAAATTGAAACCTCGCTGATCGATGCCGCACAGGGCACCGGCACGGTCGTTCTGCCGCGTCAATCCATGCAGCAGATTGATCTGGTGATGCAGTCTGTCGAAGAAGTGGCGCTGCTGATGGAACGGTCAAACCAAATGATGCCGGCCTGCGCGCGCGCCGATGTCGAAAAGATTATTGGCCTAACCAGACTAGAATGGATCAGAAATCGTTTGTCAACGGCGCTTCCGGACAACGGCGGTGTAAACGGCAAGGGTGAGGTTTCCTTGTTCTGAGACGTCAGCCAACGCATTGATCATCCCGTCTTTCCACCGATTAACCAGTTGGTATGACCTGACAGGCTACACTCTTACAAACGTCGGACAGCAAGGGGCAAACCGTTATAGGCACCGGAAATCCGACAAGACAAAAGACGCTGCGGTTGACCCGGCAAACAAAAAGGACCTGACTGACATCATGCGGATCCTGCTCGCGCATCAATCTGCCCTTGCACTGGGCCGACTTCGCAAACGGCTGGACCACCAGCCTGGTATTGAGGTGCAGCACAGCGTTTCGGACCTGTCACAGACCTATGATTTTGCCGAACACCGGCAACCCGATTGCGTTGTCATCTCGGCCGCGCTCGCCAATTGTCCGGAATTCGAAGTACTGGATGCGATGTTTCGCATGATGGGAATTGGATGCGTCGTTCTGCAGAGCGATGGACCGAGGCCCGAACACTGCCTATCCACAAAAGTAGCGCGTCATGTGATCTTTCTACAGGAAACGGCGCCTGACGATGCATTGATCACAGCACTGCAGCAATCCCGAACCACAAGGACAAAAATACCGGCCAGTGCGGCCATCGGCGCGGTCAAGCAGAGTTTTGACAATCGCCGTCTGATCCTGATCGGGTCATCGACCGGCGGCGTGGATGCATTGTTAAACGTTATCAAGCACTTCCCGGCAGACTGTCCCCCGACGCTGATCGTGCAGCATACCGGTGGCAGATTTGTGCAAAGCCTGATCAAACTGCTGGATGGCGGCACTGCGGCGCAAGTACAGGGTGCCCGCCATGGCATGGCGGCCACAGCCGGCAATATCTATCTGGCACCCGACGATACGGTTCACCTGAAACTTGCCCCCGGCAAGACGCCGACAATCGCGCTGTCCGGTGAAGATTTGGTGTCCGGGCACCGACCATCGGTTGATGCGCTTTTTCAATCGGCAGTGCATCGCGCCCATTCTGTGACGGCGGCGATCCTGACGGGTATGGGTCGCGACGGGGCCGCAGGGATCACGGCGCTGCGCCAGGCCGGAGCGCGCACAGTGGGTCAGGATCAGGCAACATCGGTTGTCTATGGCATGCCGCGTGTCGCACAAGAACTGGGCGGTATCGATCGCCAATTGCCGATCCATAATATCGGGCCTGCCCTGTTACGTGCATCCGAGGCGAGGGCACCAGCATGAACTTGAACGTCGCGAGAACCCGGCAAAAGAAAACCATTACCGTCGTGCAAGGCGACTATGCGGTGTCGGATGATCCGGATGCTGTGATGTCGACAGTACTTGGATCCTGCGTGGCGGTATGTCTTTTTGATCCGGTGGCGCGTGTCGGCGGCATGAACCATTTTTTGCTGGCCAGCCAGGGTGATGCCAGGAGCAATGATCTGAAATACGGGGTCAATGCGATGGAATTGCTGATCAACCGGGTCCTTCGAAAAGGGGGGGTGCGGGAAAACTTGCGGGCAAAGCTGTTCGGAGGTGCGCGCATGACGGACCATTCGCGCGATATCGGGCGTTCAAACGCGGATTTTGCCCTAGAATTTCTGGAGCGTGAGGGCATTCCTTGCATGTCGCAAAGCCTGGGCGGTGATAATGCGCGCCGGGTGCAGTTTTCCCCCACCACCGGGGCGGCGAGACAGCTCCAGATCGCCGGGCAGCCTCCGGTTGCCGAAACGCCGCGCGCGCCGCAGCCCGCAGCCGCCGACATCACCCTATTCTAAGATTAGTGCAACTGCTCTGTAGATTCCCCGCATTCCGACACGCGACAGCCTTGCCCCCGACGCGCTTTGGAGTACTAGTGGCCGTCAAGGTGAAATCCAAAAGAACTTACACCAGTTTTTGGCTTTCAGGGCCAGTGCAAACCATTGGTGATGCAACGGCAAAATCTGCTTTGCAGATTTTGCGGACGCGTTTTGTCCACCAATTGCGCGCACCCGGTCCGGCAGCCCGCGTTCAGCTGCCGAACCGGCAGACCGAAACCGCTATGGGCGGTGTGGACATGTCTTCGCAGATGGCTTCAAGGTCGTCTCCACAGCATCGGGGTTCATCAGGCAACATCAGGCCTGACCCGCATCGCAAAAAACGATCCGGCCGTACTACCCCATCGCCTGCAACCGTTTAAGCAGCGATGATGTATCCCAACGACCACCTCCCAGTTTCTGCACATCCTTGTAGAACTGGTCGACAAGGGCGGTCACCGGCAGGCTGGCCCCGTTTTCATCTGCGGCATCAAGGCAAATGCCTAAGTCCTTACGCATCCAATCCACGGCGAAACCATGGTCAAAGTGCTCATCCAGCATGGTTTCGTATCGGTTGGACATCTGCCAGCTTCCGGCAGCGCCTTGGCTGATCACCTCGATCACGGCCCGCCCATCCAGCCTGGCCTTCTGGGCGAAATGCAGTGCCTCTGACAGCCCTTGCACAAGCCCCGCAATGGCAATCTGGTTGCACATTTTGGTCATCTGGCCCGCTCCGCTGTCGCCGATTCGGCGGCAAATACGGGCATAGGCGGCGATCACCGCCTCGGCCTTGTCATAGCTGTCCTGCGCGCCGCCGCACATGACGGATAAGGCCCCGTTTTCGGCACCTGTCTGACCGCCGGACACCGGTGCATCGACAAAGGCGATGCCCTTATCGGCGGCGGCAGCATGCAATTCGCGCGTGACCGCAGCAGACACCGTGGTGTGATCCACGAAAATGCTGCCTGACGCCATGCTGGCAAAGGCCCCGTTATCGCCCAGACAGACCGACCGCAGATCATCGTCATTCCCGACGCAGGCCATAACCATATCTGAACCGGATGCGGCCAGGGCGGGGGTGCCCGCCATCTGGCCCTTGTGTTGGGCGACCCATGCCTCGGCCTTGGCCGCCGTCCGGTTATAGACCGTCACATCATGGCCAGCGGCCTGCAAATGACCCGCCATGGGATAGCCCATGACCCCCAAACCCAAGAAAGCCAGTTTCGCCATGATGCCCGTCCTTTGTGGTTTACCGCCCGCCTACTCTGCCGGATCCCACGGGATTGTATAGGCCCCGAGCGCCATTTTGATGTCATCATCTGTGGCACCACCCGTCTTGGCGATTTTGGCGACAAGGCCGCGCTTCTTGTCTTCGGTCACGGAATGCACCTCGGCCTCGGTGTCGGCGAGGGCCGCGTTGTAGATCCGGGTGATGGCCCGCTTGCGCAGATCGGGTTTGAAAATCTTGCCGACCGCTGTCTTGGGCAATTCATCCAGCACCTCGAGGTATTTCGGATGTGCGGCGCGTTCGTGAATATGATCCTTGGCGTATTCACGCAGCTCCTCGGGGTCGATGCTCGCCCCGTCCACAAGCTCAACATAGGCGCAAGGCACCTCGCCTGCATGGGCATCGGGTTGGCCGATCGCCCCTGCAAAGGCGACGGCCTCATGCCCGGCCAGCGCCTCTTCAATCTCGGCCGGATCAATGTTGTGACCGCCGCGAATGATTAGGTCCTTGGCGCGGCCCGTGATCCACAGATATCCATCAGGGTCCTTGCGCCCAAGATCACCGGTCCGTAGGTATTGCGCGTCGGAAATGGTACCGGGATAGAACAGATTTTCGTTCTTGTCCGCCTCGGTATAGGTCTTGCCGCCGTAGACGCCAGGGTTGGACACACAGATTTCGCCAATCTCATCAACGCCCATTTCCTCGCCCGTGGCGACAGACATGATGCGGATGTCGGTATAGGGGAACGGCAGGCCGATGGAGCCGACTCTCTTTTCCCCATCAGGCGGGTTGATCGAGACCAGACAGGTGGCTTCGGTCAGGCCATACCCTTCGCAGATGGTCACACCTGCCGCGGCCTCAAACCGTTTGTAAAGCTCAAGCGGTAGCGGAGCGGACCCGCAAAAGGCCAGCCGCAAGGTCGATATATCCGCATCCACCTTGCGCTGCATGAGCGCTGACATGGCTGTCGGCACTGTGATCATGAATGTCACTTTGTGCTTTTCGATCAGCTTCCAGAAATTGTCGAATACGCCATCCCCGCGATAGCCCTGCGGGGTCGGGAAAACGATTTCAGCGCCGGAGCCAAGCGACGCGCCAAGGCTGACGATGGTGGCGAAGACGTGGAACAAGGGCAGCGGGCACATCTGCACATCCGTCTCAGTAAACAACAGGCGGCTGCCCAGCCAGGCGTTATAGACAATGCCGGAATAGCGGTGCTGCACCACCTTGGGCATGCCTGTGGTCCCACCGGTGTGGAAATAGGCCGCCACGCGGTCATGTGCGCTGTCCGCGAATGCCAGTTCCTTGGGTTGTTTGTTCAATTCCGCGTTGAAATCAAGCACGCGGGCATCGTGGTCGGTGGGATTCTTGGGCCGGATCAGGGGCACGATCAGGCGCTTCAACCCGGTCAGATAGCGCAGCAGATCAACCTCGAGGATCGTTTTGACATTGGGGGCAAAGCGCACGGCCTCTGCCGCTTTCTGGGCAACATCGGTTTTCGGGAAAGCCTTGAGCGTGACCAGCACCTTGGCATTGGTTTCACGCAGAATGGCCGAGATTTGTTCGGCTTCCAGCAGCGGGTTGATCGGGTTGACGATCCCCGCGACCTGCCCGCCCAGATAGGTCAGAACCGTTTCGGTGGCGTTGGGCAGCAGGAACGCCACCACATCGTTTTCACCTACCCCAAGGGATCGAAACAGGTTGGCCGCCTGCCCTGTCTTGTCGCGCAGGTCATTCCAGCTAAGCGTTTCGCATTTCGAATTGGGGTCGGATAGCAACCGGTATGACACCGCATTGCGGGGCCCATGCTTTTCCGCTGTCTGGCTCAGCAACGCATAGGTTGTGATTGGCAGATCGCGCGCATCCCACGGCATTTCGTTTTCGATCGCATTGCGATCATCCATATTCGCATAGACCATACCGGCCTCCTCCCCTGTTGTGCCCACCACCTTATTGTTCGGTGGTTCTCCCGTCGATATAGGGTGGTCAAACTGCGGAGAAATCGCAAGTATAACGCTACGAAAATCTTGATTATTCTGCGGCGACGCCCGCTGTGAACTGCAACCGGGCCAGCCGGGCATAAAGACCGTCCTGCGCGACAAGGCTGTCATGGGTGCCCTGGGCCACGATTTTACCCCCGTCAAAGACGACGATCCGGTCGGCCTTTTTCACCGTGGCCAGTCGGTGTGCGACGATCAGGGTCGTCCGGTTGCGCGCCAATGCTTCAACCGCCTGTTGCACCGCACTTTCGCTTTCGGCGTCCAGCGCGCTGGTTGCTTCGTCCAGCAACAGGATCGGCGCATCGCGCAGGATGGCGCGGGCAATGGCGATCCGTTGTTTCTGGCCGCCGGACAGCATGACACCCCGTTCGCCGACATAGCTGTCATAACCATCTGGCAAGGCCATCAGGAAATCATGGGCGGCTGCAGCCTTGGCCGCCGCCTCAACCTCTGCATCGGTCGCATCTGGTCGTCCAAAGCGGATGTTTTCGCGGGCTGTGTCGGCAAAGATGACAGGGTCCTGCGGGACAAGGGCGATCTGCTTGCGGAACGCAGCGCGATCGAGGTCTTTCAGGTCCATCCCGTCCAGCCGGATCGTGCCGCTTTGCGGATCGTAAAACCGCAGCGCCAACTGGATGATCGTTGTCTTGCCCGCACCGGACGGGCCGACAAGGGCCACGGTTTCGCCAGGTGCTATCTGAAGGCTGACCTGATCCAAGGCCGAGATGCTGGGCCGCGACGGATAGCTGAACGATACATCATCAAACGTGATTTCGCCCTGCAAGGCCGGGGGCATCGCCACGGCAGCAACCGGATCAGCCACCGTATCCTCTGCCGTCAGAAGTTCGACCAGCCGTTCTGTTGCGCCCGCGGCGCGCTGCAATTCGCCCCAGATTTCAGTGAGCGCGGCCAAAGCACCAGCAACCATGATCGTATAGATCATAAACTGGACCAATTCTCCTTCGGTGATGTCACCCGCCCGCACATCCGTGGCCCCCATCCACAGGAACCCAACAATGGCGGAAAAAGCGATAAAGATGACGATTGCCGTCAGAATGGCGCGGGTGGCGATCCGTTTGCGAGCGGCAACAAAACTTTTTTCGGTCACATTGCCGAATTTCGCGCGGCTCAGAACCTCATGTGTAAACGCCTGTACGGTCTGGGCGGACAGCAATTGTTCGGATGCATCGCCGCTGGATTCTGCGATCAGATCCTGATTTTCCTTGGACAAGATACGCACCCTGCGGCCCAGCAAGATGATGGGCAGGACAATCACCGGGATCGGCCATAGTACCGCCAGCGACATCTTGATCGAGGTGAACAGCATCAGCGCGATGCCCCCAAAGAAGATCAGGATATTGCGCAATGCAACAGACACCGAACTGCCGATAACCGATAGAATAAGGGTGGTGTCGGTGGTGATCCGGCTCAGCACCTCGCCGGTCATGATCTTTTCGTAAAAGGCGGGGCTCATCCCGATCATCCGGTCGAACACCGCCTTGCGGATATCAGCCACCACCCGTTCACCCAGCCGGGTCACAAGATAATAGCGCATCGCCGTGCCCACCGCCAAAAGCGCAGCAATACCGATAGCGGCTGCAAAGTAGCTTTCCAGGATCTCGCCATTTTCGACATCGAAATTGTCGATCACACGGCGTACCGCCAGGGGCAGCACCAGCGATACCATCGCCGTCAGCACCAACGCGCCCAGCGCCGCCACGATCATGCCGCGATAGGGCGACATGAACGGCCACAACGCCTTGAGCGCGCCAATCCGTTTCGATGGGGCGCGGTCGTCCTCGCCTGCTTTGGGGGCGTCAGCCATGTCCGTCTCGTCCTTTGTTCGGCAAGGACATAAAAGCCGCATCGCAGATTAACAAGGCGACCAAATGCACATCGGCCATGCAGCGATGAATGGGAAAGGTTGGAGCGGGCGACGGGAATCGAACCCGTATCATCAGCTTGGAAGGCTGAGGTCTTACCATTACACAACGCCCGCGCGCTGTGCCGTGGGCATATTTCACAGAACACATAACGTCAAGAAACCAACGCGCCTCTTTTGCAACTCTACCCTTTCAGATACGCAAACGCGCCGCAGTTTCCCGCGGCGCGCCGTTTTGCAAAGCCTGCTGGCCTATTTCATCGTGATGCGCCCATCCGTGTAGGGCGTGTAAGGCGCATTTGCCGCGATGTATTCTGCCGTGACGTCGGCCAGATCAGGACCGAAATCATAGGCGTTTGCTGCGCCCTCGAACATCGCGTAGCCGTCGCCACCGTTGCGGACGTAGTTGTTGGACACCACACCATAGGTCGCAGCCAGATCAATGGGTTCGCCACCCACCATGACATCGGAAATCCGCGACCCCGGCTCGGCTGCAGCATCGACTGCAAAGGTCATGCCAGCCACCTGCGGGAACCGCCCGGCACCTTCTTCGATCTGGCTAACCCCGTTTTCAAGCGCCGCTACAATTGCTTCACCCGTGACCTCAAATGTCGACAACGTGTTCTGGAACGGCAGCACTGTCAGCACCTCGCCCATCGTCACTTCGCCCGCGTCAATGGATGCACGCAGACCGCCACCATTCTGGATCGCAATCTGAACGCCCTGATCCTTGACCCGGTCCAGCATCGCATCGGCCACCAGATTACCCATCGGGCATTCCATCGCGCGGCAAACGGAACGGTCGCCTTCAATGGGTTCTGCGGCATCGGCCACAACCCGGTTCTTCATCTCTTCGATGGGGCCGGCCAATTCGGCCACGCGTGCGACCGCAGCTTCATCCTCGGCCACGCTTGCATCCAGCAGGATGGTATCGCCAGAGGCAGAGGTCACGTTGCCAGCATCATCGAATTCCAGCACCAGATGACCAATGTACTTTGAATAGGCATAAGCCTGCACGACCGGTACGTCACCGACCATGGTCGGATAGGCCATCGCCCCTTCTTCCGTGTTCGAAAACAGCGTGTGAGAATGCCCGCCCACAACTGCATCAAGTCCGGCGACGTTTTCAGCGATCATCTTGTCTCTGTTCACACCGACATGGGTCAGCGCAATGATCTTGTCGACGCCCTCGGCCTCCAGCGTTGCAACATCGGCGCTAAGGCTTTCCGCTTCATCGGTGAAGATAACGGCATCCGACGGGCTGGAGGTTTCGACTGTATCAACGGCCAGCGCCGAAACGATACCGATTTTCTGTCCACCGATCTCAAGAACCACATGGTTTTCGACCTGCCCGGCCAGAATATTGGAACTGGACACGTCGATATTCCCCGAAATGATCGGGAAGGACACATTATCGGTCAGCTTGCGCAGCCCTTCATCGCCATCGTCGAATTCGTGGTTGCCTACGGCCATGGCGTCAAAGCCGATAAGTTCCGCAAATTCAGCCTCCACATCGCCCTTGTAGGTCGTGTACATCAGGCTGCCCTGATACTGGTCGCCCGCATCCAGCACGATGACGTTTTCGCCAGCCAGTTCCTCGCGCAACTCATTGATCTTGGTAATCACGCGCGCGATGCCGCCAAAACATTCGCCAGCGGCGTTGTCTTCGGCATTGCAGGTCGAATCAAAGCGGTTGATCGGTTCGATCCGGCTGTGCAGATCGTTGATGTGAATTACGTGCAAAGTATAATCGGCATAGGCTGTGCCCGCCGTCAGCGCCAAAGCGCAGGTTGTCGTTAGAATTCGCGAAATCATTTGGATTTCCCCCTGTTGTTATGCAGGCCAGATTGACCCCCGCCATGGGTAGAGTCAAACGGCTTCGCCAACCTGTGCCGAACGGACCTTACGTCAATTTTGTAACAGCTCTGCGGGTTGACCTTGCGCGCCGTGCGCGCGATGACGCGCGCATGCTGATCTATAAAATCTTCCGGGCCGACGAATGGGCCGCATTGCAGGCCGCAGGTGAGACCGATGGCGCCCCGATTGATGTGACCGACGGCTACATCCACTTTTCGGGCTCCGACACCGTCGCGCGCACGGCCGAGCTCTATTTCAAGGACGAGGAAGGTCTGGTTCTGCTGGCGGTAGAAGCCGAAGGGCTGGACAGCCTGAAATGGGAGGCCTCGCGCGGCGGCACGCTCTTCCCGCATCTTTACCGCAAATTGCGCCTGTCGGATGTCAAATGGCACAAGCCGCTGCCCATCGTTGATGGCGTCCACCAGTTTCCGGAGCTGGAATGAAGCTGCTGGAACAGATCGGGCTGGCCGCCTTGCGTCAGGTGGATCCCGAACGCGCCCATGGCATGGCACTCAATGCGCTCAACGCTGGGCTGGGGCCTCGCGGCGGGCCGTTTATCACTGATCGGTTGCAGACAACGCTCGCCGGTCTCGATCTGCCGAACCCCATCGGCCTGGCGGCGGGCTTTGACAAGAATGCGACGGCACTGCATCCGCTCGCCCGTACAGGTTTCGGCTTTCTGGAGGTCGGGGCCGCGACCCCGCGCCCACAGCTGGGCAACCCCAAACCACGCTTGTTCCGGCTGGCTCAGGATAAGGCGGCCATCAACCGGTTCGGATTCAACAACGATGGGATGACGGCCATCGCCCAAAGGCTCGCCCGGCGTCCGGCGGGTCGGGTCGTTGGGTTAAACCTTGGGGCCAACAAGGACAGCAGCGACAAATCCGCAGATTTCGCCACGGTGCTGGCGCATTGCGGCCCCCATGTGGATTTCGCCACGGTCAATGTGTCATCGCCCAACACCGAGAAACTGCGGGACTTGCAGGGTAAGGCAGCACTTGCCGCGCTTCTAAGCCAAGTCATGGACGCGCGGGCAGAATTGACCAAACCCATCCCCATATTCCTCAAGATCGCGCCGGATCTGACGCCAGACGAAATCGGCGAGGTCGCCGAAGTCGCCAACACATCGGGCATCGCCGCAATCATCGCCACCAATACCACGCTTGATCGGGACGGGCTGCACGGGCCGCACAAGGCTGAGTCCGGTGGCCTTTCAGGTCAGCCGCTTTTCGAGAAATCGACACGGGTTCTGGCTCAACTGGCGGCGCTGACGGACCTGCCTATTGTCGGGGTCGGCGGGATCGGCAGCGCCGCTCAAGCCTACGACAAAATCAGGGCCGGTGCATCGGCGGTACAGCTATACACCGCACTGGTCTATGGCGGGCTTTCACTGGTCGATGATATTGCCAAAGGTCTTAATGAACTGCTGGCCCGGGACGGATTTGACAACGTGGCCGACGCCGTTGGATCAGGCCGCAACGACTGGCTTTGAGGGCGCGGCGGCAGCCTCAAGCGCCGGATATTTCCAGGCCAGTGTCAGACCGCGCACCACAAAGCTGACATGCAACCCCAGCCACAGCCCGTGATTGCCGAAGGCAGCCATCAAAGGGATGACAGCAGCAAAATAGACGATGGTCGACACGATCATCATGTTACGCATATCCGCTGTCCGGGTCGCCCCGATGAATATCCCATCCAGCATCCATGCCGCGACCCCCACAATAGGGGCCGCGACCATGTAAGGCAGATAGACACGCGCGGCCTCCTGCACCTCTACCGATTTGGCCATGATGTCGATGACCGTTGTGCCGAACATTGCAAAGCATATGGCAAGCACGACGCAGGTCCCCGCACCCCACGCACTGCTCAGCACCGCACTGCGCCGCAACTCTCCGCGTGCTTTCGCCCCTAACGCCCGGCCCACCAGCGCCTCGGCTGCAAAGGCGAACCCATCCAGTGCGTAGGCCGTCACGTTGAGAAATTGGACAAGGATCTGGTTGGCCGCCAACGGCACATCGCCAAACTCCGCGCCATAGAACAAGAAGCTGACAAAAATCGCCTGTAACAACACCGACCGGATCAGGATGTCAGTGTTCACGACAGCCATGTGTTTCAGGCGCACCAGATCAAAAACCCGTGCGGCGGTGCGCCACGCGGTCCCGGCAAATGCCGCGCGGCACAGCCACAGGCCCAGCGCCAGCCCCGACCATTCGGCCATGAACGTGGCCCATGCCACGCCTTCGACCCCCCAGCCCAGTTCCAACCCCAGATAGTAGCTCAGCGCGATGTTGCTGCCATTCATCAGGAACTGAATCGCCAGCACCGCGCGGGTGCGTTCCTGCGCGATCAGCCAGCCTGTGATCCCGTAAAGTGCGATTGTGGCCGGGGCAGACCAGACCCGGATCACCATGTATTGGCGTGCCAGAGTCTCAACCTCCTCACTGGCGGGTGCGACCCAAAAGGCCCCGTGGAACAACGCGACCTGAGCGAGGATGATGACCGCCCCTGCCCCGAACCCGATCAACAAAGCCCGCGACAACAGGGCATCCACCTCGTCCGTATCCCCTGCCCCGCTCGCCTGCGATGTCAGGCCCGTTGTCCCCATCCGCAGGAAGCCGAAAATCCAGTAGATGGCCGACAGGATGATGGCACCGATTCCGACGGCACCAATTGGCGCGGCCTCGCCCAATTGCCCCACGACGCCGGTATCGACGACGCCAAGGATCGGCACGGTCGCATTCGACAGCACGATGGGCAGCGCGATCTTCAGAACGCGCCGGTTGGTCAGCGTCTCAGCCATCGCGCGGCGGCATCAGGAAATGGCCCGTTGCCTGCGCAAACAGCTTGCTGCGATTATCCTGCCAAGCCTCGACATGGACCGATGCATAACGGCGGCCCGACCGGTTGACCCGGGCGCGGGCATAAGCATCGCGCGGCAGGCCGGACCGTAGGTAGTCAACCGTGAAGTCAATTGTCTTGGGCAGGCGGATCCGCGGGGCGTGATCGGTGACCAGCCCGGCCTCCATATCTTCCCACACCATGGCCCAGCTCAGTTCCATGATCGCGGTCACCTCAAGAAACGCCGCGGTGACCCCGCCATGCAACGCGGGCAGCATTGGGTTGCCGATCAGCGCTTCATCAAACGGTAGGATGCCGGTCAGCTCATCACCACGCCGGTCAATCTCAATCCCCAGATACTGCATGTAAGGCACACATTCGACCAGCTTGCGCAGGGTCGCATCGCGGCGTTGCTTGACGATTTGCACGGGTTCAGGGCGGCGGCTCATGATTTTGGCCTTTCCAGGGTAAAGGTGCCAGTGGCGGTCGCGACCGGGCGGCTTGGGTCGCCATCAACAGCCGTGGCGCGGACAAAAGCAACCGAACGGGTCACATGATAACAATCCGCCGTGGCCGTGATGCGATCACCCGGTGTGGCCGGTCGCATGTAATCAATCCGCAGGCTTAGCGTCGCCGTTCCGATCGGGGCCTCCGGATGGGCCATCACGGCGGCCCCGCCGCAGGTATCCATCAGGGCGGACACTGCCCCCCCATGGATGACACCGGTTTCGGGATCACCGACAAAGCGGTCATCATAATCCATGCAGATCGTGGCCTTGCCATCCCCGATCTCGGTCAGGTCCATGCCCAGCGCACGGGCATGGGGGATCGCCTCGATGAATTTGCGGGCAAGAAGCTCCCTGCGGGCCTTTTGTTCATCGGACATGATCACTCCTTCGTGCGCGGCAGAATTGAGTGCAACTTCGCACTTGCCGAGGTGACTGCAAGTGCTATATCTGCAATTAAGAATAATTCGCAACAAGGATCTGGCGAATGGATACGTCCACGAATCTGCCCACCGTTGTGTTACCCCGCCTTGTCGGGCCTTTCCGCGTCAAACGCCTGATCGTTGCCATGCTATTGCTGGCCCTCGCAGTCGCCCCTGGATTTCTGGGTGAACTGACGCGCGGGCTGATGATTGATGCCTATGTTCAGGTCTCCGCCTTTGTGGCAGCGACCCTGCTGTTGTTCTACGGGGCAGAGCGGATTTTCAAATTCGACATCGGCGAGGCGTTAAAAGGCGCAAAGGGTTTTCAGGTTCCGCTCGCCGCATTGCTGGGCGCAACGCCGGGCTGTGGCGGCGCGGTTGTGGTTGTGGCCGCCTATTCGTCAGGCAATGTGGGTTTCGGGGCGGTCGTTGCCGCGCTGACCGCGACGATGGGCGACGCGGCCTTTCTGCTGATTGCAACGCGACCGGATGCGGCGATTGTGGTGTTACCGCTCTCGTTCGCCATCGGCATTTTGTCAGGTTGGGTGGTAGATGCGCTGGCGGGTGACAAGATGCAGGTTGATACATCGCAGCAATGCGAACTGGCCCCGCTTGTCGGCAAGACACGGGCCAAGGACTATGCCTTTCTGGCGCTGGCCATCCCCGGCCTGATCATCGGCGTCACGCAACTGTCGGGTTTAGATGTTTACGAGGTATATGGATCACTGGTCCCCATTGTCGGGCTTGCCGGCACCGCTGTCGGGATCGGCATATGGGCCACATCGCGCCTGACGGCCATGACCAATGCCAAGGACAGCCCGGTCACGCGCATGGCAGAAGAAACCGCCTTTATCTCCGTCTGGGTGATCGGGGCCTATCTGGCCTATGATTATATCGTCGCCTTCACCGGCCTTGATCTGGAGGCGAGCTTCAGCGCCGTAGCACCTCTGCTGCCATTGATTGCGATTATTATTGGGCTTGTACCGGGCTGCGGCCCGCAAGTTCTGGTGACGACACTTTATGTCAACGGGCTGATTCCGTTCGCCGCCTTGATGGGCAATGCGATTTCGAATGATGGGGATGCGTTGTTCCCCGCCATCGCGCTGAACCCGAAGGCTGCGATCTGGGCGACCGTCTATTCGACCATACCCGCATTGATTGCTGCCTATGCATTCTATTTCTTCGCCCCCGGCTTCATGAACTAGGTCGCTGATCCGCCGTTGCCCCACCGAAAACTTGACGCTACGGTGGGGCCAAGGGAGGTCGCCATGTCAGAAAAACGTCTTTCATTCAAAGAGATGTGTGCAGAGTTCGACGTTACACCGCGCACGCTCCGCTATTACGAATATATCGAGCTGCTGACGCCCGAAAAAGAAGGACGCTCGCGGTTCTATGGGCCAAAGGAACTGGCGCGCATGACGCTGATCCTGCGCGGGCGACGCTTTGGGTTCTCGCTGGAAGACATCCGGCAATGGCTGATGATCTATGAAAACGAAGGCACCGAAGCGCAGATGCGCGAATGGATCACGCTGGCCGACAAGCAGATGATCGAACTGGCGGAACAGAAAAAGCAGCTGGAAGACACAATGGCCGAGCTGAAATCGCTGCGCGACGAGACGGCAAAGACGCTGGGCTGACGACGCGCCCCGCGTTTCGCTGGCTGACATTGCGTCAACCAGCCCCCGCAAGATCACAACACCGTCAGTAAAGCCGCATTTGACGGACCAAAAACGGACCCGTTTCGTTTAGAAATGCTGAAATCATCGTTTTGATAATCCGCAAAAACCCTTATTTTAAACGTTTGCGGGGAATTCCGTGAAATTTTTCCCTGTTTTTTAATTGCGCCTGACCCTGCGTCATTTTTGCTGACCTTTCGTCAGCCTGCAAATGACGCCACGTTCCGTTTACGTTAACGTCAGCTTTGCTTGTATGGTGGCCCACGACTCCGCAAATGCGTGGCATCGAAACCCGCATGAGGAACGAAACGATGACGACAGAAACGATGAACATCCGCCAAATGTGTGACGCTTTTGATGTAACGCCCCGGACGCTTCGGTTCTACGAAGCCAAGGAACTGCTGTTCCCGATCCGCGAAGGCCAGAAGCGTCTGTTCACCAAACGCGACCGGGCCCGGCTCAAGCTGATCCTGCGCGGTAAACGCTTTGGCTTCAGCCTGGAAGAAATTCGCCAGTTGCTGGACCTCTATCACATGGATGACGGGCAAGAGGCCCAGTTGTCCAAGACATACGAACTGGCCCAGCAACACTTGGCCGACATGGAAGCCCAGAAAGCCGAACTTGAAGAAGCCATTGGCGAACTTAAGGAACAGATGGCCTGGGGCGCAGATAAACTGGCTCAGCTGAGCAAGGAAAAATCAGTCGCGGCCTAAACCGCCGCGATGACCACATACGACCTGAGGAGAGACACCACATGCCGATTTACAACGCACCGACCAAAGACATCCAGTTTGTCCTGCATGATCTGCTGAAAGTCAGCGAACAGGATATCGAAGGCTTCGAAGACCTTGACCGCGATTTCACCGGTGCCGTTGTCGAAGAGGCCGGCCGCATCGCAACCGAAGTCCTGCACCCCCTGAACGTGGTGGGCGATACCGAAGGCTGCGTGATGGAAAATGGTGTCGTCCGCACGCCAACTGGATTCAAAGAAGCCTTCGAGCAGATGAAAGAAGGCGGCTGGACCGCCATGGACTGCGATCCGGACTATGGTGGCCAAGGCCTGCCGTATGTCATGCACACTGCAGCACAAGAGCCGTTCGTGTCCGCCAACATGGCGTTCAACATGTATCAGGGTCTGACCCACGGTGCCTATTCCGCGATCTACGCGCATGGGTCCGACGAGCAGAAACAGAAATACCTGCCCAAAATGGTGTCCTGCGAATGGACCGGCACCATGAACCTGACCGAACCGCATTGCGGCACCGATCTGGGCCTGATGCGCACCAAAGCTGTGCCAAACGGTGACGGGTCCTACAAAATCTCTGGCCAGAAGATCTTTATCTCGGCTGGCGAACACGACATGGCCGACAACATCATCCACCTTGTCCTCGCCAAAATTCAAGGCGGCCCCGAAGGCATCAAGGGCGTGTCGCTCTTCATCGTGCCCAAGTTCATGGTCAACGATGACGGTTCACTTGGCGCCCGCAACAGTGTCGCCTGCGGCAAGATCGAAGAGAAAATGGGCATCCACGGCAACTCGACCTGTGTGATGAACTACGACGAAGCCACCGGTTTCCTCGTCGGTGACGAACACAAAGGCATGCGTGCCATGTTCACCATGATGAACGAGGCACGTCTGGGTGTGGGCCTGCAAGGCTATGCCCAGGCCGAAAGCGCCTATCAGAACGCTGTCGCCTATGCCAATGACCGTCTGCAAGGGCGTGATGTGACCGGTGTGAAAAACCCCGATGGCCCTGCCGATCCGCTGATCGTGCATCCCGACATTCGCCGCAACCTGATGGACCAGAAATCTTTCGTCGAAGGCGCACGCGCTTTCACATTCTGGGGCGCCTACCTGATCGACCGCGCACATAAGAACCAGGACGCGGATGCGGACGGCCTGATCTCCCTGATGACACCTGTCATCAAGGGCTTCCTGACCGACAAGGGATTTGAATACGCCACAGCAGCCCAGCAGGTCTATGGCGGCCACGGCTATATCGAAGAATGGGGCATGTCCCAATATGCCCGCGACGCCCGGATCGCCATGATCTACGAAGGGGCCAACGGCATTCAGGCGCTGGACCTTGTGGGCCGGAAACTGGCCCAGGATGGCGGTAAGCATGTGATGGCGTTCTTCGAGATGGTGAAAACTTTCATCAAGGAAAACGAAGGCAACGAAGCGCTGAAGAAAGACTTCCTTGAGCCGCTGAAAGCCGCATCCAAGGATCTGCAGGCCGCTGGCATGTACTTCATGCAGAACGCGACCAAGCCGAACAATGCGCTGTCGGGGTCTTATGACTTCATGCATATGATGGGCCATGTCTGCCTTGGCCTGATGTGGGCACGTATGGCGAAGGCTGCGATGGAAGCACTGGAAGGCGGTGCATCTGACACCGAATTCTACGAAACCAAGATCGCAACAGGCCGCTACTACATGGCGCGCCAACTGCCTGCCACATCCATGCATCTGTCGCGCATCAACACCGGTGGCGACACTGTGATGGCGCTCGAAGCCGCAAACTTCTAAGCTGATCGAGAGGGCGCGGGACTCGCGCCCTCCTCCGACGCAGCATGCGTCACGCGATTGGGTTGGGAGGCCTCTTACATGTCCATGAAACTGCACTGCTTCGCTGAAAGCGGAAACGCTTACAAGGCGGCCCTGACCCTCACCCTTGTAGATGAGGCTTGGGAACCTGTGTTCGTGGACTTCTTCAAAGGTGCCACCCGGACCCCCGAATTCCGCGCGCTGAACATCATGGGCGAAGTGCCCGTACTGGAAGATGGCGATACCATCCTGACCCAATCCGGCGTCATTCAGGACTATATCAGTTCCAAAACCGGGAAACTGGGCGGTCGGTCCGCCGCTGAACGGCGCGATGTGCTGCGCTGGATGTTTTTTGACAATCACAAGGTGTCCGGCGTCGCCGGCCCGTTGCGGTTCAACATGAACTTCCTGCCCGAAGACAAACGCAACGCCGACGTCAACGCCTTCATGGCGATGCGCCTTGGCTCAGCGCTGAAAATCCTGGAAACGCAGCTTGATGGCCGCGACTGGCTGGCCAGCGATGAGATCACAATCGCCGATATCGCCTGCTGCGGTTACCTGTTCTACACCGAAGACTTCACCTTCGACCGGACCCAATACCCAAATATCAACAGCTGGCTCGACCGCATCGCAGCTCAGCCCGGCTGGAAACACCCTTATGATCTGATGCCGCGCGCCCTCGGGTAGCACGGCCACAACGGAGGACCTTATGACCGAAGCCTATATTTATGATGCCGTGCGCACACCGCGTGGCAAGGGCCGCAAAGACGGCAGCCTGCACGAAGTGACTGCTGCGCGCCTGTCCGCTGGCGTGCTCAATGAACTCAAAAGCCGCAACAACCTCGAAGGACACGCCGTTGAGGATGTGATCTGGGGCAACGTGACCCAAGTGGGCGAACAGGGTGGCTGCCTTGCACGGACCGCCGTGCTGGCCTCCGATCTGGATCAGTCGATCCCCGGTCTGGCGATCAACCGCTTCTGCGCCTCTGGCATGGAAGCCGTGAACCTTGCCGCCAATCAGGTCAAAGGCGGGGCCGGTCAGGCCTATATCGCCGGTGGCGTTGAAATGATGGGCCGTGTGGCCATGGGCTCGGACGGGGCAGCGATTGCAGTGGACCCTTCAATCGCGATGGACACCTATTTCGTCCCGCAAGGGATCAGCGCCGATATCATCGCCACTGAATATGGGTTCAGCCGCGATGATGCCGACAAACTGGCAATGGAAAGCCAGGCGCGCGCGAAAAAAGCATGGGACGAACAGCGGTTCGAAAAATCCGTCGTCACTGTGCGTGATGTGAACGGCCTGCCGATTCTGGAACATGACGAATACATGCGCCCCGGCACCGACATGCAGACACTGGGTTCGCTGAACCCTGCCTTCCAGCAGATGGGTGAGGTCATGCCGGGCTTCGACAAGGTCGCGCTGATGAAATACCCGCATCTGGAGCGGATCAACCACATCCACCACGCTGGCAACTCTTCGGGCATCGTGGACGGCGCCGCCGGTGTGCTGGTCGCTTCCAAGGAATGGGGCGATGCGATGGGCCTTAAACCCCGCGCCCGGATCAAGGCCACCGCCAAGATCGGCACCGATCCGACCATCATGCTGACCGGCCCGGTCCCCGTGACAGAACACATCATGAAACAATCGGGCATGTCGATCAGCGATATCGACCTGTTCGAGGTGAACGAGGCGTTCGCCTCGGTCGTCCTACGCTTCATGCAGGCCTTTGATGTCGATGACAGCGTGGTCAACGTCAATGGCGGTTCCATCGCGATGGGTCACCCGCTGGGGGCTACCGGCGCGATCATCATCGGCACATTGCTGGATGAGCTAGAGCGTACCGGCCAAGGCACTGGCCTTGCCACGCTTTGCATCGCCTCCGGCATGGGGGCGGCCACGATTATCGAGCGCGTCTAGGACAGTATGCTGCAACCCGAACTCAAAACAGCGCGTGACGTATCGGAATACCTGCTGAAAGTGACGGCGGACGCCCTCATGCAACAGGATTTCGAAAGCTTTGCCGCCGTGTTCGGGTTGCCCCAAACCCTGACGACTGAAAATCGTGAAATCCGGCTTGTCACACGTGACGACCTTGAGGCGACATTCCAGAAAATGTGTCAACATTTCCAATCCCTTGGCGTGACAGAGCTGCGGCGCACCTGCGAAGCGGCCGCATTTGACGGGCCTGACCGGGTGACGGCGACACATACCAGTTATGTGATCGCGAACGGCGAACCGGTATCGCCTCCCTATCCGGTGTTTTCGGTGCTGGGGCGCATCGACGGCTTTTGGAAAATCATGCAATCCGAATATGCGTTGCGCGACGACGATCCCCAAGCAAAGGCTATGTCACCGCTGAAGGCGAATGACGACAAGGCGATGGCGATCTATCAGGATCATCTGGACCGAACGACCGACAGCATGATGCGACGTGACTTCGCCGCCTTCCAGAAATCGTTCAGGCTGCCGCACACGATGCGGACCGAAACAGATGTGCAAATCGTCAGCACCGATGACGAAATGCGCAAGACGTTCTTCAAGTTTGCGGCAAAATACGCAGGCCTGGGTGCGACCGATTTTGTTCGTATCGCCAAAGAGGCGCATTTCCATGCCGAGGACGAGATCAGGGGCATCCACGAAAGCCACCTGATCCGAAACGGCACACGCCTGATCCCGCCTTATCCCAACCGCGTCAGACTGGTCCGCTGCGAAGACGGGCTTTGGCGTGAGACCCACAGCGCCAATGCCATGCTGAACACATCCGACCGTTTTCATCTTTGGGCCGAGGTGTCATCGACACCGCGTTTGCCCGATCTCGACATCGATCCCGAAAGGACATCCAAATGAGCGACTTTAAAAAGAATACTGATGCTGATGGCGTCACAACGATCACATGGGACACCGTTGGCAAGTCCATGAACGTGATGAGCCGCGAGGCGATGCAGGATCTGAACGCATTGATTGACGACGCACTTGCCAATGATGCCGTCAAGGGCATCATCATCACATCCGGCAAGGAAGGGTCCTTTGCCGGTGGCATGGACCTGAACGTGCTGGCCAGCATCCGCGACGAAAGCGGCGATAACCCGGCGCAGGGTCTGTTTGATTTCACCATGGCCGGCCACCAGATGCTGCGCAAGATCGAACGCGCAGGCATGGACCCCAAGACCAACAAGGGCGGCAAGCCGATTGCGGCCGCCCTGCCCGGCACCGCTCTGGGTATAGGTCTGGAACTGCCGCTGGCCTGTCACCGTATCTTTGCCGCCGACAATCCGAAGGCCAAGATCGGCCTGCCCGAGATCATGGTCGGCATCTTCCCCGGTGCCGGCGGAACAACCCGTCTTGTTCGCAAACTGGGCGCGATGGCTGCATCGCCCCTGCTGTTGGAAGGCAAGATGAACGACCCAAAGAAAGCCAAAGCCGCCGGCGTCATTGATGAGGTCGTGCCAGCGGATGAGCTGTTGGCCAAAGCCAAAGAATGGGTTCTGTCAGACCCCAAGATCGTCAAACCATGGGACGAAAAGGGCTACAAAATGCCCGGCGGCGCACCCTATCACCCCGCCGGTTTCATGACCTTCGTCGGTGCGTCCGCCATGGTCAACGGCAAGACCCAGGGCGTCTACCCCGCCGCCAAGGCGCTGCTGTCCGCGGTTTACGAAGGCGCGCTGGTCCCGTTCGACACCGCGCTCAAGATCGAGGCACGCTGGTTCACCAACGTCCTGATGAACCCAAGCTCGTCGGCCATGATCCGCAGCCTCTTCATCAACAAGGAAGCACTGGAAAAAGGCGCGAACCGCCCCGAAGCCCCTGATCAAAAGGTCAAAAAGGTCGGCATCATCGGTGCCGGTATGATGGGTGCCGGTATCGCGCTGGTCTCGGCACTGGCCGGTATCCAGGTTGTCCTGATCGACAGCAAACAGGAAGCCGCCGACAAGGGCAAATCCTACACCACCGCCTATATGGACAAGGGGATTTCCCGCAAGAAGGTCACTGAAGCCAAGAAAGAGGCCGTGCTGGGCCTGATCACCGCCACCACCGATTACGCCGCCCTTGAAGGCTGCGATCTGATCGTCGAGGCCGTGTTCGAAGACGTCGGCGTCAAGGCCGACGTCACCGCCAAGGTTCAGGCCGTCACCGGCCCCGATTGCATCTTTGCAACCAACACATCGACCCTGCCGATCACCCAACTGGCCAAGGCGTCAAACGACCCCGAGAAATTCATCGGCATCCACTTCTTCTCCCCCGTGGACAAGATGCTGCTGGTGGAAATTATCAAGGGCAAGGAAACAGGGCCTGTCGCCGTGGCCAAGGCGCTCGACTATGTGCGCCAGATCCGCAAAACCCCGATTGTCGTCAATGACGAACGGTTCTTCTACGCCAACCGTTGCATCATTCCCTACATCAACGAAGGGATCCGGATGGTAAAGGAAGGGGTGGAACCCGCCCTGATCGAAAACGCAGCCAAACTTGTCGGCATGCCGCTGGGCCCGCTGCAACTGGTCGATGAAACCTCCGTCGATCTGGGCGTGAAGATCGCCAAGGCGACCAAGGCCGCGATGGGCGATGCCTATCCCGATGGCGAAGTGGACGAGGTCCTGTTCTGGATGTTCGACCAGAACCGTCTGGGCCGCAAATCCAACGCCGGCTTCTATGCCTATGACGACAAAGGCAAACGTCAGGGTCTGTGGGAAGATCTGGCTGCGCAATACCCTGTTGCCGACGAACAGCCCGACCTGACCACCGTGCAGCACCGCCTGCTCTTCGCGCAAGTGCTCGAAGCTGTCCGTGCACTGGAAGAAGGCGTGCTGGAAGACATCCGCGAAGGCGATGTCGGCGCGATCCTCGGCTGGGGGTTTGCCCCATGGTCCGGCGGTCCGTTCAGCTGGCTCGACATCATCGGCGCGCCTTATGCCGCCGAACGTTGCGATCAGTTGACGGCTGAATTTGGCGACCGGTTCAAGACACCCGGTCTGCTGCGCGAAATGGCCGACAAAGGTCAGGAATTCTACAAACGCTTCGGACAAAGCGCCAAAGCAGCCTGATACATCCCGGTGCGGCCCTTCACGGGGGCCGCATCAACCCCGCGTGACCGCCCGCTGCCAGTCGGTCCGCACCCCGATCCCCTACCGGCCCGACAGGTCCCGTCCTGAATCCCCTTGTCAGACGCCGCCATTCTCCGTTCAATGGCCTGGGTAACCATGGGGAGGTTTGGTCATGGATGAAACGGGTCTGGGCAAATGTGCCGCGAATTACGTGCCGCTCACGCCATTGTCGCATCTGCAACGCGCCGCCCGGATCTTTACGGATCGCGAGGCGCTGGTTTACGGCAAGCAGCGCCTGACCTATGCGCAATATCACCGCCGCGTGTCACAACTGGCATCAGCCCTTGCCAAGGCCGGCGTGCAGCCCGGCGATGTGGTCGCCACGATCCTGCCCAACATCCCCGCGCAATCCGAAGCCGCGTTTGCGGTGCCCGCCTGCGGCGCGGTCCTGAACACAATCAACATACGGCTTGATGTCGACACCGTCGCCTACATTTTCGATCATGGGGAAGCCAAGGTCGCACTGGTCGACAGCCAGTTCCTGCCCCTCGCGATGGATGCGATCGACCAGATGGAAGGCCCCGCGCCGATGATCATCGAAGTCCCAGATCCGGTGGCAGGTGTCCCCGGTATGGGCGAACAACAGGACTACGAGGATTTTCTGGCCACCGGCGATCCCGACTTCGTCTGGATCATGCCCGAGGATGAATGGGAAAGCCTCGCGCTCAACTATACCTCCGGTACCACCGGGAGGCCCAAAGGCGTCGTCTACCACCACCGGGGCGCCTATCTGATGACGATGGGCACGCCGATCAGCTGGGAACTGCCGCTCTTCATGCGCTACCTGCAGATCGTGCCGCTGTTTCACTGCAACGGCTGGAACCACACATGGATGCTGCCCGCGCTCGGCGGCACGGCCGTCTGCTGCCGCGACATCACGGCATCGGCGATCTATGACGCCATCGCCGACGAAGGTGTCACCCATTTCGGCGGCGCGCCCATCGTGCTGAACATGATCGTCAACGCCAGGGAACGGCGCGATTTCGACCACGTGGTCGAAGTCTTCACCGCCGGTGCCCCACCCGCCGCGGCCACATTGGCGGCCATCGGCAAGCTGGGGTTCAACGTCAAACAGGTCTACGGCCTGACCGAAACCTATGGCCACGTCACCGAATGCATCTGGGATCTGGCCTGGAACGATCTGCCTGGCGATGAACAGGCCGCCATCAAGGCCCGGCAAGGTGTCGCCATGCCGATGATGGAAGACGTGACCGTCGTCGATGAAAACATGGCACAGGTCACCAGGGACGGCGCCACACAGGGCGAAATCGTCATGCGTGGCAATTCGGTAATGAAAGGTTATTTGAAAAACCCCGAAGCCACGCAAAAGGCCTTCAAGGGCGGTTACTTCCATTCCGAGGATCTGGCCGTCCAGCATCCTGACGGATCAATGCAAATCTCCGACCGGGCCAAGGATATCATCATTTCAGGCGGCGAAAACATCAGCTCGGTCGAGGTCGAGGGCGCGCTAATGCACCACCCGGCGGTCAATCTCTGCGCCGTGGTGGCCAAACCCGATGACAAATGGGGCGAGGTTCCTTGCGCCTTTGTGGAACTGAAGGACGGGGCAGAGGCGGACGAGGCGGAAATGATCGCCTTTGTCCGCACCCGACTGGCCGGTTTCAAGACACCGAAAAAGGTCGTGTTTCAGGAACTGCCAAAAACATCGACCGGCAAGATCCAGAAATTCGAACTGCGCAAACTGGCCAAAACGATGTGACCTATCCTCTGCGGGATGGCGGGTGGGGCGCATTTCGCGTCAGCGAAACAGCGACACCAGCCATCACATCACATGACACAGCCGCAGCGCGTCATAAATCGCCGCATGTGTATTGCGCGACGCCACCGCATCACCAATCCGGAACAACTGATAGGTGCCGTCGGGGTTGGTCTTCAACGCCTGCGGCTCACCCGCAATAAACGCCGCCTGATCCAACTCACCCCGGTTCGACGACCCCTCGCGCAGATCGAAATACAGATCAACCAGCGGCGTGACCCCGTAATTCACCACCACCTGATCGTAATGGGCCTCCGTTGTGTAATCGCTGTAGTCCGTCCCGATCGTCGCCATCAACCGGTTCCCATCCCGCGCCACGCCCAGCAACCGGCGCGCTACGGTCATCGTCACCGAACGCTTTTGCAGGGCCCGCATATAGGGGGTCAGGTTCATCCCCATCACCTCCGGCGCAAAGCTGCGGTCAGGGGTCATCACCTCCACCTCTGCCCCTGCTTCGGCGGCCATCTCTGCCGCCTGCAACCCCGGATGATCGCCCGCCTCGTCATAGATCAGGATACGCCCCGCCGGTTTGACATCACCCGACAGGATATCCCAACTGCTGATCACATGGGGCGCAGCACCCCGCGTCTCGAACAGATCAAGGTTGGGCAGACCACCCGTGGCGATAATCGCCACATCAGGGGCCAGCGAATGCACATCCGCAGCCTCCGCCAGCGTGTTGAAACGGAACGTGACATCACGGGCCGCACATTGCGCCATGCGCCAGTCGATGATCCCCACCATCTCGCGCCGCCGCGGGCTTTGCGCAGTCAGGCGGATCTGACCGCCGGGGGTATCAGCAGCCTCCAGCACCGTCACCACGTGGCCCCGTTCGGCGCAAACGCGCGCGGCCTCCAACCCGGCCGGCCCGGCCCCCACGATCACCACATTCCTGCGCACCCCCGCCGGGGCAACGACCTGCGGCATCTGCAATTCGCGCCCGGTGGCCGCGTTGTGAATGCACAGCGCCTCGCCCCCCTGATAGATCCGGTCAAGACAATAGGTCGCCCCGACGCAGGGCCTGATATCATCCTCCCGCCCTTCCATCACCTTGCGCACGATATGCGGATCGGCCAGATGCGCACGGGTCATGCCAACCATGTCGAGCAGACCCGCCGATATCGCGTGCCGGGCCGTCGCCACATCGGAGATACGGGCGGCGTGAAAGGTGGGCAGGCCCGTGGCCGCACGCACGGAACCGGCAAAATCCAGATGCGGAGCCGACCGCATTCCCTGCACCGGAATCACATCAGTCAAGGCAGGGTCGGAATGCACACGCCCCCGAATGATGTTGAAGAAATCAATCTGACCGGTAGCCTTCAGCACCTCTGCCATCTGCAGACCGATTTCGGGTGTGATGCCCCCCTTCGCCGCCTCATCCGCCGTAAACCGAACACCGACAATGAAATCCGGACCAACCCGGGTGCGGATCGCATCGACGACATCCAGCCCGAACTGCATCCGGGTTTCCAACGTCGCATTGCCGTAACGCCCATCAAGACTGTTGGTCAGCGGCGACCAGAACTGGTCGATCAGATGGCCATAGGCCTCGATCTCGACCCCGTCCATGCCACCGGCCTGCATCCGTGCGGCGGCATCGGCAAAATCGGCAATGACGCGGGCAATGTCCCAATCCTCCATCACTTTGGGAAAGGCACGATGCGCCGGTTCACGATGCGGACCGGATGACAGCGACGGCAGCCAATCGCCCCGGTTCCAGCCTGTGCGGCGCCCCAGATGTGTCAGCTGGATCATCACAGCACAGCCTTCGTCGTGGCAGGCATCCGTCAGCCGCCTGATCCACGGCACCACCTCGTCCCGGTATGCCAGCACATTGTTGAACGATGGCGGGCTGTCGCGGGACACCACGGCAGATCCTGCCGTCATGGTCAGCGCAACGCCTGCCCGCGCACGTTCGGCGTGATAGGCGATGTAGCGGTCCTTGGGCATGCCATCCACGGGATAGGCCGGTTCGTGGCTGGTGGTCATTATCCGGTTGCGCAGTGTCAGATTTTTCAGCTGATAAGGCTGCAGCAGCGGGTCTTTGGACATAATCACTCTTCCTTCTGGGCTTGGCCCCATTGAGCGGCAGGCAGGTCTACCCGGTCTTGCCCGTTTCCGACATGACATCGCCGCCCAAGGGCGGTATCCTCGCCGAAAAGGGCAGTTGGGGCAAATGACGGCACTCGATAAATACGTGCGGCTGGAAAGCGGCGGGCTCTGGCGGGCGGGACCTGATGAACAGCGGCGCGATGTCGTGGTGTCGTTCGGCGATGCGACGCTGGTGATTTCCGACAAGGCCGGGCGACCGCTGACCCACTGGTCCTTGCCCGCCGTCACCCGACAGAACCCGGACGAACAACCTGCCATCTACACGCCGGACGAAGACGCCAGCGAGGCAGTTGAAATCTCCGACGAGATGATGATTGACGCGATCGAGCAGGTGCGCGCGGCACTGGACAAGGAACGGCCCAAACCCGGCAAGCTGCGCCACTGGATGACCGGCGGGC
This sequence comes from Yoonia sp. R2-816, assembly GCF_046762905.1. Classification (NCBI taxonomy): domain Bacteria; kingdom Pseudomonadati; phylum Pseudomonadota; class Alphaproteobacteria; order Rhodobacterales; family Paracoccaceae; genus Yoonia; species Yoonia sp. R2-816. Next base: position 118,856 of record NZ_JBKQXN010000311.1, on the reverse strand, counting down.
TGATCGTGGTCACGGTGCTGCTAGCCGTCTTCTGGCTGCCCGGGGCCCTGACCCGGCAGACACTGGCCGTCGTCCCCCTGCCCAAGCGCACGGAAATCGGGGCCACGATGCTGGGCCACATGCAGGTCGAGACCGGGGCGGCCTGCCGCGAACCATCCGCTGTTGAGGCGGCGGGGCGGCTGGCCGAACGGCTGTTTGGTCACAAGACCCTGACGCAGATCGTGGTGGTGCCTGAATTGGCGCAAGGGGCGGTTGCGATCCCCGGTGAATTGATCGTGCTGGATCACGGCGTGCTGCAAGGCACGGATGATCCGGCGGTGGCTGCAGGCTATGTGCTGGCCGCCCATACGGCACGCGTCAACACCGATCCGCTGGAACAGGTCCTGCGGCAGGCAGGGCTTGGCACGACATTTCGACTGCTGACGACCGGGGAAATCCCGTCAGAGATTTTGCAGGCCAACGCAGCCACGATCGTCGCCACCCCCTGGGCCGAGGTGGATGATAACAGCCTGCGTCCGGTCTTTGCCGCAGCCCAGGTGCCCAATGCCCCCTATGCAGCCATTATCGATGCTGACCTGAGCCCTGATCCGCTGGCGGGGCAGGTCCTGCCACCGATCCTCGACGATGCGGATTGGATCAGCCTTCAAAACATCTGCAATAACTGATTACGCCGGATCAATCGCCGCAAGTGATCCGCGCATCACAATCTCGGTCGGCAAGGCAGTTGTCTCTGCAGGCTGCCCGTGCAACACCATCGCGACAAGCGCGCGCGCCGCTTTTCGGCCCATCGTGCCGTGCGGGACATGCACTGTGGTCAGCGCCGGATACGTCACTTGCGACAATTCGATATCGTCAAAGCCGACCACCGACACATCGCCCGGCACGTCCAGACCCATGGCACGGGCCTGCCGCAGCGCCCCGACCCCCAGCACATCATTGCCGCAAAAAACAGCCGTTGGCCTGTCATCGGCTTGCATCAGGCGGGCAAAGGCATCAGCTCCATTTTCAATGCCATAGGGCGTTTCAATAACCACCAGCGCCTCCGGCGTCAGACCATAGGCTGCCATCGCATCGCGTATCCCCATCATACGCGCCCGCGCCCGGTCGTTTGACGCCATCGGGGCCGATATCAACGCCAGCTTGCGATGATGCAGCGCCAGCACCTTTTCTGCCATGGCCCGCATCGCCGCGCGGTTATCGAACCCCACGGACGGGCGCGGATTGTCCGGATCATAGGCCCATGTGACCAGCGCCGGTTTACGCTGCCCTTCCAGAAACTGATAAATCGCCGGGTCGCGATCATGACCGATCAGCAACAGGGCGTCGGCCCCACGGGCGACAAGCGACCTGATCTGCGCCTCTTCCACATCGGCGCGGTAGGATGAACTGGCCACCAGCAGGGTAAAGCCGTGTTGGCGTAACTCATCCTCGAACGCCTGCAGGCCGCGGGCGAACACCGCGTTTTCCATCGTGGGAATGATGGCCCCGATCGTGTTGGTCCGCTGCGATGCCATGGCGCGGGCCCCGAAATTGGGCGCATAGCCAAGCGCATTGACCGCCGCCATCACCTTGTCGCGGGTGGCCTGTTTTACCCGGTCGGGAAAGTTCAGGCAGCGCGATACCGTGGCGGTGGACACACCGGCCAAGTCTGCCACGTCATGCAGCGTCGGTGTGGGTTTTTCGGCATTCATTCCGAGGTCGCGTGCCCTTTGCATCGTTTGGATTCGTTGAAACTTACCTTAGGGAATGTAAAGGCTTGCATGGAGAAATGTAAAGGCTTACATCAGATGCAAGAATCGGCTTGTGACCGGGAGGGTGCAATCATGCCGCAGCTGTCGTGTTTCAATGATGCGACGCGCCTTGAATTGCAGGCCGCCATCCCTTTCTGAGTCCGTTCCGCGTTGCAGGTGGTGTGACGCAGCCCCTGACATTTGGATATGAGGACGCACATCATGGCCCGGGAATACTTGAAAAAAGCAACGCTGACCGCCACATCCGACGCCTCTGATGTGCATGATATCGTACAGAACATCCTGTCGGATATCGAAGCCGGGGGCGATGACGCCGCCCGTGAATATGCGGCCAAGTTCGACAAATATGACGGCAATATCATCCTGACCAAGGAAGAGATCGCAGCCGCCGCCGATCTGGTGCCGCAGAAACTCAAGGAAGATATCCAGTTCGCCCATGACAATGTGCGCCGCTTTGCCGAAGCGCAGAAAGCCACCGTCAGCGATGTGGAGCTTGAGGTCGTGCCAGGCCTGATCGCCGGGCAAAAGGCGATCCCGGTGGATGCCGCGGGCTGCTATGTCCCCGGCGGCCGCTACAGCCACATCGCCAGTGCGATCATGACGGTGACCACCGCCAAGGTCGCAGGCTGCAAACATATCATTGCCACCTCTCCACCCCGCCCCGACATCGGCGTCGCACCGGCCATCATCTATGCCGCCCATATCTGCGGGGCCGACACAATCATGGCGCTTGGCGGTGTGCAGGGCGTCGCCGCAATGACATTCGGCCTCTTCGGGCTGCCAAAGGCCAACATCCTTGTCGGCCCCGGTAACCAGTTCGTGGCCGAGGCCAAGCGCATCCTCTTTGGCCGCGTCGGCATCGACATGATCGCGGGCCCGACCGATAGCCTGATACTTGCTGACAAAACCGCTGATCCGCATATCGTCGCCACCGATCTGGTGAGCCAGGCCGAACATGGCTACAACTCGCCCGTGTGGCTGGTCACCGATGACCGCGCGCTGGCCGAGGATGTGATGGCCCGTGTTCCCGGCCTGATTGACGATCTGCCCGATGTGAACCGCGAAAACGCCTTTGCCGCATGGCGCGACTATGCCGAGGTGATCCTGTGCGCCGACCGCGAGGAAATGGCGGCCACATCCGATGAATACGCCCCTGAACACCTGACCGTGCAAGCCGAGGACCTGAACTGGTGGCGCGACACACTCAGCTGCTACGGATCGCTATTTCTGGGTGAAGAAACCACCGTGTCCTACGGCGACAAGGCGGCAGGCACCAACCACGTGCTGCCCACCTCGCGCGCGGCGTCCTATACCGGCGGGTTGTCAGTGCACAAATACATGAAGATCGTGACTTGGCAGCAGGCCACGCGCGAAGGATCAAAGCGGGTTGGTCAAGCCACCGCCCGCATCGCCCGGCTGGAAGGCATGGAAGGACACGCGCGCGCCGCTGATGTGCGCCTTGCCAAATACTTCCCGGACGAGACATTCGACCTGACCGGCAATGAATAACAACGCTGGCCTGTTTGACCTGACAGGCCGGGTGGCCTGTGTGACCGGCGCCAGCGCCGGTCTGGGGCAACAGGCGGCTGCAGCACTCGCCGCAGCCGGGGCCAAGGTGGTCGGCGTGGCCCGCCGGGCCGAGGCGCTGGAAGAATGGGCAGAACAAACCGGCACAAACGCGGCAACCGTCGCCGCCGATCTGTCCCAGCGCAACCAGATCGCCGATATCGCCGCCAAGATCGTGGCCCCATTCGGCGCGCCTGACATCATGGTGCACGCGGCCGGGATCAATACGCGCGAGGTCGCCGATAATGTGACTGATGAAGGTTGGGACATCACCATGAACCTCAACCTCGCCGCCCCATTTTTTCTGTCTCAGGCCTTTGTGCCGGCGATGAAGGCCAAAGGCTGGGGGCGCATCGTCAACTTTGCCTCGCTCCAGACCACACGCGCCTTTCCTGGTGGAATCAGCTATGGCGCGTCCAAAGCCGGGATCGGGCAACTGACCCGTGCCATGGCCGAAGCGTGGTCAAAACACGGGATCAACGTCAACGCCATCGGGCCGGGATTCTTTCCGACCGAACTGACCGGCCCGGTCTTTGCCGACCCGGACCGCGCGGCACGCAACGCCGCACAAACCTGTATCGGGCGCAACGGCGCTCTCGAGGATATCAACGGGCCGCTACTTTTTCTCTGCTCCGACGCGTCCGCCTATGTCACCGGGCAGGTCCTGATGGTCGATGGGGGGTTCACCGCGAAATGAAGGCGCTGATTTACGACGGCCCCGAAAAACTGGCCTTCCGGGATGCACCGGACCCACAACCGACCCCCGGCCAGCAATTGATCCGGATTCTGGCCGTGGGCATCTGCGGATCGGACATGCATGCCTATCTGGGGCATGACGAACGGCGGCCCGCACCCCTCATCCTCGGTCACGAGGCGGCGGGTGTGATCACCGGCGGCCCGCGCGACGGCGAACGGGTCACGATCAATCCACTGGTCAGCTGCGGCACCTGCACGGCCTGCATGATGGGCAAGGACAACCTCTGCCCGGATCGCAAGATCATTTCCATGCCACCACGCGAAGGGGCGTTCGCGCAATTCGTGGCCATGCGTGACGAAAACCTTGTCACGGTTCCCGCACATATCCCCTTTGCCAAGGCATCGCTGGCCGAACCCATCGCCTGCGGCTGGCACGCCGTGCGGCTGGCACGGCACACCCTGCCCAGCGCGCGCACCGCCCTTGTGATCGGCGGCGGGGCCATCGGGCTCGGCGCCGCACTCAGCCTTGTGGCGCAGGGCATTCACGACATCACGATTGTCGAACCGAACGGCCTGCGGCGCGACTACCTCATCAGCCACTGCAACCAGCACGCCATCAGCCCCGATGACCTGCCGCAGAATGCGCTTTTCGACGTTGTCATCGACGGGGTCGGCTATGCCGCCACCCGCGCCACCGCATCGGCCCATGCACGCCCCGGCGGCGTGATCGGCCATATCGGTCTGGGCGAAGGGACCGGCGGGCTGGACATCCGGCGGATGACGCTGCAGGAAATCACCTTCATCGGCACCTACACCTATACCGCGCAGGATTTCCGGGACACCGCGCAGGCCATATTTGACGGCCGGCTCGGCCCGCTTGACTGGACCGAAGCGCGACCATTGTCAGAAGGCCCCAACGCCTTTGCCGATATCCGGGCAGGGCGGACGCCCGCACCCAAAATCATTCTTGAACCCCACAGCTAATACCCCGCTCCGGCGGGCCGAACAGGAGAACCCAGACTTGAGCATCAGTAAGAAAATCGTGGATGACTTCGTCGCCAACGACGTGTCATTCATCACGACGGTCCCCTGCAAACAGCTCGCCGGGGTCATCGACGAGGTCGAAGCACGGCCAGAAATCTTTCACATCCCATCCAACAAGGAAGACGAAGGCATGGGGCTTTGCGCCGGTGCCTTCATGGGGGGCAAGCGGCCCGCAATCATCATGCAGAACACCGCCATCGGCGTGACGATCAACACGCTGGCCACCCTGACACAGTTCTACCGGATGCCGCTGCCCATGCTGATCAGCTACCGCGGCGAATTGCGAGAACCCGTCGCCTGTCAGGTCGAAATGGCCGTGCATACCAAGGCGCTGCTGGCGCAGATGCATATCCCGACCTACCATTTCCACAAGGAAAGCGACGCCGACGAACTCGACGCGATCCTGAAATACACCTTCATGTGCAACAAACCTGTGGCGATCCTGACGGATGCGTCCTTCTGGGGAGGCTACGGCGACCAATGATCCGTTCTGAAATCCTGCGCGAGATCGCGCCAATCCTGAACCCGCACCTTGTCGTCTGCAATATTGGCCTGCCCTCGCAGGAACTGCACATGATCGACGACAATCCGCGCAATTTCTACATGCTGGGCACGATGGGCCTTGCCTCCTCCATCGGCCTGGGCCTCGCCCTTGCGCAGCCCAAGACGGTGATTTCCATTGATGGCGACGGGTCGGTGCTGACCAACCTCGGCACCCTGCCCACCATCGCCAATAACGTGGCCGACAACTACATCCTGCTGATCATCGACAACGGGTCCTACGGCTCCACCGGCGACCAGCCGACCTATGCAGGCAAGAAGACCAAGCTTGAAGCCGTCGCCGCCGCCTGCGGATGTGAAAACGTGGTCACCTGTCAGGCCGAAGACACCGGCAAGACACTGCAAGCCGCCATCGACAGCAAGAGGATGACCATCATCGTCGCCAAATGCGAAAGCGGCAACATCAAGCTGCCGGTCATCACCAAGGATCCTGTTGTCATCCGCGACCGGTTCATGACCGCCGTGGCCAGCTAGGTGACCGCGAACATCCATTCCAGTGCAGACGCGCGGGCCATCGCGCGCCGCCGCCTGCCCTGGATGGTGTTCGACTATATCGACGGTGCCGCCGGTCAGGAAACCGGCGCGCACCGCAACAGGGCGGCCTTCGATACGCTCGCATTCCGCCCGCGTATCCTGCGCGATGTCAGCGCCCGGTCGCTTGGCGTTCCCCTGTTCGGGGCGCAAACAAACGCCCCGTTCGGGATCAGCCCGATGGGCATGTGCAACCTCTCTGGCCCCGGCGCCGACCTGATGCTGGCCCGGCTTGCCGCACGCGAAAAGGTCCCGCTTGGCGTCTCTACTGTCGCCTCAACCGCGATGGAGCCACTGATCGAGGCCGCAGACGGCCACGCATGGTTCCAGCTGTACTTCAGCGGCGACGGGACCGGCACCTTCAAACTCGTCGAACGGGCCAAAGCCGCAGGCTACGAAACCATCATCCTGACCGTCGACGTACCAGAGGTCGGGCGACGCCCCCGCGAATTGCGCCATGGCTTCACCATGCCGTTCAAGATAGGTCCACGGCAATTCATCGACTTCGCCCTGCACCCGCGCTGGTCACTAACAGCACTGTTCAAAGGGCGCCCGCAAATGGCGAATTTCGCCATGCCGGGATACAAATTCGACCGCACCGAAAGCCGGGCCAAGGCAAACTGGGACACGCTCACGCGACTGCGCGATATGTGGCCCGGCAAACTGGTGGTCAAAGGCGTGTTGGATGCCGAAGACGCCGTCGCCCTGCGCGATGCAGGCGTCGACGCCATCCAGGTCTCCAGCCACGGCGCACGACAATTGGAAGGGGCGCCAGCCCCAATCGCGGTTCTGCCTGAAATCCGGGCCGCAGTCGGCCCTGACATGCCGCTCTTTTTCGACACCGGCCTGCGCGGCGGCGAAGACGTGGTCAAGGCATATGCCCAGGGGGCCAACTTCACCTTCCTCGGGCGCATTCTGCAATTCGCCATTGCAGCAGGCGGCGAAGAGGGGCTGCACAGGCTCTGGGACGTCCTGCGGTCGGAAACCAGCATCACACTGGCGCAGATCGGGCTGACATCGCTGACCGATGAGGGCCTGACCAACGCGCTGCGCCGTTAACCGTTACTTCGTCCCAAACATCCGGTCACCCGCATCACCCAGCCCGGGCACGATATAGCCGTGATCGTTCAGGTGGCTGTCAATCGCGGCGGTCACGATCGGCACATCCGGATGCGCCTCTCTCATGCGCGCAATGCCTTCGGGCGCGGCCAACAGGCACAGAAACCGGATATTGTTCGCCCCCGCTTTCTTGAGCAGATCAATCGCCGCGACCGACGAATTGCCCGTCGCCAGCATCGGATCGACGGCAATGACCAGCCTGTCCTCCAACTCCATCGGGACCTTGAAGTAATACTGCACCGGCTGCAGCGTTTCCTCATCACGATAAAGCCCGACAAAACCGACGCGGGCCGACGGTATCAGCTCCAGAATACCATCCAGCAGACCGTTCCCCGCCCGCAGGATCGACACCAGCGCCAGTTTCTTGCCATCCAGCACCGGGGCATCCATCGGCTCCAGCGGAGTTTCGATCCGCCGGGTCGTCATCGGTAATTCGCGCGTCACCTCATAGGCCAAAAGCTGGCTGATCTCGCGCAGAAGCTGCCGAAATACGGCGGTCGATGTATCCTTGTCGCGCATCAGCGTCAGTTTGTGCTGGACCAGCGGGTGGGTGACATGGGTGACATGGTCGGTCATTGGGCAGGCTCCAGTCGTTTGGCCACGCGGGCGCGGGTGTCGTCATTGCAGAATGCCGCGGCAAGGGCAGTGTCGTTCAGCGCTTTGAAATCGTCATCGCCCCAGCCGAATGTGCGGTTCAGCATGTCGTATTCGGCGGTCATCGTTGTATGGAAAAACGGCGGATCATCAGTGGATACCGTGACCTTGACCCCTGCATCACGCAGCTTCGCAATCGGATGGGCGCCCCAGCCCTCCACCGCATTCAGCACCACGTTGGAACCGGGGCAAACCTCTAGCACGATCTCTTTCTCGGCAATCTCATCAACCAGTGCAGGGTCGCGTGCCGCGCTGATCCCGTGCCCGATCCGGGACACCCCAAGATCGCGGATCGTGTCGGCCACCATATCCGGCCCACCCCATTCGCCCGCATGACAGGTCAGCGGCAGACCAGCCTCCCGCGCCATGTCGAAACTATAGGCATAATCTCCCGGACGCCCCACCATTTCGCCGCCTGCCATGCCATAACCGGTGATAAATCCGCCATAGGTCTCCACCGCGCATTTCGCCGCCGGTTTGCAGGCCTCCGGCCCGAAATGGCGAATGCCCGTGACGATCCCGCGCATCGTAATCCCCAGCGTCGCCTCAGCCTCGTTGGCAGCGTCTTCGATCGCGGCCAGATATTCGCGCCAGGCGGTCAGATCACCGTCCCCGCAGAAATCGGGGGAGACGAAAGTTTCCATATAAACCACGCCATGCGACGCGGTTTCTTCCAGCACGGCCATCGTCAGGCGGCGAAAATCCTCGGGGCTTTGCAGGGTCGTGCAGGCGGCCTCATAGACCTGCAGAAAATGATCGAAATCACGAAAGGCATAGCCGCCCTGTTCGGTAAATATCTTGCTGATATCAATATTCTTTTCCGCAGCCAGCCCCTTGATGAACGCAGGTGGCGCGCAGCCTTCGAGATGGGTGTGCAGTTCGACCTTTGGCGTGGACTTGAACGTCATAGAAAACTTGTTCCTTCACCTTTGTAAGGCACACCCAGATGCGTCGCGATGCTCGCCGCCACATCGGTGAAGGCCAACTGGCCCAGCGCCCTTGCCCCGATCCCATGCACCAGCACCGGCACCCGTTCGCGGGTGTGATCTGTGCCGACCCAGGTCGGGTCATTGCCATGATCGGCTGTGACGATCAACAGGTCATCGGGGCGAAGCCGCGGCAGCAACGCAGCCAACCCCTGATCGAACCACGCCAGATGATCGGCATAGCCCTGAGGATTGCGTCGATGCCCGTATTCACTATCGAACTCAACCAGATTGGCAAAGACCAGCGCGCCATCTTCGGCCTCTTCTGCCAGATCATGCAGCTGGTCCATCAGCGCCGCATCGCGCCCCTTGTGCAGATCATCAATGCCCCGCATCGAAAAGATGTCACCGATCTTGCCCACCGCATAAACCTTGCGGCCCGCATCATGCACATAATCGCAGATCGTCGGGGATGGCGGCGCAATCGCAAAATCCTTGCGGTTTGCGGTCCGGCTGAAGCTGCCCGGCTCCCCCACAAACGGCCGCGCAATCACCCGACCCACCTTCATCGCATGCAATGTCGGGGCCAAATCCTTGCAAAGCTTCAGCAATCGCTCCAGCCCGAACGCCTCTTCATGGGCCGCAATCTGCAACACGCTGTCGGCTGAGGTGTAGCAGATCGGCCAACCGGATTTCAGATGCGCCTCGCCTTCATCCTCGATCACTGCCGTGCCAGACGCATGGCGATTGCCGAGGATGCCGTCTGTTCCGGCTTTCGCGCAAATCTCGGCTGTCAGGTCCTCTGGGAATGCCGGGTCGGTGTCAGGAAAGGTGTGCCAGTCCCACGGCACAGGCACGCCCGCCAGTTCCCAATGGCCTGAAGGCGTGTCCTTGCCCCGCGACACCTCTGTCGCGGCACCCCAGGCACCTGTAGGCACAGCGCCCAGCCCCGGCGCATCGAACCCCGACGCCAGCTTAACCGCCGCCCCCAGCCCCAGCGCATCCAGCGCCGGCACATTCAGCCCGGCACTGTCCGCGATATGCCCCACGGTATTCGCCCCGGTATCCGGCACGTCACCGTTGAAAAACTGGTCGGCATCCGGTGCGCCGCCAATACCGACACTGTCGATGACAATCAGGAAGGCGCGGGGCATCAGGTGATCCTTTCCAGTATCAGGTCCTGCGGCGCGGACGGGTTGCCAATGGTGATTGCGGCCTGCACGGCGCGCGCGGCCTCTTCTGCCGCTTCTTCAGTCGCGGCATGCACGGTGCAAAGCGGCTGACCCTGCCCTACTGCGGCACCAAGTGCGACCATATCGGTCAGACCAACCGCAGGATCAATCCGATCCGTTTCCACCCGCCGACCGCCGCCAAGGGCCACAACGACAAGGCCCAGCGCCTCACCATCAATCGCCGCGATATGCCCGGCGGTCGGGCTGACCACATCGCCAACAACAGGGGCGCGCGGCAGATGCGTATGCCAATCCTCGGCCATATCAGGCGGGCCACCCAGGGCCGCAATCATCCGCGCGAACCGTTCCATCGCTGCACCCGAACTGATCGCCTTGCTGACACGCGCCGTCGCCTCGCCCTCGTCCTGACCTTGCATCACCAGCAGACGCGCACAAAGTGCCACGGTCAGATCATGCAGGCGCGGGCTCGCCGCCTTGTTGCCCGCCAGAATCTCCATGCAAATCGCCACCTCGACCGCGTTGCCCAGACAGGGGGCCAGCGGTTCGTTCATGTCGGTGATCATCGCCTCGGTCTTGCAGCCTGCCCCATTGGCCGCATCCACCAGCGCACGGGCCAACGCGCGGGCCTCGTCCGGGGTTTTCATGAACGCACCTGACCCGCATTTGACATCCAAGATCAGGCTTTCCAGCCCGGCGGCAAGTTTCTTGGACAGGATCGAGGCCGTGATCAGATCCACACTTTCGACCGAGGCCGTCACATCGCGGATCGCATAAAGCCGTCTGTCCGCAGGGGCGATTTGGCCAGTGGCACTGACAATCGCGCAGCCGACATCGCGGGTAATCTTGCGCAACTGCGCCTCTGTCACGTTGATATTCAGGCCCGGGATCGCCTCCAACTTATCCAGCGTCCCGCCGGTATGGCCCAACCCGCGCCCCGAAATCATCGGCACGTACACATCACACACCGCCAGAACCGGGGCGAGGATCAGTGACACACAATCCCCAACCCCACCGGTCGAATGCTTGTCCACGACCGGCCCCGGCAGATCCCATTTCAGCACATCACCACTGTCACGCATGCCTTGGGTCAAGGCCACACGCCCCTCATCACTCAACCCGTTCAGGCAGACCGCCATGGCAAAGGCACCGGCCTGCGCATCACTGACATCTTTGTTTGCCAGCCCCTTGGCAAACCACGTCAACTCCTCCCGGCTGGGGGTCTGGTGCTTGCGCACCTTGGCGATGATGGCACGGGCGTCCATTAATCAGACCCTGCTCATGTAATCAGCGTCGAACACCCCCGGCAGCAGATCAGCCACGGTGGTTTCCAGCGTCACCCCATCCACCGTGGTCAGGGTCACCTTCACATCGCCCTTGGCGAATTCCGCAATCTTCTGGCGGCAGCCACCACAAGGGCTGATCGGCTTGGGGCTATCTGCGATCACGGCGATTTCTGCAATCTCGGTATCGCCTCCGGCGACCATGGCGGCAATCGCGCCGGCCTCTGCACAGGTGCCTTCGGGATAGGCCACGTTTTCCACATTGCAGCCTGCATAAACAGTGCCGGACACCGCCCGCAAAGCCGCCCCAACCTTGAATTTCGAATAGGGGGCGTGGGCATTTTCGCGCACCTGTCGGGCGGTGTCGATCAGGGACATGGGGCCTCCGGTAATGTTTCATGCCAGAGTGAAGCCGGACGCGCGGGGATGCAAGGGGAACCGAAACGGCCATGAAGGGGTTGAAGGAATGACAGAACAAAGGAGTTCAACGATGGCAACCCCACCCAAAACCGTCCTCGACGATCCCGATGCATCAACCCCGCATGATCCCGATGCGCCAATGACCGGCGATCAGGCCGATATCCTGCGGGTTCTGTGCGAAAACGCGGGCGAACCTTTCGATGCATCCCTGACCCAGGCACAGGCGCTGCAACGGATCGAAGCGTTGCGCGGGCATCTGAACGATACTCAGAACCTCTGATCGGTCTTGAACGCTCCGGGCAAGGTCACCTCCAGCAATTCGATGTCCTCTGAAGGGTCGGCATAACGGGTGGCCATCCCCGGCGGGATGACAAACGCATCGCCGGGCGCCAGTGTATAGGGGTCCTTGCCCTCCCCCTCCAAAATCATCTGCCCGGCCATCACAAAGGTGAAATGAATATCGGCGTCATGCGTGGTCCAGACCGGATCGCCCTGACCCCGCCTGAACACCTGCACACCGGCCACGTTCCTTGTATTTACGGCAATGGTCGTATCCCGCGCAACAAACCCCGGCAGACGCGACGCCTGCCAATCCGCATCCTTGGCCTGATTGAACACAAATTTCTGCCCCTGCCATTCGCGATCCGGGCGCAGATGCGGGGTTGGCAATTCCATCACATGATCAATCTCGGTGATATGCTCGGCGGGCACCCCGATCTCAATCACCTCGATCCCGTCAGACGCTTCCAGCACGCGGTGCCGGATTTCCGGCGGCTGAATGAAACAATCCCCCGCGGTCAGGCGGATCGGCGGGCCCTGATCCTCGTAGACCACATCAACCCAGCCACGATAACAAAAAATCAGCTGAAACCCGACCTTGTGGAAATGCACCATATCCGGCACCGGACCACCATCGGGAATCCGGATATGGCTGGCAATGATCGACCCGCCCAACCGCGTGGGGATCAGATCGCGATACTGCATGCCCGCGCGGCCAATCACCCAAGGGGCCTGATCGGCAAGGCGGCGGACGACAAAGGCATGATCGGTCTCAGGCAGCAGCAGCGGCGGGTTCAGCGGATGGATTTCCACCTGCGTGCCACCTGGCGCTGTTAGTTCCTTTTGACCTTCCGCAAAACAAGGATCATCCGTCAATACACGCAAGCGTCCGGGCGCACCCGCCCCCTGCTCCAACCTGACCCGAACACCGTGGCCGGAATAGACGGCCACAGACGGGTCATCGGCCGGATAGATCATATCCAGACGCATATTCAGAACCTTGCCAAAAAACCCAAGATCGGCCCGCAAATCGGTCGTGGGCAGGCAAATCTCGGCCCGGATATCGTGCTCTGATGTCATACCTCGCACCCTGTGGCCGGGTGGAATGATTTGCAAGGGCTTGCAAACCATGCTTAATCATCCCACGGCTTTTCCAAGGAAATGCAAAATGGTTTAATATTAAACCATATCGGGAGGGACAGATGCCAGACGACGCCAAAGAAGGCCTGCGACAGGCCGCACTCGATTATCACCAGTTCCCCAAACCCGGCAAATTGGAAATCAGGGCAACCAAACCGTTGGCCAATGGCCGCGACCTTGCGCGCGCCTATTCACCCGGCGTGGCCGAGGCGTGTCTGGAAATCAAGGCAAACCCTGAAACCGCCCGCGACTACACCGCGCGGGGTAATCTGGTTGCAGTCGTGACCAACGGCACCGCCGTTCTGGGCCTTGGCAATATCGGCGGGCTGGCATCCAAGCCGGTGATGGAAGGCAAGGCGGTCCTGTTCAAGAAATTCGCCAATATCGACTGTTTCGATATTGAACTGAACGAACCCGACCCCGAAAAGCTGGCTGATATCGTCTGCGCGCTGGAACCCACATTCGGGGCGATCAACCTCGAAGACATCAAGGCCCCCGACTGTTTCATCGTCGAAAAACTGTGCCGCGAACGGATGAACATCCCCGTCTTCCACGACGACCAGCACGGGACCGCAATCGTCGTCGGGGCCGCCGCCACCAACGCCCTGCAGGTCGCAGGCAAGACATTCGAAGATATCAAGATCGTCAGCACCGGCGGCGGGGCAGCAGGCATCGCCTGCCTGAACATGCTGCTGAAACTGGGCGTCAAACGCGAAAACGTCTGGCTCTGCGACATCGAAGGGCTGGTTTATGGAGGGCGTGAAAAGGACATGACTCCGCAAAAGGCGGAGTATGCCCAAGGAACCGAACCCGCGACGCTGATGGATGTGATCGAAGGCGCCGATCTCTTCCTTGGCCTGTCCGGCCCAGGCGTCCTGAAACCCGACATGGTCGCGAAAATGGCCAAGCGCCCGATCATCTTTGCCCTTGCCAACCCAACCCCGGAAATCAGCCCGGAGGACGCGCGCGCCGTCACGCCGGACGCGATCATCGCCACGGGCCGCAGCGATTTCCCCAATCAGGTCAATAACGTCCTCTGTTTCCCTTTCATCTTCCGCGGCGCGCTGGATGTGGGCGCCACGACCATCAATGACGAAATGAAAATCGCCTGCGTCGAAGGTATCGCCGCCCTCGCCCGCGCCACCACCAGCGCAGAGGCCGCAGCCGCCTACCAAGGCGAACAACTGACCTTTGGGGCAGATTACCTGATCCCCAAACCCTTTGATCCACGCCTGATGGGCGTTGTGGCCAGCGCAGTGGCGAGGGCTGCCTGCGAAACCGGCGTCGCGACGAGACCCATTGAGGATATGAAGGCCTACAAGAGCAAGCTGGACGGGTCCGTCTTCAAATCCGCGATGATCATGCGGCCCGTTTTTGATGCCGCCCGCACCGCCGAACGCAAGATCGTCTTTGCCGAAGGCGAAGACGAACGGGTTCTGCGCGCCTCACAGGCGATCATGGAAGAAACCACCGACACGCCGATCCTGATCGGCCGACCCGAAGTGATTGAACGACGCTGCGAACGCGCCGGCCTCAAGATCCGCCCCGGCATCGATTTCAGCATCGTGAACCCCGAAAACGACCCCCGCTACCGCGACTACTGGGAAACCTATCACAGCCTGATGGCGCGGCGCGGCGTGACCCCGGATCTCGCCAAGGCGATCATGCGCACCAATACCACCGCCATCGGGGCCGTGATGGTTCACAGGGGCGAGGCCGACAGCATGATCTGCGGCACATTCGGACAATTCCTGTGGCACCTGAACTATGTCGCGCAGATCCTTGGCACCAAAGACCTGCACCCGGTCGGTGCGCTCTCACTGATGATCCTCGAAGACGGACCGCTCTTCGTGGCCGACACACAGGTTCACGCGGAACCAACCCCGGAACAGATCGCCGAAACGGTCATCGGAACAGCACGCCATGTGCGCCGTTTCGGGGTGGAACCGAAAATCGCGCTTTGCTCGCACAGCCAGTTCGGCAATCTCGATTGCGATACAGGCCGCCGCATGCGGGCGGCCATGGCAATCCTCGACAGTACGCCCCGCGATTTCGCCTATGAAGGCGAAATGCATGTGGATGCGGCCCTTGATGTCGAACTGCGCAACCGGGTCTTCCCCGAAGCACATCTGCCGGGTGCTGCCAACGCACTCATCTTCGCCAATACCGACGCGGCATCGGGCGTGCGCAACGCGCTCAAGATGAAAGCCGGCGGGCTTGAGGTCGGACCGATCCTGATGGGCATGGGCAACCGCTGTCATATCGTGACACCGTCGATCACCGCACGTGGGCTTCTGAACATGTCCGCGCTGGCAGGCACACCGGTGGCCCACTATGGCTGACCTGACGCCGGTTTTCCTCTGCTTCAAATGGGGCAAGGGCTATCCGTGCAAATACACCAATATCCTCTACCGGGCGCTCAGCGATATCATGACGGGCCCCTTCCGGCTGATCTGCCTGACCAATGGCCGCTTTGCCGTTTATTCAAAGTCATCTGCGTCTTGGGCGAACGCGTAGACCGACCCACAAAGCAAGATCAGAATTCCCATCAACCCGAACGCCAATCGGTATTGGGCCTCGATCCCGAAGCCCATGCTGGCAGCAAGATCAAGGACACCACCAAAGCCAAGTTGCATTGCCGGTATGGCCGCAACAGAAACAAGCGACAGCAAGGTGGAGGCACGACCAAGCATACGGTCCGGGACCGCTCGTCTCATATGTGCGCCTAACGGGACGTAGAACTGCTGAAGGAAGACCATCGCCAATAAGAGCGCAATTGATGTTTGCGCGCTTAAGCCGTTCAGCCCAGCCAGAAGGATCAGCATAAATCCCGACAGGCCGACAGCGACCAGAACGATGCGCTTTCTCGACTTAGCCCTGCGATCCAAAAGCCCAAAGACATAACCCGCGACAATCGTGGCGGAAAAGAAAAGCAATAGAACAGCGCCGGCCTGCTCTGCGGAAAGCCCGGTGACATCCTGCAAGTATGGGCCACCCCACAGACCGGTGATCGTGGTGATCGGCGCATATGTCACCGCACCCAGCACGAGGATTCTGAGGAATTCTGGTCGCGATAGGAGTGTCAGAAACCCTTGTTTGCCAACATCCGGATCCGACTCAACTGTTTCTGGCGCACCTCGTCGCACCGAACCAAACACGACAACGGATAGCAGAAGCGTAGTCGCAGCCACAGTCGCGAAAACGACGGACCACGAAACGCGCTCAAGAACGAAGGCAAGAGGATACGTCCCGATCAAACCTCCAATCCCGCCAAGAGTGACAACTAGCCCGCTGATGTATCCAAAGTCACTGCCTGTAAAATTTCGCGCAATGATGAGGTGTGTCGCAGCCCCCATTGCGGCTGATCCGATCCCGATCAGAACTCTCGAAAGAAACATTGCGTCGAAGCTGTCTGCAAAGGCAAAGATGGCGGTCCCGACAGCGATAATTAGAATACACAAACTCAGAACGGGGCGTGGTCCCTTCTTGTCCAACGCTACGCCAAATGGCACCTGCGCCAAAATCGTGGCGAAGAACATTGCCGACACCAACCCACCGATGGTCGCGGCCGAAAGCGCAAACCGATCCATCAAGATCGGTGTAAACACGCCTCCTGACGCTCGGTGAAACTGACCAAGCGCGAATATCCCAACACAGATCAATAGAACGATGATCTGGTGCGAGTTGTATCGGGGTGAAGACATATCGCAGAGTTAAATGGTAAAACCGGCCATTCGACAAGGCGCAGACATCCAGTAGGGCTGGGCTCTTCCGCCCGCTTTCGCCGCGTTTATACCAAGGTCCGCTTTGCCGGTTTCACATTTTGGGTCAGTTGGTGACGTGAAAGTCAAAGTCATCTGACATTCTACAACAGATTTCAAGGACATCGCCCCGGCCGATCTGAACCCCTGATACAAGCCAAAGTGTGCTCCCTTTCCGGCGCCACCCGTTCTGTCGTCCGGTCAATTTTTTGACTCTTTCTGTCCCGTTTCACACCTCTCGCGTTGCCTGCGTCATTTTGCGGGCGTAACACATGGTCCAGATTGTTTGGGGAGGAACAGGAATGGGTTACGCTGACGTCTACACCGCATGGCAGAACGATCCGGAAGGCTTCTGGATGGAACAGGCCAAGGCGATTGACTGGGTGACACCGCCGCAGAAGGCGCTGGATGACAGCAAGGCACCTCTCTACCGCTGGTTCACCGATGCCGAGGTCAACACCTGTTACAACGCCGTGGACCGGCATGTGGAAAACGGGCGCGGCAATCAGGCGGCAATCATCTATGACAGCCCGATCACCAACACCAAACGCACCATCACCTATGCCGATCTGCAGACCCGCGTTGCGTCGCTTGCCGGGGCACTACGGGCGAAGGGTGTCAAAAAGGGCGACCGCGTCATCATTTACATGCCCATGATCCCCGAAGCGCTCGAGGCGATGCTGGCCTGCGCCCGTCTCGGCGCCATCCACTCAGTCGTATTCGGTGGTTTCGCCGCAAATGAACTAGCCGTGCGCATCGACGATGCCACACCCAAGGCGATCATCGCCGGCTCCTGCGGGGTCGAACCGGGGCGGGTCGTACATTACAAACCCCTGCTCGATGGCGCCATCGCACTGGCCACCCATAAACCCGATTTCTGCGTGATTTTTCAGCGCGAACAAGAGGTCGCCGAACTGATCCCCGGGCGCGACCATGACTGGCACGCCTTTCAGGCCGGTGTAACGCCCGCCGAATGCGTGCCCGTGAAGGGCGACCACCCGGCCTATATCCTTTATACCTCCGGCACCACCGGCGCGCCCAAGGGCGTTGTGCGCCCCACCGCCGGGCATCTGGTCGCGCTGAACTGGACGATGAAATCAATCTACAACGTGGACCCCGGCGATGTGTTCTGGGCCGCCTCCGATGTGGGCTGGGTCGTGGGCCACAGCTACATCTGCTACGCCCCTCTGATCCACGGCAACACTACTGTGGTGTTCGAAGGTAAACCGGTCGGCACCCCCGACGCAGGCACATTCTGGCGGGTCATCGAAGAACATAAGGTGCGGTCCTTCTTCACCGCCCCCACCGCCTTCCGCGCGATCAAGCGCGAGGACCCGACCGGCGAGATGATCAAGAACTACGACATCTCGCACCTGCGCGCGCTCTACCTGGCAGGCGAACGGGCGGACCCCGACACGATCGAATGGGCACAGCGGGTCATGAACGTCCCGGTCTACGACCACTGGTGGCAGACCGAAACCGGCTACACCATCGCCGGCAACCCGGCAGGGATTGAGGCGCTGCCGGTCAAGATCGGCTCTCCCACCGTCGCCATGCCCGGCTATGACGTGCAAATCCTCGACGAAGGCGGCAACCCGATGAAACCCGGCGAACTCGGCGCCATCGCCGTCAAGCTCCCCCTGCCCCCCGGCACGCTGCCGACACTCTGGAACGCTGACGACCGGTTCATCAAAAGCTACCTGACCACCTTCCCCGGCTACTACGAAACCGGCGACGCCGGCATGATCGACGAAGACGGGTACCTCTATATCATGGCGCGCACCGATGACGTGATCAACGTGGCCGGGCACCGGCTGTCCACCGGTGCCATGGAAGAGGTGCTGGCCAGCCACCCCGACGTCGCCGAATGCGCCGTGATCGGTGTGACCGACACACTGAAAGGACAGTTGCCCATGGGGTTCGTCTGCACCAACAAGGGCACGGACAAATCGGACGACGATATCAAGGCCGAATGCATCAAACTGGTCCGCGACAGGATCGGCCCGGTTGCGGCTTTCAAACTGATCGCCGTGGTCGACAGGCTGCCCAAAACCAGATCCGGCAAGATCCTGCGGGGAACAATGGTCAAGATCGCGGACAACGCAGATTTCAAAATGCCCGCGACAATAGACGACCCGGCCATCCTGGATGAGATCAAAGATGCACTGAAACCGCTGGGATATGCGGGGGGATAGGGTTGATAGTAAATGGCCGGTTTGCGAACGAAGCTGCCATCTACCTAGCAGACCTCAAGGTCTGCAATGGGGGGTGTTGCGCAGTTTAGCCCGCAACTCGCATGCGGGGCGAACCCAACGATTGACTGAAATCAATGCTTCTTTGTCCATCTGGCGTACTCGGGTTCGCACATGCGGTGATCCGAGTCAGCGAGGTCACCTTATGCGAGTTACGTGACAAGCGAGAGGCAGTATGACCAGATCAGGACGGCCCATCGGTGTGACCACACTCATCCTGTTTCATTTGTTCAACCTGATTATCTGGTTCTTTGGCCAGACCTTGGCTATCTTCTATTACGACATGGTCGCAGAATGGGGTTTGCAGGAACCTCGAGTGCTTGTTGATCCCGTGATTGTCGAGATTAACCGGGCGATTGCCATAGCGGATACAATCCTCATCCTACCGCTCTTTCTGATTGCGACGATCGGGCTTTGGGGGATGCGCTTCTGGGGGGTGGTTGCAAGCTGGATCGTACTGGGATGGCTCTGGTACTTTCCGCTTGTCTTCTGGAGCTCTCAGGCTCTCTACGCAGCTGCCGATATCCGACACGCGCCAACCGGGATGGTGGGTATCCTGGTGCCGGCAGCGCTGTGTGTGATCGCCGCCTGGGGTATCTGGTATCTGTACCGAAACCGCGCACTGTTCGACTGACACATTTGCGTAACGCAACTTGAAAGGAGACAAGATGGACGAGTTTTCGCTTTTGTCGCGGATCAGTCTCTACATACTTCTTGCCTTAAACGCCATACTCACCGCGCTCCTGTTGTGGTTCCAGGCACAAGTTCTGATCGGAAAGGCGATGCCGAACCCCGATGGTACGTTCGATGACTGGCATCAGCAACGCATCTTCTTCGGGATCGCTTTTGCAGACCTGATCCTCACCATTCCGCTTTCAATCGCCGCCATTGTCCTCAGCCTTCAGTCGTCTCCTTGGGGACACTATCTGCTGACAATGCTTGGATTCTGGTATGTTTGGACGAACACCATGACCACGGCAACCAGCCTGCGGTTCGAGAAGCCGAAGATAACCCCGATGTGGTTCATTGTCTTTCCGCTGGGCATTCTCCTGGGCTTGGGCATCCTAGTCTGGACGACATTCCACGCGGATGCTCTCTACGGTGTCTGACGGCGATCCGAAAACCAGCAAAGGATCAGCCCAGAACCCAACACGACCATTGGCAGAGAGACGGCGAGCAAAACGACTGGTGAGGTGAGCGCGTTGAAGAACGCCATTGAGAAAAACCCCGCCGCAACGACCAGAAGGCCGCCCGCGAGTTCCCATCTGAAGGAAATGTAGATCACAATAAACAAGGCCAACCAAGGCATGGCGTTCGGCAAATTTCGCAGCATCACGCTAATACCCTGATCTTGTTGTCCGGCACCGGACAGCAGGGCGAAGACAAACCAGAAGAGCGCGAAAACTACAAGCAGCGCCCGCACTGCGAGGCGCAGAATACGGGTTATGCCGGCTGAAGAACTCATGGCTGGTTCGAAGCGACAGCGGTAGCACACCTTGTCTGGCTCAAAGCAATCCTTGGCAAAGCGGTCTCCTGTTTCGGGATGACTGTCGGTCGATCATTTGGCGACCTCGCCGGTTCAGCCTACAGGAACGATCCGCGGCCGCGTTGACCTCGCGCAGTTTTGCCCGAAAAGCGGCCGTCGATGCGGCTTGCAGCATCACGTGGGTATGGGCTCTTCTGACACGTTCGCTACGTTCTGTAGGGAAGGCAGCTCAACTATTTTTTGATTTTTCGAGCAGGCGGCCTGACTTGAAGACCGACGTCATCAGACAGTCAACAGGAGACTACAAGGAAAAATTGAGAGTCATCGATCATAAAGGGTCTAACAGTCAGGTCCCAGGTCAGCCCTGTGACCCGTGTTCAGCGAGCACCTTCTCCGCCGCCGCGCAGAGCCGCAGCAGCCCAGCCTCACCCCCGGCAGGGCCGTTGAACATGATCCCGCAGGATGGCGCCCCGGTGGGCAGCGTGATTGCACAGGTCCCCATCAGGTTCGCGACCCGTGTATTGCGCAGCGCCAGTAGGTTTTCGGTTTTGTAATAGGCATCTTCGGCCAGCAGCCGGTCGGCATTGGGAGGCAGGATGGGCGCAGTTGGCATGATCACCGCATCAAAACCCGCCGTCGCAGCCGCATATTGTTTGCGGATGTCATGGACGAGGTTCCATCCGGCCACGTAGTCCGCCGCCCGCACATCCCGCCCGCCCCGCACCCGTTCGAGGATTTGCGGGAACATCTTTTCCGGATGCGCCTCGACCCGATCCCGCCACCAGCCATAGCTGTCACCGGCAAAAAGTGCGCCAGCCACGTCAAATGCCTGCGTCAGTGCCGGAAATGCCCGTCGGCTGACGGTGGCGCCGGCGTCCTGCAATTCCACGACAGCCTTGTCGAACGCGGCCTTGGGTTCATGCCTCACATCATCAGAGACGATGGTTTCGAGCAGCATCAGGCGCACGCCGGACAGCGTGTGCCCGGCCAGATCGGCGGGCTTTGTTCCTTGCAGGGCAGCCAGCAGCAGGTTCGCATCCTCGACGGACCGGCAAAGCGGGCCGATGGTGTCGAAGGTCAGGCAAAGCGGCACCACCCCGTCCAGCGACAGCCGCCCGTGGGTGGTTTTCAGCCCCACCAGATCGTTCCAAGCCGACGGAATGCGGACAGATCCGCCCGTGTCCGACCCGATCCCGGCCGCCGCCAGCCCGAACGCCACAGATGCGGCCGCCCCCGATGACGATCCGCCCGGCACTGCGTCGGGATCGTTGATGCACGGGGGCGTCGCTGTGATCGGGTTCAGGCCCAGCCCCGAAAACGCGATTTCGGACATATGGGTCTTGCCCAGGCAGACCAGACCAGCGGCTGTCGCCGTCTGCAGCACGTAGGCGTCCGTGTCGGGCACACGACCTGCCATCAGGGCGGTCCCCGCCTCAGTCGCCACCCCGGCAGTATCAAAAAGGTCCTTCCACGACACCGGCACCCCGTCCAGCGGCCCGCGCCGGAACCCCGTGCGGGCCCGCTCTGCCGCGGCTGCGGCCTCGGCCCGTGCCCTGTCATGGGTCACGCGCACATAGATGCGATCGCGGTGTTCATGGGCGTCGATAGCATCCAGATAAACTTCGGTCAGCGCGACCGGGTCAATCGCCCCAGCCGCAATTCCGCGCCCCAGATCAGCCGCACGCTTCCATCGCCAGTCCTGCATCGTCGTCTCCCTGATTTTGGCCGACGGTAGCGGCCATCAGGCGCATGGACAATCCCGGACGGGTGCGCATAGTGCGGCGCATGGAGACGGACATCATCATCGTGGGTGGCGGGCTGAATGGTCCTGCCCTTGCACTGGCCGCAGCGCAGTCGGGTTTTACGGTCACAATCATTGATGCGCTGCCTGTGGACCGGCGCAAGAAGCCGGATTTTGACGGGCGGAGTTATGCGCTGGCCCTCGCCTCGACCCGTTTGTTGCACGGAATCGGAATCTGGGATGTGATCAGCGATCACGCCCAGCCGATGCTGGAGATCAAGGTGACCGACGGGCGCGCCGGCGAAGGCCCCAGCCCCTGGATGATGCATTTCGATCATGCCGAGATTGAGGAAGGCCCGATGGGCTACATGGTCGAGGACCGGTTCCTGCGCCGTGCCTTTCTTGATGCAATGAAGGCGGACACGCGGATCACCCATCTAGCGCCTGAAACTGTGGTCGCGCAGGAGGTTGATGGGCCGCATGCGACCGTGACGCTGGCCTCAGGCAATACCGTGACCGGCGCTGTGTTGATCGGCTCTGACGGGCGCAGCAGCGGCACGGCGGAACGCGCCGAGATCAAGCGAACCGGCTGGGGTTACGGGCAGACAGCCGTGGTTTGCGCGGTGGCCCATGAGAAACCCCATGGTGGCATTGCCCATCAGTTCTTCATGCCGGGTGGGCCGCTGGCCATTCTGCCACTGACGGATGATCGTAGTTCCATCGTGTGGAGCGAGACGGATGCCCGCGCGGCGGAGCTGGCGGCGATGAACGATGCGGATTTTCTGGACGCTTTGCGCCCCGCCTTTGGCAGTTTTCTGGGGCAGATCAGCCTGGTAGGCGCGCGGTTCACCTATCCGCTGGGGCTGACGCTGGCCAACAGTTTTATCGCAGACAGGCTGGCACTGGTCGGCGATGCCGCCCATGGCGTGCATCCGATTGCGGGGCAAGGGCTGAATGCGGGGCTGCGCGATGTGGCGGCCCTGACAGAGGTGCTGGCCGAGGCGCGCGCGCGTGGCGAAGACATCGGCAGCCCTGTCGTTCTGCAACGCTATCAGCAATGGCGGCGGTTCGACACCGCCACACTTGCCATTGCGACGGATACGTTTAACCGCCTGTTTTCCAATGATAACCCCCTGCTACGGGCCGCCCGCAATATCGGCATGGGGCTGGTCAACGCCGCCCCCGGGCTGCGGCGCGGCTTTATCCGCGAGGCCGCAGGGCTGACCGGGGATTTGCCAAAACTGATGCGGGGGTGACGGGCGACGGGTTGGCGGGATGATGCGGTCGCATTTTCGGCATCTGATCATGTCCGCTTTGCGCTTGTTTTGGTCATCGTGACTCATCAGATTAAACAAGCCCCTACGGAGAACCGCTATGAAATCCCTCATTCTGTTTGTCACGGCAATTGTATTTGTTAGCCCGGCGCTGGCCGAAACAGCGACGCGCGAAATCTTGGCTGCTGCGATGGCTTCTGACCATCCAGTTATTGTCGCCGCACGCGACAGCGCTGGCACAATAGACGTCGAAAGCGGGATTGACGTCAAAGTCGCGGGCGCTGACGAGATTGTGGACATTGGATCGATTACCAAGACTGTGACGGCCATAGCAGTCTTACATCTTATCGAAGACATGGGCATGACGACCCAGGCGACGCTTTCTCAACTTTTGCCGAATGTGCCTCAGGACAAGGCTGAGATAACCCTTCATCAACTGCTGACCCACACCTCTGGTATCATTGAGTCGACAGGCGATGACGAAGAAAAACTGTCACGTTCCGCATTCCTTGAACGCGTATTTGAAGCGCCATTGGATGCCGAACCTGGTGCAGTTCATTCCTATTCAAACGCTGGATATTCCATACTCGCAGCCATCATCGAGCTACAAAGTGGTCTGGATTATGAGGGCTACCTCATTGAGCGTGTGATCCCGAAGGGTTTAGATCCCATCGGCTATGGGCGGGCATACGATCAAGATCGGTCCATAATCAGCAAGAGACTTTGGTTGACCGGATATCAGCGCCTTCACGTCGCTGAAGCAAGCTGGGGTGGCTCTGCACCAGGGTGGAATCTTGTAGGAAACGGGGGGCTTGTAACGACAGCCGAAGGCTTCTTGTCGTTCTGGGCGGCATTTCTTGATGGAGAAATTGTAGGTGAAGATTACGTGGCTGCAGCGCTGGTTCCTCATGTCGATGAGGGTGAAGGTGACACATTCTACGGGTACGGTCTTGTGGTCGAATCGCTCGATGATGGCGGGCTACTTTTTTGGCATGATGGCGGCAATGACATCTTCTCGGCTGAATGGCGTCACCATACCTCGTCGGGAACCACCTTCTTTTCAGCAGGAACGGGCGAGTCCGCTTTTGAGGCAATGGCAAGTATTGTGAAAAACATCCGCTCCTGAGAACGAAGCGACGCTCGCATTGTGAATCGATCAGAGCCGGTTTTTCCTAGAACCGGTCATTCCCGCGTTGCGCAGCATTGGTAGAGATGGGCTCAAACCAACCGTCCTACCCAAACCTTTCCCTCAGCACATTCTTCTGCACCTTCCCCATCGCGTTGCGTGGCAGCGCTTCAGCCACCTCGTAGCGGCGGGGTTGCTTGTATCGGGCCAGCGCCTTGGCCGCTCCCGCCTGCACCGCCGCGATATCCAGATCACCCGCGGCCACCAACACGGCCAGCACCGCCTCGCCCAGATCGTCATCGGGCACCCCGATGACCGCACTTTCCGACACGCCCGGCTGATCATCAAGGACCAGTTCGACCTCTTTCGGGTACACATTGTACCCGCCCGAAATGACCAAATCCTTGCTCCGCCCCACGATGGTGACATAGCCATCCGCCTCCACCTGCCCCAGATCGCCAGTGATGAACCAGCCGTCGGGGCGCAGCTCTTCGGCGGTTTTTTCAGGCATCTGCCAATAGCCCTGAAACACATTAGGGCCGCGCACCTCGATTGTGCCAATCTCGCCGGTTGGCACCTCTGCACCCCCGTGCGTGATACGCAGTTCGACCCCCGGCAAGGGGTGACCCACCGTACCAGCCCGCCGTTCGCCCTCATACGGGTTCGAGGTGTTCATGTTGGTTTCGGTCATCCCGTAACGCTCGAGAATGCGGTGACCGGTCCGGGCGGCGAACCGGTCATGCGTTTCCGCCAAAAGCGAGGCAGAACCGGACACGAACAAGCGCATATGTGCGACCAGATCACGGTCAAACCGGTCATCATCCAACAGGCGGGTATAAAAGGTCGGCACACCCATCAGTGTCGTTGCCTTGGAAAGCCCCGCAATCATCGCATCCGGATCAAAGCCGGGCAGAAACACCATGGCGCCACCGGCGAGCAGGGTGATGTTGGTGCCGACAAACAGCCCATGAGTATGAAAAATCGGCAAGGCATGCAGCAGCACATCATCGCCGGTAAAGACCCAGACATCGCGCAGCACTTCGGCATTGGACAACAGGTTGCGATGGCTCAGCATCGCACCCTTGGACCGGCCTGTCGTGCCAGAGGTATAAAGCAGCGCGGCCAGATCATCAGGCCCCCGGTCCACCACCTCCGTCATCGGTCTCGCGGCATCGGCCAATTGCGCCAGCGTCGCCTCGGTTTCGACCCATGGCGTGATATCCATCACCTCATAGGTCGGCACCCGGTCCCCCACAAACAGTCCGGCCCCGCTATCGGTCAGGAAATAGCGCATTTCCGCGATCGTATAGGCCGGGTTCAGCGGCAAAAACACCAGACCGCGCTGCACACAGGCTGCATAGATCGCGAGCGCATCGGGCGTCTTGGCGATCTGCACCGCAACCCGCTCACCCGGGTCAAGCTGCGCCAGAACAGCGGCAAACTGGCCGACGCGATCCATGAAACCGCCATAGGTCACGCGGCGCCCGTCCGGCAGGTGCAAGAACGGATCAGCGCCGTCTCGATGCGGCGCAAACAGCGCGTCGAACAATATGTTGGCCAATGGCATGCCCCCTTTGGATCAGGCGCATCATTCCCGGTCACCCGGACGGCGGCAAGCACGAAAAAGGTTCACATTAACCTTTTGCAACGCTCGCTAGGCGGCGTCTGCATTTACCACGCACGACCGGCGCGAGACACATTTTGCCGCTGACAAGCTGATTTGGCCGCAGCGATGTGGTTCATCGGCCGGGCAAATCCGCGATGGCAGAGGCAGTCAGGGCGTTCAGCAAAACGTCCAGTGGACGTTTTATAGCCCGCAACGCGCCGCGCCCCGCAGGAGTTTCGCCAAAATTGCCCATTTCTACGTCAACAGAGCTTGAATTAACCCGTTAGTCCTGCGCTCTGTTTCCTGGAACTGAGCAATTTTGACTGAAACCGGTGGCGCGTGGTAAATGCAGACGCCGCCTAGGCCGCTAATGCATCTCCTGCAGGGCCTCTGCCAAGGTATCGAACACGATCCGGATCCGGCGACTGGTGCGCAGTTCGCGATGTGTCGCCAACCAGACCGGGAATGAGATATCAGGATGATCAGGCAGAACCTTTTCGACCAGTGGATCAGCTGCGCAAAGGATCACCGGCAAAACAGCGATACCAAGATCAGCTTTCATCATCTCCCACATGGCGACGCCGCTGTTGCTTGCGGCCCTGAACTGATGCGGTGCGACGGGAAAACCGAACTCCGCCAAGGCCATGATCAACCGCGGGATATCTTCGGCACCGATAAAATCATGTATCGCCAGATCATCGACACTCTCGGGCCGCCCCTTGGCATCCAGATAAGCCGTTGATGCATAAATGTTTCCGGTAAAATCAGCCACCCGGCGGGCAATCAGATCGGGCTGATCCGGCTGCACATGCCTTATCGCAATATCGGCATCGCGTTTCGTCAGGTTCTCAACCTTGTTGGACGCGACAAGATTAATATTGATGCCAGGTGCAACCTCGCGCAGCTTGGCGATGATCGACGGCATCATCCTGGCCGAAAACAGATCGCTTGCTGTGACCGAGACCGTGCCCGCCACATCCTGCGACTGGCCGGAGGCTACCATGGAAATCCGGCTTGCCGCGTCGCCCATCGCCTGCACATGTTCCAGCAGGTCCTGACCCGCGCCGGTGATCGTCAGGGTCCGCCCGGCTCGCTCGAACAGGGTGACGCCCAGTGATTCCTCCAGCGCTGCCACTTGCCGACCCAATGTAGGCTGCGTGGATTTCAAAGCACGAGCGGCGGCGCTTAACGATCCTTCCTCAGCGGTCGCGAGGAAAGCGCGCACTTGATTCCAGTCGAATGAAACAGCCTGCCAATTCATACATTTCTGTATATCGAAACGACGATATTAGGCAATTCATATTATATTTCCGCATGGATATTGTGCTGGCGAAACTTAACGCACTTGACGATGCAACTCATGGACAAAGGAAATGACGATATGACCGCCGCAGCCTTCTGGGACAAAATCGCCCCGAAATACGCCAAGCGCCCCGTCGATGACGTGCCCGCCTACGAGGAGACGCTGGACCGCACCCGCAGCTTTCTGCACCAGAATGACCGCATCCTTGAAATCGGGTGCGGGACAGGCAGCACCGCCCTTTTGCTTGGCCCCAGTGTGCAGCATGTGACAGCGACTGATATCTCACCACAGATGATCGCCATTGCACAAGGTAAGCTGGCCGACGGACCGGACAACATCACATTCCAGCAGGCCACGGCCCTGTCACCGCTGGCCGGTGCCCCTTATGACGCGATCTGTGGGTTCAATATCCTGCACCTGCTGGGCGATCTGCCACGGGTGCTGGCCCATTTGAAATCATCCGTCAAACCCGGCGGATTTGTCATCACCAAAACGCCCTGTCTGGGCGAGATGAATGTCGGGCTGCGCGTGATCGTCCGGCTGATGCAGCTGGTGGGCAAGGCCCCTTATGTCAACAGCTTCACCATCAAGGAACTGGAGGCCGCATTCAAAAAGGCGGGCTTTGATCTGGTTGAAACCGGCCATTTCACCACCCACACCAGCAACAGGTTTATCGTCGCAAGGCGACCCTAAAAGAAAAGGCCCGGGCGATGACCCGGGTCTTTTTCTGATCAATCGTCGTCTTTGCCGTCATCATCCGGCAGATTGAAGAAGCTATCGGCGTCAGACACGTCGCGGTTGTCCTCCTCCTCTTCCTCTTCACCACGCGGATCAGACAGGCTGAAAGTTTCCAGCCCCTCGATGGCGCTTGGCATCTTGGGCTCGGGTGCCATACCCAGCGACTGTTCTGTGCTGACCAGCTTGCGCCGTTCATCATCTGACATGACGGTGCCTTCCTTGGCCTTCTTGGCATTGGCCTTTTGCACGGCGGCGTCCAGTTCGGACTGCTTGCAAAGGCCAAGAGCCACCGGATCAATCGGGTCGATATTGTTGATGTTCCAATGCGTCCGGTCGCGGATCGCCTGAATGGTCGGCTTGGTTGTACCCACCAGCTTTGAAATCTGACCGTCGGACAATTCAGGGTGGAACTTGACCAGCCAATAGATCGACGCGGGGCGATCCTGACGCTTGGACAGGGGTGTATAGCGCGGGCCGCGGCGCTTTTCCTCGCCCACAGCGGCGGGGTTATGCAGCAGCTTCAGCTTGTGCGTGGGGTTCGCTTCGGCCTTGTCGATCTCTTCCTGGGTCAGCTGCTTGTTGGCAATCGGGTCAAAACCCTTGACGCCCATGGCCACATCGCCATCAGCAATGCCCTGCACTTCCAACTCGTGCAGGCCGCAGAAATCGGCAATCTGCTTGAAGGTGATCGTTGTATTGTCGCAAAGCCAGACGGCGGTTGCCTTGGCCATAATCGGTTTGTCAGACATCTGTCTTCTCCTCATCATCGGACAAAGCTATCCCGCACCCTTGAATTGGGCAGACCGCTGATTGGGCCGGGTTCGCATTGTCGGGGAACTTGAAGCCTATATAAGGGCGGCAATCCCGTTAGGAAAGATCAAAAATGCGCCGACTTCTCGCCCTTCTTGCCCTACTTGCCCCACCTGCATGGGCCCAAGACGTGGCCGGAGAGTTCGACTATTACGTGCTGTCGCTCTCATGGTCGGCCAATTGGTGCGCACTGGAAGGCGATGCGCGGCAATCACCGCAATGTGACGCAGACCGTGACCATGGCTGGATCCTGCACGGGCTTTGGCCGCAATACCGTTCCGGCTATCCTGAATACTGCCGCAGCGGTTTCAGCCCGCCGTCACACAGCGATACACGCGCGATGGCCGATATCATGGGCACATCCGGTCTGGCCTGGCATCAATGGCGCAAACATGGGGTTTGTTCGGGTCTGTCCCCTGACGATTACTACGACCTGTCGCGTCAGGCCTACGAGAAATTCACCCGGCCAGAGGTGTTTCGCCAGCTGGAAAATCCCGTCACCCTGCCCGCGAAAGTGGTGGAAGAGGCATTCTTGCGCGACAATCCCACCCTGATGCCCGACCACATCACCATCACCTGCAAACAAGGGTATATTCAGGAGGCGCGGATTTGCCTGGATCGGGACCTGAACCCCATGCTCTGCGGCGATGACGTGGTACGGGACTGCACGCTGGACGATGCGCAATTCGACCCGATGCGTTAGGCGAATTGTTCCCGGATCAGGCGTTCTTCCAACCCATGACCGGGATCAAACAGGATGCGGTGGCGCACGGTGGGCTCTGACCGGATTTCGACGCTGACCACGTTGCGCACCGACTTGCCGTCAGCCTCTGCCATCACCGGGCGCTTGTTCGGGTCGATTACGTCCAGCCGCACCACGGCCCCTTTGGGCAACAACGCACCGCGCCAACGGCGGGGGCGAAAGGCCGACACCGCCGTCAGGGCCAAAACATCAGACCCGATTGGCAGGATCGGACCATGGGCCGAGTAGTTATATGCCGTGGACCCCGCAGGTGTCGCCACCAGCGCCCCATCACAGACCAGTTCGTTCATGCGCAGCTTGCCATCAACCGTGATCCGCAGCTTGGCCGCCTGTGGGCCGGCGCGCAGCAGGCTGACCTCGTTGATCGCCAGCGCCTCGTGCATTTCCCCATCGGCGGTCAGGGCGGTCATGACCAGCGGATTGATGATCTCTTCCTCGGCCGCATCCAGCCGGGCGCGCAGACCATCCGCACCAAATTCGTTCATCAGAAAACCAACAGTGCCGCGGTTCATCCCGTAAACCGGGACATCCAGACCTTGGGTCGCATGCAGGGTCTGCAGCATGAAACCGTCACCGCCCAGCGCCACGATGACGTCGGCATCATGCGCCTCAACATCGCCATAAACTGCGGCCAATTCGCGCTGCGCTGCCTGCGCAATCGGCACCGGGCTGGCCGTAAAGGCGATCTTGGGGCGTGGCATGGACGAATTTCCCTTAAGTTCCGATAAGTTGTGCGGCGATCACACCCGAAACGCAAGTCGCCGATACGAAACGTGGATGACGGCCTCATAAACATCTTGGTCGTTTTGATGCTTTAGAACCAACAATGCTTGGGGTATGAGGGCGCAAATGTACCGCTTCCAAGGGGGGATGCACCCATGAACGTCACCGTGCGCGACGACGGCTTTTTCACCGAAACACTGGAAACCCGCGACCCGGAAATCCACGCGGCCATGCAGGCAGAACTAAAACGCCAGCGCAAAGAGATCGAACTGATTGCGTCGGAAAACATCGTCTCTGCCGCCGTGATGGAAGCACAGGGCGGCGTGATGACCAACAAATACGCCGAAGGTTATCCGGGGCGCCGCTATTACGGTGGTTGTCAGCATGTGGATGTGGCGGAGAACCTCGCCATTGACCGGGCCAAACAGTTGTTCGGATGTGATTTTGCTAACGTGCAGCCGAACTCCGGCAGCCAGGCCAACCAGGGTGTGTTTCAGGCCCTTCTGCAACCAGGTGATACCATCCTTGGCATGTCGCTGGATGCAGGCGGTCACCTGACCCACGGGGCGAAGCCGAACCAGTCTGGTAAGTGGTTCAATGCCGTCCAATACGGTGTGCGCCGTCAGGACAGCCTGCTGGACTATGACGAGGTCGCGCGCCTGACCGAAGAACATAAGCCAAAGATGATCATCGCCGGCGGATCGGCTATCCCGCGCATCATCGACTTTGCGAAAATGCGCGAAGTTGCGGATAGCGTCGGTGCTTATCTGTTGGTGGACATGGCCCATTTCGCCGGGCTTGTTGCCGCAGGTCTCTACCCCTCCCCCTTCCCGCATGCCCATGCGGCCACAACGACAACGCATAAAACCCTTCGTGGTCCACGCGGTGGCATGATCCTGACCAATGACGAGGCGCTAGCGAAGAAATTCAACTCCGCCATCTTCCCCGGCATTCAGGGCGGCCCGCTGATGCATGTGATCGCCGGCAAGGCCGTCGCTTTTGGCGAAGCGCTGCGCCCGGAATTCAAAACCTACCAACAGCAGGTGGTCAAAAACGCACAAGCCTTGGCAGACCAGTTGATGAAAGGTGGGCTGGACATCGTCTCTGGCGGAACCGACAGCCACCTGATGCTGGTCGATCTGCGGCCCAAGGGGGTGAAAGGTAACGCGACCGAAGTGTCATTGGGCCGCGCGCATATCACTTGCAACAAGAACGGCATTCCGTTTGACCCAGAAAAACCAACGGTGACCTCCGGTATCCGCCTCGGTTCCCCTGCCGGGACAACGCGCGGTTTTGGTGAACCGGAATTCCGGCAAATCGCCGATTGGATCGTGGAAGTCACTGAAGGGCTGGCGGCCAACGGTGAAGACGGCAACAGCGCGGTCGAGGCCAAAGTGAAGGCCGAGGTTGAAGCGCTTTGCGACAAGTTCCCGATCTACCCCAACCTTTGAACACCGTAAGATGGGTTTAAACCCATCTTACCGGCGGCTCTGCTGCGGGACCGATCAGACAAAGCCCCGCTGCACGAGCACGTAGAGCACCACAACAAAGATCACGATCAGCGCCAGCGCAACAGAGGCCGCGATATTCAGGACCAACGTCCAAAGCGCCGCACGCGGGTTCATCGCCTTCAGATGCGCCACGATATTGGCATGGGCCCGCGCGGCCCGTTTGTCATCCACCATCCTGCCCAGTTTGGGGTTGGCATTGATCTTTTCCGCATCGATCAGGAACTTCAGATCACGGCGGATCCGGCGCGGCAACCGACGCCCGGCACGACGGGTCTGTGCGCGCAAATCGCGCCCTTTGACCCACATCTGCGTCTCCATCAGCGTGCGGATTTCTTCAATATATGTGGGCAGTTGCTGGGCCATATCAGCCCGATTAGTGCGCTTTGCCACAAGGCTCAATCGTTCTGGCAATCCGTGGCGTTCAAGGGTTAGAACAGATGCATGTTGAACACGGTTTCCTATGATGGGCCTGACGGGGTGCCGCTGTTGATTGCGCATGGGCTTTTCGGGTCGGCGCGCAATTGGGGGGTGATTGCGAAACGGCTGGCGGCGACGCGGCCGGTGATCGCCGTTGATATGCGCAATCATGGCGCAAGTCCTTGGTATGACACGCATTCCTATGCCGATATGGCCGCAGACCTCGCGGCGGTGATGGATCGGCCAATGGATGTGTTGGGGCATTCGATGGGGGGGAAGGCGGCAATGGTTCTGGCGCTGGAAAGTCCCAGCAAAGTCAACAGGTTGGTCGTTGCCGACATCGCCCCTGTCACCTATTCCCATACGCAGATGGGACCGATTGAGGCGATGCGGCGGGTTGATCTGGACGGGATCGAAAGCCGGGCGGATGCCCGCGCACAGCTGGGCGATCTGGAACCGGGGGTGCCGGAGTTTCTGCTGCAAAGCCTTGATATGAAAGAGAAACGCTGGCGGCTGAACCTGGATGTGCTGGCCGCCGAAATGGACGCGATCATCGGATTTCCGGATGTTTCGGGCAGCTTTGACGGGCCCACATTGTTCCTGTCAGGGGGCAATTCCGACTATGTCAAAACCGACTATCGCCCTGAAATAAAACGGTTTTTCCCCAACGCCAAATTCGCGAAAATCCCCGGGGCGGGCCATTGGCTGCATGCGGAAAAGCCGCGTGAGTTTGAGGCGGCGGTGGCGGCGTTTCTGGCCATGACCTAAGCCGTCTTGCCCGATCATGCATCGCCCGCTAACCTGACCCAAGCCATTCAAATCTAAAGAGGTTCCCATGATCCGCGCTGCCCTTATCATTGCCGTCCTCGGCCTGTCCGCCTGCGAAACCGTCAAGGGCGTGGGCCGCGATATCTCGAACGCGGGCCAGGCGGTCGATAACGCGCTTTAGGGCCAAAAACCCCGGTCGGATTTGCGTCGGACTTGCGTCGGCAAAACGTCGGACCCCAACGGGCCGCCCGTTAACACTCTGGTAAGGTCAGACGGCGCAATTCTTGCACAGGGCGGCGTCTGGCAGCAGGTCCAGCCGGGCATCCGAAATCGGATCGCCACACTGGGCACAGATGCCATAGGTGCCCGCCTTGATCCGGACCAGTGCGGCGTCGATGCGTTTAAGCTCGGTCAGTTCGGCCTGACCCAGCGCCTCCAGCACCTCATCCCCCTGCCGCTCGGCAGAGCGGTCCTCCCAATCCTGGGAGGGGGTTTCGTCAAGCTGATCCTCGATCTCCTGCAGGTCCCCCACAATCTCGGCGCGGCGGGCGAGCAGTTTCTGTTTTTGAGTCTGGATGTCCATTGCGGTGCCTCCTTTGGTTCGAAGGATGGCGCAGGGCGGGTGGCGGTGCTTTGATTTGGGTCAAGCGTGGGGTGGGTGAAACCCACGCATATCGGAAATCTCGACCACGCGTGGGTTTCACCCACCCTACGTTTTGTTAACCATAATTGCCCAAACTCGCGACATGTCGCGCTATCGCCGCCTCTATATTCCCGGGGGCACCTATTTTTTCACTGTCGCACTTGCCGACAGGACAGCCACGACGCTGGTGGACGAGATTGTCCTGCTGCGATCCGTCTATGCATCTGTGGTGCGGGAACATCCTGTGAAATGCGATGCCATGGTGGTCTTGCCCGATCATATCCATGCGGTCTGGACGCTTCCTGATGGCGATGCCGATTTCTCAATCCGGTGGAAAAAGATCAAGGGCCGGTTTTCCCAACATTGCAAGGCAAAGGGCACCCCGTCGCCCAGCAAAGCGGCGCGTGGGGAAAAGGGCATATGGCAGCGCCGGTTTTGGGAACATGCCATCCGTGATGCCGACGACTTCCGCGCACATGTGGAGTATTGTTGGTGGAACCCGGTGAAACACGGTTTGGCCCAATCGCCGGAGGATTGGCCCTATTCAAGTTTCCGTAGGGTGGGTGAAACCCACGCGCACGAAGGGGTAGACCGAGCGGTTGGTTGATTTGGAGACGCGTGGGTTTCACCCACCCTGCGTTTGCTAAACTCATATGGTGTAGTACGGTTGTTTTGAAAAAGGTTGTCGAGGCTATTATTACCACTTTCCTTATTGAGCTCTGGCGAAAACCGCCAGTATCCATCTCCTCCTGAACCACCACCTCCACCAACAGTTCGAATTTCACTATATCCAGGGGTTGAGGGTGTATTATTGAATGGATCGCGTACCATATCCTAAATCTCTTTCCAGTTTTCAATTGCTTCCCAACCGGTCAATTGCTGCTCATTCAACTTAGTCACAACTAGATCAGAAATAAATTGTCTGGACGGCATCCGAACATCACACCAAGCGGCGCGACCCTCAATAACATCCTTCTTAACGGCCAGCTTTCTCCGCCCGTCACCGGGATTGATCTGCCACGAGTGATTGTCGGGAAGCCCCAAAGGCTTGACGCCTCCTAATTCGGGGCTGATTGCGTCAAGTGATGTGCAAACACGCCAAAAATAGAGGGGTTTGTCGATCAGCTTTCCTTCTTGATCATACAGCTCGAAAGGCAAAAACTGGTGAATTCCCGGCTCGACACTTTCAATGATGTCTTTGAAACGTTGCCCAACCGCATTCGCATTCGGTAGCCCCATGAAGCCTGAGTAATCCCAATCCACCTTTCCGTTGGTAAGTTGCATCCTTGTAGGTACAAGTTCCTCATAAAATGGGAAGCTCAACTGCCGGTTCTGCGATATGTGAGCTTTAGAAATAATCCAATCCACCTCGAGATCGCGTTCAGTCTTCTTCTTCCACTCCTTGAACTGCGCAAATCTCGCAGCCTGCTCTTCACCATAGGGCGCCGCCTCAACAGTCCTTGAAGGCATGTGTGCAAGGTCACCTGAAATCGTAATTGCCATTCAAAATCTCCAAGTATCGTCTTATATTTTGGTTTTAGGGGCTGTTTGCATGGCCAACATCTTGTCCCACGTCGCCGCATCCACCAGCCGTGTCACGATGGGATGCATCCGCAGCCCCCCATCCTTCACCACCTGTTTGAAATTGGCGATGACCTGCACCGTCGTTTTCTGGTCGGGTGCGATCACGTCC
Source organism: Yoonia sp. R2-816 (assembly GCF_046762905.1). Classification (NCBI taxonomy): domain Bacteria; kingdom Pseudomonadati; phylum Pseudomonadota; class Alphaproteobacteria; order Rhodobacterales; family Paracoccaceae; genus Yoonia; species Yoonia sp. R2-816. The sequence continues at coordinate 83,081 of NZ_JBKQXN010000311.1, read as the reverse complement.
AGCAGCCAGTTGATCTGGCCCGACTGCCACTCTTCCGGTTTCAACCGCACCGGGAACACCCCGCCTTTGATATGGTCGCGGATCTTCGCGTCCACCTCTTCCGACACAGACGCCCAGATCGCCACGCCCGACAGATTCACAGCCTGCCAGCTTCGCCCTCACCCATCCATCTTCAGCGCCGAAATAAACGCCTCCTGCGGAATGTCCACTTTCCCGAACTGCCGCATCTTCTTCTTCCCCGCCTTCTGCTTGTCCAGCAGCTTGCGTTTCCGCGTGGCGTCGCCGCCGTAGCATTTGGCCGTTACGTCTTTGCGCAGGGCGGATAGCGTTTCGCGGGCGATGACCTTGCCGCCGATGGCGGCCTGGATCGGGATCTTGAACATGTGGCGCGGGATCAGGTCCTTGAGCTTTTCGACCATGGCCCGCCCGCGCATTTCCGCGCGATCCCGGTGGACCATCATCGACAGCGCATCGACGGGTTCGTCATTCACCAGCACGGACATCTTGACGAGGTTATCGGTTTGGTAACCGGTCATCTGATAATCGAATGACGCATAGCCCTTGGTCACCGATTTCAGCCGGTCGTAGAAATCGAACACCACTTCATTCAGGGGGAGGTCGTAGACAACCATTGCGCGGGAGCCGGCATAGGTCAGGTCCAGTTGCACGCCGCGCCGGTCCTGGCAGAGTTTCAGCACGTCGCCCAGATAATCGTCGGGGACAAGGATGGTCGCCTTGATCCGCGGCTCCTCCAAGTGGTCCACATGGGTCAGGTCGGGCATGTCGGCGGGGTTGTGCAGGTCGACCATCGTGCCGTCGCGCATGTAGATGTGGTAGACGACGGAGGGCGCGGTTGTGATCAGTTCGATGTCATATTCGCGTTCGATCCGGTCGCGGATGACTTCGAGGTGGAGAAGCCCCAGGAACCCGCAGCGGAAACCGAAGCCGAGGGCGGCGGAGGTTTCCATCTCGTGACTGAAGGAGGCGTCGTTCAGGGCGAGTTTTTCGATGGCGTCGCGCAGGTCTTCGAATTCGGAGCTGTCCACGGGGAAGAGCCCGCAGAAGACAACAGGCTGGGACGGTTTGAAACCGGGGAGCGGGGTTTCCGCCCCCTTCTTTTCGGACGTGATCGTGTCGCCGACCCGTGTGTCGCGCACCTGTTTGATCGACGCCGTGATGAAGCCGATTTCGCCCGGCCCCAGCTCGCCCACGTCCTGCATCTTGGGCCGGAACACCCCGATTTTGTCGATCTGGTGGATGGTCCCGTTGGACATGAATTTGACCCGGTCGTTTTTCTTCATCACCCCGTCGATGATGCGCACCAGGACGATGACGCCGAGATAGCTGTCGTACCAGCTGTCGACCAGCATCGCCTTGAGCGGCGCGTCGCGGTTGCCCTTGGGCGCGGGCAGCCGGTGCACGATCGCTTCAAGCGTGTCCTTGATCCCGACGCCTGTCTTGGCGGAGACCCGGATTGCGTCGGAGGCGTCGAGCCCGATCACATCCTCGATCTGGGCCGCGACCTGATCGCATTCGCTGGCAGGCAGGTCGATTTTATTCAGGACGGGCACGATTTCATGGTCGGCGTCCAGCGCATGATAGACATTGGCCAGCGTCTGCGCCTCGACCCCTTGGGTGCTGTCGACGACGAGCAGCGATCCTTCGACGGCGCGCATGGACCGCGACACCTCGTAGGCGAAGTCGACATGGCCGGGCGTGTCGATCAGGTTGAGCACGTATTTCTCACCGTTTTCAGCGAGATAATCGATGCGGACGGTGTTGGCCTTGATGGTGATCCCGCGCTCGCGTTCGATATCCATCGAGTCCAGAAGCTGCGCCTTCATATCCCGGTCGGCCACCGTATTGGTGGACTGGATCAGGCGGTCAGCGAGCGTCGATTTCCCATGGTCGATATGGGCAACGATGGAGAAATTGCGGATGTGCGAAAGGTCTGTCATGACAGGGATATGTAGGGGTTTTTGTGCCCCGTCAATGTCGATAATGACGCGCCTGAGACTCCATACGACCTTAGCAATTCATCTGTTGGCAATACCTTCGTTCAGTTCACCCAGATCAAATGGCATCGGTTCGGTATATAGCAAATCGGCCAGCGGCGCATTTTGTTCATACCGGCATAAGCCGCGTTCTTCGATGTCGGTGACAACACCGTCGACACGTTCCTGTAGCCTGGATGACCATCGGTTGCATCGGTCCTCATCCAGGTTGTCCGCCTCGCACCGAGCCGTGTGCAAGCGATCAAGACGGATGATGGGGCACAACACATGATTGATCTCTTCATCTTCGGTAAGAGGCGAGGGCTTGTCATGTTCTTCCAGACGCCGAAGACTGTCGTATGCCGAAAGCTTTCTTTGCAGGAAAGAAACAAGATAGCCGACGCCATGGTCACCGTAGTAGATCGAATTCACAAAGATGCTATCATAGTTCAAGGCCTTGTCCCGCAGTCTTTCATCATCCGTCGCTTGTCTTGGGATAGCGTTTCCCATGCGCGACCATGACGTTCCTGAATAAGGTGACGCTGCCACCAGTCGGCGGGCCAGCAGATAGGCAAACTGTCCTTTCTCATCATCATATTCTACGACAAATGAGTATGGTTCGGGCATCGGAACCATTCCGGTATAGAAATCAAAGGCACGAAAAAGAACGTTTGCATTGTAGGGATCGTGCAAGATACCGTTGTCAACGAATTCACGTTTTTGCTGTTTGTAAAGCGCCATGAACTGTTCTGTTTTTTCGGTCGGTGAAAAGTACCAATCGAAATTACGGACCATGTCATCATCCAGAACATCCGGCTGCGACAGATATGAGATCACATCGCCCATATCCTCGTTTGTGCCTATGTCCAAGGCCCTTTCAGCGCGCGCTCTTGCCAGGAACGGGTGATCATGTTCCGCCAGCAATTCGTAGGAATATGCAAGACCCCCATCAGTTGACGGATAATAGTGAATGAGGTCTATAGTGCAGACCTCCGGCGTATAGTTTTCGATATCCGTTACCTTTTCGGCAAACTGATCGCACAGCCCAATGAGCGCCCGGTATCCGGGACCACCCCATTGGTGCGATGCCAAAAGGCTGGCCCGTGCCAACGAACCGCGGTTGGGTGCCACCTCCATCACAGCCGTTAGAATTTCGATGTGCTCGTAAGCGCTCAGTCTTTTGGTAGTCTGATTGTGTAACAGCACGGCATCTGACGCCGGAATGTAGTCTGGTGCAATCTCGTACGCGCTGAGCGCGAGGTCCATCCCCTGCTCCTGCATCGCACGGAATGTCTGCATTGCCTCTGGGGATACCCTATGGGCCAAAGCCTTGGTTCTGACTGTCCATGCCATGTTGCGAGTCTGAAAGACCCGAAGTGTTTTCGCATAAGGTGAATCCGGATAGGCCTCCATCCAGTCTTCAACGAAATCCAACACATCAGGATGGCTCACAATCAGGATATCGTTCAGCTTCCTGAGTTCCTCAAAGGTCAGCGTTCCATCCAGCGTTTCCTGATGGGCCTGCCGCAGCGCCTGTTCGGCCCCGTCGATATCCCCTGCATAAGCCATGTCGCGCAGTTCCTGCGGTGTGATCGCCGCATGCGCAGCCAGTGTTTGAAAGAAGATGTAGAAGGCGCAAAGCAGAACACGCATAAGTCGAATCCATTATGTGATGTATGCGTTATACATGAGCATTCTGGCCCTCGCGGCACAAGATGCAGTCCGTTTTCAAAGCCCATAAATTCATCTGCGTTGCCGACATACAATCGTCCCAGGTCATAGGGCCGGATTTGCGTCAGGTTTGCGTGCCGCATCCACAATCCCCAATTGCATCCACGTCCCTCCCCGGCCATACTGCGTCATGTGGGGCACGACACCATGGACCACCTGGAATAATCAGGGGCCGAGCAGAGGCATTGTGATGCGCAGTTTATTGATTTTGGGGGCTTTCGCCTCGGTTGCCGCATGTGGCGGCGGCGGGGTATCTGGCACGATTGGTGAGGCTTGCATTGATGCGGACCGCCGCAATGCGACGCCCGCGTTATGTTCCTGCGTGCAGCAGGTCGCAGACCGGAACCTGTCGGGTCGTGATCAGTCCCGCGCGGCTGCATTTTTCGAGAACCCGCAACTTGCGCAGGACACCCGCCAGTCTGACCGTCGCGGGGACGAGGCGTTCTGGGACCGCTACAAACTGTTTACGGAGCAGGCGCGGCAAATATGTCAGCCCGTAGCCTGACACAGGCTGACTCAACGATATCCAGACACCCCTCGAAATCCCTTGTGTAGTAGGGGTCTGGCACGTCAGCCGCATCCAGCATCCGCACGGGCGTGGCGTGACCGGCAGGCCGCAGGTCCTCGATATCCTGCAGATTCCGGGCGTCCATGGCCGCGATCAAGTCGAACGCGTCGAAATCCGCCGCGCTGAACTGCCGGGCGCGCAAACTGCTCAGGTCGATCCCCCGCGCCCGGGCGGCGGCCTGCATTGGCCCGTAGGGCGGGTCGCCCACATGCCAGCCGCCCGTCCCTGCACTGTCCAGCGTCAGGCCCGGTGCCAGTCCGCGCATGACCCCTTCGGCGGCAGGCGACCGGCAGATATTGCCGAGGCAGACAAACAGCACCCTCACCGCAGCACGCCGCGTTTGGTCATGGCGCGGGCATAGACCCAGAGAAGGATCAGGACCACAGGAATGGCGATGCTAAAGATGATCGCGCCCATTCCGGCGACGGCCAGCATGCTGCCCCCATCCGCGATCCCGTAGGTGTAGATCGACGAGCCGATCAGCCCCAACAGGGACAACGCAAAGGCGGACCCGGCATAGCGCGATCTCAGCAACAGCAAAAGCGAGCCAAGCACCGAAAACCAGACCCCGATTGCCCAAGTGGCGTTGAACCAAAGGGGTGCATTGGTCAGCATCTCAAGCCGCTCTGCCGGGGCCTGCGCCAGATATTCCGCATTTGCGGTTTGTGTCATGATGTAATCCATCGCACCGCCGGCGTTCCACAGCAGGCTCAGTATCCCGACGATCCACAGATGCACTGGTGTTTTGGTCATAGATCCCCGTCCTCTTCTTGCAGAGAGGTTAACAAAGGGCGGCCCCTCAGGCCAGCTGTCCCCGCGCCATCCTATAATGCGCCGGGATCGAGGGGATGAAGAAAAGGATGAACCCGTAATGCACATAGACGACGATGGCTGCAGGTATCCACAGAATCGACAGCACCAGCCCGATCTGTCCGGTCACCCTGTGGGCCGCCGCCGGCGGCAGCACCCGCAGCAGCATCAGGTGCAGCAGTTTTCCCCCGTCGAGCGGCTGGACCGGGATCAACGCAAAGATGAAGAGCGCCAGATTGAGGAAGGCGAACATGCCCAGCAGGGTATAAATCTGCACCATCACCAGGGTAGGTGCGGCAATCAAGCTGTCCCACATCATCCATTGCACCAGCGATGCCACCGCCCACAATCCCAGATTGACAATGGGCCCCATGGCGACAATCAGTTCTTCCTCATGTGGGGTCCCCGACCGGGCCGGCTGGCAGAAACCGCCACCGCCGTGCATCATGACCCTGCGAACCGGCACATCCTGCACCAGACATCCCCAAGCGTGGCCAATCTCGTGCAGGAAGATCGCGATCAGGAGCATAGCCGCAAATGTCAGGCCACTGGTCAGATCCCCGGCCAGAAACACAAGCAGCCCCAGAAGAAACAGCAGCGACTGCCCGACCTCCACCCGCACGCCCATCGGTCCGGTGAAACTGAAAATCACGTTATCGTCTTGTAGCATATAATAAATTTCCGCGTCTGACTTGCGATATACGGCCACAACATGAACCACAGTTGCGGCACAAGTATGGCAATGGCCGGGTTGATTACCGGGGTCGGGTCAGCAACCCAAGCCCGAGAAAAACCAGAAAGATCACCCCCGGCGTGACCACGAGGAAAGTGAAATCCTCCCCCTGCAGCTCCCACGGCATCCGCGTCCGACAATTGCCATTGGGCGAGCCAAAGGCACAGGCCATCGCGCTGACATAGCCGTAAAACAGAACCCAGCCGATGGCTGACAGACCTGCCAGAATGAAAAAGATGATCGAGAGGATCTTTGATCCGCGTTTTTCCGTCATGCTCCGCCCTCGTTTTTCCGTCCAATGCACCGGCCCGCGCCCGATTGCAACTTGCACTTCGCCCCTGCCCTGCCAATCATCCGCCACGGGCAAGGAGGCGGCCATGAAGATTGTTGTTTTGACTGGCGCAGGCATTTCAGCGGAAAGCGGGCTGGGCACGTTTCGCGATCAGGACGGGCTCTGGACCAAATATGACCTGGAGGAGGTCGCAACGCCCGAAGGCTTTGCCCGCAACCCCGCGCTGGTGCATGAATTCTACAACGCCCGCCGCGCCAACTGCCTGGAATCCTTGCCGAATGCCGCGCATGAGGCGCTGGCGAAACTGGAACGCAGCACACAGCATGACCTGACCATCGTGACCCAGAACGTCGATAACCTGCATGAACGGGCGGGGGCTGCGCAGGTGATCCACATGCATGGAGAGCTGATGCGCAGCCTGTGTGCCGCCTGCGATACCCGCTGGGATGCGCCTGTGCAGATGCACCCTGACGACCCTTGCCCGACCTGTGCGGCCCCTGCCACGCGGCCCGATGTGGTCTGGTTCGGCGAGATCCCCTATCACATGGACCGGATCGCCGCAGTGGTGTCCACCGCCGATCTCTTCGTCGCCATCGGCACCAGCGCAGAGGTCTACCCGGCCGCCGGACTGGTCGAACTGGCGCAGGGCGAGACACTGGAACTGAACCTTGAACCTTCGGCACGGACAAACGCCTTTGACGCCCGCCGGTTCGGACCCGCCACCGAAATCGTGCCCGCCTGGGTGGCAGAACTGACCGGGTGACGCAACGCACGGCGGGTCTGACGGGGCGGCGCAACAACCTCATTGGGGTGAATGGACGATTCGTCATTTAAAACAAGGGTTTTGACCAAAATCACCGGTCGGCATCGCGTCGGCAAAACGTCGGACTTGCGTCGGGCACTTTGGTGGCAAATGCCCGCACTAACGGACCGCGCGGTGCAAGCGTAAACAAGACGGTAAGGTTTGAGCGACGTTGGATCAAATGTCGGCATTGAGCCCAAAATGACAGATGCTTCACGGCGCACGAAAGTCAGCTATTCAGCTTCTAAGTCCAGTCGTCTGACCAACAACAAGATCAGTATCACTGCAATGAACAGAAACACCGCACCGACAATCCATGCAATGGGTGTAGAGTATATTTCAGCGACGGCTCCGGCCAAAACCAGACCCAATGCGCCCCCCAACTGTTGTATCAGCGATCGCAGAGATAGCGTGGTCGACCGCTGACGGTCTTCTACACAGCGATGCAGAATGCTGCTGGCCGGCGTTTCAATGACACCAAGGATCACGGAATACAGGACGAATACCGTCACAAAGCCGGTGATGCTGCCTTGCAACGCCAATGCGATCTGAACGACCGCCAGGCAAGCAAAACTCGCCGCCAGCGTCATGGCGTGTCGCCGCTTGAAGATCCGGCTGATGTGCGGAGACAGAGATGCGCCGAAAGCAATGGAGAAGAAATAGGTCGCAGTGACGACACCGATGACCGTGTTTGCGTAACCCTCGTCCAACATGGGTTTTGCATGGGTCGGCCAGATCACCTCAACAGGGTTGGTTGCCATCAGAAAGAACGCCAACGCTGCCAGAAGTATCGACAGTGTTGGATGTTTCAGAGCCAAAACGCTCGCGGCCTTTATCACCGTTGGGACATTCGCGAAGCCGTGCATGAGAGCAGTGACGTCTCTCGGACGCGGTTTTTCGACAATGGCCAACATCGTGAAAACAAGCACGCCCAACATCACACCGAAGCTTGCCACGTAGGACACATCATAAATGCTGAACCCAAGGCTTTTCGCGACCTCGCCCAAAATATCGGGCAGAAGGCCTCCGAAAACGGCGCCAATGGCCAACCCTACGGCATTGGCCCATTGCGCTTTGGCCAGTGCGGGCTGGACATCCACATTGGGTGCTGCGGCCTTGAAAGTTTCGACAAACCACGCATCAAGCGTGCCCGACCTGAGCGCGCGTCCAAAACCGATGAATGCAAATGAAAGCGCCAGAACATGGAAATCACGCGTCGAGAGAAAGAGCACGAGCGAAATCAAGCTGGCGACGACCGCCGTCAAAAAGACTGGCTTGCGACCAATACTATCGGCAAGGCCACCAAACGGCAGCTCCATCGCCATCGTCGTGAGCGAATAAACCCCGAAGAGAAGCGAGATTTGAAAGAGGTCCATGCCACGGTCAGTCAATGCCAGAGCAACAACGGCGACTGTCAGTCCCATCGCAAAACGGTCAAGGAACTGGTGTATCTGAAACACGCGAATGTGCCGTCGCGCTGTCGGGTTCAGTGCCGCGAAAGAGAACTCGATTTCGGTGACCATCCTTGCAGCATCGTCGTTGGCGTCGACGTGCACAATACCTCGGGTGAGCCGCAACGTTTTTCATAAAACAAAGCCGCCGTTCGAACCGGCGCAGCAAATGGTCGCTAAGTCCGCATCGCGCTCCTGAGCATGGTCCAGCGATCGGTAACAGTTTGATTGCTGGTTACTCTGAGCGGGGAATGCCTTCTCTGACTGGACCTTTCCGGTGTGCCCTATAAGAAAGGGCGCATGAAGACGCTTGATATTCCAGCTTTGGCCGAACAGGTCCGTGCCGGTGACCGCCGTGCGCTGGCGCGTGCGATTACGCTGGTGGAAAGCGGGCGGGCGGATCATCGGGCGGATGCGCTGGCGCTGCTGGAGGCGTTGGGTACGGGTCGCCAGGCGCTGCGCATTGGTCTGTCGGGCACGCCCGGTGTGGGTAAATCGACATTCATCGAACGCTTTGGTCTGATGCTGACCGGTCAGGGGCTGCGCGTGGCGGTTCTGGCGGTTGATCCGTCCTCGGCCCGGTCGGGCGGGTCGATCCTGGGTGACAAGACCCGGATGGAGCAGCTGGCCCGCGATCCGAATGCGTTTATCCGCCCCTCCCCCAGCCAGACGCAGTTGGGCGGTGTCGCCCGCCGGTCGCGCGAGGCTGTGGCGCTCTGCGAGGCGGCGGGGTTTGATGTGGTGCTGATTGAGACCGTGGGTGTGGGCCAGTCGGAAACGGTGGTCGCGCATATGGCCGATCTGTTTGTGTTGCTGCTGGCGCCTGCGGGGGGTGATGAGCTGCAGGGGGTCAAGCGCGGCATCATGGAGATGGCCGATCTGATCCTTGTGAACAAGGCCGATGGCGCGCTGAAGGAACAGGCCACGCGCACCTGTGCTGATTATGCCGGTGCCCTGCGCCTGTTGCGCAAGCGTGAACATGACCCTGACGGGTTTCCCAAGGCGCTGACCGTGTCCGCGCTGGAGGATACCGGGTTGGAGGCAGCATGGGCCGAAATGCAGGCGCTGGCCGATTGGCGCAAGGATCAGGGGATCTGGGCGGCGACACGCAAAGCCCAGGCAAGCTATTGGTTTGCTGAAGATGTGCGCCAGGGCCTTCTGCGCTGGCTGCAGGATGATATCGACACAAAAGCGCGGATGCAGGCGGCCGAGGCGCAGGTGCGCGACGGCACGTTGTCCCCGGCGGCGGCGGCGGCGGCGGTGCTGGCCCCCTTGCGCGAGGCGAAGGGGTAGATGGGTCAAATCACTCAACCCAACCGCCCGGCGATGGCGGCGGTTATACAGGCCGCTCCCGATGAATAAGGCGATTGTCACGCAGCTGTCACAATCGCAGCCTAGGCTTGGAAATAGGATGAGACAGCGATCTTATTTATCGTCATGATTTGGTACCTGCAGGTAGCGGCACTTTCATTGCTTGGTATAGGCTTGCTGGCCGTCGCGTTTGCCCAAGCCATACGACATATCCGTTTCAGACATGGTGGCAGACGCGTCATTGCGGTGGTCGAGAGTGTGACCCGCGAGGACTGGGGCGACAGCGAACGATACCTTACAACCGTCAGATACACCGACGCCGATGGCATATTGCGCAGCAAGAAGGTGGAAGATTCCAATGGTCCCTTTGAAATCGGCGCGACCCTGACGGTGTATTCCAGGGATGATGACACCGAATACGTTCTTGTCGGATATCCCGGTCTGACCGGTCTGCTCTTTTTGGGATGTGGCGGATTCGGGATCGCCTTCATCTATGCGGCGGCGACCTGGTGAAGGGCTTTGGTCATGCGCCGGTTGACGGCGCAATCCCTGGCTGGGATCGGTCAGATGGATGAGGCCAGCCATCCTACGCGCGCGATCTGGGAACGGTGTGCGCTGGATAAGGCGGCGCTTGCGCCACTCGACGCGGTTTTCGCGACGGGCGGCAAACCCGGCGCGCGGCTGGCATTGAGCGATGATCTGCGCGCAGCCCTTCGGCCTGTTGACGCGGTTATTCGGCGGGCGCGTCCGGGGATGGTTGCCGTGCGTGCCGTGGCTTTTGACAAGACCGCCGCTGCCAACTGGGCCCTCCCGTGGCATCAGGACCGGGTGATTGCGGTGCAGGATCGGCATGATGTGCCCGGATTTACCAACTGGTCGCGCAAACACGGGGTCTGGCATTGCGAACCGCCGGAGGCGCTGCTGACGCAGATGCTGTTCGTGCGTGTGCATCTTGATGATGCAGGGGCGGACGAAGGGGCGATGGAAATTGCGCTAGGCAGCGATGCGGCCGGGCTGGTTGCCGCTGATCAGGCGGAGAGCGTGGCAAAGGCCTATCCGGCGGAGGTCTGCGTGGCCCAGAGGGGCGATGTTCTGGTCCTGCCCATGTTGACGCTGCATCGGTCGCTGGCCGCTACCAGAACGGCGGCCAGGCGGGTGCTGCGGATTGATTACGCTGCGTTTGATTTGCCCGCGCCGCTTGCCTGGGCCGATTGATCGCTGCAGAGGCGGCAAACCGGGTTGACGGGCGGGCGGAATCCTCCTATCTGGCGCTGATCTTATTCATGGCCTTGCTGTCGCAGGGCCCAACCCGTTTGAAAGGATGTCCGGCCATAGGGGCTGGTGACGTCCGCAGGACAAGGAAAACGCCCATGTCGCGCCGTTGCGAACTGACCGGAAAAGGCCCGATGTCTGGCAACAATGTCAGCCACGCCAACAACAAAACCAAGCGCCGGTTCCTGCCGAACCTGCAGGATGTGACGCTGCAGTCTGACGTGCTGGGCCGGTCATTCCGCTTCCGCATCTCCAACGCGGCCCTGCGCACGGTCGATCACCGTGGCGGTCTGGACGCGTTCATGGCCAAAGCCAAGGATGCCGAACTGTCCGCAGACGCGCTGAAAGTGAAGAAAGAGATCGCCAAGGCCACCGCTGCCTGATCTTTCATCACATCGTCAATTTCCTGAACCCGGTTGCCGCGTGCTGCCGGGTTTTTCATTGCATCCCGGTGGGGTTTTACCTACTTGGTGACCGAGACGGAATCTGTTAACTTTCCGTTCATCGTCACGCTGTTGTGTTTTGAAAGATCAATATTCGTTCATAGCTAAGATTTAGGAAATATCGCACGGCGGCCCGCTGCCATTCTTCGAAAGGGTCCATCATGAGTAATCCATTTACACGCGGTTTTGTTGCGACCGCATTTGCACTGTCACTGCTCGCTCCGGTTGCCACGCAGGCCGACCAGACCGATGCCGGTCGCTGGTCGGAACAGATCAACTATATTGCCGAGCACGGGGTTTCGGTGATCAATACCGGCAATGGTCCGGCGCTGATCGTGCTCGAAACCGCCCTTGGCCCGGACGTCGATGCCGATCTGCGCCTGCACCTGGGCAAGGATGGTGTCGCCAATCCTGCTGCCAATCTGGGCCGCCTGGCCAAGATCAGAGGCTTGCAGGTGTTCGAGGCCCCGGCATCCATCGATATCTCTGATTTCAACGAACTGCATATCTGGAACGCGGATGTGGGTGCGCCGATCGGGTTTGCCCCCCTGCGTTAAGGCGAAGATGGGTTGAAACCCATCTTACGGTGACGCTCTGCCGCGACAGACCCGCACCGTAAGGTGGTGTCTTGACCCGCCTTGTGCCAAAGATCACAGCGATGACTGCGCTGCCTATTGATCCTGTCCTGCCAGACCTTGTTGCCGCTTTGCGCAGCCATGGCCGCGCGGTGTTGCAGGCGCCACCGGGAGCCGGGAAAACCACCCGTGTGCCGCTGGCCATGCTTGAGGCGGGGCTGACTGCCGGTCGGATCATCGTGCTGGAACCCCGCCGCCTGGCCACCCGTGCCGCCGCCGAGCGTCTGGCCGAAGGGTTGGGCGAGGCCCCGGGCAAGACAGTCGGTTACCGCATGCGCGGCGACAGCAAGCCCGGCACCCGGATCGAGGTGGTGACCGAGGGTATTCTGACCCGCATGATCCAGTCTGATCCGGACCTGACTGGCATTGGCGCCATCATCTTTGACGAGTTTCACGAACGATCCCTGAATGCCGATCTGGGACTGGCGCTGGCCTGGGAAATCCGCGCTGTGCTGCGCCCTGATCTGCTGATCCTTGTGATGTCCGCGACGCTGGATGCCGATCCGGTTGCCGCGATGCTGGATGATGCGCCGGTCATCACATCCGAAGGCCGGTCATTTCCGGTCACCACCCATCATCTGGACCGCGCCCTGCCCAAGGGCACCCGGCTGGAGGTCGCCACCGCTGATCTGGTGGCAGAGGCCGCCGCCCGGACCACGGGCGGTGTGCTGGTGTTTCTGCCCGGCGAAGGTGAGATCCGGCGCACCGCTGCCGCATTGCAGGGCCAGTTGCCCGCCGATTGCCGGATCAGGCCGCTTTATGGTGCGATGCCGTTCAAAGACCAGCGTGCCGCCATCGCTCCGGTTCCGTCGGGCCGCAAGATTGTCCTGTCCACATCCATCGCGGAAACGTCTCTGACGATCGAGGATATTCGCGTGGTCGTCGATGCCGGCCGCGCCCGCCGCGCCCGGTTTGACCCCGGATCGGGGATGTCGCGCCTTGTCACCGAACGCGTCAGCCGGGCAGAGGCGACGCAGCGTGCAGGCCGCGCTGGCCGGGTTGCCCCCGGTGATGCCTATTGTCTGTGGACCAAGGGGGAACAGGGCGCCCTGCCCGCCTTTGCCCCGGCAGAGATCGAGGTGGCGGATCTGGCCAATCTTGCCCTTGAAATGGCGGTTTGGGGCAGTGATGATCTGGCGTTCCTCACCCCACCGCCGCCCGGTGCATTGGCAGAGGCGCGTGCGCTGCTGCAGGGGTTGGGCGCGCTGGACCGCGATATGCGAATTACAGATCACGGGCGCGCGCTGGCCGCCCTGCCCTTGCATCCGCGGTTGGGTCATATGTTGCAGATTGCAGGCGCGCAGGCCGCCCAGCTGGCCACGCTGTTGGCGGGCCGTGACCCGCTGCAAGGTGCGCCTGCCGATCTGGGTCTGCGCATCGCTGCCTTGAAAGGCCGCTATGACGGGCCGGGTCAGCCGCATCATGCGGCCCTTGCCCAGATCAAGGCCGAAATCCCCCGCCTGTCCAAGGGCCTGCCGAAACGCCCGCCCATGCCGCTGGCCCAGCAACTGGCGTTGGCCTATCCCGACAGGGTCGGGCTGCGCCGGAAGGGTGATGCGCCCCGCTATGTATTGTCGGGGGGCAAGGGCGCGTTGCTGGCCGATGACGATCCGCTTGCTGGGCAGCGCCTGATTATCGCCAGCGATCTGGATGGGGACACGCGCGAGGCGCGGATCAGACAGGCCCTGCCGATCAGCGAAAAGGATCTGCGCGCGGTCTTTGGTGATCAGATCGCCTGGGTCGATGTCTGCGCGTGGTCGCGGCGCGATGCGCAGGTTCTGACCCGCAAACAGGAACGGTTTGGCGCGCTGGTGCTGGATGACCGGGTCTGGCCGGATGCCCCAGATGAGGCCGTGGCGCGCGCGATGCTGGACGGGGTGCGCCAGTTGGGGCTGCGCCCGTCGCCCGCTGCTGACCGGTTCCGGGCGCGGGTGGCGCTGGTGGACGGGTTGCCCGCGATGGATGACGCGACGCTGATGGACACGTTGGAGGATTGGTTGCTGCCGCATCTGCAGGGGGTGCGGAGTGCGGCGGACTGGAAACGGTTCGATATCCTGCCTGCGTTGCGGGCGATGCTGGACTGGGACCAGATGCAAAGGCTGGACAAGGCCGCACCGGCCCATTTCGAAACGCCGCTGGGGCGCCGGATACCGATTGATTATGAGGGCGAGGCGCCGGGGATCACCTTGCGCCTGCAGGAAATGTTCGGGGTGACGCAGCATCCAACCGTGGAGCGCACGCCGCTGCGGGTCACGCTGCTGTCGCCGGGACAAAAACCGGTGCAGGTAACGCAGGATATCGTGGGGTTCTGGGCTACGTCCTATGCCGATGTGCGGCGCGACATGCGCGGGCGTTATCCGCGCCATCCCTGGCCCGAGGATCCGACACAGGCTGACCCTACGTTACGCGCAAAACCGCGCGGCACGTGAGCGTGATTTGCCAAATGAGCCGGGTCATGTTAACAAAAGTGTAATAAAATAAACCTATTGGCAGGTTAACATGAACTCGATGATCCAGTCCCTTTGGACGGGTGCCTTACGCCCGTTGCTGAAACGCCCCCCTGCGCTGCAGGTGGCGGCCCTTTGCCATCGTGACGGTGACGAGGGTGTTGAGGTGTTGCTGGTAACCAGTTCCAGTGGTCGCTGGATCCTGCCCAAAGGCTGGCCGATTGACGGGTTGTCCGCAGCCGAGGCCGCGAAACAGGAAGCCTGGGAAGAAGGCGGCGTGAAAAAGGGCAAGACAGCCGATACCGCCCTTGGCAGTTTTCTGACGGAAAAACGGTTCGACAATGGGTCAGTCATCCCTTGCGAAATTCGGGTCTATTCCGTGACTGCCAAATCCGTCGTTGATGACTTCCCCGAAGCCCATAAGCGCGACCGCAAATGGGTGCCCGTCGCGGAAGCGGCCAATCTGGTGGATGAACCGGGCCTGCGCGATATGCTCGAAAACTTCGCCGCCGCGTAAACGGTTGCCAGCGCGCCACGCTGACGTTACCCCTTCCGCCTAGCCGGGGGGAGGGACAGAAGTGGCCAATTCAGGACCCACAAATCAGTGGAAAACGCTCGACCGTGATCTGGGACGGATCGGGGCGGTTGAATTTGCGACCCAATATGTCGCCCAACCCCTTGTAGGCCTTGGCATTGCGATGACATTTATCGTCGTCGTCGCACTGGCCAGCACCCTGTTTTTCGGTGGCGATTCACGGTCCTATGTGGTGATCGCCGCTGCCGCGTTCGGCGCCTATATGGCCGTCAATATCGGGGCCAATGATGTGGCCAATAACATGGGCCCGGCGGTTGGGGCGAACGCCCTGACGATGGGCGGCGCCATCGTGATTGCCGCCTTGTGCGAAAGTGCCGGTGCCCTGCTGGCCGGGGGCGATGTGGTTTCAACCATCTCGAAGGGAATTATCGACCCCGAAAGTGTCGCCAGCAGCACGGTTTTCATCTGGGCGATGATGGCGGCACTGATCTCATCCGCCTTGTGGGTGAACCTGGCCACCTGGGTGGGCGCACCGGTATCAACCACCCATTCGGTTGTGGGCGGGGTCATGGGGGCGGGCATTGCCGCGGCAGGTTTCGCCGCCGTCAACTGGCCCACGATGAGCGCGATTGCCGCAAGCTGGGTGATCTCGCCCGTGCTGGGTGGGGTGATTGCGGCGCTGTTTCTGGCTTTCATCAAGACCGCCATCATCTATCAGGATGATAAAATCGCTGCCGCCCGCCGCTGGGTGCCGGTGCTGATCGGGATCATGGGTGGTGTCTTTGCGATGTATCTGGCGATGAAGGGGCTGAAGAAAATCGTCACGGTCGATCTGATCACAGCCTGCTTGATCGGTCTGGCCATCGGGGCCGCGATCTATGCGGTATCCGCGCCGATGATCCGCCGCCAGTCCGAAGGGCTGGAAAACCGCAACCGGTCGCTGAAAGTGCTGTTCAACATCCCGCTGATCCTGTCAGCGGCACTGCTGTCATTTGCGCATGGGGCCAATGATGTGGCCAATGCGGTCGGACCGCTCGCCGCAATTGTGCATGCCGAGGAATTCGGCACATTCGCAGGCAAGGTCAGCATCCCAACCTGGGTCATGGTGATCGGGGCGTTTGGGATATCGTTCGGGCTGATCCTGTTCGGGCCCAAGCTGATCCGCATGGTGGGCAGCCAGATCACAAAGCTGAACCCGATGCGCGCCTATTGCGTGGCCCTATCGGCGGCGATCACCGTGATCGTGGCCAGTTGGCTGGGTCTACCGGTGTCATCGACCCATATCGCCGTGGGCGGGGTTTTCGGCGTCGGGTTTTTCCGCGAATGGGATGCGGAGCGGCGGGCACGCCTGTCATCGGCGCAACGACCCGCGGCAAAGCGGATCGCGCCCGAAGAACGGCGCCGCCGCAAACTGGTGCGCCGGTCGCATTTCATGACCATCATCGCGGCTTGGGTGGTGACCGTGCCAGCAGCGGCAATCATGTCGGGCCTGATATTCCTGGGGCTACAGGCGGCGTTTGTGGGCTAAGAATTTTCGTGACGAAAATTCTTCTGTCGGCAAAAATTTCTGTCGGAATTTTTGGCCTGCCGATCAGACGCCCAGACAGTAGCGCATGATCGCCTTTTGCGCGTGCAGCCGGTTTTCGGCCTCGTCAAAGATCACCGAATGCGGCCCGTCCATCACGCTGCTTGTTGCCTCGTCATCGCGGTGGGCGGGCAGGCAGTGCATGAAAAGCGCGTCATCCTTGGCCTTGGCCATCAGCGCGTCGTTGACCTGATAGCCGCGCAACTGGTTGTGCCGCCGTTCACGGGCTGATTGCGGGTCATGCATGGATACCCAAGTGTCCGTCACAACCAGATCGGCCCCTTGCACGGCCTCATCCGGGTTGCGCACGGTGGTGTAGAGACCATCCAGCGCCGGTTCCGGGTCAAGCGGCGGCGGGCCGGTAAAGACCAGATCAAAATCGAACTGCTTGGCGGCGTGCGCAAAGCTGGCAAAGACGTTATTGCCATCGCCCGACCAGACCACCTTTTTGCCTTTGATCGGGCCCTGATGTTCCTCGAACGTCATGATATCGGCCATGATCTGGCAGGGATGGGTCCGGTTCGTCAGCCCGTTGATCACGGGCACAGTGGCATATTCGGCCATTTCCTGCAGTGTCTGTTCCTCAAAGGTGCGGATCATGATCAGGTCCACATAGCGCGACAGCACACGGGCGGTATCGGCGATTGTTTCGCCATGCCCAAGCTGCATGTCGGCCCCAGAGAGCACCATGGTCTGCCCGCCCATTTGGCGCACGCCCACATCGAAGGACACCCGCGTCCGGGTCGATGGTTTTTCGAAGATCAGGGCGACCATATGGCCCGCCAGCGGTTGTTCGGCATCCGGAGTGCCCTTGGGCAGGCCGGCACGCGCATTCTTCATGGATTGCGCATTGGCGATAATGTTGTGCAGGTCACCTGCCGGGGTGACATTTATATCAAGAAAATGTTTCATAAGCGTCGCTTTTGTTGGGTCACCGAGGACCGGAAAATCAAAGGTGGGTCATCACCTGAACAAGTTTGCCATCACGGGTCGAGGCCAATCGTCGTTTCCGGAAACCGGCCTGTGTATAAATGCCAAGGGTCCGGGTGTCGGTTGTATTCGCCGACACCGCCACCATCGGATAATGCAGACGCAAGTCACGCAGATAGGCATCGATATAGCCCGCCGCATGCCCCTGACCTAGATAGTTGGCATCCCCCACAAACGTATCGATCACACGGGTGGACCGGGGCAGGTCCGAATATTCCGGCATGGGAAAGACGTGGGCGTCGTGGTTGTGAATATAGGCAAAGGGCTGCCCGACCAGTTCCACGACATGCATATCAATTTTCTGACTTTCCATATCCTGTTTGATCAGCGCAATCTGCCGTTCCGCGTTTCCCCACCAGACCTTGACATGCGGCATCTCAAGCCAGCCGCGCAGTTGCAGCAGGTCATCGTGGGTCACGCGGCGAAAGTTGTAATTACGCATCGGCCCCTTGCAACTGGCGCGCCGCGGCGTCGATCCTGTCGACGGCGGTGCCAATATCCTCGTCTGCGATGTTCAGGGCGGGCAGCAGGCGGACAACGTTGTCGGCGGCTGGCACGGTCAACACGCCTTGGGCAAAACCGGCGCTGACCACATCGCTGTTGGGGACCTTGCATTTCAGCCCCAGCATCAGGCCTGACCCGCGTACAGCCTCGAACACATCCGGATGGGCGGCGACCAGCCCTTCGAGCTTCTGGCGCAATAGGCCGGCCTTGCGGTTCACGTCAGCCAGAAAGGCGTCATCGGCGACGATCTCCATCACCTTGGCACCGACTGCACAGGCCAGCGGGTTGCCCCCATAGGTGGACCCATGCGTGCCCGCCGTCATGCCGGAGGCCGCGTTTTCCGTGGCCAGTACCGCGCCCAGCGGAAAGCCACCGCCGATCCCCTTAGCGACCATCATGATATCAGGCGTCACACCCGCCCATTCATGGGCGAACAGGCGCCCCGTGCGCCCCATGCCGCACTGCACCTCGTCCAGGATCATGAGGATCCCGTGCTGGTCGCACAGATCGCGCAGACCCTTCAGGCAGGCATCGGGCAATGGCCTGATCCCGCCTTCGCCCTGCACGGGTTCGACCATGATCGCGGCGATCTTGTCGCTGGCCGCGGCATTCAGCGCGTCGTGATCGCCGAATTCCAGATGGGTGAAGCCGGGCAGCAGCGGCCCGAACCCTTTTGTCATTTTCTCGGACCCGGCGGCGGCAATCCCGGCACTCGACCGGCCATGGAAGGAGCCGGAGAAGGTGATGATCTCAGTCCGGTCCTCGCCTTTGTCATACCAGTATTTGCGGGCCATTTTGACGGCCAGTTCGCAGGCTTCGGTGCCCGAATTGGTGAAAAACACCGTATCGGCAAAGGTTTTTTCCACCAGCATATCTGCCAGCTTTTGCTGGGCGGGGATGTTGTAAAGGTTCGACACATGCCAGAGCGCGCCGGCCTGTTCGGTCAGAGCGGCGACAAGGGCGGGGTTCGCGTGGCCCAGCGCATTCACCGCGATCCCGGCACCAAGGTCCAGAAAGCGTCGCCCGTCGGCTTCCGTCAACCATGACCCCTCGCCTGATACGAAAGTCAGGGGGGCGCGTGAATAGGTCGGCAGAATAGACGTGATCATGGCGATCATCCTTGCAATTAAGCCCGATTGGTGCAGGACCAAGGGGGGAGAGTCAACGATGTTAAGGGGTTATGAGCGGGTATGACAACAGGCGGCGCGGTTAGCGTCGGCGTCGGTTCTGTGCTGTCATACGGTTCATCATGCTGGCGTGATAGCGTGGTTTTCCGCAGTGCGAAAGCACATTTATTGCTTGTCGCCTGCCCCTAGGTCAATTTCTTGCTTTGTGCTAACGTTGTCCGCGCATTTGTGGAGGAAATTTCATGGCTTCTGATAATGTGACAGTCCTTGTGGGCACGACAAAGGGCGGATTCCTGGTGTCCGGCGACGCCCAGCGCGACAACTGGTCTGTCCAAGGTCCCTTCTGCGATGGCTGGCCGATCAATCATATCGTCGGCGATCCTGATACCGGGCGGCTTTGGGCCGGTGACGGCGGCGATTGGAACGGCGCCGGCGTCTGGCGGTCGGAGGATGGCGGTAAGACCTGGGAACTGGCCAAGCTGACCAAAGGCCAGGTGGATGACTGGGCGGCGAATGATCCCGATTTTGCCGCGATGATCGGCTGGACAGACGACCCGCTGCCGTTTGAGGGGTTTTCGCAAATCTGGTCGCTGGGTTACGCCCATGGCACGCTTTATGCGGGCACGAAACCGGCGGGCCTGCTGAAAAGCACCGATCATGGCAGAACATGGGAAAAGGTGGAGGGGCTGACCAATCACCCCTCTGCCGATAGCTGGAACCCGGGTGCGGCCGGGCTGGTGCTGCACACGATTGTGTCTGATCCGAAAGATCCCAAGAAGTTTTGGATCGGGATTTCGGCTGCGGGGGTTTTTGCCACCGAAGATGGCGGCGAAACCTGGGACAGGCGCAACCGCCTGTCGAATGCAGAGGCCTGCGGGCATCACGATCACCCTGCCGCCCCGGCCAATGGCGAAACCGGCCATTGCGTCCATAATATGATGCGCGCGCCGGGGGATGGCGATGTGCTGTACCAACAGAACCATCACGGTGTCTGGCGGTCATCGGATGGCGGGCGCAGTTGGGATGATATCAATGCCGGTCTGCCATCGACCTTCGGGTTTCCGATCCGGGTGCATCCGCGCGATCCAGACACGATCTGGACCTTGCCGCTGAATGGCGACAGTGCGGGGCGCTATCCGCCCGATGCAGCGGCGGCTGTCTGGCGGTCACGCGATGGCGGGCAAAGCTGGCAGGACATGCGTGATGGGCTGCCGCAGCAAAGCTGTTTCTTTACCGTGCTGCGGCAGGCGATGGGCGGTGACAGGCAGGACCCGGCAGGTGTTTATTTTGGCACCAATAGCGGGTCGGTGTTCGGCAGTTTTGACGAAGGCGACAGCTGGCACGAAATCGCCCGCCACCTGCCGACCGTGCTGGCGGTCGAGGTGCTGGACCGGGTATAGGATCAGTGTGCCGCGCCGCCCGGCGGGGCCTGCACGATTTCGCGGATGTGGTTGGCGTGAAAGACAATTTCGCGGCCCAGAAGGCGGTTCAGCCGCGTAACCTCCACCGCGTGAATGCGGCCCGCGAAGCAGTCTTCGGGGCGCTTGTCGATGATTTCGACCCACAGGTCTTCGGACAGGTGTCCGTCGCTCATCAGGACACGGACCAGATCGCCAGCCGCCAGCGCCCGTTTCGCCCCCAATACCGGCAGTGGGTAATTGGGCGGGTGGTACATCGCCGCCTCGGCCATATCGATCAGGATGAAACCGTCGCCGTCGTAATCGGGAAAGGCGCTTTGGTCAGCAGGTAGCGGGATGTACTGCTTTTCATAGCTTTTCATCTGTTTTTGCAGCTTGGCCGAGATCGCGGCGGTTTTGGCCTCTTCCTCGGCCTTTTCGCGTGCCTGTTCCCGCCGGTAATACCAGACCGCCCAGACGATCAGACCGCCGATCCAGACAATGTTGAGCAGGATGACAGGAGTGGGCATGGCAAACCTATCCTTTCAGCATCACAAAGGCGGTCATCAGGGACGCAAGCAGGGCGGTTTCGATGACAGTCGCCCGATGATCCTCCCAAATGACCTGCGCGCGGGGGCGCAGCATATAGGCCAGATAACGACCCACCGCCCGGTAAAGCCAGGATTGCCGGTCTGCCGGGCGGTCAATGCTGCGATAAAGCTGCAGCAACACCCGCTGACTGCCGCGCGACAGGCCGGGTCCGCGGATCCCGCGCACGGTCTTGCGCAGGATCTGGAAAGGATCATGCCCGTTCGCCTTGTAGAAGGCGCGGATCGCCTCGCGTTCCTGTGCGGTCGGGGCGGGATGCAGCATGATATAGCGGCCTGCGGCGGCCATCTGCCCGGCGTCCATCAGGTAAATGGCCAACCTGCGGCGCAGACCCATATTGTCGGGATAGGCGCAGAGAAGGCCGCGCATCCGGTCCATCGCACGGGCGACATCCCCCGCCTCAAGATCGCGGGTGATCCGGGCGTTGACCCGCGCGATATGGTGGCGTTCGGCCACATGCCCAAACCAGTGGCGCCGGAACAGGACCGCGTAGAGGGCGATGCCGTAGGTGGCGAACACGATCAGCGCCTTTACCCCGGCCCAGAGCATCATTGCCGCGCCAACAAAGCCCAGCGCGCTTTCGTTGAAGCTGTGCAGCACCCAGCGACCGCTTAGAAACCACGCCACACCCATGATCCCGTGTTCGAGGAAGGGCGCCACCAGATCGGGGAGCCGCAAGGTTTTTGTCGGCTGCGCCAGATTGGGGCGATGGCTGGTGATATGTCGTGCCTGGATCAGGGGAAGGGTCTGATGTGATGGATGATTGCACATGGGTTAACGCAGGATTCTGACGTTTCCGTGGCAAGGTGCTGCAAGGGTGTTTTGCAATTGCAACTGGCCAAAACCGGCATCACAACACCCCAATGACCCTACGTGCCTCCAACCCGCCCCTTGCCATTGCGTTCATGCTGACGGCCACCGCGTTCATTGCGGGGACGATGCTGATGGCCAAGACGCTGGGGTCCGATCTGTTGGGGGATCCGCTGCATCCGTTGCAGATCAGCCATGGGCGGTTTTTGTTTGCGTTTCTGGCGATTGGGACGGCGGCGGCAGTGATGAGGCCCCGGCTGACGCGGCCTGATCTGCGCCTGCATGTCGGGCGGACGCTGTTTGGATGGGGCGGGGTGACATGCATGTTTGCGGCGGTTGCGTTTATCCCGCTGTCTGATGCCACCGCGATCAGTTTTCTGAACCCGGTTTTCGGCATGTTGCCGGCGATCCCGCTCTTGGGGGAACGTGTCGGGCGGTGGCGCTGGTTTGCGGCGCTGATGGCGCTTTGCGGTGCGCTGGTGCTGTTGCGCCCGGGGCCGGAGACATTTCAGGTGGCGGCCCTGCTGGCGCTGGGGGCGGCGGCGCTGATGGGGATGGAGCTGATTTTCATCAAGAAACTGGCCGACCGCGAACCGTCCTTTCAGATCCTGCTGGTCAATAACGCGCTGGGGCTGGTTATTGCCACGCTGGCGGTGCTGCCGGTCTGGGTGCCGCCCAGTGGGGCACAATGGGCCGCGCTGGCCGCGCTTGGCGTGTTGATGGCCGCCGCACAGGCCTGTTTTGTGAACGCGATGGCGCGGGCAGATGCCAGTTTTGTCACGCCATTCGCCTATGTCACCCTGATCTTTGCCACACTTTACGATTTGCTCATTTTCGATGTGATACCAGACGCCGTCAGCATGCTGGGGGCCGCCATCATTCTGACCGGCGCAACTTTGCTGGCCTGGCGGGAAAACCGGATGCGTGCTTGAACCCTTTTCAGCCATAGAGCATAGGCTTTCTGTCAAAATGCAGCCATGATGTTGGGCTAGGTGCTCCGCCATGAACGATGTTTACGAGTATCGCAGGGCACCCAATCCATGGGTGATTAGGCTGTCAGCGATGGCCCTGATACTGCTGACGACATTCGTGATTATCACCGAGGCGGGCCATCTGATGGTGGTGGTCTGGGGGTTGGCGGCGGCCACATATTGCTGGATGATGATGCCCAAGCCTGTGCTGGGCATCCGGATCGACCGGGAAAACCTGGTGCTGGGGGCATGGCGCAAACCGCGTGCCATCCCTTTGGACGATATCGCTTATCTGCGGGTGACCGAGGTCAGCGCCGAAACCTCTGTGACGATTGTCTACAAGGACGGGCGCGAGGAAGGCACATTCGCCGGTGACCTGCCCGAGATCGAGACCCTGTCAGAGGTGCTGGCCGAGCGGGGCATTCCGCTGCGCGACATTTTCTAGGATTTCAGCCGATACCCGGTGTGCATCCAGCGCCAGCAGATGCTCAGCACGACCACACAGGCCAGCCCCACAACGCCCAGCCCGATCCACGGGCTGCTGTCGCTGACCCCGATCATCCCGTAACGCACCCCGTCAATGATGTAGAAAAACGGGTTTGCATGGCTCAGCGTCTGCAGGAAGGGCGGCAAGGCGTCGATGGAATAGAAGGTCCCTGACAAAAACGCGAGCGGGGTGATCAGAAAGTTGGAAATCGCCGAAAGCTGATCGAACTTATTGGCAAAAATCCCGGCAATCAGGCCCAATCCGCCCATCAGGATGGATCCCAGCAGCACAAACACCATGACCCAGACCGGATGTTGCAGCCCAACACCCAGAAACAGTGCCGATCCTGCGGCGATCACGATGGCCACCAGCGCACCCCGTGCCACCGCCCCGCCGATATAGCCCGTGACAAGCTCTGCCGCGGACAAGGGGGGCATCAGCGTATCAACGATATTGCCCTGCACCTTGGCCGAGGCGAGGCTGGAGGATGTATTGGCAAAGGCGTTCTGGATCACGGTCATGGTCAGGATGCCGGGGGCCAAGAACGTCATGAAGGGCACGCCCATCACATCGCCCCGCTGCGGGCCGATAGCGATGGTGAAGATCATCAGAAACAGGCCTGCATTGATCAGGGGCGCCATGACCGTTTGTGACCAGACATTCATGAACCGGCGCACTTCGCGGCGCATCAATGTCCATGTGCCCAGCCAGTTCACCCGGCCAAACCGGCGCACGCCCATCATAGCCTGTTCTTTCATCGCGACACCTCTGCCTAATTGCGGCGCTGGTCCTTCACATCCGCCTCAGCCATGCTTAGAATAGGGGATTGTTGGAATAGACAAGGCCTGATGTGATCCATCACGCCTTCCCGAACCAAAGGAATACATATGTCCTGGACAGACGAGCGCGTCGAGACGCTCAAAAAGATGTGGGGCGAAGGCCAGTCGGCCAGCCAGATCGCCAAGGAACTGGGCGGCGTGACCCGCAATGCCGTCATTGGCAAGGTGCACCGGCTGGGCCTGTCGAACCGGGCCGGGTCCGGTGGTGCGGCGGCGACCAAGGCGGCCCCCAAGGAAAAGCCGGCAGCGGCAGCGAAATCGGCGCCCAAGCCTGCTACCAAGGCCAAGCCGGCCTCGACCCCGCCAAAGGAAGAGCCGGAACTGGACGAAAACGGGATCCCGATTTCGGCCGCGCGCCGGGCGATCATCCCTGCCGGGCAGCCCTTGCCGCCACAGCCATCGGCCAATGAAATCAGCCCAGAGGCGCTGGCCAAGGTCAATGAGGTGGAAAAGACTGCCAAGAAGATCAGCCTGATGGAACTGACCGAAAAGACCTGCAAATGGCCCGTGGGTGATCCGGCGACGGATGATTTCTGGTTCTGCGGCCTGGCCGTACAGCAAGGCAAACCCTATTGCGAGGCGCATGTGGGCGTGGCGTTCCAGCCCATGTCATCGCGGCGGGATCGCAGACGATAACAGACACGACAACTTAAGATGGGTTTAAACCCATCTTACTGTTTGCAAGGCTGCCCTTCACGGGCGGCCTTTTTCTTTTGTGCAATCTGATCTGGAAATTCGCCCTTGCATTAATTAACGAAAAGTGGAATTAAAGATTAATGACCACCCTGTCCAATACATTTGCAGCCCTCGGTGACCCGACCCGCTTTGCCATTGTCGAACGGCTGCTGCAGGACGGCGAACTACCTGCGGGCACGCTGCATAGTGTGTCCGACCTGTCTGCCCCGGCCATGTCGCGCCATCTGAAGGTGTTGCGCAGCGCAGGCGTGGTCCGCCAGCGTGTCGACAAACAGCGTCGCCTTTACTCCATCGATCCGGCCGCCATGCAGGCCATCAACGATTGGGCGATGAGCTATCCCAAATTCTGGGCCAAGAGCCTTGACCGCCTGGATGCGACCCTGAAGGAAGACCGTTCATGAGTACCCTGGAAATGACCCGCATCTTCGCCGCCCCGCAGGACAAGGTGTTCCGGCACCTGACCGAAACCGCATTTCTGCTGAACTGGTGGGGCCCCGAAGGGACCCGGATCGCCGATCATAATCTCAGCTTTGCCGCCCCCGGGCCCTGGTCTGCCACCATGGTCGGCCCACAAGGGCACGGAGCGACCGTCGGCGGGGAGGTCCGGGTCGTCGAACCACCCAATATGGTTGAACTGACCCTGAGCTTCGCGCTGGAAGATGACACGCGCGGCCCGGAATCCGTGATCCGCTTCACCCTGTCCACCACCCCGACTGGCGATACCAAACTGCAACTCACCCAGTCCGGACTGAACCCCGAACACATCGCCGATATGCGCGACAAGGGCTGGGCTTCTGCTCTTGCCCGGCTCGAAACCCTCGTCACGGCAGCCTAGAAAGGACACCCTATGCCTCAATTCATCATGACATATCACGGCGGCAGCCAGCCCAAAACGCCAGAGGACGGCAAGGCCCATATGGAAAAATACATGCAATGGATCGGCGGGCTTGACGCCGTTGTGCCGCAACAACCGCTCAAAGGAACCGAGGTGCTGGGCGACAAGGAGATCACGACGATGATGGGCTATACGATCATCAACGCCGCCGATATGGACGCGGCCCGCGCGATTGCCCAGTCCTGCCCGTTTCTTGAGATGGATAACAGCGCGATGCAACTGAGCGAATTGGCGCAGATGACCGGTTAGGGGGATGGGTCAAGACCCATCTTACGCAAGATCATCTGTCGGGTGGGGTTCAACCCCCACCCGCGCCACGTGGACGTCCGAGACCTGGGCGTCGCATGGGCTCGGCGCCAACCATGGCCCGCGCCGCACAGAATGCCCTGATACCCATCTACACCGATACAACGCTGACTTTCCGCAACGTCAGCGTAACAGCCAGCGACGACATCTATACAATCAGCAGTGGAAAGCCGTTAGACTGCTCTTGTGCTGCCACCTGCCAATGCCTGACAGGCGCGGTCAGCGCAGGCCCATGTCGTACCTGCCCGTTGACTTATCAGGAGAACACCATGCCCAACACTGCCCTTATCACAGGCGCGTCCGCAGGGATCGGGCGCGCCTTTGCCACCTACCACGCCCGCAAGGGGGGCGATCTGATCATCACCGCCCGCCGGGCGGAGGAACTGGACGCGCTGAAAGCGGAACTGGAAAAGGACCATGAGGTCAGCGTCACCACGGTCCCGCTTGATCTGGGGGCCGCCGGGGGCGCGCAGAGACTCTATGATGCGACCAAGGGCCAGCGCATCGACGTCCTGATCAACAATGCCGGCTTTGGCGGGCATGGCAAGTTTATCGAACGCGATCTGGACACTGACCTCACCATGATTGATCTCAACGTCAAGGCGCTGGTCTCGCTCTGCCATATGATCGGACGTGATATGGCGGCACAAGGTGGCGGCAAGATCCTCAATGTCAGCTCAACCGCCGCCAGTATGCCGGGGCCGCTGCAAGCGACCTATTTTGCGACCAAGGCCTATGTCTCAAGCTTCTCATTGGCTCTGGCGGAAGAGCTAAAGGACAAGAAGGTCACGGTCACCGTCCTTGAACCGGGCTTTGTCGAAACCGAATTTGCCGCTGTGGCCGATCTGGAAGGGATCCCCCTGACCAGTTCCGGCGGGGCCACACCTGCAGCGGTGGCAAAATTCGGGTATGACGCCATGCGGCGGGGCGAGTTGCTGGTGATCAATGACACCAAGCTGCGGTTTCTGACCGGCTGGGTCATGCCATTCCTGCCGCGCAAGGTGCTGCTGGGCATGGTTCGCAAGATGCAGACGAAGTAGGGAGCAACAAAAAAGGCCAGCATATGCTGGCCTTTCCCGGAAACCTCATTTGCCGTGTCAGGCGGTTTTTCTGCGCCGCGCCATAAAGCCCAGACCACCCAGTGCCACCAGCATCAGCGGCAAGGAGGCCGGCACGGGGATCTGCGACACTTCATAACGCAGATTGTCAATCGCACCGGAATTGCGGCCGAAATCAAATGTCAGCTGGGTCACATTGGCCCAGTTCAGCAGACCGGACGAGGTGTGATAATTGTCAAAGGCAGATCCGGTCGGGCGCCCGACCCGCGTCAGGTTGCCGTTATTGTCACTGGCGCGCACCGTCTCATCATCCAGAAAATCAAAACCCAGGAATGTGATCGCCTGTGAGAAGACAAAGGTGATGATCCCGCCATTGCCGTCGTCATCGGGGCCAATGTTGTTTTCCTGAATGATCAGGGCGCGACCCGCATAGATGTCGTAGTTGACGCCATCATTGGTAAACGGCCCCTCAAGATCACGGTCGCGCGTGTTGCTCAACGTCGTGTCGAAAATCCAGGCCTGATCAGGCGAGGATGAGGACCGGCCATTGGCCGACACCGTTGCCGTCACGCCACCTTCGAGATTGAGAGAGGTGATCACATCACCATGAGAAAACTCGTCGAATGTCAGGGTCGCCGCAGGCGCTTGCACCGCCAGACCCAATGCTGCAATCGCCGAAATCAAAAGCATTTTTGTCATAAAGAACCCCACCACTACGCTTAAGAACAACCAAAAAT
This sequence comes from Yoonia sp. R2-816, assembly GCF_046762905.1. Classification (NCBI taxonomy): domain Bacteria; kingdom Pseudomonadati; phylum Pseudomonadota; class Alphaproteobacteria; order Rhodobacterales; family Paracoccaceae; genus Yoonia; species Yoonia sp. R2-816. The sequence continues at coordinate 55,046 of NZ_JBKQXN010000311.1, read as the reverse complement.
TGGATGCTGGCAGCTTACCGCATGGCAATGGTTAATCAAGTATTAACAGATGTCAGCCCGGCCAAACCTGCCATTCTGCATGTAATTTATGCGATACAGATCACCCATTTTCCCCCGTTGCGCAACAATCGTCGCCACTGGCGCAAACCGTCAACGCAGGCGAAACCGCGTGCGTAGGCCAAGGCCAGGAAAAAACAGCAGAATGAACCCAAGAACCGTCTGTCCGGCAGCAAAGGTCTCCATCCACGGGATCGCATCAAGCTTACCCGCTCCCTTGAGCAAGAATGTCCGCTGACACCCGAAAAACTTGAACCTCGTCGCAAAGGAATAGGCCGCACCCGACAACCCATTCCCAACGCCCACCCCTCGCGCTATACGCCGCCCATGACCCAGAACCCACCCAACCTTCGCCCCGACCTCGCCAATGCGCGCGTCGCTGACACCCGCCGCCCCGGCCAGCCCACCATCGGCATGGTCTCCCTTGGCTGCCCCAAGGCGCTGGTCGACAGTGAACGCATCCTGACGCGCCTGCGCGCCGAAGGCTACGCCATCTCGCCCGATTACGCCGGGGCCGAGGCGGTGATCGTCAACACCTGCGGCTTCCTCGACAGCGCCAAGGCCGAATCCCTCGATGCGATAGGCGAGGCGCTGCAGGAAAACGGCAAGGTCATCGTCACCGGCTGTCTGGGGGCCGAACCCGACTATATCCGCGAACACCACCCGCAAATCCTCGCCGTCACAGGCCCGCACCAATACGAACAGGTACTGGACGCGGTCCACAGTGCCGTGCCCCCGTCGCCCGACCCGTTCATCGACCTGCTGCCCGGCACCGGCGTGTCGCTCACCCCCCGGCACTACAGCTATCTGAAGATTTCCGAAGGCTGTAACCACAAATGCAAATTCTGCATCATCCCCGACATGCGCGGCAAACTCGCCTCCCGCCCCGCCCACACGGTCCTGCGCGAGGCGGAAAAGCTGGTGCAGGCCGGGGTCAAGGAACTGCTGGTCATCAGCCAGGACACCTCCGCCTACGGGCTTGACCGGAGATACGACACGAACCCCTGGAAGGATGGCGAGGTGCGTAGCCACATCACCGACCTCACCCGTGAACTGGGGCAACTGGGGGCCTGGGTGCGCCTGCACTACGTCTACCCCTACCCCCACGTGCGCGACCTGATCCCGCTGATGGCGGACCCTGATAACGGCGTGCTGCCTTACCTCGACATCCCGTTCCAGCACAGCCACCCCGACGTGCTGCGGCGTATGGCGCGGCCTGCGGCGGGGGCAAAAACGCTGGACGAAATCGCCCGCTGGCGGTCCGATTGCCCCGACATAACCCTGCGCTCCACCTTCATCGTCGGCTACCCGGGCGAGACGGAGGCAGAATTCCAGCACCTCCTCGACTGGCTGGACGAAGCGCAACTCGACCGGGTCGGCTGCTTCCAATACGAAAACGTCGCCGGGGCGCGGTCAAACGCCTTGCCCGACCATGTGGCCGACGAGGTCAAGCAGGAGCGGTGGGAGCGTTTCATGGCCAAGTCGCAAGCCATCTCCGAGGCAAAACTGGCCGCCAAGGTCGGCCGCGTGCTGGAGGTCATCGTGGACGACATCGACGAAGACGGCATCGCCACCTGCCGGACATGGGCCGACGCGCCAGAGATCGACGGGAGTTTGTTTATTGATGAGGGGGCCGAGGGGCTGGCCGTGGGGGATGTGGTTCGGGTCGAGGTTGAGGAAGCGGGGGAGTATGATTTGTGGGGCAAACTCGGATAAAGAAACGATCCGGGGGATCGTTTCCCGAGTTTGCGGGCGGAGCTCTGAGGGCTTCCTGGAAATGATCCGGGAGATGATTTCGCCAAGCGATGGCGACAGCTCTATTGTTCCAGCTGCTCGACCTCGTCTTCCAAAGCATCAATCGAAACGTCTTCTGCTGTTTCACGCTCAGGTTTGATCTTTGCTGCGGGAGGTCGCCACTCCGTCAATTGCTGACCGACATCGCGATAGAACTCCGGAACAACTACTTCTAAGTCTTTGATGAAATTTGCCTGTTGAGTAAAGCGAGCTCCAAGCCGTTTCGCATTGAAAACATAAAACGAGTAGACTTGCAGCCCTTCCTTTCCAACCTCACAAATCGACGGGTCTTCTGCCAACTCGGCGAATGAGAATTGCGTCGCCTCACTGCGCCCCGGCCACTGCATGCGAATATGCAAATCTCGCGCTTTCTCAGGATTGATCTGTCGCAACAACCAATTCAACCGCGCCTTTGAAGACTTCCGGTCTGTCGGGGCTCGCAAAGTCATACCAATGTCTACCGTGCGTCTTGCAATATCTGCACTCACGGTCAGCGGCGCTGCAGCATTCGGTACAACAAAAGTAGCCTCAAGGCACCCGCTCTCTCTAAGCGTCTCTAGTGCGTCTTTTTCACGGGCTGAAACATCTGTCAGAAACGTTTTTTTCATCCTTTCAGTGACCGCCGCCTCAGTTTGACGCGACAGAATGAGCGACAAATCCTTTGTCTCTTGAAACCACCCTAAGATTACGGAATGTGCTTCCTCAGAGCGCTGCGTGATCTTGCCACCCGCGGATACCAACCGATTGAGTTCAGGCCACTCCGCGGGCATGCGATCAAAACCCTTTACACCGGCGCTTTCATGCAAAAGAAAACGACGCAGTTCTTGAAGCAACAAGGACTGATCGCTGTCAGCGACAGAATTGTTGCTGATCAGCAGGTCCGCTTGCGTCAGAATAAACATCCAAGACCAGTGATACACCGGCACTCTTGACTTGCTCTTTCTGATCTCTGGTATCGGATGGTTTTGCGGCAGGGACGCGAATTGATTAGAAATCGTGATGACACAATCGATGTCGTGTTGCTTTGCAATTGCGCGATACTTTTCGACTTGATCCGGTGAAAGTGTCGCAGTACCTACTTTTGTCTCGACAAGCGCACGCCACTCTTTGCTGCCGGTTTTCAGCACGATCAAGCCGTCTGGCCGATCATCTTTGTCGTCTTTTTCGTGTTTGCACACGACCTCAGTGTAACAGGTCAAGTTTGATCTTTTGCCAACTCGCACGCCAAGCGATCCAAGAAGGTTGAAGCCCATTTCATCAATACATGCGAGGCACGACAGAAAGATCGAAGTTGTACGACCCTCTTTAGAAGTTGTGGAAAGAACGGGAAATAAGCGGGCGACTTCGCCCTGCTTCAAATAATCCGGTAACGCCATAATCGAAACTCCATCTATCTTTCTCATTAAGATCAAGTTTCACTGAATAATCAACCGAAAGCTGAATACTGCTTTTGCCCGGCGTCACCAGACAGACGCCGTCCGGGGCTGCGCCCGTTTCCAAGACGTCTCAAACTCTCCGCCCCGGTGACCTGCGACGGAACGCATCAAACGCTCAGAGCCGCTGACCGCCCCGGACCTGATCCGGGGCCGCATTTCAGACTTCGTTAACGCCTGACCACCGTCCGCTGCCTTAACCACGGTCCGGGCCGCAAAACTGCCATACGGAAGTCCGACGCTTTGCCGACGCGATGCCGACCGGCCAAATCGCAGCAAAACCTCGCATTAACTGACGATTCGCCCATCTGCCCGTTGCGCGGCCCAGGAACCGCCGCCCGACGTGTTAATCCATCGCCTCCAGATAGGCCCGCACTGCGTCTTGCACCCGGCGAAACCGGTCTCCGCCCAGCTTGACCCCGCCAAACCAGCGGGTCACGACGATAATATGGTTGGTGAGCCCCTCACGCCCCAGCATCCGCAGGATCACCAGACCTGCGCCGCTTTCGCCGTCATCATTTTTCAGGGGGCCGTCGGGCAGCAAAACCGCCCATGTGTTATGGGTCGCCTTGGCGAATTTCTTGCGACGGCAGAGTGTCTTTACAAATGCCCGCGCCTCGTCTGCCGAGGCCACCGGACCACCCGCAACCGCGTATTTCGATCCGCGGTCGCTCAGCACATTTTCGATTACTTTCAGACGCTTGGACCTTTAGGAGGTCACCTCGCGCGCGGCACCATAGTTGCAGCCGCTTCCGCCGGACAGACCCTTCATCGGTGACGCGGTCTCCGCCACTTCAACGCAAGCCTGCGCGGCCGCGTCCCATGACATGCCGGTGGCACAGCTTTGACTTTGGGCGATGGGTTCTGTTGGGGCTGGCAAAGTGGCCTCCTGGCCGATCGCCGCCATCGGGAACAAGGCAACGGCAAGTATCGTAAGACGCATGATGGTCCTCCTGCTGAGTGCGTATGACGTAAGGTTAGCGCGACATTGCTGAAAATCAAAGGACCCTGCTGTCGCACCCTTTGATGCACATCAAGGCGCAAAAGGCGCTGCCCTGATATGCAGCCCGACATCCAGAAGAAGGAGAGGGACATGAAAGACGCCGCCACCACCGCCCCCGTCAAACCAAAACCCCGTCGCCGGGCGCCGGCACGCCCGCCGAAAATGGCCCGCCGTCCTTATGAGGCTGAGAAGGCGCAATTGCAGGCCGAACTGCTGAAGGTGCAGCTTTGGGGTCAAGAGACGGGGCAGCGGTTTGTGCTCTTGTTTGAAGGGCGCGATGCGGCTGGCAAGGGCGGCACGATCAAACGGTTTACCGAACACCTCAACCCCCGCGCGGCCCGCGTAGTGGCCCTGAACAAGCCCACCGATGAGGAACGCGGCCAGTGGTATTTCCAGCGTTATATCGATCATTTACCCACATCGGGTGAAATGGTCCTGTATGACCGCAGCTGGTATAACCGAGCCGGGGTCGAACGGGTCATGGGGTTTTGTGAACCCGAGGAATACCTGGAGTTCATGCGCCAGACGCCCGAGTTGGAACGGATGCTGACCCGCTCTGGCATCCGGTTATACAAATACTGGTTCTCGGTCACGCAGGGCGAACAAAAGCAGCGCTTTGACAGCCGCGAAACCGACCCGCTGAAGCAATGGAAACTGTCACCCATCGACAAGGCTTCGCTTGATAAATGGGACGACTATACCGAAGCGAAAGAGGCGATGTTTTTCTACACCGACACTGCTGACGCGCCGTGGACAGTGGTCAAATCCAACGACAAAAAACGCGCGCGGCTGAATTGCATGCGCCATTTCCTGTCAACGCTGGACTACCCCGGCAAAGACCCAGAGGTTGCCCGCGCCCCCGACCCGGAAATCGTCGGTAGCGCCAAAAAAGTGATCCACAAGGCCGACCATATCCTCGGCACCGCCCTGCACCCGGACACGCGGATCAAACGCGGGAGCTAGGGCATCTGGCGTGTCACCCAAGCGCATCATTCGGCCTCGAAATAGGGGGACCGATTGGTGCCATGCTTGTCACGTTAGTTCGGCGGCCGCACGCTCGTTGGGACGACGCCCGATTCTGACGGAAACAAACCATTATGCCCAAACTCAAGCAATTCTTGCGCGAACAGGTCATCTTTTTGACTGTCGCATTTATCTCATTCTCGGCCCAGCCCGCGATCGTCTGGGCGCAGGAGATCAACCCACTCCCTTTTACCGAACCCCTGAACGCGTCACGCGGAAGTGTCACGCCAACATTGAACAACGCAACCTACCTGACTGACGGCGACATCTGCACCGTGACCATCCAGATCTGGGGCTGGAGCAGTTGTAACGAGGTCGACACGATGATCCTCGGGCAATTCCCGGGAGTCGACACAACGCTGATACTCAAACCTGACAGTTCCGGCTTTGTCGCTTTTGACGATTGGGAAGGTGACGAAAAAAACGCCGTTATCGCCGATATTGAAGACAGCGAACGGCAGGGCATGGCGGCACAAGGGCAAGCGCTCGGAATCGATATCCGGTTTGCGGGTTGGAGCGTTTATCCCACGCTGAACCATGAAAAGCAGATGATGTATTATGCCACCGATGCGATCTGGGATGGTGAAAAGAGCATCAATATCACGGCCACGGTGTTCGACAGGCGCGGCTATGTGGAATTCCTGATCATCCCGTCGGCAACCCAGATCACGCCCGAAGAAACTGAGGCGATGATCACCAAAGTGCTGTCTCGCTATGAACCGGCGCAGGGCCAAGAATACACGGCCTTTGCCGAAGGAGACAAGGTCGCCGCCGTCGGCGCTGTTGGTGTGCTGGCGGCGCTGGCCGGGGTACAGTATGGCAAAGGCCCACTCGCCGCCTTGATGGCGACAGCACTGTTGATCCTGAAAAAGGCGTGGTTTGTGCTTTTGCTGCCCTTCATCTGGCTCAAAGGTCTGTTCAGCCGCAACAAAGGCAGCTAGTCGGCGCGTCACTTCTGTCAGTAATTGGTGCCCGCGCCGGTCGCGATCGCCTGCGCGAGCGATGTCTCGGCCCAGGTGTCGCGTCCGCCGCGCATACGGATTTCGGTCAGTTGCGCCTGCGCCAAGACCATCTGGCCGGATGCCACATGCCCCTGCCCGGCATAGGACCGTGCCAGCAGGTTGTTGGGGTCAGCCGCCAGCGCGGCATCGTAATAGGCCATGCCTAGATCGACCCTGCCCGCCTTGCGATGGGCAAAGCCATAATAGGTCAACGCCAGTGGCGCATCAGGATTGTTCAGCGTATCAAGCACATCGAGCGCCGCCTGATACAGGCCTGCATAGGCCAGTTCGCGCACATCGTTCAGACGGGCACTGTCATCATTGGTGCTGTCTTCTGGTGCCATGCAGCTTTGGGTCGCGAGATCCCAGATCAGCCCTTCGGCGCAGACTTCCGTCGTTTCTGTTGGCTTGGGTGGGGCCGGGTCATCGCTGCCGGCGGCAAAGGCTGCAAAGGGGCAAAGGGCAAGGGCGAAAACGGTCAGGCGCATCTGGTCTCTCCATCAGGTGTTGGGAAGCAACATAGACCGACGGATTTGCAAAAACAGTCTTCTCCCCAAGAATGCCCCATGAAATGATAGCAGTATGCGTTCTTTCATTCTCTCCGCCGCCCTGTGCCTTGCCGCCCCTGCCCTTGCCGATGTGCCGCAGCCCGATACTGTATCGGACACGCTGGAGATCCTGCTGGATGCCGTCAGGAGCGCCGGTTTCCCCAATGCGGTGATTGATCTGGAACAACAGGCGGTTGTCAGCGATAGCAACTCAGAAGACAGCACCATCACCTACCCCGACAACCTGCATCGAAATCTGCGCAATGCAGCCGATGACGCCGAGCGCCAGCAGATTCTTGATGATTTTGTTGCTGTTCTGACCGTCACCTCTGCCGATGACAGTGACGGCTTTGCCCCCGAACAAGTAATGCCAGTCCTGCGCCCCTTGGACTATCTGGACGGCCTTGGCGATGACGCGGAAATCGAAACCCGACCTTTTGCGGGTGATCTGATGATTGCCTATGTGGCTGATTTCCCGACCCATACGACCAGTATTTCACCCAATAGCATGGCCGCCGCCGGATATGACGCCGAGAGCCTGCATCAGCTTGCCTTGCAGAACCTGCAGACCAGATCCGCCGACCTCAGCATCGAAGGCAGCGAGGTCGGCGTCTATTTCCTGACCCTCGATGGTTATTACGAAAATGCAATGATGCTGAATGCGGGGCTTTGGGACAGTGTCACAGACCAGATCGGGCCGGTCGTTGTGTCCGTCCCGGCCCGTGATCTGGTGCTGATCGCCGCCGCGGACAACGCAGAGGCCATCGAAATCATGCGTGACATCCGCGACGATGTGCTGCGCGACGGGGCCTATACCCTGACGGGCGTGCTGTTTACCTGGGATGCAGGGCGCTGGTCTGTTTTCGCCGATTAGAGCGTCGTCCGTAGAATCTGCAACGCAGATTTTCTCGGCGACAAGACAGGAGCAACGGTTGCATCTGTCTTGAAATCAAAAATCTGATTCAGATTTTTTGGATTTTGCTTTAGACGGCGAGGCCAACCAGCACGCAAACCCAGCCGACACCTACGCCAATGGCGGTGACTGCCACGGCGGCGGATCCGCAATCCTTGGCCTGTTTGGCGGCATCACGCCGTTCGGTCCCGATATCGTCCACCACCCGTTCAATGGCGGTGTTCATGCATTCGACACCGAGTATGATGATCCCGCCCATCAGCAGCATCCCCCGTTCCCCTGCCGACAAGGGCAGCACGAAGGCGAGGATGCCAAAGACAACATTGGCCACGACCCATTGCGCCAGCGATCCTTCGGTGCGCCAGACATGCACGAACCCCTCCCATGACCAGATCGCCCGCTGCCGTACCCGCATGATTTGCTGCCACATGTCACCATTTCCTTCGATCTATACGCAATCGTCATCAAACTGTGCGATCCTGTCTGTAATGCCAAGGCCGTGAAGTGACCTAACGGAACAATTGACCGATAGGGCATGGTGCATACCCTTAAAGCAGGTTGTTGAAGGAGTGGCCGATGTACCCCACCTATGCCCGGTCAGAACGGATTGCCGATGGCACCATGCATGCGATCGGTGTGATTGGGGCCATTAGTGGTGCAGTCGTGTTGATTGTCTGGGCAGCGGGGATGTCCACCCCCGGTCAGATCGCCGCGATCTCGGTCTATGGGGCCACACTGATCGCCACTTTCGTCGCTTCGGCCATGTATCACATGACCCCGTGGGAAAGCATCCGCCCGGCCCTGCGCCGGTTCGATCACGCGGCGATCTATCTGAAGATTGCTGGCACATACACGCCGCTTGTCGTCATGATCGGCAGTGCGTTTGCCTATGTTGTGCTTGGGGTCGTTTGGGGGTTGGCGGTGATCGGCATGGTGCTGAAATTGTTTTTCTGGCGCACGCCGGGGCGGTTCGGCCCCGCGCTTTACCTGATCATGGGCTGGCTGAGCGTCGCCTTGATCTGGTCGCTTTGGCCGATTGTGCCGGGGTCCACCATGGTGCTGATCGCCATCGGTGGTCTGCTTTATACAACCGGCGTGATTTTCTATGCGGCCGAACAGATGAAGTTCTCCAATGCGATCTGGCATGGCTTTGTTGTTGCCGCATCGGCCTGTTTTTTCGCGGCCATCGCGATTGGGGTGACCCACATCGCCTAATCCAGAAATTCCCACGTATCCGCCCCGTCGAAATGACGGACCGGCACCGATGCGATCACAGCCGGATCGGCCAGGCGCAGATTGACGGCCATGTAGGGGTTTTCCCCATCCATCTTCAGGTTTTCCCAATGGGTGGTGCAGCCGCAGACAGCACAGGTATGAAACGCCAGCGACTTTTCCCCATGAGCATAGCTGCGTGTCGGGCCGGTCACCGTGATCTGTGGAATCGGAGCATAGATCCACAAGGCCGCCAATCGGCGGCACATCGAGCAGTTACAAGATGTCGTCCGGCGCGGGGTATGGCGAAATTCGTAAGTGACCGCGCCGCAATGGCATACACCCGTGATCGACATGGCATTCCCCTTTATTTGCTGGTCCTTCGTCACGATACGCCGCGCGCAACAAGCGGGCAACAGGCCACATATCTCAAGAAAATGACGTCAGGTAAGGAATGCCTGACCTGACATTGTGTCCCTCGACACATACGATCACCCCATCACTGTTTACAAGTGACGTTAGGGCAACTGTATTTCGCCCATGACGATTTTAAAAAGTACCAAGTGTTGTTTTTGATGAGTGCGTTTTTTCAAATGTTTCCGCCTGGCGTTCTGGACGCTGTGGGGGTGGGGGGTTTCGGGCTTTATGTCCTGAACTATACGCTCCTGACGTTTCAGCGGGTTCGGTCGGAATCCGTCGCATATTTCGCGACAAATGGTGCCGCTGCATCAATGGTGCTGGTTGGATTGTTGTCCTCCTTCAACCTCGCCGCTGCAATGATCCAGATTTTCTGGATTGGCATTTCGGCTATAGCCATCTTCATCCGCCTGCGTCGTCCCGCGCAGGCGGATGATCCTTTTCCTACGAAACCGGTATCCAAATCTCGACCAGACCCCGCCCGGTCTGCGGGTCGAACCGGGCGTCATAGCGTTCCAGATCCGGTGCCTGGCGCAATGTCAGCCCGCTGTCAGGCAAGGCCTTATTCCAGATGGAATAGACCGTCTTTGGCAGGTCGCTGATATGCCCTTCATGGGTGAAGATCGCATAGCGGGCCGCGGGAATCGTCACATCATCCATGCCCTTGGGCACTGAAACACTGCTGTCGGCGGCCATCCCGGCCACATAGCGAAAGTTCCCCGCCTCGTCGGCATCACAACAGACGCCATAGGCCGGGCCGGGCGCATCGGCCACTTCATCCTCGCGCGCGTTGAACTGCTGCCACAGACCGGGGATTGCGGCGTTGTTTTCAAATGTGCATTGGGCACTGACGCCCACGATGCGCATGGCCTTGTGGTCCGCGATACGCGGTGCGGCCACATCGACCAGTTTTTCCTTATCCATCTTGAAAGGCTCCATCAGGGTCAGCGATTGCGTTGACCGGGTCGTGCGGATTGTGCTGGGACTGACCCCGAAGTATCCCACAAACGCCCGGGTGAACGCAGGATGAGACCCATATTGCGCATCCAGCGCGATCTGCAGGATATCTGCATCGCCCTGCGCCAGCACCGCAGCGGCGCACGACAACCGCCGCGCCCGCAGATAGCTCATCGGGCCAAGCCCTGTCGCCGCACGGAACACCCGCGCCATGTGATAGGGGCTGACAGCACACAGATCGGCCAGAGCGTCCAGCGACAGCGGGTCCTGCATCCGCATTTCCACCTGCCAGATGATTTTCGCAACCAGTGCCATAGGTTCTTTCTCAACATTCACCCAGGCACCCTGCCTGATCCTGCTGAGCCGGGCTTGATCATCCTTGCTGTATTGCGTGTTACAGCCGCGATGCGACCTCCTGCACCGTGCGCAACCGGTCCGCATTGGCCGGGTGGGTGCCAAGGAACCGGTTGCCCGGATCAGGAATGCGGAAAAAGAACTGGGCGCCCTTGAGCGGGTCATATCCTGCAGCGGCGGTGATTTCGGTGCCCAGCGCGTCCGCCTCAAGCTCAAAATTCTTGGAATAGGTGCGTGCGCCGACCGTCGCCCCAAGTTGCTGTGCGGTGTCAACCGAATTTGATGCCCCAAGCGCACCGGCCAATTGACCAAAGACCAACGCACCCACGGTCGCGTTTTGTTGCTGACGCGCAATATGGCCGCGGATGTGGTGTGCGGCCTCATGCGCCATCACAAAGGCCAGTTCATCCCGGTTCCGCGCCTCGGCAATCAGGGGCACAGTAAAGGCGATGATCGGCCGGCCATTGCGGTCAAGCGTCTGATAGGCATTGGCCGGCTGACCCGGACGGTCATCGACCACAATGCGGAAATCGCAGTTCAAATTCGGCGACCGCTGTCGGCAGTACCGTTCGGCCACAGGCTCCACCGTGGCAACGACGCTTGAAAAGTTCCGCAAGGCGGCCCGTTGCGACAGGCGCGGCCCCGCCGGGGCCTGTTGCAGCACAGGCGTCTCTGCTGTGGGGGCCGTCACGTCCACAGGTTCGCACGCCGCCAGCGCGGCAATCAGAACAATCGGCAAAAAGCGCATCATCATCTCCCAATCTCAAGTTGCTGGCAGATTAGTCAGGTCCGCCCTCGTCTTCCAGACCCCAATAAGCCCTTGCATCACCGATAGGTCAGACTACGCTCAACCCCATGTTTACGATCGAACACGACTATGACGCGACCGTCATCACCCTTGTGGATGAAGGCAAGGCCCCCCTGACCGAGGATGTCACCATCAACGCGTTTGATGATTGCGTGACCCTGCAACAACTCGACCCGCGCAATGATGAGGTGATGCATATCACCCTGTCGATCAACCAGCTCAACGACCTGCGCGCGGCACTCGACCTGCCCGAAGGGGTGTATCAGTTGAAAAAGGCCTGAACTTGGGCTGGCATCTGAGCGATCGTGTCGGAACCAGCGCCGGGACAGTGGCGGCGGGTCATGCTGGCACTGGCCCAGCTCTGGTCCTTGCCCATGGCTGGCCCTGGTCATCCTACGCCTGGCACCGGATCATCCCCGCACTCGCCCAGGACCATACCGTCTATTGGTACGACATGCCCGGTTACGGCCAGTCGGACAAATCGCCGGAACAGCCGACAGGTCTGGATGTGCAGGGGACGATTTTCGCCGAAATGCTTGATCACTGGGATCTGACACAACCGACGGTCATCGCGCATGACTTTGGGGGTGCGACCACCCTGCGCGCCCATCTGCTGCATGACCGGGATTATGCACGCTATATCCTGATGAATGTGGTCGCGATGCGGCCTTGGGGATCGGCGTTCTTCGACCATGTCGGGCGCCATATCGACGCATTCAGCGGACTGCCCCCGCATATCCATGCCGCCATTGTTGAGGCTTACATCAAGGGTGCCTTGGTCCGCGATATCGCCGCCGATGACCTTCAAGCGCTCATTGGCCCATGGCTCGATGATGATGGCAGCGCCAGCTTCTACCGTCAGTTCGCCCAGGCTGATGAACGGTTCACGGCAGAGGTCGAACCGCTCTACCCCACGATCCGCTGCCCGACACATATCCTCTGGGGCGCGGATGATCCGTGGATCCCTCTCGACCGAGGCAAGGCCCTGCATCATGCCATTGGTCACGCGACCTTTGACACGCTATCAGACGCGGGCCACCTGCCCCAGTTGGAGGCCCCCGATACGCTTCTGAGAGCTCTGCAGGCGCTTCTTCACGGCAAGGCCACGTCCACAACAACCGGATAATGATCGGTGGGCCATTCACCGCCAAACCTCTGACGCAACACAACCGGATCGGTGACGGGCTGCACATCCGCCGTCGCCCCGATATGGTCAATCGCCCCGAACAGATGCAGCCCTTGATTGAAATGATAGGTGGCGCCCTGCACAGGCATGAAACTGACCCCCGCTTCCTCAATATTGCGCATTGTCGGGGCACCTATCCGCGCATTCAGATCGCCGACGACAAACACCGTCTCACCCCCATTGATCCACGGGGCGATCCGGTCACGGACCAGTGCGGCAGACAGCAACCGGTTGGACCGGCTGCTATATTCGAAATGCACATTCACCACGCGGAACGCATCGCCGCCCGGTGTCTCGAACTGCGCCCATGATGCAAAGGCGGGAAAGGAGCCGTTGAAGGTCCGCGAATAGATCACATCAGGCGTGTCGGAAAAGAAAAACCAGCCCTGATCGCGCAGTGTCAGCCTGTCGGCCCGATACAGGATCGGCTGGGTGGACGGGAAGCTGCGCCAATCGCCACTGGCCGCCGCCAGGTAGCCGGGATTACGCTCCAGCAGCCAGTCGCGCGCCAGATTGACGCTGCCATCGCTGCCCCGCTGAAAACTCTCCATCTCCTGAAACGCCACCAGATCAGCGTCCAACGCCTTGAAGGCCTGATCCAGCGGCCCTTTGCGCCGTTCCCAATCGTCGACCGACCATGGGCCGGTTTCACGGCCCAAGATAATGTAATGCACATTGTAGGTGGCCAGTCGCAACACCCCGTTATCGCGCGGCGCCAAGTCTTGCTGACCCGAATTGCGATAGATCTGCACGCAGGCTGTCAGCGCCGCGATCAGCAGTACGCCCACAAACGCTTTCATGATCGTCCACAACATTCCGCGCCCTCGATTTCGCCCCGCTTCATCAGGCTGACACTAGCGCCATTTTTCGCAACGCCCAATGCAGACGAAGGGGGCTGTCCGCTTGCACCTGCGCCCTGTCTGCGCAACTCTGCCGTACAGGCAGGCGGGGATCATGCAATGACCACAGGGTTTTTCTGGGATGAACGGTGCTTTTGGCATGGCGGCGGCAACTACGCAGGTATGTTGCCCGTGGGTGGTCTGGTGCAGCCGCTGGATGGCGGGCTGCCCGAAAACCCCGAAACCAAACGCCGCCTGAAAAACCTGATCGAAGTCACTGGACTGGTCCGCGCGCTTGACATGCACGGGGCCGAGGCCGCGACACGCGATGATCTTTTGCGCATACATCCAGCCAGCTATCTGGATGAATTCAAACGACTTTCCGATGTAGGCGGGGGTGAACTGGGTCGCCGCACGCCTTTTGGTCCCGGGGGTTATGAGCTGGCCGCCCTGTCCGCCGGCTTGGCCAAGGCAGCCCTTGCCGCAGTGCTTCAGGGTGACGTGCAAAACGCCTATTCTCTGTCGCGCCCGCCCGGCCATCACTGCCTGCCGGATTATCCCAACGGCTTTTGCCTGCTCAACAATATCGGCATCGCAATTGAGGCTGCGCGCGCCGCCGGGCTCGCCCAACGCTTTGCCGTGCTCGACTGGGATGTGCATCACGGCAACGGGACTGAAGCCGTGTTCTACGACCGCTCCGACGTACTGACCGTCTCACTGCATCAGGACCGCAACTATCCGATGGATACGGGCGCGTTTGCTGACCGGGGGGTGGGTGATGGCATCGGCTTCAACCTCAACATTCCCCTGCCGCCGGGCACCGGCCACACCGGTTATCTGGCCGCAATGGGGCGGCTAGCCCTGCCAGCAATCCGATCCTTCAAACCCGATGTGCTGATCATCGCCTGTGGTTTCGATGCGGCAGCGAACGACCCGCTGGGGCGGATGCTGGCCACCGCGGACACATTCGGCCACATGACGCGGCAGGTCATGGACCTTGCCGCTGAGATTTGCGACGGAAAACTGCTGATGGTCCACGAAGGCGGCTATTCCGAAACCTATGTCCCCTTCTGCGGGCACCGCGTGCTTGAGGTGATGTCAGGCAGCGCCATCACCGCGCCGGACCCCTTTGCTGATGTATTCCCCCTGCGCCAACCCGATGCCCGTTTCGATGCCTATCTGGACGGGGTGATCGGGGATATGGCGGCAGCACTTTAGACGGCGCTAAACTGCATAACGATCAAAGACGCGTTCGGCGCGGGCAAGCTGGCGCTCCATATCGAAAGGCCGATCAAGGATCGCCGCAGACATGGATTGCAGAACAAGCAGGGCCACATAGGCCTCGATTACCCTTGGACTAAGACAGGCGGCATCAACGATTTCCCATACCGGCTGGTCATGCCCATCAAGGTCAAAGGCGAATTGCACGAGGTCATAGAGATGGTCACCGGTACAGGCCCCTTCCCAGTCGATGATGCCGGTCACCCTGTCATACTCGATCAGGATGTTGTCGGTATGCAGGTCCAGATGGACGAGCCCGTCATCCGGGAACCAGTTCGGGTCTGCTGCGGCACCCAGAGCTTCAATGCGGTGCAGAAAGGCAGCGCTCGCTGGGCCCCAGTCCCGCAGTGGTGCGTGCGCACACCACACATCCTGCCCTTTGCGCAAGGCCTGCACGACAAATGCCCCCCAGTCATGTGCATCCGCCGGGCCAGGGCCGCCGATCCCGGCTTTCGCTCCGATAAATTCGACTATCGCCGCGACCACCGCTCGTGGCAGGCGATCTTGTGACCGGCCAGGCAGGAACTGCTGCACCGACAGCGTGCCACCTTCAAACGGGATCACCTCAAGATATCTGGCCACCGGAACGCCGCGCCCGCGCAACGTATCCAGACCAGAACAAAGTTTGGCATAATCGGCCACCATACCGGGATTGGCAGACCATTTCAGCACGACTTGCCCGCCATCGGGTGCAGTTGCGCGCCACGCCCCTTCCGTCGCCCCGCCCAGGTGATCACCCAGCAAAAACCCAAGTGCCAGCAACCTGTCAGAGCCAAGTTTCTCGGCAGCCAGAGAGGATTGTCGGCCGTCCGTCACGTCAGATATCCAGTCATGTCCCCTGATATGTCCGACCTGAAAAATAGTGTAAACACATCGTGGCTAATTTGAATTTGCAGAGCCGATCCGAGAGCGTCGCCACAAACAGACTTTCACCGAAAGTCTGATCACAAATCCTTCTCGAGGATTTGTCGCCCACAGCCGTCCCTAGCGACTGAACGGGTCGTCCTGCGCCACTGCGCGCAGCCGCACAGTGACTCCACAGGGCTTAGTGGTTGCAGCGACCTGACCCACTGCATATCTCTGCACCAATCGCAGACAGGAGCTTTTTGTGCCCGACCCCAACCCAGCCGCCCTCGACTTCCTGCTGACCCGCCGGTCCCGCCCTGCCAAAACGCTGACAACACCGGTGCCCGACCGCGCAACGGTGGAAACCCTGCTGACTGCCGCCGCGCGCACGCCGGATCATGGCAAGCTGGAACCGTGGCGCTTTATCGTGCTGGCGAAACCGGCGCTGGCCCGGCTGGCCGCGATGGTCCCCGACCGGGGTGCGGCCCTGGGAATCGACCCGGACAAGATCGCTAAGGCACAGGCGCAATATGCCGATGCGGATCTGGCTATTGCGGTAATCAGCGCGCCCAAACCCTCCGAAAAGATCCCGCAGATCGAACAGGTCTACTCCGCCGGTGCCGTTTGTCTGGCCTTGCTGAACGCGGCGCTTGCAGCGGGCTGGGGCGCGAACTGGCTGTCCGGCTGGGCCAGCCATGACCGCGATTTCATCCGCGACGGGCTGGGATTGGCCGATCATGAAACGGTTGCGGGTTTCGTCCATCTGGGCACCGAAACCAACGCCCCGCCCGAACGCCCCCGCCCCGATCTGGCACAGATCACCACCTGGATAGACGCATGATTTTCAGTGACTTTTTCAAAGCTATCGGGCAATTGCCGGATGGCCGGTTTCAAAGCGTGCTGTGGCGGGGGATCGGGATCACAATTGCCCTGCTGATCGGGCTATACGCGATCCTTCTGCAACTGGTCGAATGGCTGACCGCCGAACCGATCAGCCTGCCGGGCGTGGGCGAAATTACGTGGCTGGGCGATCTGCTGAGTTGGGGATCCTTGGGGCTGGTTTTTATCCTCTCAATCTTCCTGATGGTGCCCGTCGCGTCGGCGATCACGTCCCTCTTTCTGGACGAGGTGGCGCAGGCGGTCGAGGAGAAACACTACCCGGCATTGCCCCCTGCCACCAAAGTGACCTTTGCCGAAGGCATGCGCGACACGGTAAATTTCCTAGGCGTGCTGGTGGCCGCCAACCTATTTGCGATCATCCTGTACGTGATCTTCCCCTTCGCCGCGTTCTTCATCTTCTACGCGCTCAACGGGTTTCTGCTGGGCCGCGAGTATTTTCAACTGGCCGCCATGCGCAGGGTTGGACGGGCTGGCGCAAAGGAGTTACGCAGCAAGCATCTGGGGGCAATCTGGCTGGCCGGTTGTCTGATGGCCGTGCCGCTGACCATCCCGCTGATCAATCTTTTCATCCCGATCCTCGGGGCGGCCACATTCACCCATCTCTATCACAGGCTCAGTCCCGGCTGACCTCCGGCGTCGACATCCGGTCAAACCAGTCGATATCCCGGACCGAGATGACACCCGACAGGATCGTCCCCGCAATCACCGCCCAGATGGGCAGCGCCCATAGGGTCGTGATCTTTGCCTTGCGGCCAATCTGGGCGTCCGCCGGGGCGGAAGCATGGGTGCCCGGCACAATCTCACCTGCCTCGCCTTGAGTTTGCAAGCGCAAGGGCAGCACGATGAAGAATACCATGGCCCAGACCACAGCAAACAGGACGATGGCGGATACGGGTCCCATAATTGTTCCTTTCTTTCAATACTGCTCACATACTGCGCAAAACAGACCTGACAAGAGCATTGCGGCAAAACGCCGATGACAGACGGCGCGATGAACTCAGCGCATGAAAATGCGAACAACCGGTGTTGCAATCAGATATCCGACAAGACCGGATGCGGCACCTGCCGCCGCAGCAACAAGTGTCCGGTCCCAATCCACCATTGTGCGCCCATCCATGAATTGCATGACACCGCAATCCGGCAGGATGCCATTGGCATAAAGCCACGCCATCGTGGGCTCTCTCCAAAACACGAAAAACATGATCAACAGCGGGGTCATTATGATATAAGCTAGCTTGGTCGCCGTTGCTTTGCGTCGTTTCTTGAGTGCATCCCGCTGCAGCCGCAGAAACGCGGGATCCGCTAATCGCGCCGCCTCATGCGCGCCCTTTATCCCCTCGATCCGCCGCAACCTGTCCTGAAAATCGGTCACCCCTAGACCTCTTCCAATTCCACCAGGCACCCGTTGAAATCCTTGGGATGCAGGAACAGAACCGGTTTGCCATGCGCCCCGATCTTTGGCTCGCCCCCGCCCAAAACACGAGCCCCTTCGGCCAGCAGATGATCACGCGCGGCCAGGATATCATCGACCTCGTAACAGACGTGATGGATGCCGCCTGACGGGTTCTTGTCCAGAAACCCCTGAATGGGTGAGGCATCGCCAAGGGGGTAAAGCAGTTCGATTTTCGTATTGGGCAGGTTGATGAAAACCACCGTCACGCCATGGTCCGGTTCATCCTGCGGGGCGCCCACATCGGCCCCCAGCATAGTGCGATATTGGGCACTTGCAGCCTCCAGATCAGGGACGGCAATGGCGACGTGGTTGAGGCGACCGATCATGTGAATTCTCCGTTTTCAGCATTATGCCGCAGCGCAGAATGTTTCGCAACGCGCGATGCGATTAAGAAACTGTTCACCTTGTCCTGCTTTGAATAAGGCCTGCCACAACCGAAGGGAAGAATCGCTATGGATGGCCTGACTGACATGATGCTGACACGCGCGCCGACAGCCCGGCGGCCCCTGCTGGGACTGACCGTGCTGGTGGTGGAAGACAGCCGATACGCCAGTGAGGCCGTGCGCCTGCTATGTCTGCGATCCGGGGCCAGGATCAGACGGGCCGATAGTCTCGAAACCGCGCGGCGGCATCTGGCGGTCTACCGGCCTTCGGTGCTGATCGTGGATGTGGGCCTGCCAGATGGATCAGGGATCGCGCTGATCCAGTCACTGGCAGAGGCGACACCGCGGATCGACGTGATCCTTGGCGTCAGCGGCGATAGTGTGGCGCGCGCCGCCGTGCTGGCCGCCGGGGCCGACGGGTTCATCGAAAAACCGATCGCCAATCTGGCCGCCTTTCAATCAGCCATTCTGGAACACCTGCCCGCCGACCGACAACCGCCCAACCCGCGAGAGTTGAGTAATGAGGTCGTCAATCCCGATCCGGTCGCCTATCAGGACGACCTCAGCCATATCGCACAGGTCCTTAAATCCGCGGATGAGGATGCGCATATCGACTATGTCACCCAGTTTCTGGGCGGCGTGGCCCGCAGTGCGAAGGACCATGACCTTGACCGCGCCGTGCGCGACCTGGCGTCGCTCCGCTCATCGGGGGGTAATCTGGACAAGGGCGTGCAGGAATTGTCGCAACTGGTGCAATCGCGGCTGGCGGCCAGCGGCCCGATCTAGTCGTCGAACGCGAAACCGGCGGGATAGGCATGCAGCCCATCGAAATCGGCCTTGCCGACTGGTGCGCCCTGCTGGCGCAGGATCGCGTAGGCCATGGACAGGTGGAACCACAGGTTTGGCAGGGCAAAATGCTGCAGATAGTCCGGGGCGGATTGGGTCAGGTCGGCAAATCCGGCCTGATGCGTGATCTGCCTGTCAGCAGCGCCCGCAAAATCAGCGGTGGACAAGTCACCAACCAAGGATCGTGCCGCGATCAACGCCGCGCGCAGCCCGTCCTTGTCGGTGGTATAGTCCAGTTCCGGCACATCCTTGCCCGCCAGCGGATATGTCGCGCGCAGCGCAAAACCTGCCACGGTCTGAAACTGTTCGGCACACGTGAACATGCCCGGTGCGAGCCGCACTGTCAGCATTTGGGGCGTCGCCTTATCCAGCAGGACCAGCGCCTGATCCAAGGCCTGCAAGGCAACCGGAACCGACGCGCCAAACATCAGCTTTCCGGCGGCAGCACCCGCAGTCGCAATTCGCGCAATTGCTCATTTTGCGGCTCGGACGGGGCGTCCATCATCAGATCCTCGGCACGTTGGTTCATCGGGAACATGATGACCTCGCGGATATTGGCCTCATCCGCCAGCAACATCACGATCCGGTCGATGCCAGCCGCACAACCACCATGGGGCGGCGCGCCGTATTGGAACGCATTGACCATGCCGCCAAAACGCTTCTTCACTTCGTCCTCGCCGTAACCGGCAATCTCGAACGCCTTGAACATGATTTCCGGCTTTTGATTCCGGATCGCCCCCGACACCAGCTCGTACCCGTTACAGGCCAGGTCATACTGATAACCCAACACATCCAGCGGATCACCGTTCAGCGCGTCCATACCGCCTTGCGGCATGGAAAACGGGTTGTGTTCAAAATCGATCCGACCCGTTTCATCGTCCTTCTCGTAAATGGGGAAATCGACAACCCAGGCAAAGGCAAAGCGGTTCAGATCGGTCAGGCCCAACTCTTCCCCGATCACATTGCGCGCCTTGCCCGCGACCGCCTCAAACGCATGCGGCTTGCCGCCCAGGAAAAACGCCGCATCGCCAAGGCCCAGACCCAGCTGACTGCGAATGGCCTCGGTCCGTTCCGGCCCGATATTCTTGGCAAGCGGCCCTGCAGCCTCCATGCCGTTCTCGCCCTCGCGCCAGAAGATATAGCCCATCCCGGGCAACCCTTCCTTCTGCGCAAAGGCATTCATCCGGTCGCAGAACTTGCGCCCCACCGGATCGCCACCCTTCTTCCTGGGCGCCGGAATGGCGCGCACCTGCGTGCCCTCCTGCTCCAACAGCTTGGCAAAAATCGCAAAGCCGGACCCGCGGAAATGGTCGGATACATCCTGCATCTTGATCGGGTTGCGCAGGTCGGGCTTGTCGGTGCCGTACCACAGCGCCGCATCACGATAGGAAATCTGCGGCCAGACCTTGTCCACCTTCCGCCCATTGCCGAATTCTTCGAAAATCCCGATCAGCACCGGCTGGATCGTGTCGAACACATCCTGTTGCTCGACAAAGGACATTTCCATGTCCAGCTGGTAAAAATCGGTCGGCGACCGGTCGGCGCGCGGGTCTTCATCGCGGAAACACGGGGCGATCTGGAAATACTTGTCGTAGCCCGACACCATGATCAGCTGCTTGAACTGCTGTGGCGCCTGCGGCAGGGCGTAGAATTTGCCCGGATGCAAACGGGACGGCACCAGAAAATCGCGCGCGCCCTCGGGGGACGACGCCGTGATGATCGGCGTCTGATATTCGCGGAACCCCGTGTCCCACATCCGCTTGCGCATGGATGCAACAACATCAGACCGCAGCTTCATGTTCTCCTGCATCGCCTCGCGGCGCAGGTCCAGATAGCGGTATTTCAGCCGCGTTTCCTCGGGGTATTCCTGATCGCCGAACACCATCAGGGGCAGTTCTTTTGCCGCCCCAAGCACCTCAATCCCGCGCACGAAAACCTCAACCTCGCCGGTGGGCAGCTTGGGGTTGACCAGCTCCGGATCACGCGCCTTCACTTCCCCATCAATGCGGATACACCACTCGCTGCGCACCTTCTCCACATCGGCAAAGGCCGCCGAATCCGGATCGCACAGCACCTGCGTGATCCCGTAATGGTCGCGCAAATCGATAAACAGGATGCCGCCATGGTCACGCACCCGATTGACCCAGCCCGACAAGCGGACGGTCTGGCCCACATGGGCGGCAGTCAATTCGGCGCAGTTATGCGAACGGTAGGCGTGCATGATTTCATCCTCAAGGGCTCATATTGTCGGCCCGATACACCCCTTTGCCCCGGCGAAGTCAACCATCCCCATCATTTTGCCAAAAATACTCCCGCCGGAGGCATCAAAATTCCAGAATTTTGATCCCCCCCTTGCACCTGCCCGCGCCATCCCTATAACCCGCAACAATTTGCATCATTCAGGGGCAGGCTCATGCCAAAGCGCACCGACATCCAGTCGATCATGATCATTGGCGCGGGTCCCATTATTATTGGTCAGGCCTGCGAATTCGACTACTCCGGGGCCCAGGCCTGCAAGGCGTTGAAAGAGGAAGGCTACCGCGTCATCCTCGTCAACTCCAACCCGGCAACAATCATGACCGATCCTGGACTGGCCGACGCGACCTATATCGAGCCGATCACCCCCGAAATTGTGGCTAAAATCATTGAAAAGGAACGGCCCGACGCGCTGCTGCCCACCATGGGCGGGCAAACCGGCCTGAACACATCGCTGGCGCTGGCCGATATGGGCGTGCTGGACAAGTTCGGGGTCGAAATGATCGGAGCCAAGCGCGAGGCCATCGAAATGGCCGAAGACCGCAAGCTGTTTCGCGAGGCGATGGACCGGCTGGGCATCGAAAACCCGAAGGCCACGATCATCACGGCACCCAAGAAGGACGGCAAGTTCGACATCAAGGCAGGCCTGCAAATGGCCATCGACGCCATCGAATATGTCGGCCTGCCCGCGATCATCCGCCCGGCATTCACCCTTGGCGGCACCGGCGGCGGCGTCGCCTATAACCGGCAGGAATACGAGCATTACTGCCGGTCCGGGATGGAGGCATCGCCTGTCGGTCAGATCCTTGTCGACGAATCCCTGCTCGGCTGGAAAGAGTTCGAGATGGAGGTCGTGCGCGACAAGGCCGACAACGCCATCATCGTCTGCGCCATCGAAAACGTGGACCCGATGGGGGTTCATACCGGCGACAGCATCACCGTCGCCCCGGCCCTGACCCTGACCGACAAGGAATACCAGATCATGCGCTCGCACAGCATCAACGTGCTGCGCGAAATCGGGGTCGAAACCGGCGGGTCCAACGTGCAATGGGCGGTCAACCCTGATGACGGGCGCATGGTCGTGATCGAAATGAACCCGCGCGTCTCCCGCTCCTCCGCCCTCGCCTCAAAAGCCACCGGTTTCCCCATCGCGAAAATCGCGGCGAAGCTGGCGGTTGGCTACACGCTCGACGAGTTGGATAACGACATCACCGGCGTCACCCCGGCTTCGTTCGAACCGACCATCGACTACGTCGTCACGAAAATCCCCCGCTTCGCCTTCGAAAAATTCGCAGGCTCAGAACCCTACCTGACTACCGCCATGAAATCAGTGGGCGAGGCGATGGCCATCGGCCGCACCATCCACGAGTCCTTGCAAAAGGCCCTCGCCTCCATGGAAACCGGCCTCACCGGCTTTGACGACATCGACATTCCCGGCGCCCCGGACAGCGCCGCGATCACCAAGGCGCTTGCCAAACAAACCCCCGACCGCCTCCGCGTCATCGCGCAGGCCATGCGGCACGGGCTGTCGGATGATGACATCCACGCCGTCACCAAATTCGACCCGTGGTTTCTCGCCCGCATCCGCGAGATCATCGCGGCCGAGGCCGATATCCGCAAAAACGGCCTCCCCGTTGACGAAACGGGCCTGCGGGCCATCAAGATGCTCGGCTTCACCGACGCCCGCCTTGCCAAACTCACCGGGCGGGATGAGGACCAGATCCGCCGTGCCCGCCACAACCTTGGCGTCACCGCGGTCTTCAAACGGATCGACACCTGTGCGGCGGAATTCGAAGCGCAGACGCCCTATATGTATTCCACCTACGAAACCCCCGTCATGGGTGAGGCGGAGTGCGAGGCGCGGCCATCGGACCGAAAAAAGGTCGTCATCCTCGGCGGCGGCCCCAACCGGATCGGCCAAGGGATCGAGTTCGATTATTGCTGCTGCCACGCCTGCTTCGCCCTGACCGATCAGGGCTATGAGACGATCATGATCAATTGCAACCCGGAAACGGTCAGCACCGATTATGACACCTCCGACCGGCTTTATTTCGAACCTCTGACATTCGAACACGTGATGGAAATCCTGCGGGTCGAACAGGACAACGGCACCCTGCACGGGGTCATCGTGCAGTTCGGCGGGCAGACCCCGCTGAAACTCGCCAACGCGCTGCATGACGCAGGCATCCCGATCCTCGGCACCTCGCCCGACAGCATTGATCTGGCCGAAGATCGTGAGCGTTTCCAGCAGCTTGTCCAGAAACTCGACCTGAAACAGCCGCATAACGGCATTGCATCGACCGACGCCGAAGCACTCGACATCGCCGAGGGCATCGGCTTCCCTCTCGTCATCCGCCCCTCTTTCGTGCTGGGCGGACGGGCGATGGAAATCGTCCGCGATATGGACCAGCTGCGCCGCTATATCTCCGACGCTGTGGTCGTGTCAGGCGACAGCCCCGTCCTGCTCGACAGCTACCTGTCGGGCGCGGTCGAAGTTGACGTGGATTGCCTGTCAGACGGTCAAAACACCCATGTCGCCGGCATCATGCAGCATATCGAAGAGGCCGGCGTGCATTCCGGTGACAGCGCCTGCTCGCTCCCGCCGCATTCGCTGTCGGACGCGGTGATCACCGAAATCCGCGCGCAGACCGAAAAACTCGCCAAGGCGCTCAATGTCGTCGGCCTGATGAACATCCAGTTCGCCGTCAAAAACGAAGAGGTCTACCTGATCGAGGTCAACCCCCGCGCCTCGCGCACCGTGCCCTTCGTGGCCAAGGCGACCGATAGCGCCATCGCCTCCATCGCCGCGCGGCTGATGGCGGGCGAACCGCTGTCAAACTTTCCGCTGCGCGAACCCTATCCGCCCGCCGAGGACCCGATGACCGTCCTGCCTTTGGGCGATGCCTTCACCCTCGCCGACCCGAAAACCCCGTGGTTTTCCGTGAAAGAGGCCGTTCTACCCTTCGCCCGTTTCCCCGGCGTCGACACAATCCTCGGCCCCGAAATGCGGTCCACAGGCGAGGTCATGGGCTGGGACCGGTCCTTCCCCCGCGCGTTCCTCAAGGCGCAGATGGGCGCGGGCACGGACCTGCCCAGATCCGGCACCGTCTTCATCTCGATCAAGGATGCCGACAAAACGGCTGACATGATTGATGCGTCCAGAACCCTCCTGCAACTTGGTTTCGATATCGTGGCCACGCGCGGCACTGCCCGCTGGCTTACTGAAAACCAAATTGCCTGCGAAACGGTAAACAAGGTCTATGAAGGCGGGCTGACCATCGTCGACCGGCTCAAAGACGGGCACATCGCCCTCGTCTTCAACACGACCGAAGGCGCGCAGGCCGTCGAAGACAGCCGGGAAATCCGCGCCGTCGCCCTCTACGACAAAATCCCCTACTTCACGACCGCCGCCGCAGCACATGCAGCGGTGCTGGCTATGCAGGCGCGGGAAGAGGGGGATGTTGGGGTGCGGGCGTTGCAGGGTTGATTTCAGCCTTGGTCAACCCGCTCGGTCTGTGAAGGAAGCGGCTCGAGAGTAAGTCTGGATGCCGAAATCAATTGGCAAAGGTAAAACGAGCGGCACGACTGGCTTACGTACATTGTATTTACAACAGATGCCCGCAATCCCTCAAGGTTGCCCTCGGGTCAAGCTTGCCTGCACGTCTGGGCTGTGGACATTCGTTTTCCACGCGCCATAGTAAACCCCGGGGGGATCAGACATGCACGACGTTGCCATCACCGGAACCGGGGTTTTCACACCCAGCCAGATCATCACCAATGATGAGCTTGTGGCCGCATTCAACAAATATGCCGATCTGTGGAACGCCGAAAACGCCGCTGCGATCGAGGCAGGAGTGGCCGAACCCAAAGAGCATTCGTCAAGCGAATTCATCATCGCAGCCTCTGGCATAGAAAACCGCTATGTGCTTGATAAAGAAGGGGTATTGGACCCGTCCCGCATGTTTCCCAGCCTGCCCTCCCGCGCCGATGATGAGCCGGGATATATGGCCGAGATCGGCTGCGACGCTGCGCAAAAGGCGCTGTCGGAAGCAGGCTGTTCTGCCGCAGATGTCGATCTGGTGATTTGTGCGGCCTCCAATATGGAGCGCGCCTATCCGGCGATTGGTGTGGAAATTCAACAGCTTCTGGGTGCGGGCGGATTCGCCTTTGACATGAACGTCGCCTGTTCCAGCGCGACCTTCGGCATTCAGACGGCCGCTGACATGATCCGCTCGGGCTCGATTCAAAGCGCTTTGGTCGTCAACCCCGAGATCTGTTCGGCCCATCTGGAATGGCGCGACCGCGATTGCCATTTCATCTTTGGCGATGTGGCCACGGCCACATTCCTGCAGCGGGACCAGGCAGTGAAGGGCGATCACTTCAAAGTCCTGTCCACCCGGTGTGCGACCCAGTTCAGCAATAACATACGCAACAATAACGGCTATCTGCGCCGTACCCATGACCAGATGGAAGACCGGCGCGACATGCAGTTCATGCAAAACGGGCGCAAGGTGTTCAAAGAGGTGCTGCCGCTGGTCAGCCAACATATCGCCGATCATCTGACCGACGCCGGCGTTGCCGCGGGCGATCTGCGCCGTCTCTGGCTGCATCAGGCCAACAAGACCATGAACGATTACATCGGCAAGAAGGTCCTGGGGCGCACGCCTGAACCCGGCGAACAGCCCAATATCCTGCAGGACTATGCCAATACATCGTCGGCCGGGTCGATCATCGCATTCTCCAAACATTCCAGCGATCTGGAAAATGGCGACAAGGGCCTGATCTGCTCATTCGGCGCGGGTTATTCGGTTGGGTCCGTCATTGTGGAAAAGGGCTAAGGCATGAAAAAATTGGTGATCTTCATGATCTGTCTTACCGTGGCCGCCTGCGACGTGCCGCTGGTCCCGCTGATCTGAGCGAAATCAAACAACCTGAATCGGGTTCTTTGATTTCAGGACCGGTGCAACACCTTGCTCCCCGCCCCTTCTTCTGCGCAGTGGCGAGACTAGCTCACCTCGCGCAATAAACCATAACGCAACAGGATCCTTGGTGGATGGCCCGGATCATCCGCTCCGGCCAGCGCTGCGACATCCAAAGGTTGCAACACGCCGTCGACAATGTGCGGCATGTCTTCGGTGGCAGGATTGACGTTAGTCACTGGCTTCAAGGTGCATCTTCATATCAATCAATACCTTCTGCAGGGCCGTCGTCTCTTGCAAAAGGCGCTTCGCCTCATTCACCGAAATCACACCATCCTCCATGGATCGGTTGTATTCGGCCATCAGCAGGGCAAATCTCTGGCTCAGCTTGATCACATCGGAATTGACGCCGCCTTCCCGGTTCGCCCGTTGCGGGTCGAAGGACAGTGTGATGCCCAGCATTTCAGCCAATGCGCCGGTCACATGGGGGTAGGATGATTGCGCTTCCAGCGCGCTGACCGCGTCGACGGGGATAAACCGGTCGGCATGCTCCTCTGACATTGAATAGTAGCGCCCCAGCGTTGCCTTGGACCGCCCGGTCAGCGTGCAGGCATTTTCGATGCCGACGTCCTTGACCAAGGCTTCGGTGTGCTTTTTGAGGTAACTGCGCCGTTCTTCCATCATCACTCTCCACCAATTTGGCGACACCGCGTCGATACGGGGCCGGCCCCCTGATCAGCAGGCTAGCGATCAAGTACCTGTTTGTCATTGATAAATCCATCCGGGCAGATCACCTGATCGGGGGCTTGCGTCATGGGATTTTCGCCCTATTCTCGGGCCGCGACGATGACCGGGACGCTGGTTCTGATTGATTTGCAACGACTGAACGCAGGGACGATAATTATTCCCCATGGCAAAGCTTTACTTCCATTATTCGACAATGAATGCGGGCAAATCGACCGTTCTGTTGCAGGCCTCACATAATTACATCGAACGCGGCATGAAGACCTATTTGATGATTGCCCAGCTTGATAATCGGGCAGGTGAAGGCCGGGTCGGCAGTCGCATCGGGATCGGGGCGGATGCCGATACATTTGCACCCGGCGAAGACCTGTTCGCGAAAATCAAGGAACGGCTCAGGGAAGGTCCCTGTGCCTGTGTCTTTGTGGACGAGGCCCAGTTTCTGGAACGCCAACAAGTCTGGCAACTGGCCCGGGCGGTCGATGATCTGAATGTGCCGGTCATGGCCTATGGTCTGCGGGTCGATTTTCTAGGCAAACTTTTCCCCGGCTCGGCCGCCCTGCTTGCGCTTTCGGATGAGATGCGCGAGGTGCGCACAATCTGCCATTGCGGCCGCAAGGCGACCATGGTCGTGCGCAAGGATGAATATGGTCAGGTCCTGACCAAGGGCGATCAGATCGCCATCGGCGGCAATGATCGCTATGTCTCGCTCTGCCGCAGGCACTGGCGCGAGGAGATGGGCGAAAATGTCGGGCCCGCCGCGCCATCCTAACCCGCCAGCCGCATATCGTCCCGATCACCAAACCGGAAGCCTGAAAGCGCGCCTGACAGTTCCGCGGCACCTGCATTCAGCTGGTGACCCATGGATTTCATCCGGTCACACATCTGGGCGTTTTCCTGTGTTGCCCGATCCAGCGATTGCACGGCATCATTCAGATCACGCGACACGCCGGCCTGGCCGCTGACCGATTGCGTGATCTCGCCAATCATTTCGCTGGTTTGCGAGACCTGTTCGACAATGACCGACAAGGCCTCGCCCGCCGCATTCACCAGATCGGACCCAGCTTCGACCTCTTGCGAACTTTTGAAGATGAGTTGTTTCACGCTTTGTGCGGCTTCCGACGTCCGCTGTGCCAATGCGCGCACTTCCGAGGCGACAACGGCAAAGCCGCGCCCGCTTTCCCCCGCGCGGGCCGCTTCGACACCGGCATTCAGCGCCAGAAGATTGGTCTGGAAGGAAATGTCTTCAATCATGCTAATAATATTGGAAATCTCACCGGATGAACCCTCAATCCGTTTCATGGCTTCGACCGCGTTCCGGACAATGTCGCCATTACGCGCGGCACTGTCACGGGCCTGCGATGCGGTTTCGTTCGCTTTCTTGGCCCCTTCGGCGGTGTCCTGCAACGCGCGGGTCAGATCCTGCAGCCCGCCCGCGGTCTGCGACAGCGTATCGGATTGGCGCATGATCCGCCTGGCCAGTTCATCCGCCACATCGGACAATTCACGCGCGCTGATATTGTAATCGCTCGATGTCTCGGCAGCGGTCCGCAACACATCCCGCAGGCTGATCACAAGGTTATTGAAGCTCTGGCGCGCGCGGTCATATTGCCCATCCAGTCTTTCTTCGATCATCCGCGAAAAATCCTGCTGCGACAGCGCCTGCAAATGCATGCTCAGCACTTCCACAGCCGTATCCGCCGACCGGCGCTCACTCTCTGCCGCCTCTTCTGCGGCGCGGCTCGCCTCGCTCGAGGCTTCAATCGCCTCGCGTTGCGTGGCCATTGCCCTGTCCATTTCGCGTCGCTGCAGCAGTCCCAGTGTCAGGATAACCGTTTCCATCACAACAACCGCCGCATGTAGCAATGTGCGCGCGATGAACCCGTCGGCCATATCAGGATACAGCATCATAGGCATCGTAGCACTCATCCCCAGATGATGCAGGGCAATAAACGCCGCCGACCCGATCAGCACCCTGATGTCGTACATCACGGCGATCACCGCCAGCACGGCAAAATACATCATATGTGTGTCGATCTGCCAAGGATGCCCCTGAAACGCCGCCGTCAGCACCATCGTCTGGATCAACAGAGCAAAAGCCACCGCTGGCTTGGCCAATGCGGGCAACTTCAGCGCAACAGCAAAGGTCGCCGCGCAAAGGACAAAGGACACAACCGCAATACCCAACACCGCATTGCCGATCATCCAGGCCGCAATCGCCGGTATCGGCGTGAGAACGGCAAGGTTCCACAGGGCCAGTTGAACCCCTTCCATATTGTGAGGGGCATGGTTGTCAGAATGCGTTGTCATTGCGATCCGTTGGTCCTGTCGTCAAATACACATCCCCGCCAAGGGGGTCCGCGGCCAGAATTGCACAACAGGATTTAAGATAGCGTTATCAGAATAACCATTTGTTTTTCAATAAAAACTCTGCGGGTCGATATCAATCGACAGGCGCAGATTGGCTGGCAGCCGGAACTGCGACACCCATTGCGACAGCGCTTTTTGCAACGGCGCGGTCTTATCAGCCTTGATCAGCAGCCGCACCCGGTGCCGCCCGCGCACCCTCGCAATGGGCGCCGGTGCAGGTCCAAACAACTGCGCCCCGATCTGGCGCAGGGGCTGATCCATGCGCGCCATTTCCGCACCCAGATCAAACACCTCCTGCACATTCGGACTGCTCAGAATGATGCCTGCCATGCGCCCATATGGCGGCACGCCCGCCGCCTTGCGCTCGGCGGCCTCAGCAGCCCAGAACGCCTCTTCATCGCCCGCAAGAATAGCCCGGATCACACCATGTTCCGGCTGATAGGTTTGCAACAGCGCCTCGCCCGGCGTGTCGCTGCGCCCGGCACGCCCCGCGACTTGGCGCATCAGCTGAAACGTCCGTTCTGCTGCCCGCAAATCGGACCCCTGCAAGCCCAGATCGGCATCAATCACCCCCACCAGCGTCAGCAGGGGAAAGTTATGGCCCTTCGCGACCAGTTGCGTGCCGATGATGATATCGGTGCCACCTTCCGCAATCTCCTCGATATGCGCCTTCATGGCCCGCGCAGACCCATACAGATCCGACGACAACACCGCGATCCGCGCATCCGGGAACAGCCCCGCAATCTCCTCACCCATCCGCTCGACGCCGGGGCCAACAGCGCTCAACCGATCCTCGGCCTCACAACTCGGACAGACCGTCGGCATCGGCTTGGTCTCGCCGCATTGGTGGCACATCAGCCGCTTGAGAAACCGATGCTCCACCATACGCGCATCGCACTGATCACAACCAATCTGGTGGCCACAGGCGCGGCAGAGTGTAATCGGGGCGTAGCCCCGGCGATTTAAAAAGACCAGCGATTGCTCGCCCTTGTCCAACCGGCTTTGAATGGCAGCCCGCAACGTAGGTGAAACCCACTTCCCACCCGGCACGTCCTCCACCCGCATATCAATCGCCGTCATCTTCGGCATGACGGCGGCCCCGAACCGCGACGTCAGTTCCAGCTTGGCATATTTCCCCGCCTCCACATTCGCCCAGCTTTCAAGGCTCGGCGTGGCCGAGGCTAGCACCACCTGCGCGTCATTGATCGCCGCCCGCAGCACAGCCATATCGCGGGCGTTATAAAGTACGCCATCCTCCTGCTTGTAGGACGTGTCGTGTTCTTCATCGACCACGATCAAGCCAAGGTTCTGATAGGGCAGAAACAGCGCCGAACGGGCACCCACAACCAGTTGCGCATCCCCCTGCCCGACCATGCGCCAGCAGCGGCGGCGTTCGGTCATTGTCACGCCTGAATGCCATTCAGCAGGCTTCATCCCGAACCGGGCCTCGACCCGGTTGATGAACTCGCCGGACAAGGCAATCTCAGGCAGCAACACCAGCGCCTGCCGCCCCATGCGCAGACATTCTGCCACAGCCTCCAGATACACCTCGGTCTTGCCGGATCCGGTAACGCCTTTCAGCAGCGTCGTGCCATAGGTATCGCTGCGCAGGGCGGCGCGCAAAGCCTCCGCCCCTGCCGCCTGATCGGGGCTCAACGCCTTACCGCCATAATCGGGGTCCAGCCGCGGATAGGGGGTATCGCGCGGTGCCTCCTCCTCTGACACCGCCCCTTGCTTCACAAGGCCCTTCACGACTGAGGTGCCCACCCCCGCCATCTCAGCCAATTCGCGCAGAGTGAATGACAAGCCGCCATAGTCGCGCAAGACGCCCAGCACCTTCTCACGGGCCGCGGTCACACGGTCCGGTTCCCGGTCGCCCAGCCGGTACACCTTGCGCATCGATTGCGGATCGCCCAGCCCCGGCGCGCGGGTCCCCAACCGCAGCATCGCTGGCATCGGGGTCAGCGTGTAATCGGCAGCCCGCCCCAGAAACTCCCGCATCTCATCGCGCATGGGCGCCACATCCAGCACCCGGATCACCGACCGGATCTT
Source organism: Yoonia sp. R2-816 (assembly GCF_046762905.1). Taxonomy (NCBI): domain Bacteria; kingdom Pseudomonadati; phylum Pseudomonadota; class Alphaproteobacteria; order Rhodobacterales; family Paracoccaceae; genus Yoonia; species Yoonia sp. R2-816. Next base: position 23,454 of record NZ_JBKQXN010000311.1, on the reverse strand, counting down.
GGCGCGGTCATAATCGCCCTTGCCCGGCCCCCAAACGACGCCCAGCACCTTGCGCGGGCCCAGCGGCACTTCGACAAAAGCGCCCAGATGGCAGCCGCCTTCGGGCGCCTTGTAATCCAGCAGGCGGTCCAGCGGCTGGGTGGTTAGAACACCAACCAGATCGCCTTCATGAAAGAACTCAGGCGGCACGGCGCAATGTGGCCGTCAGCGCACCCATCGCGATCAGGGCACCGCCACCGGCGCGGGTCAGCCAGGTCAGGATCGCAGGGCGGCGGATGGTCGCCCGCAGCCGGTCCGCCAACAAGGCGTAAGCCAGTGCATTCATGGCCGCGAGGCCGACAAATGTGCCAATCAGGATCGCAAATTGCGGGACAAGCGGCGCATCGGGCCGGATAAATTGAGGAACGAAAGCAATGAAAAACACGATCGACTTGGGATTCAGTGCCGTAACGACAGTTGCATGGCGAAAGATGCGGCCCGCAGGCAGCGCCGGGGCATCCACAACGTGCAACCCGCTCTGGCGGCCAGAGGCACGCAGCATCCCCCACCCCATCCACACCAGATAAGCAGCCCCCACCCATTTGATTACCATGAACAATGTGGCCGAAGTCAGCACCAACGCCCCCAGCCCCACCAGCGATGCGGTCATCGCGATCAGATCGCCCAGCGCCACGCCCGCCGCAGACGCGACAGCGACCTTGCGCCCTTGGCTCAGCGCATAGCTGAGCACCAGAATGACCGTCGGCCCGGGGATCAGCAGCAGCGCGATCGAGGCCGACACAAACGCAATCCAAAGCTGAAAATCCATCACGCGCACCCCTTGCAGACCCGAAGGGCTTTTCCCTCCGACCCCCATGAGGTAAACGAGGCTCAAGCAAACGCCAACCCCTTCCCCGGAGCACCGACATGAAGTTTTTCGTAGACACCGCCGAGATCGACCAGATCAAGGAACTCAACGACCTCGGGATGGTCGACGGGGTCACCACCAACCCGTCGCTGATCATGAAATCCGGGCGCGACATCCTCGAAGTGACCAAGGAAATCTGCGCCATGGTCGACGGGCCGGTTTCAGCCGAAGTGGTCGCACTTGAGGCCGATGACATGCTGGCCGAGGGGCGCAAACTGGCCAAGATCGCCGACAACATCGCCGTCAAGGTGCCGCTGACTTGGGCTGGCCTCAAAACCTGCAAGACGCTGACGGATGACGGGATCATGGTCAACGTCACCCTCTGCTTCTCGGCCAATCAAGCACTGCTGGCGGCAAAGGCCGGGGCCACATTCATCAGCCCCTTCATCGGGCGGCTTGACGACATCAACATGGACGGGCTCGACCTGATCGAAGACATCCGGACGATCTATGACAATTACGGGTTCGAGACGAACATCCTCGCCGCCTCCATCCGGTCGGCCAACCACATGAGCGAATGCGCCAAGATCGGAGCGGATGTGGCCACGGCCCCACCGAACGTGATCAAGGCGATGGCCAACCACGTCCTGACCGACAAGGGGCTCGACGCCTTCATGGCCGACGCGAAAAAGGCCGGCATCAAAATCGTCTGAGGAGGCACCCATGACCATCGGAACCAAAACATGTCTGGGTGTTCTGGTTCTGATGAGCGCCCTCGCGCCGACCACCGCCGCCGCACGGCCCTGCACCACTGATGAGACGGTCCTGCTGTCCTGCACCGTGGAAGAGGGCGCGCGGACGCTGAACCTCTGCCTTGCTGGCGACACGCTGCACTACGCGTTCGGCCCCAGCAGCGGCGCGCCGACACTGGAAATGACCCGCATATTCGAAGATGTCGCCTACACACCATTTGGGGGCACAGGCGCCACCATTTACGAAAATGTGACGCTCTATAACGGCAATTACGGGTACGAGATGTTCACCTCATCCCGCCTGCGCATTGATCCCGATGCGACGGCCGAAGGCGGGATCATCGTGCGGCTGCCCAATGGCGACACCCAGACGCTGACCTGCGATGCGGGCACGGTCGAGCCCAACAACCCGTTTGACGGGATCGGGGTGCTGGCGCGGCTGACGGGGGACGGTCAGGATGACCCGCTTGGCTATTGTCTGGAACGGCTCAGCCCCACTGACCCAGCCAGCACCTGTCTGGGTCGCCTGTGGGAACGGGACGTGACAGTCGCAAACTGCGATCCGGTGACTGACGATGCGAATTGCTGGGGGCCAGAGGCGGCAGCATGGGAGGCACTCCTCACCACCCGATTTGCGGCGGCACTGGCCTATCTGCCCACGCGCATGGACGCGACCTATATCGAAACGCTCAAGGTGGCGCAGGATGCCTGGACGATCAGCCGCAACCTCGATTGCGAAATCTACGGGCCAAACCCCTTTGCGGGCGACGGTGGCAAGGCCGAATGCCTGGCACAATACGCCGCGGATAGGGTGACGTTCCTGCAAGACATCATCAGCCAGGCAGAATTCGACGGCTGAACCCTCAAGCCACCAACATCCAGACCGCCACGCCCGCCAGCACGATCCCAAACACAGCGTTCAGCCGCCGCGCGCTGTCCGCACTCCGAAACCCCGCCGCAATCGCATCGCCCATCAGCGCCCAAAGCGAAAACGCCACCAGATTGTTCAGCGTAAAGATCGTGGCGATCACTAGCACTGCCGCCACCTGCCCAACCTGCGAGCCCTCCAGAAACTGGGTGAACATCAGCGCCATGATCACGTAGGCCTTGGGGTTCAGCACCAATAGGAGCGCGCCATCGACAAACCGCGCCGGACGGGCAGCGCCTTCATCCTTCAGCACGCTGGACCGGAACATCTTCCACGCGATCCACAGCACATAGAGCGACCCGGCGATCTTGAGGATATCGAACACCTGCGGAAACCGCTCCATCACGGCCAGAAAGCCAAAGCCGATCCCCACGGTCACCACCCATGTCGCCAGATGATAACCCGCATTGGCAGGCACCGTCGCCCGAAACCCGAACCGGGCACCATTGGCGGCAAAGAATAGGTGCCGGGACCGGGGCTATAAGCCAGCGGGAACAGGAAAATAACAAGGGCAGCAATGGTTTCGAACATGGGACGACTCCGCGAATGCTCATCATCAGCATGCGACCGGCCGCCCCGCCAAGCGACCCGTTTCCTGCGCATTAACCCGTCGGCTGTCCGCACACCGCCAATCACAACACTTGATTTTGAACAAAGCCCCGTTTAACCCAACCCAACGCAAACCCTTTGCCCCGTGAGAGAGCCATGTAACGCGCAGCGACATAACCTGAACCTTCAACCCACCCTGACGGGATGGGCTGTTTGTTATGTCCAATTCGGGCGGCCCAATCGCTCCAACCTCTCGTGAGATACCAATGACACTGCTGAAATACCCGCGCACGCGGCATATCGAAGGGTCGCGGCTGCAAACCGGTGACCTGAAGGATGACAAACCCATCGCCGAGTTGCGCGATGCCCACCTCACCATCGAAGAAAAGGTGGACGGGGCCAATTGCGCCATCTCATTCACCGACGGGCAATTGATGCTGCAAAGCCGTGGGCATTACCTGACCGGCGGTTACCGCGAACGGCATTTCGACATGCTCAAGACATGGGCCAATGTGCATCTGACGCGGCTGCAGGCCGTGTTGGGTGCGCGCTATGTGATGTATGGCGAATGGATGTATGCCAAGCACACTGTCTTTTACGACCAGCTGCCGCATTACTTCATGGAATTTGACGTTTATGACCGGGAAACCCGCTTGTTCCTGTCCACCGCCGCCCGGCGCGACCTGCTGACAGACCTGCCCATCATGCCGGTGCCGGTTGTGCATGACGGGGCCATCCGGACCGCCGCAGACATTAACAACCTGATCAAACCCTCGCTTTACAAATCAGCCAACTGGCGGGATGCGCTGGACAAGGCCGCCGTCGTCTCTGGCAGCCGCGCCGATTTTGTCGCCAGACAGACCGAAGACAGCGATCTGGCCGAGGGGCTTTATATCAAGGTCGAACCAGCGGGCAGCGTGACGGAGCGCTTCAAATATGTGCGCCACGATTTCCTGCAAGCGATAGAAGCGTCCGAAGGCCATTGGCAGGACCGGCCCATACTGCCGAACCAATTGGCAGAAGGCGTGGATATCTTTGCGCCTGTGCTTGGGGTGAAAGGGGCCTATGATGAAACGGCCTGACTTTGCGTATCTGCTAACCCTTGTCCCACAGGCCCCGGGCTGGCAGATCGACTGGCCTGCCATCTGGGGGCTCTGGCCAGAGTTCGCCGCCCTCGACACCTGCCCGCAGGACCCGATCCACCATGCTGAAGGCGATGCAGGCACCCACACCCGCATGGTGGTCGAGGCACTGGTGACCCAACCCGACTGGCGCGCCCTGCCGGATCCAGACCGCAGCATGCTGTTCTGGGCCGCCTGTCTGCATGACATCGGCAAGCCGGGCACAACCAAACACGAAGAGGACGGCCGGATCACTTCGCGCGGACATTCACGTCTGGGGGCGTCCATCACACGCGGGGTCTTGCGAGAGGCACAGGTGGATTTCCACTGGCGCGAGGCGGTCTGCGGGATCATCGCCAAGCACCAACTGCCCTTCTGGCTGATCGAACGGCCCACCCCGGAACGGCTCGCCATCGTCACATCGCTCACCTGTCGGCCCGATCTACTCTGCTTGCACGCACATGCGGATGCGCTCGGGCGTATTTGCGCTGACCAGCAGGCGGTGCTGGACAACGTCGCATTGGCGCAGACCTGCTTTACCGAGGCCGGGTGCCCAACAGGCCCCTTCCCCTTCGCAAATGCCGAAAGCCGCCTTGCCTTTCTGGAACGCGACGACCGGGACCCGCATTATGCCGCGCAAGAGGATTTCCGCTGCACCGTCCATGTCATGTCGGCCCTGCCCGGCACCGGCAAAGACACATGGATCGCCGCCAATCTGCCCAACCTGCCCGTCGTCAGTCTCGACGCGATCCGCGCCGCGACAGGCACCGCCCCTACCGACAATCAGGGCGCGGTCATTCAGGCCGCCTATGAACAGGCGCGTGTGCATCTGCGGGCAGGACAGGATTTCGTCTGGAACGCCACCAACATCACCGCCCAGACCCGGGCCAAGGTGCTGCGGCTCCTGCGCGACTACAGCGCACGCATTCACCTGATCTATCTTGAGGTGCCACCAGACCAACTCACCCGGCAAAACGCCAACCGCTCTGCACCCGTTCCAAGCGGCGTCATCAGCGATCTGGCACGCAAACTGGAACCGCCAACCAGCCTGGAAGGACACGACGCGACGTTCATCGTCTCGTAGGGTGGGTGATGTCCCCCACACTGTGCAAACCCTAACACCCGTTAACAAACCCCACCGTGCGCCCCGTTAACCCCACCAAACGCCGCCAAAAGGTCCGACGTTTTGCCGACGCAAATCCGACGCGATGCCGACCGGGCATTTCCCAGAAAAATAAGGCGTTAACCCTCGATTCGCTCGAAATCGAAAAAACCACCGTACGGTGGGGGGTGAGCGGCGTCCCGGAAACGGTCCAGTGGACCGTTTCAGCCGCGAACGGGCGGAGCCCCGACGACGCAACACCCGCCAGCAGCCGGAGTGACACCGAAAAAACACCCTCGGCCGGTTTGGGAAAAATAAATGAAGAAATGCCCGCATCCCTCTGCTAAACTGCAAAAAAAACCAAAAACAGAGCAGGCAAAATGAACAAAACACTGATGGCGAATGATCTGCGGGAAAAGATCATCGCGAACCCCAATGTGCTGTTGGAAGATGCTGACGTGATGCGCGCCCTCGTCGGTGCCAATGACGATAATATGGGCGTTAATATCGTTGATCTGCGCTCCATCGCCATGGAACGGCTCGAAGCGCGGTTCGACCGGCTGGAAGACACCCATCGCAACGTGATCGCCGCAGCCTATGACAACCTTGCGGGCACCAATCAGGTCCATCGTGCGATCCTTCGGATGCTTGAGGCCGATACGCTTCCCGCGTTTCTGTCCGCACTGACCGGTGATGTCGCCGACATCCTGCGCGTGGATACCATTCGTCTGGTACTGGAAAGCGAAACCGGCGAGGACCTCGCCGATTTAGGCCCAGCCGTGGTCGTCATGCCCGAAGGATTTGTTGATGGCTACGTCACCCTTGGCCGCAATGTACCCGTCCGCCCAGTGACCTTGAGGGCCACGCAAAAGATCAGCAGCGCGCTTTACAATGGGCAAAGCAAGGACATCCTGTCAGAGGCCTGCCTGCATCTTGATCTGGGGCCTGATCACCTGCCCGGCATGCTGGTCATGGGGGCCGAGGACGCGGCCCAGTTCACGCCGCAGCAAGGTACTGACCTGCTTACATTTTTTGCCGGTGTGTTCGAAAGGGCCATGCGCCGCTGGCTGACCGCTGACCGGTGATCGCCCCGGCACTCACTGACGCGCTTGCCAAATGGCTCGACCATCAGCGGGCACTGGCGGGTGCTGCGGAAAACACGATCAAAGCGTATCAGACCGATGTGCTGGGCTTTCTGTCTTTCATGACCCAGCATCATGGTGACACACAGGGCCTTGGCCCGATCGCCAAAATCGGTGTGCGCGATATGCGCTCATGGATGGCTCATGAACGGGCGCGTGGCGTTGGCGCGCGGTCGCTGGCCCGCTCATTGTCAGCCGTCAAATCCTTCTATCGTTGGCTGGCAGAGCGTGAAGGGTTCGAACCCACCGCCGTCCTGTCCACCCGCGCGCCGAAGTTCCAGAAAAAACTGCCCCGCCCGCTCGAGGTGAGCGCGGCCAGCGCCATGATCGACACGGTCGAATTGCAGGCGCGCGAGCCATGGGTCGCGGCCCGCGATGCGGCTGTTGTCACCCTGCTTTATGGGTGCGGGCTGCGGATATCAGAGGCACTGGGCTTGATGGGCCGCGACTTCCCCTTGCCAGAGGTGCTGCGGATCACCGGCAAGGGCGGCAAGGAGCGGATCGTGCCAGTCATTGACGCAGCGCGTGACGCGGTTGCGACCTATGTCCGGCTTTGCCCTTACCCGGTCGAGGCGGACGCCCCCTTGTTCCGGGCCATCTGCAGCGGGCCACTGCGCCCCCGCGCGATCCAGAAGGTGATGGAACAGGCCCGGATGCAACTTGGCCTGCCAGCCACCGCCACCCCACATGCGATGCGCCACTCCTTTGCCACGCATCTTCTGTCAGCCGGGGGCGATCTGCGCGCGATCCAGGAGTTGCTCGGGCACGCATCTCTGTCGACCACACAGGCCTATACCGCCGTTGATGCGGCCCGCCTGATGGAGGTTTACGACAAGGCCCATCCAAAGGCCTGACTGACACAAACCGTCACGCCAATGTGTCGCCTTGTGACTAGGTGGACCGGCGCATCGGTGTCAGTATCCATTTGCATACCAATACATCGCGCATAGGATCAGCCATGAAACTTCGTTTGACAATTGCCGCCCTTGCCACCGTAACCGCAGGTGCTGCTGCGGCGCAGGACTGCACCGCATATACCGCCGAAAGCTCTTTCGATCTGGAAGAGCCGGAAATCCTCGCCTTTTATGACTGCCTGAAGGATCAGATGGCCGAAGGCTATGGTGCAGAAGGCGACCCGGTCGGCAGTGTCTACCGTGACTGGGCGGTGACATCCACGCGCCCCGCCGTCGCCGGACCGCATGGTGAGCGTCTGTTGCAAACCTTCGCCAATGATATTGCCGCCGATCAATATCTACAGTTCGCCGAGGAAGGGTTCGTCATGCCCGCCGGTTCGGTTCTGGCCAAGGAAAGCATCACCCTCAGTTCACAACGCGGGGCTGCGCGGCCGGGGCCGCTCTTTATCATGACCAAGCTTGATCCTGGCGCCGCCCCCGACACCAATGATTGGCTTTATGCGGGTGTGCAGCCCAATGGCAAAGTCATGAATGTCCAGCAATCGTTCTGCCATGATTGCCACATCGCATGGGACTACCGCGACATGCTGGCCTACCCGCTGGAGGAAGTCCGCATCGGGCAATAGACGCATCATCGCCACGGTTGAAAACCCGTCAGCCATGCTGGCGGGTTTTCCTTTTGCATCCGGCGCGGTCATGGGTCATGACAATCCGATGACATTGCGTGCCAAAGCCCTTTTCGTTCACCTGCTCACTGCCAGCGGCGCCGTTTTTGCGATGCTCGCCATGCTGGCCGCCGTCGAAGAAGAATGGAGCCTGATGTTCCTGTGGCTGGTCGTGGCCTTTGCCGTGGATGGCATCGACGGGCCGCTAGCACGCAAATACGATGTCAAATCCAATGCGCCTGCCTTTGACGGGGTCCTGCTGGATCTGATCATTGACTACCTCACCTACGTTTTTGTACCCGCCTATGCGCTGTTCAAATCCGGGCTGCTGCCAGGCTGGACGGGGTGGCTGGCGATCATCATCATCACCTTCACCTCGGCGCTTTATTTCGCCGATACACGGATGAAAACCAAGGATAACTCATTCTCCGGCTTTCCCGGCTGCTGGAACATGCTGGTACTGGTCATCTTTGCGCTGGAGCCGAATTTCTGGGTTTCCCTCGCCTTGGTCAGTATCCTTGCCATTGCGATGTTCGTCCCCGTCAAATTCGTTCATCCTGTCCGCACGGAGCGCTGGCGGATGCTGACGCTGCCGACAGCACTCGCCTGGACATTCTTTGCCGGTTGGGCCGCCTGGGTCGATTTCTATCCCGATAGCTGGGCCCATTGGGGGCTGGTGGTGACATCCGTCTATCTGCTTTTTGCCGGGGCCGCGCAGCAGCTTATGTATGGCAGCGATGGCTAGAGCCGGGTCAGGACGACCCCACCCACGATAAGGGCTGCGGCAATCGCCTTGGTCACCCCCAACCTTTCGCCAAACCAGACCCAGCCGATCAGCACCGCAAACAGGATCGACGTTTCGCGCAAGGCGGCAACCAGTGCAATCGGGGCAACCGTCATTGCCCAAACGGCAATCGCATAGGCGCCATAGGATGCCCCTGCCGCCAGACTGCCCATGACCCATGCCCGCCGATCCGCCACCAGCACCGCCCGCCCGCGCAAGGCCAGGCAGATCGGTGTGAAAAACAAGGCATCCAGCGCAAAAAGCCAGCCCACATAAGCGGTTGCGTCCCCAGACACCCGCGCACCCAATCCATCCACCAGCGAATATCCCGCCGTTGCCATGGCCGACCCGATGGCAAGGGGGATCAACCGGCGGCTTTCGCCAGACGAAAACACCCCTTGCGCCATCGTCAAAATGCCGAGGCCCAGCACGAACACCCCCAAATATTCCCACAGCAGGATCACATCCGCCAGAAACAGAGCCGAGATCACAACGACCATCAGTGGCGCTGCCCCGCGCGCGATCGGATAAACCCGGCTCAGATCGCCCTGTTCATAGGCGTAAGCCAGAAACAGTTTATAGGCCGAATGAAACACGCCAGAGGCCAAAAGCCACAGCCAGACCTGCGCGTCCGGCCACGGACGGCTCAGCGCGATGATCAGGCCCGCGCCACCCTGTACCAGCGTCAGGATCAGCATGCCGGTCATTTTCGACGCGCCCAGCTTAATCAGGGCGTTCCATGACGCATGCAGAAATGCAGCCCCGAGCACGGCCAGAAATACCCCGATTGTCATGATACCCGCCCTAACGGCCTGCTTTCGTTTGACACACAATGCATCGGCGCAATAGCTTTTCAAAGCGCCCAATTCTCAAACCCGTTGTGAGTTTCATGAACATTGAACGCCGTACCCTGCCCTTGAATGCACTACGGGCGTTTGAAAGCTTTGCGCGTCTGGGCACCATGGCCGCTGCAGCCCGGGAACTGGGCGTGACCCATAGCGCGATCAGTCGCCAGATCGCACAGCTTGAACATCTGCTGGATACGCGGCTACTTACGGGGCCACGCAACCTGCGTTCAGTGTCGCCAGACGGTATGACACTGGCACGCCGCACCGGCGAAGCGCTGGATCTGATCGAGGATGGGCTGCGCGCGCTAGCCCCCACTCCGGGTATCATCGACCTGTCCTGCCTTGGAACACTGGCGATGCGCTGGCTGATCCCGCGTCTGCAGGATTTCCAGCATCGGCACCCCCTGCTCAAGGTGCGCCTGACCACCGATGACGCGCCAATCGCCCGCCTGAGCGGACCATCAGATGTGGCCATCCGTGTCGGGCCGCTGCCTGCGGATGACAGCCTGACCATCACACCGCTGATACCTGACGCGACAGGCCTCGTCGCCGCCCCACAACATGCATGGCTGTTCGACGTGCCATCGCTGATCCCGCCCGGCATCCCGCGATTGGCGACCCGGACTCGACCGAACGCATGGACGGATTGGTGCGCAGCACAGGGTCTTGGGCCGCCCGACGACGACGTGACCTGGTACGAACATTTCTACTTTCTACTGCAGGCGGTCACATCCGGCCTTGGCATGACCGTCGCGCCCGAGGTTCTGGTGCGCGACGATCTGGCGGCGGGAAAATTGATTGCACCACACGGCTTTGCGCCAAACGGGCATATCTATCACGCGTTGACGCACCCGCGCGCGACGCCAGAAGTCATCTTGTTTGTCGATTGGCTCTCTCGGCTCGCCCACAACTGACCCCACCGTCAGATCAACAACCCTGCCGCCCCTTCCAGCCGCAACAGGGTCACCTTCGCCTCGATTCCCCCAACGCCGGAATACCCGCCCAATCCGTTTGCTGCCAAAACCCGGTGGCACGGGATCAGGATCGCGATCGGGTTGGCCCCACAGGCCTGCCCGATGGCCTGCGCCGACACACCCAAATCCGCCGCCAGATCGCCATAGGTCCGGGTTTCGCCATAGGGAATGGCACAAAGGGCCGCATAGAATTCCTGCTGGAAGGCGCTGCCGCGAGGTGCGAGCGGTACGGTAAATTTCTTCAAATGGCCGGCAAAATAGGCCGCCATCTCATCACGCAATAGCTCGTGCAACGCCCCTTGGGTCAGCGTCCCACCACGCCCCCAGATCAACCGCGTAATGGCACCGTCCTCGGCGTCGACCCCCAACGGACCAACCGGCGACGCCTCACAAATCACGGCTTCAAGCCGCGCACGGCCATCATCGTCGCGGTCATTGTCGCAACGGTCACAGCCGCGTCGCCATCGAGCGCAACGGCACGGCCTTCGGTAAAGGTGAGCGTCCGGCCCGATTTGACCACCTCCCCTTCAAACCGGAACTGCGCGCCCTTGGCCGGGGCCATGAAGTTGCATTTGAACTCGACCGTCAGCACCTCGGCCTCGGCCTCCATCAGCGTGAAGGCGGCAAAGCCGCAGGCACTATCCATCCCTGACGTAATCACACCGGCATGCATAAACCCATGATGCTGACTGAAATCCGCATTGAACGGCATCTCCAGCACCACTCGCCCCGGAGCAACGTCCGCCACCGTAATCCCCATCGCCGACATGGCCCCCTGCCTGGCGAAATCGGCCCGCATCCGGGCCACGGCATCTGGATTGCGAAACTCTGTCATATCGGATCTTCCCATCAAACTCCTGCGCAACCTAGACTGACGCGGTGATGGCCGCCAAGCCCCTTGGTTTTGGCCAGCCCACTCCCTAGATCAATGGGCAGGAGCCTTGCCACATGTATCACTTCTCACTGCTCGACCTGTCGCTCATCCCTGAAGGCCACAGCGCCGCTGATGCGCTAGCAAATTCCGTTCAGCTGGCACGCGCGGCAGAGGCCCAAGGATATCACCGCTACTGGCTGGCCGAACATCACAACATGCCCGGCATCGCCAGCGCTGCCACGGCGGTGGTGATCGGCCATGTGGCCGCGGCGACGAAAACCATGCGGATCGGCGCCGGTGGCATCATGCTGCCCAATCACGCGCCGCTGGTCGTGGCCGAACAGTTCGGCACGCTGGCCACGCTTTATCCCGACCGGATTGATCTTGGCCTTGGCCGTGCCCCCGGCACCGATATGGCAACAGCCCGCGCACTGCGGCGGCATATGGCGCCCGAAGACAGCTTTCCACAGGATGTGACGGAACTGCTTGGCTATTTCGGTGATGCGCTGGGCCGGGTTCAGGCCATTCCGGGGCAAGGCACACATGTTCCCGTCTGGATCCTCGGCTCCAGCCTTTACGGCGCGCAATTGGCGGCCCAACTGGGCCTCCCCTATGCCTTCGCTTCGCATTTCGCCCCGGCTGCATTGGAAGAGGCAATTGCGATCTATCGCCACCGCTTCCAGCCCTCGCAATGGCTGGCGCAACCCTATGTCATGATGGCAGCAGGTGTCTGCGCGGCAGACACGGATGACGAAGCCGCCTATTTGCGGACCTCGCAACAACTCGCATTTGCAAGGCTGCGCACAGGCAAGCCGGGCAAACTGCCAAAGCCCACGCATGACCTTTCGCAAGAGATCCCACCGCAGGTCCTCGCGCAGGTCAACGCCGCCCTCAGCTGTTCGGCCACCGGCGGACCAGACACCGTCAAATCGCAGTTGAAATCGCTTCTGGACACCTACCAACCGGATGAACTGATCATCACAGGCATGATCCATGACAGCGCCGCGCGATTACGGTCGTTCGAGATTGCTGCGGATATTTTGACACGGCTGCAAACCCGGTCAGCCGCAGCCTGAGAACGGCCCTGCATTGATACCGGGCCGCTCGCTCAGATCGCTTAGCTCAACGCTTCATCACATCGCGCGCACACACCCGCATGAGTATGCGTGCCCACATCCGGCAGGATCTTCCAGCAGCGCTGGCATTTCTCACCATCCGCGCGGGCAAAGACCACGGCCACATCCGCCACGTCATCCAGCCGGAATGCATCCGCTGGTGCCGCGTCGGTAGACACCGTGATGTCGGACGTGATGCACAGATCATCAAAACTGACGGTCTGCAAAACTCCCGCCGCCTCGGGCGTCACATAGACGGTCGGTGCCGCCTCAAGCGACGCACCGATGACTTTATTGGTCCGCTCCACTTCCAAGGCACCTGTCACCACACGACGGACCTTGCGCACGGTGGCCCATTTTGCCGCAAGTTCTGCGTCAGACCAATCCGCTGGCGTTTCTGCGAAATCCTCCAGATGGATAGAGCTGTCATCGCCCGGGAACCGTTCCAGCCAGACCTCTTCCATGGTGAAAGTCAGCATCGGCGCCAGCCATTTCGTCAGCCGATGGAACAGGATATCCAGCACCGTCCGGGCCGCGCGGCGCCGGGCCGTATCGCCGTCGCAATACAAAACATCCTTGCGGATATCGAAATAGAACGCCGACAGGTCTACCGTGGCAAAGGTAAAGATCGCCTGGAACACGCCCTGGAAATCATACTTGGCGTAGCCTTCCCGCACCTGCCCGTCCAGTTCGGCCAACCGATGCAGCACCCAACGCTCCAGTTCCGGCATCTCTGCCGGTTTGACCCGATCGGACTCACTGAAATCGCTCAGCGAGCCGAGCATGAATCGCAGCGTGTTGCGCAACCGGCGATAGCTGTCGGCGACCCCTTTCAGGATTTCGTCACCGATCCGGTGGTCGTGTTTGTAGTCCGTCGTCGCCACCCAAAGCCGCAGGATATCGGCCCCGTATTGCTGCACCACCTGCGCGGGCTCGATGGTGTTGCCGAGCGATTTGGACATCTTCTCGCCCTTGGCATCCAGCGTGAACGCATGGGTCACCACGGCGCGATAGGGCGCATGGCCGATCGTGCCGCAGGCCTGCAACATCGAGGAATGGAACCAGCCACGATGCTGATCGGTGCCTTCAAGATAAACATCCGCCATCCCGTCCTCGGACCCGTCTTCGCGGTCGCGCAGCACGAAAGCATGGGTCGAGCCGCTGTCGAACCACACATCCAGAATGTCGAACACCTGATCATAATCGTCGTGGTTCACATCGTTCCCGAGGAACCGTTCCTTGGCCCCGTCCTTGTACCAGGCATCCGCACCTTCCTCTTCGAACGCGGCGAGGATGCGGGCATTCACGGCTTCGTTGCGCAACAGGTAATCCGGGTCGGTCGGCTGCGCCCCTTTCTTGACGAAACAGGTCAGCGGCACGCCCCAGGCACGCTGGCGAGACAAGACCCAATCCGGCCGCGCCTCGATCATGGAATAAAGACGGTTGCGGCCCGTCTTCGGCGTCCAGGTCACGAGCTCGTCGATAGAGCGCAAGGCCCGTTCGCGGATGGTCGTGCCATAAGTATCCTGCCCATCGCCGACAGCTTTATCAACGGCGGCGAACCATTGCGGTGTATTGCGGTAGATCACAGGCGCTTTGGAGCGCCATGAATGCGGATAACTGTGTTTGATCACACCGCGTGCGAACAGACCATCAACCTCAGCCAGTTTGGCGATGACCGCGGTGTTGGCATCACCCTCCCAAGGATTGGTCTTATTCTTCTTGTTCGGCTTTTCGCGCATGATCTTCGTGCCGCCGAAAAACGGCAGGTCAGGACGGAAAGACCCGTCTTCCAGCACGTTGTAGGTGATCACCTGCTGCAACATGCCCAGATCGCGATAGAGCTCGAACTCCTCCATACCGTGCGACGGGGCACAGTGAACAAAGCCCGTGCCTTCATCATCCGTGACAAAGTCAGCGGCGCGGAAATCACGCGGATCGTCCCATTCGCCGTTTGAGCCTTCAGCGCCTGACAGCGGATGCTTCAAAATCAAACCTGATAACTCGTAAGAGGTAACGCTACGCACGCGCTTCCACATTGTATTGTCTAGCCGCGCTTTGGACAAACAGGCCTCAGCCAGTGCGTCAGCCAAAATGAAGCGTTCGCCCACCTCAACCCAACACTCCTCAGGAACACCTGTGACCTCGTAGAGCCCATATCCAATGTCATCCCCGAATACGACTGCCTTGTTTGAAGGCATGGTCCATGGTGTTGTCGTCCAGATTACAACCGAGGCGCCGATGAGCTCCTTTGCCGATTCAACAAGTTGACTCTTTCGTTCGTCAATCTTCTCGCCAGCAGCCGCAAGAAGTTGATCCAATTTGTCTTGAGACATATCGCCGTCACCTGCGCGTGTCGAACTAGCCATCGCGCCGGGCCTGACTTTGTCAGCGTCTACTGCGTGAACCGGAAACTTCACCCAAACGGTAAAGCTCTCCTTATCCGCATACTCAACCTCCGCTTCGGCCAGCGCGGTCTTCTCCACCGGCGACCACATCACGGGCTTCGACCCTTGATAGAGCGTGCCGTTCATCAGGAACTTCTGGAATTCCTCGGCGATCACCCGTTCGGCGTGGAAATTCATCGTCAGATACGGATCGTCCCAGTTGCCGGTTACACCCAGACGCTTGAATTCCTCGCGCTGGATATCGACCCAGCCTTCGGCGAACTTGCGGCATTCTTGCCGGAAGTCGACCACATCCACATCGTCCTTGTTGCGGCCCTTGGCGCGGTACTGTTCTTCGATCTTCCATTCGATGGGCAGTCCGTGACAATCCCAACCCGGCACATAGCGAGCATCGCGGCCCATCATCTGCTGGGACCGGACGACCATATCCTTGAGGATCTTGTTCAGCGCGTGGCCGATATGCAGATGGCCGTTGGCATAGGGCGGGCCGTCATGGAGGGTGAACGGTTTGCGCCCCACGGCCTTCTCGCGCAGCTTCTCATAAACCCCGATCTGCGCCCAGCGGGCCAGCCAGTCGGGTTCACGCTTGGGCAGTCCCGCGCGCATCGGAAAATCCGTGCGCGGCAGGTTCAGGGTGTCTTTATAGTCGGGTGTTTCGGCGCTCATCTCGGGCGTCCTTCAGGCAATCATATCAAAAAGGGAAAGCGGAGCGGTGCGCAATCGCAGACACCTTTTCCCGGCCGGTCCGTGGTTCAGACCGCCGGGCAACTAATGCGTATGATCATCAGGCTCAACATGAGCGCGCTTATAGGGCCACGACCCAAAAGGGTAAAGCCTTCGCTTTCGACTTCTTTCTTCCAAAAATACTCCCGCCGGAGGCTCCGACAGGTCCGCCCGCACAACGCTTAGACGATGCCGGGCGCGCTCGTCTGTCAGTCCTGCACAAATTCCCAGACCTTGGAAATCACAACCGACCCTTCGCCGACAGCAGAGGCCACGCGTTTCACCGATCCGGCACGCACATCGCCCACCGCGAAAATACCGTCATGCGACGTCTCATAAGGTGTCTCCCGTCCAACCGCCTGCCCGGTCAGCACAAACCCTTTGTTGTCGAGCTTCACAAGCCCCGACAGCCAACCGGTATTGGGGGCCGCACCCACCATGATAAAAGCCGCACGCGCATCAATCTCGCGGGTCTCGCCCGCCGCTTTGTCGCGCACGGTGACACGTTCTAAGTGGTCCCCGCCGTGCAGGCCCGCGATTTCGGTCTGATAGTGTATCGTGATCGCCGGATCAGCCTCCAACCGCGAGAGCAGGTAGTCCGACATGGACGACGCCAGGCTTTCACCCCGCACCAGCACATGCACATGGCGGGCCGTGCGCGACAGATACATCGCCGCCTGCCCGGCCGAGTTGCCACCGCCCACGACAATCGCATCCGTATCGCGGCAATAGCGGGCCTCCACATCCGTTGCGGCATAATAAATGCCGACGCCTTCGAAATCTTCCAGCCGGTCGATGGGCAGACGGCGATATTGCACGCCTGTCGCCACAACAACGGCCTTGGCGCAGACCTCCTCACCATCATCCAAAGTGGCGCAGAACACACCGTCATCGCGCCGTTCCAGCGCCCGCACCCGGCGGGGCACAGCAAACTGCGTGCCGAATTTCATCGCTTGCACCTCACCCCGCCAGACCAGATCGGCCCCGGAAATGCCCGTCGGGAAGCCCATGTAATTCTCGATCCGGGACGAAGTACCGGCCTGTCCGCCGATGGTCAGATCCTCGACCACCAGCGCGCACAAGCCTTCAGTCCCCGCATAAACGCCCGCAGCCACACCGGCTGGCCCGCCGCCAACGATCAGGACGTCAAAGACACGGTCGTCGCGCACGGCCATATCAAGACCCAGCAAGGCCGCAATCTTGGATGGGGTCGGATCTGAAACGACATCGTATTTCCCAAAGATCACAGCAGGCTTGGCCGCGCCGATATTACAGGAATGGGCCACCGCCTCTGCCTCATGTTCGCCCAGTGTCAGGCTCCGGAACGGAATGCGGTTGCGGCCCGCAAAGGCGGCGATCTGGCGGATCTTGCGGTCTTCTTCGGCCCCGATCAGGGTCAGGCTCGCCTCGCCGCTTTCCAACAGCCGCCGGCGCCGGGCGGCAAAGACCGTGATAACAATGTCCGACATTTCAGGGATGCGGCCCATCAGCTCCAGCATCGGCTCGCGCTCTACCGTGATAATCCGGGATTTTTCGATACAGCGTGCGCCCATCATCGCCTTACCTGCCGACAGAAAGCTGATTTCACCGAAAAACTGGGTGGGGCCCAGATACGCATCGCCATAGCGCCCGCCGGTGCGGGGATCAACGGCCTCGACCCCGCCATCCACCACGTAATGAAATGTCTGGGCAGGTTTGCCATATTCCTGCAGCGTCTCGCCAGCCTCCCAGTCCCGTTCAACGCCGATCTCGCGTAGTGCTGCGACGTGGCTGTCATGCAAAGGGGTGCGCACCATGGTGGCAAGGTCTTGGGCAAGGCTTTCCATCAATGTCTCCTGTTATTGAACAGTTCAGATAGGGCTGAAATCGGAAATGTTAACGGCAATAAGGGCCGCTGCGATATCTGGCGGTGTCAAAATGGAAATGATCGCGATGAAACCTGTTCGCTTCCGGCCCCAATACGGTGCCAAAGGGCCCACAGGCCGCCCGCCACATCTGGCGTAGCCGCCCCCCGTCACGTGCCGTGCCCCAATCGGTCAGCACCGTAATCTCGCGCCCGCTGCGCAGCCGGATCCCCGCAATGTCAATCGCGCGGCCCTTGGCGTGTTCGGACAAACGCCCACTGGTCGCATTATTGCGATTACGGCAGGCATAATGAGACACCACGCGCAGGCCAGCCACGCCGCCGCCCTCACCGCCAACCGCCGGGATGGCACCGCGTTCGACCCAGCGTTTCAGCGCGGCGGCAGTCCGGCAATCCATCGTGGCCTGCGGCGTCAGCGTGATCCCCGCGACCGAACGGACCCGGACGGCCTGATCAATCCCGCAAGCGCCTGCACCATCCACACGACCAATGGACTGCCCCTGAATGGCAACATCACCACAGACCTGACCGCGCAGACGCGCCAGCCGCCGTTCCTCTGCTGCCGCCTCAATGGCTGCCGTGCGGCGGACAGGCCGCATGGATGTTGCAAGAGCGTAGGGGCTGAAAGCGAATAGCCCTTGTTCGGCCCGGTTGATCGCGCGAGTCCGCGCGCCATGGGCCAGATCGGGGCGCGGGGCCGGGCGTGCGACGGGTCGGATCACCGGCCCGGCGTCCTGCGATCCGCGGGCAATCGGACGGATCACCAGCGCAGGTGCCTCTGGCACCGCGCGGGCGTTGGGCCGAACCGATCCATCAAGCTCCTGGGCCGCAGCCGTGCCTGCCAACAAGGCCAGCACAATCGCGACCGCCCGGATCAATCGCCCTTCGCCTTGATGCGGCCAAAATCCGGGGCGTCGGTATCCTGCCCCGCCTCGATAATCCCCCGGCGGATGGCGCGCGTCCGGGTGAAATACTCATGCAGATGATCGCCATCCTCTTGCCGGATGGCGCGCTGCAGCGCGAATAGTTCTTCGGTGAATCGCCCCAGAATCTCCAGCGTGGCGTCCTTGTTGTTCAAAAACACATCCCGCCACATCACCGGATCAGAGGCCGCGATGCGGGTGAAATCCCGGAAACCGGCAGCGGAGTACTTGATGACCTCACTATCTGTCACGCGGCGCAGATCGTCGGCCACACCAACCATCGTATAAGCGATCAGGTGCGGCGTATGGCTTGTGACAGCAAGCACCAGATCATGATGCTCAGGGTCCATTTCCTCGACCAGCGCGCCCATGCCCTTCCACAAGAATGTCAGACGATCTATCGCGGCGGGGTCGCTTCCCTCCACCGGCACGATGATGGTGTAGCGCTGCTCGAACAATTCTGCAAAGCCGGATCGCGGCCCCGAATGCTCGGTCCCGGCCAGCGGGTGTGCGGGAATAAAGTGAACGCCATCAGGTATGTAAGGCCCGACTGCATCAATCACCGTGCGCTTGACCGACCCGACATCACTCACCGTTGCACCGGGTTTCAAGCGCGGACCGATTTCGCGCGCGACAGCTTCCATCGCACCAACGGGCACGCAAAGCACAACCAGATCAGCGCCGTCTACTGCGTCGACGGCGCTTTCAGCCACGCGATCACACAGGTCGATCTCGCGGGCGATGGCGCGCGTCTCTGCGGACTTCGCATAACCCACGACCTCACCGGCCAGCCCCGCGCGGCGCATCGCCAGCGCCATGGACCCCGCGATCAGGCCCAGCCCGATCAGCGCCACTCGTTCGTAGATCACCGCCATCAAACGGCCCCCTTGAACTGGGCCACCGCGTGCACCACCCGACGGCAGGCACTTTCGTCGCCCACTGTGATGCGCAGGCAATGGGGCAATCCGTAACCGGCGACCTGCCGCACGATGATCCCTTCACTGCGCAAATGCGCATCGCACGCCTTCGCTTCGGCCTCATCAGTAAAGCGGGCCAGGACGAAATTCGCGGTCGAGGTGTCGGATGGCACGCCCAGTTCGGCCAGTGCCGTCGCCATCCATTCGCGCCACTTGGCATTCTCGATCCGGCATTTTTCGGTATGGTCAGTATCACGCACAGCGGCTTCGGCGGCGGCAAGGGCAGCCGCAGACAGGTTGAAAGGCCCCCTGATCCGGTTGAGCACATCAATCACCCGCTGCGGGCCATAGCCCCAACCAACACGCATCCCCCCCAACCCGTAGATCTTGGAAAATGTCCGGGTCATGACGACATTCTCGCGGGTCTCGACCAGCGATTTGCCCGCGTCGAACCCGTCGACATATTCAGCATAGGCCCCGTCCAGCACCAGCAAGGCTTGTGGCGGCAGCCCGGCGGCCAAACGCGCAATCTCGGCCGCGCCAACCATCGTACCTGTCGGATTGGCCGGGTTGGCGATGAATACCAGCCGGGTCTTGCCAGTGCAGGCAGCCAGAATGGCATCCACATCCACAACGCGCTCATGTTCGGCAACGACCACAGGGGTGGCGCCACAGGCATGGGCATAGATCGGGTACATCGAAAACCCATGCTCGGTGAACACAATCTCGGTACCCGGCCCGGCATAGGCCTCTGACAGAAGCTTGAGCACCTCACCAGACCCCACCCCGCAAAACACGCGATCCGCATCGACGCCCCAGACCTCGCCAATGGCCTGCCGCAGGGCCGCGTGAT
This sequence comes from Yoonia sp. R2-816, assembly GCF_046762905.1. NCBI lineage: Bacteria > Pseudomonadati > Pseudomonadota > Alphaproteobacteria > Rhodobacterales > Paracoccaceae > Yoonia > Yoonia sp. R2-816. Next base: position 3,151 of record NZ_JBKQXN010000311.1, on the reverse strand, counting down.
TGGTGGGTGGATAGCGGTGCAGATCATGGCTGGCCCGCACGACAGCTTCTTTCGCCGCATCGCTGGGCCCCAGCGGGTTTTCATTTGATGACAGCTTGAGCACATTGCGCACCCCATCCAGATGGGACGCACCACCCTGATATAGCGCAATCTCCATGATGCCGGGTTGCGGTTGAATGCCGTCAGCCATGTACCAGTGCCTCGTCTCGTTTGGCCCGTTCTATCGCCCTGTCCGGGCGGTGACCAGTACCAAGGCGCCGGACCGCATTTTGTCTGATAGCAGTGTGTTTTTGGCAAACCCGCGAAAGCCGGCCAGCGCATAACGGCACAGACTGGCAACATGACCAATCAGATACACCTGACCCGATCCTATGACGCGATTGCCACGCGATGGCGCAGCAAGATCGAAGGCTTGGGATACGCCGCCGCCTATCGCTGGCTGATCGACCAGACCGGGCTGCAAACGCAAGATGCAAGCGTGCTGGACGCAGGCTGCGGCACCGGCGATTTCACCCGCGCGCTGATCGAGGTTGCAGGCATTCCCAAACGCGTGACCCTGCTCGACCCCTCGGCGGAAATGGTGGCGACTGCGCAGCGTTCGCTGATCCATATCGCGCCAGCGGTGCGCCCTGTCACCGCCGGTCTCGAAGAGGTCCAGCCCGATGCATATGACATCGTGCTTTGCGCCCATGTGATCGAGCATTTTTCAGATCCGGTTGCGGCCCTGCAACTTCTCAAATCCCAGCTCGCGCAAGGTGGCAAAATGCTCCTCGTGGTCAGCAAACCTCATTGGTGCAACTGGATCATCTGGGTGCGCTGGCGACACCGGATGATCAAACCCCGACACATGCTCCAGTATCTGAATGCGGTCGGACTGACCTGTCTTTGGGATGCAGGCTTTCCCGCTGGGCCACCCAGCCGCTCCAGCCATGCCTATCTGATTCAACATATGAAAGACCCATCATGATCCATGTCGAAGTCAATTTCACCGTCGCCTCCGCTGACCGCACCGCCGCCATCACCTGCCTGACTGATGAGGCGCCGCAGATGCGCGCCCTGCCCGGCAACCGCGCGGTGCGCGTCCTGACCGACCCGGGCGACGAAGGCGCGATCACCCTACTGCACCAATGGGATGATCTGGCAAGCCTTGACGCCTATCGCGCTGGCCCACTTTTCGCCGCAGTCGGTGGCATCCTGCGCCCGATGATGATCGGCGCGCCCAGCACAATGGTTTATGACGCCCGGCCCATCGGCTAATCTGGTGTCATGTCCGACTTGCCCGCCTTTTGCGTCTACCGCGACTTCCCGCCAGAGGCGGGCAAGACCGTGCAGTTCGACCGGCATTACCTACTCTATGCGGCCAAGGGTACCATGCGGCTGCAAGCGGCGGGACGCGCATGGACATTGCCACCCGCACGCGCGGCGCTGATCGCGGCCGACGCGCCCATCACGCTGGATATCGCCACAACGATCACCTGCTGCTCGGCCCTCTTCGCCCCAGCCCATTACGACGCCCCGGCAGAACCGCTGCGCGTTCTCGATATGTCACCGCTGGCCCGCGAACTGATCCTCGCCTGCCGGGCCCATGGGCCAGACGCAGCAGCGCTTGATGCCGATGGCAAGATGCTTTTCGACACGCTCTACATGCTGGCAACCCGCGCCGCCGCAATGCCCAACGCAATGTGGATGCCAGTAGGGCAATCCGTGCCCGTGCAAAAGGCGCTGACCCTGACAGAGGCACGCATGGACGAGCCGGTCACATTCAGCGACATCGCCACCGCCGTAGGACTGACCGAAAGAACCCTCGCCCGGCGCTTTCAGGACGAGGTCGGAATGCCATGGCGGGACTGCCTGCGGCGGCTGCGGATGATCCGCGCCGTCGAGGCACTAGCGGACCCAAACAGACAAATCACGCAGATCGCGATGGATGTCGGCTACAGCTCCTCCAGCGCGTTCAACAGCGCTTTTCTTGAGTTCACGGGCCAGACACCGAGCACATTTCGGGCAGAACTTTAATGCGCGCGAGCTTCAGAAATACCGCGACGGATCAGCGATACTCTTAATGCCCAAATGAGTGGCAAGGCAAAAAACAAGAATGGCCGCATCGAGCCCAAATTTACACCTCGTCGCAAGCGCAGAAGACCCAATTGCGTACAGTTCACCATGCGTTGTTAGATGGTCGCCGTGGTCAGCTTTGTGTAGCTTTGAAACTCTAAATCGCCATTGGCGTTTGCAAATGGAGATAGAAGTTCCCGAAGCTCTTGATCAAAGCTTTTGAGGTCATTGCCCAACTTTGAAATTGCGAAGGTATCGCGAGAATGTTGGGATAAAATGAAGTCTTCGATGCTCTGGTGGAATGCGTCGGAAACGACCTCATACGTTTCATTGACATCGACATAATCGAGGTACTTCTCCCAAAACGAACGATCTTTGTTCGGATGAAATGGCTTTCCAGTAAGCTTTGGTACCCACTTTTCATGGAAGGTTTGCCAATCGCTTTCCCACGGTGGTTTATGCGCGCCATCACCTTCTATGATTGCAAAGAGATGACGCGTTTTCAGATGCTTAGACAGTTTGGCAAAGAGATCCTCATGGTTCATCCAATGGATGCTAAGGGCGGCAACGACAGTGTCGTACCGACCTGTCAACGGCGCCGTTTCCGCATAGCTTTCGACCCATTCAAGGTTCGTCGCCGCTCCAAATTCGAGCGATTTCCCAAGCGCGAGCATGTTTGCTGATGGGTCAACCGCCGTCACAGAGCTGAAGTGTTGTGACATCGGCCTCGCGATCTTGCCGTGCCCGCACCCCAGATCCAGAATGCGGCCTCGGCTAGGGGAATGACTGACAATCAGATCGTATATTTGTTGGGGGTATGGGGGGCGATAGAGATAGAGATCGACAACCTCTTCCGATTGAAAAGAAGTTCCGATCTCTTGTTTCACCTGATTTCCCAATCAAAACGATCCGCAGTTCGTCCTTAGCGCTTTAGCAGTGTTGGTTCAACGACCGCTTCGTCCTGTGTGGATGGTCCCTGCAAAGCAAGACTTTTTTCGAAGCAGTTAGCAATTTGTCAGATACGGTCTTGTGTTCGGCCTGTTCGCGCGGTTCTTAGGTCCGCTGGCCTTGATGGTTTCCGCAGATCAAGTCCCCA